>JAZQAT010000052.1:0-21292 GCA_045545375.1 Acetatifactor sp.
CCCACCGGACGTTTTGTTATCGGAGGTCCCAATGGTGACAGCGGTCTGACAGGCCGTAAGATCATTGTAGATACCTACGGCGGTTATGCACGTCACGGCGGCGGTGCTTTCTCTGGTAAGGACTGCACCAAGCTGGATAGAAGTGCAGCTTATGCTGCAAGATATGTTGCCAAGAATATTGTGGCAGCAGGACTGGCTGAGAAGTGCGAAATCCAGCTTTCCTACGCAATCGGTGTGGCACAGCCTACTTCCGTTATGGTAGATACTTTCGGAACAGGCAAACTCTCCGATGAGAAGCTGGTTGAGATTGTTCGCGAGAACTTTGATCTGCGTCCGGCAGGAATCATCAAAATGCTGGATCTGCGCCGGCCGATTTACCGCCAGACGGCAGCTTACGGTCACTTTGGACGTACAGATCTGAACCTTCCCTGGGAACAGACCGATAAGGTTGAAGTCCTGAAGAAGTATTTATAATAAAATAATAAGCAAGCCCCTTAAAAAGCCGATAATGCAGACTTTTGAGGGGCTTAATTTGATGCCCTCTCTGTTTGGAGATTATCTTTCCTATTACATATTTCTTGACCATTTCTAACGCAGGAAAAGCTTGCGTACACAACTGCTGATGTATTATAATATTACTTGAAATTCGTATTCATGGTACAAGGAGAATCTGAGAACAAAGATGGAGGAACTATAGAACTATGGCATTTGCGCACTTACATGTTCATACGGAGTATTCCCTGCTGGACGGATCCAATAAAATAAAAGAATATGTAGCCAGGGTAAAAGCTCTCGGAATGGACAGTGCAGCCATAACAGACCATGGAGTCATGTATGGTGTCATTGACTTCTACAGAGCCGCCAGGGAAGCCGGAATCAAGCCAATCTTAGGCTGTGAAGTCTATGTGGCGCCCAATTCTCGCTTTGACAAAGAATTGACCGGTGGAGAGGACAGATACTACCATCTGGTATTGCTTGCGGAAAACAATGTGGGATATGCCAATCTGACGAAAATCGTCAGCCGTGGCTTTACGGAAGGCTATTATTATAAGCCCAGGGTCGACATGGAGGTGCTGAACCGGTATCACGAGGGCATCATCGCATTGTCAGCCTGTCTTGCAGGAGAAGTCCAACGTTATATTATGAAAGGACTGCTCGATGAGGCTAAAAAGGCTGCCAGAAAGTATGAGAACTGCTTCGGAAAAGGTAACTTTTTTCTGGAACTTCAGGACCATGGACTGCCGGAGCAGAAGCAGGTGAATACCATTCTTCTGCAGATGAGCAGAGAACTGGATATTCCGCTGGTGGCTACCAACGATGTACATTATACCTACGCAGAAGATGCGGATCCACATGATATTTTGCTCTGTCTGCAGACCGGCAAAAAGCTGGCGGATGAGGACCGCATGCGCTATGAGGGCGGGCAGTATTATGTAAAGAGCGAGGAAGAGATGAAGGGGCTGTTTCCCTACGCCTGGGAGGCTGTGGAGAATACCCAGAGAATCGCAGACCGCTGTCATGTGGAAATCGAATTCGGTGTGACAAAATTGCCTCATTATGATGTGCCGGAAGGATATGATTCCTGGTCTTATCTGAATAAGCTGTGTGATGACGGACTGGCTGAGCGGTACGGTGACGGCAGTCAGCCGGCGGGTGACACAGGGCAGACCTTAAGAGAACGTCTCGACTATGAACTTGGTGTCATTCGCACTATGGGCTACGTGGATTATTTCCTGATCGTGTGGGATTTTATCAATTATGCCAGGGAAAAGGGAATACCGGTTGGACCGGGACGAGGTTCAGCAGCAGGAAGCATTGTTTCGTACTGCCTGAAAATTACCAACATTGATCCCATAAGATATAATCTGCTGTTCGAACGTTTTCTGAATCCGGAACGCGTGTCCATGCCTGATATTGATATTGACTTCTGCTTTGAGAGAAGGCAGGAGGTAATTGATTACGTAGGACGAAAATATGGTTCGGATAAAGTAGTACAGATTGTAACCTTCGGTACGCTGGCGGCTAAGGGTGTTATCAGGGATGTAGGACGTGTTATGGATCTTCCCTATGCTTTTGTAGATTCCATCTCCAAGATGATTCCTACAGAACTGAATATCACGATTAACAAAGCACTGGAAATGAATCCTGAACTGCGTAAGTTATATGAGACGGATGAGCAGGTACATCATTTGATCGATATGAGTAAGCGTCTGGAAGGTTTGCCGAGACATACATCCATGCATGCAGCAGGTGTTGTAATCTGTCCCAAAGCAGCGGACGAATTCGTACCCTTATCCAGAGGTTCGGATGGTTCCATTACCACCCAGTTTACCATGACGACTCTGGAAGAGTTGGGGCTTTTGAAGATGGATTTTCTGGGCTTAAGAACCCTTACGGTGATTCATGATGCAGTAGGTTTTATTGAGAAGAGTACAGGAAAACATATTGATGTGGATCACCTGGATTACAATGATTCTAAAGTGCTTACATCCATCGGAACGGGTAAAACGGATGGTATTTTCCAGTTGGAAAGCGGCGGCATGAAGAATTTCATGAAGGAGCTTAGACCTCAGAATCTGGAGGATATTATAGCGGGAATTTCTCTATACCGTCCGGGGCCGATGGATTTTATTCCCAAATATATCAAAGGGAAAAATTCCGGTGAAGAGGTGACCTATTCCTGCCCGCAGCTGGTGCCTATCCTGGAGCCAACTTACGGCTGTATCGTTTATCAGGAGCAGGTAATGCAGATTGTGCGTGACCTGGGCGGTTATACGCTGGGCAGAAGTGACCTGGTGCGCCGAGCCATGAGTAAAAAGAAGCAGTCGGTAATGGAGAAAGAGCGGGCTAACTTTATCTACGGCAACACGGAGGAAGGTGTGCCGGGATGTGTGTCCAACGGCATTGATGAGGCGGTGGCAGGGCATATTTATGAAGAAATGATGGATTTTGCGAAATATGCCTTTAATAAATCTCATGCAGCCTGCTATGCAGTGGTGGCTTATCAGACTGCCTGGCTGAAATACTACTATCCTGTGGAATTTATGGCTGCACTCTTGACTTCTGTTATTGATAACCCCAAGAAGGTGTCTGAGTATATCCTGACTTGCCGCAGTATGGGTATTACCATGCTGCCGCCTGATATCAATGAGGGGGAAGCGGGCTTTTCCGTATCGGGAAACAGTATCCGCTATGCACTTACTGCTATCAAGAGCGTAGGGCGGCCTGTCATTGACAGTATTGTAAAGGAAAGAAAAGAAAGAGGTATTTTTACCAATCTGAAAGATTTCATTACAAGAATGTCAGACAAGGATATGAATAAGAAGGCCATTGAGAATTTTATCAAGGCAGGAGCACTGGACAGCCTGGGTGGCACAAGAAAGCAGTTTATGAGCGTGTATGTTCAGATTATGGATCGTATCGTCAAGGACAAGAAGAACAACATGGCAGGACAACTGTCACTGTTTGATATTGCTTCTGAAGAGGATAAGGAAGATTTTGATATCAAAATGCCTGAAGTCGGAGAGTATCTCAAAGAGATGCTTCTTGGGTTTGAAAAGGAAGTGCTGGGGATCTATGTCAGCGGTCATCCCATGGAAGAATATCAGGGACTGTGGGAGCGGTTTCGAACCAATACTACTACAGATTTTATGCTGGATGAGGATACCGGAAAGGCGTTGGTGGAGGACCGGTCTACTGTCATAGTAGGGGGGATGATTACTGATAAAAACATTAAATATACCAGAAATGATAAAGTTATGGCATTTCTGACCATAGAAGATTTGGTGGGCAGTGTGGAAGTTGTTGTATTTCCAAAGGATTATGAAAAATATTCAGCGCTGTTATTAGAAGATGCCAAGATATTTGTAAAAGGCAGAGCTTCTCTGGAAGAGGATAAGGACGGCAAATTGTTGTGCGAGCAGATTGTCAGCTTTGAAGAAGCTTCTCAGGGAGGGAATCCTTTCCGGAGAAAATATAATGGCGGTTATAATAGTGGCAGTTACAATAATGGCGGGAACCGGAGCAGTGGTTACTATAATAATCAGGCAGCCGCAAATAGTCGGGCAGGCAGTAATTCTATAGTGAAGGTGCCCCAAGGCGTCTGGATTCAGTTCCCTGATATGGAAAGTTACCGGGCTTCTCAGAAGACACTGCTGGAGACCATAGCAGATTCAGATGGTTCTGACAATGTCGTAATTTACATTAAGAACCCCAGAACATTGAAAATTCTGCCCCAAAATCTTTGCGTAAAAGCAGATGAAGCCCTTGCAGAACGATTATTTTCAAAATTTGGCAAGGAAAATGTTAAATTTGTAACGAAACCTATTGAAAAGCAAGAAAAAATGGATTAAAATAGGAAGTCGGAGAGTACTACACAAGTTTGTTACTATAGGAGGTAACGTCATGGCAAAAGAGTTGAAAACAATTGGCGTATTAACAAGCGGCGGTGATGCACCCGGAATGAACGCTGCCATCCGTGCAGTAGTAAGAACTGCTATTGCAAGAGGACTGAAGGTAAAAGGTATCAAGAAGGGTTATATGGGTCTGTTGAATGAGGAAATCATAGATATGGAAGCACGCAGTGTTTCCGAAATTATTCAGAAGGGTGGTACTATTCTTGGTACTGCAAGATGTCTGGAGTTCAAGACTAAGGAAGGCCAGCAGAAAGGTGCTGAGATCTGTCAAAAGCACGGTATTGACGGTATCGTGGTTATCGGTGGTGACGGTTCTTATCGTGGTGCACAGGCACTGTCCAGACTGGGAGTCAATACTATCGGTCTTCCCGGAACCATTGACCTGGATATTGCATGTACCGATTATACTATCGGATTTGATACTGCAATTAACACTGCAATGACAGCAATTGATAAGGTCAAGGATACATCATCTTCTCATGAACGCTGCAGTATTATCGAAGTTATGGGAAGAGATGCAGGATATATTGCATTATGGTGTGGTATAGCAAACGGCGCGGAAGATATCCTGATTCCGGAAAAATATGACTTCGATGAACAGAATATCATCAATAATATCATTACTAACAGAAGGCGTGGTAAGACCCACCATATCATTATTAATGCAGAGGGTATCGGCCATTCAACTTCTATGGCAAGAAGAATTGAAGCTGCCACCGGTATTGAGACACGTGCAACTATCTTAGGTTACATGCAGCGTGGTGGTAATCCTACCTGTAAGGATCGTTATTATGCTTCTATCATGGGTGCTTATGCAGTTGATATTATGCTGCAAGGCAAGACCAACAGAGTTGTAGGTCACCAGCATGGTCAGTTCGTAGATTTTGATATTGAAGAGGCTCTGAATATGCAGAAGGGTATCGATGAATATCAGTGGGAAGTAGCTCATTTATTACAGTAAATAGAGTATGTAGGCTGCAGTGCTTTCACGGTCAAGTGGGCATTGCAGCCTTTTGCTTACAGTCTGGTCTCACAGCAATATTTACACGATAAGAAGGAGAGAATATGATTACCAGTACATCCAACCAGAAAGTCAGACAGGTGGTGCAGTGGCAAACAAAAGCGAAGGAGCGGAGAAAAGCCGGTATTTTTTTGGCGGAAGGCTTTAAAATGTTGGAGGAAGCGCCGGAGGACTGGATTCAGGAGATTTATCTGTCCCGGGACTGCCTGGACAAGGCGAAGGAAAATACTTTTATATGGAAGAAACTCCTTCAGAAAGGTTATGAAACGGTCTCTGAAGAAGTCTTTCGCAAGATGTCTGATACCCAGACTCCGCAAGGCGTTCTGACGGTACTGAAAAGACCGGAATATCGTCTGGAGGAACTTTTAAAACAGAACAAACCACTGTTTGCAGTACTGGAGGATCTGCAAGATCCCGGTAACCTCGGAACGATAATCCGGACGGGCGAAGGGGCAGGAATAACGGGGGTAATCATGTCGGCTCAAACGGTTGATATATTCAATCCTAAGGTCATCAGAGCTACCATGGGTTCGATTTATCGTGTACCTTTTGTCTATGTTGAGAGTGTCGTCGAAACAATAAAAAATATGCAGAAAGCCGGTATTCATACCTATGCGGCACACTTGAAAGGAGAAAAATATTACGACAGTTTTTCTTTCGGAGAGCCAACTGCATTTTTGATCGGAAATGAGGGAAACGGCCTGAAAAAAGAGACTGCGGATATGGCAGATTTTTACCTGAAAATTCCCATGGAAGGTAAGGTGGAATCTTTGAATGCCGCAATCGCTACAGCACTTTTGATGTACGAGGCCCATAGGCAGAGACAGACAGAATGGAGGAAGTGAAGATGAAAATCGGTTTTATCGGTTTGGGGAATATGGCATCAGCCATGATAGGCGGTATGCTGCAAAAAGGCGTGGCTGTACCGGAGGATATTATAGGTTCAGCAAAGACAGAAAAGACACTTAATAAAGCAACAGAACAATATGACATTCATGTCACTTTGGATAATACAGAGGTTGCCGGGTCTTCCGATATTCTCTTTCTGGCTGTGAAGCCTATCTTTTTCCCGGAGGTTATTGAGCAGATTAAGGATGTGGTAAATGAGAAACAGCTGATAGTAAGCATTGCGGCAGGAAGAAATCTGGCTTATCTCTATGAAGCATTCGGAAGAAAAGATTTAAAGATCATTCGCTGTATGCCAAATACGCCGGCACTTGTTCTGGAGGGATGTACCGGTGTCTGTGCAGGAGAAAATGTTACAAAAGAGGAAATGGATAAGGTACTTACCCTGCTTCAGGCTTTCGGTATTGCCAGTGTAGTACCGGAGCGCCTGATGGATGTGGTAGTAGGTGTCAGCGGCAGTTCACCGGCATATGTATTCATGTTTATTGAAGCCATGGCGGATGAGGCGGTGGCAGCAGGTATGCCGAGAGCGCAGGCTTATCAGTTTGCTGCCCAGTCGGTTCTGGGCAGTGCCAAGATGGTTCTGGAGACCGGAAAACATCCCGGTGAACTCAAAGATATGGTCTGCTCTCCGGGAGGAACCACCATACAGGCGGTTAAGGTACTTGAAGAGAAGGGAATGCGTGCCGCTGTTATGGATGCCATGGAGGCTTGCATAGAAAAGTCACGGAAGATGTAGATCGACCGGCGTCTCGGAGGCCATACTGAACTGCTTCGTAAAATTTTGGTAAAATATGGGGTTGACAAATAAAAAGTCTTCTGTTATTATGTCATGCGTAACGAATGTAACAAATGTGTAACAATTTGGTTATAAAAGTGATATATTTTAAAAGGATTTGTAACACAAATTGTTATCAATTTGGAGGTAAAGAAAATGGCAAGAAGCAGAAGGCTGCTTGTAGCCCTGACAGGACTTGTTTTAAGTGTAATCCTGGCAGCGCAGACAGGCATGACCGCACAAGCCGGCAGCAACAGGAATTACCTGGATTCTTTAAATGGCGGTGTAGCAGCCATCATAGATCCCAGTGCAGCCAACACCACTGAGACCGCAAAAGCTACAGTCAGAAAATATAGCGTCACAGAGGAGAAATCTGAATCCACAAGAGTCATGGCGAATGTAAAAAGTGCATTGAACCTCAGAAGTGATGCAAATGATAATGCTGAAAAGGTAGGAAAGTTATATAAGGACTGCGGCGGTACCATTCTTGAAAGAAAAGACGGATGGACCAAATTACAGTCCGGTAATGTCATCGGATGGGCAAAAGATCAATATCTTTTGTTTGATGAGGAGGCAGAGGCACTTGCTAACAGCGTGGGCAAGATGGTTGCCTATATGAATGATGCGCTTCGTGTTCGTAAAGAGCCGAATAAGAGCGCAGAAGTATTGGGAGTACTTCCCAAAGGAGAAATGGTCGAGGTCATGTCTACCGGAAATGATGGTTGGTTATGCATCGATTATGACGGAAATGACGGGTATGTGATGGAAGAATATATATCACTGGACTTCCTGATCGATACCGGAGAGACGATGGAAGAGATCAAGGCCAGAGAAGCTGCTGAGAAGGAAGCCAAACGTCATGTAAATTATGGTGAGTACACTACTGATGCAGATACTACTATGCTGTTGGCTGCATTGATTCAATGTGAAGCCGGCGGAGAGAGCTACGAAGGTAAGGTGGCAGTGGGTGCAGTAGTTATGAACCGCGTAAGAAGCTCCGCTTATCCTGACACGATTCACAGTGTCATTTATGCATCAGGTCAGTTCACACCTGCTATGAGCGGTAAGCTGAACAGAGTGCTGGAGTCCGGCAAGATCAATGACAGCTGTGTCAAGGCAGCAGAAGAGGCTCTGTCCGGAGTGTCCAATGTTGGAGACCTGACACACTTCCGCCGTAACAATGGCCGTGAAGGTCTTGTGATCGGTAACCATGTATTTTATTAAAAGAATCCAAGGTACAATCCGTTAGCTGTCAGATGTGCAATAATAGCCCCGTGTTCTTAGGTGTGAGGTTCTTTGGAAACCTCATAACGAGAATACGGGGCTTTATTCTTTAGATAGCGGCGTACTCCGCTTTTTACCGTAAGTATCAGACACTGATTATGTCAGGCGACTATTATCGTCTGTCTTCTACCTATGATGACAGTATTGCACTATGAAATTATTTATCGTGCAAAATCTTCCATTGCTGAAACTGAGAATCTGTAGTAAACTAATAGTACATAAAACGTGAAATGAAAAGAAAGGGTGAGAAGCATGTTTGAACAGATTATGTTCTGGCTGGTACTTCTGATCGTGCTTCTGGGAATCGAAATGGCTACCATGGGACTTACGACCATCTGGTTTGCCGGCGGAGCCCTGATAGCTATATTGGCAGCACTCATAAGTGCACCGATATGGATACAGATAGTACTTTTCTTTCTTGTAGCTCTTGTACTCCTGATTTTCACAAGACCTGTGGCGGTAAAATATTTTAACAATGACCGCATAAAAACAAATGTGGAAAGTGTCGTGGGAAAGCAGGCGATTGTTACAGGTGAAATCAACAATCTGAAAGGACAGGGCCAGGTGACGGTAGGCGGCCAGGAATGGAGTGCCAGAAGTGCTGTAGAGGGCAGTATCATTGAAGAAGGTGCCGTCGTAACTGTGGTATCGGTCAGCGGTGTTAAGTTGATTGTAAAAGAAGCAGTGGGGGAGATAAAGCCTCCGCAGAATCCGGTATCCGAATAGGAACCACACAGGTGTGCAGAACACACAGATAGGAGAATAGCATGAAAATTATTTTAATCATCATTGTTGTTTTGTTAGTATGGATAGCAATATCCTGCATCAAGATCGTTCCTCAGGCACAGGCTTACGTAGTAGAACGCTTGGGAGCATATCAGGATACGTGGTCGGTAGGTTTTCATGTAAAGCTGCCTTTTCTGGATAAGATTGCCAGGAGAGTTAATTTAAAAGAGCAGGTAGCGGACTTCCCGCCTCAGCCTGTAATTACCAAGGATAACGTAACTATGAGAATTGATACTGTAGTATTTTATCAGATTACCGATCCCAAGCTGTTTACCTACGGCGTTGAAAATCCTATGATGGCGATTGAAAATCTGACTGCTACCACGCTGCGTAATATTATCGGGGACCTGGAACTGGATCAGACACTTACCTCCCGTGAAACTATCAATACCAAGATGCGTGCAGCCTTGGATATTGCAACCGATCCCTGGGGTATCAAAGTAAACCGTGTTGAACTGAAAAACATCATTCCTCCGGCAGAGATTCAGAATGCCATGGAGAAGCAGATGAAGGCAGAGCGTGAAAGACGTGAAGCTGTTACCAGAGCAGAAGGTGAAAAGAAAGCCAACATTCTGGTGGCAGAAGGTGAAAAAGAATCTGCAATCCTGCGTGCTGAAGCGGAAAAGCAGTCCGCAATTCTTCGTGCAGAAGCCCAGAAAGAAAAGATGATCCGCGAGACAGAAGGTGAAGCAGAAGCCATTCTGAAAGTTCAGCAGGCAAATGCGGACGGTATCCGTATGCTGAAGGAAGCAGGAGCTGACGAAGCAGTCCTGAAGATCAAGAGTCTGGAAGCCTTTGAGAAAGTGGCAGACGGTCAGGCAACCACCATCCTCCTTCCTGCGGAACTTCAGGGAATCGCCAGCATTGCTGCGACTTTGAAGGAGACGGCAAAGTAAGCCGGCTTAAAGAACTACAGTTTGAAGCGAAGGGATGACCGATGGGGCAAAGTTAACAGCCTACAGGGCGGGATATTTTGAAATATCCCGCCCCTTTTCGTGTTAACACATATGAATTTTACTTGCATTTGTGGGGGGAATGCAGTATATTATTAACATCTATACAGTGGAGGCGCAGATTATGGACTTGAAAGGACGCGATTTTTTAAAACTTCTTGATTTTACTGCAGAAGAGATTACATATTTGCTGGATCTGGCAGCAGATTTGAAAGCAAAGAAGAAGCAGGGGATTCCTGTAGATATACATAGAGGCAAGAACGTAGCACTGATTTTTGAGAAAACCAGTACGCGTACCAGATGTGCCTTTGAAGTAGCAGCACATGATTTGGGTATGGGCACAACTTATCTGGATCCCTCAGGCTCTCAGATCGGCAAGAAAGAGAGCATTGCAGATACTGCCAGAGTGCTTGGCAGTATGTTTGAAGGGATTGAGTATAGAGGATTTGGGCAGGATATCGTAGAAGAACTGGCAAAGTATTCTAGGGTTCCGGTATGGAACGGACTGACCAATGAATTCCATCCGACACAGATGCTGGCTGATCTTTTGACTATAAGAGAGCATTTTGGACATGTGAAAGGCATTAAGCTGACTTATATGGGAGATGCCCGTTACAATACCGGAAATTCTCTGATGGTAGTCTGTGCAAAGATGGGCATGCATTTTACTGCCTGTACCAGTGCAAAATATTTCCCTGACAGTGAATTGGTGGAAACCTGTCGTGCCATTGCAGCAGAGACAGGCGCTACCATTACTTTGACGGAAGATGTAGCAGAAGGAACGAAAGGCGCAGATGTTATCTATACCGATGTGTGGGTATCCATGGGTGAGCCGGATGAAATATGGACAGAGCGTATTGCTGATCTGAAACCTTATCAGGTGAATAAAGCTGCAATGGACAATGCCGGGGAAAATGCTATTTTCATGCATTGTCTGCCTGCTTTCCACGATCTGAATACCAAGATTGGTGTGCAGATTGCTGAAAAGTTCGGTATCACTGAGATGGAAGTGACAGACGAAGTGTTTGAGTCTCCGCAGTCTCTGGTATTCCAGGAAGCAGAGAATCGTATGCATACCATTAAGGCAGTTATGGCAGCAACGTTGTAGGAATAGATACGATGTATGGACCGGAAACAATAGAATCTCTGCTTACAACGAAATGGGCAGGGCGGATACTCAAGTTTTATGACGAGGCGGACTCCACCAATGTGCAGGCAGTGAGGGAGGCAGAGAACGGTGCGCCCCACGGGACACTGATCGTGGCTGACAGACAGACCGCCGGCAAAGGCAGACGGGGGCGTTGCTGGGAGAGCCCGGCGGACACCAACATTTATTTTACGTTGATTTTAAAACCGGATTTTGCTCCGGATCGGGCGTCCATGTTGACGCTTGTCATGGCTCATTCTGTGAACAGATCCGTAAAGCAGGAGACCGGGCTTAATTGTGGTATCAAATGGCCCAATGATATCGTAGTAAACGGGCGTAAGGTCTGTGGAATCCTGACAGAGATGAGGGTGGAACAGGCCGGCATCCGCCATGTGGTCATCGGTGTGGGTGTCAATGTAGGAAAACAGGAATTTCCCGATGATCTTTCTGAGAGAGCAACCTGCCTGGAACAGGAATGCAGCGGTAAAGTATCACGAAGCAGTCTTTTGGCCCGTATTATGAAAGCATTTGAAGAAGATTATAAGACCTTTATCGATTGGGGCAATTTACATGGCCTGCTGGACAGCTACAATCAAGTATTGGTGAATCGGAATGCAAGCGTTCGCGTACTGGATCCCCGAGGGGAATATGAGGGCAAAGCGTTGGGCATTACTGAGAACGGTGAATTGCTTGTGGAGACAGGAAACGGTGAAGTAGTGGAAGTATATGCAGGGGAAGTGTCTGTGCGCGGCATATATGGCTATGTGTGATATGATGGCAAAAGGTGCTTTGGAATGCCTTTACCGGGAGGATGGATTATGGATGATAAGAGGATAGTGCTCTGTGGAGCTAATGCCTATGAACAGAAATATTATTTTAACGAACAGTTTAACGGAATACCCGATTCTATCAAGGATGAGCTCCATATCATTTGTGTACTGTTCACGGAGGAAGTTGGCGGTATCTTTACCATTGTGTTCGAAGAGGATGGAACATTATCTCTGGAAACCAATGCGGAAGAAGATGATATTTATTATGACGAAATATCAAGCGGACTTCTGGTAGGTGAGATTCGCAGGAAGAGACAGGATCTGTTGGAGTCCTTAAGTCTTTATTACAGAGTATTCATCCTGAAAGAAGACATATCGCAATTGCTGGAGGAAGAGGCATGATTTTTGTAATCGATGTAGGAAATACCAATATGACGCTGGGTGTCTATGAGGGAGAAGAGCTGAAGGCTACTTTCCGTATGATGACTAAGACTCCCAGGACTTCAGACGAATATGGTGTTATGCTGACGACTCTGCTGACCACCAAGGGAATCACCACGGATATGATCGAAGGTTGTATCGTAGCCAGCGTAGTACCGGATGTTATGCATTCCCTGACAGGAGGAATCCTGCGTTACGTTGGTGTGAAGCCCCTGATAGTAGGACCGGGTGTAAAAACCGGCATAAGAATAGTGACAGAAAATCCCCGCGCCATAGGTGCAGACCGAATCGTGGATGCTGTGGCTGCCTATGAAAAATATGGTGGACCGGTGCTGGTTATTGATTTCGGTACGGCTACTACTTATGACCTGGTAACAGAGGAAGGCAATTTTGCCGCCGGCATCACTGCACCGGGTATTCGTATCAGTTCCGAGGCATTGTGGTCTCAGGCAGCCAAACTGCCTAAGATTGAAATTCAGAAGCCAAAGTCCATCCTGGCACAGGAGACCATCACCAGTATGCAGGCAGGTCTTGTGTATGGTCAGATCGGACAGACGGAGTATATTATCCGCAAAGTAAAGGAAGAAAGTGGACTGGCAGACTTAAAGGTAGTAGCTACCGGAGGTCTGGGCAGATTGATTTCTGATGAGACAGAGACCATTGATGTGTACGACAGTGCACTTACGTTGGATGGATTGCGGATCATTTATGAGAAAAATCGAAGAGAAAAGCAGTAAGGATAATAAGGATAGTAATTAATAAGGACAGAAAATGAGCAATTTGACAATCGGCAATGTAACGCTGGACAATCGCGTCATACTGGCTCCCATGGCAGGTGTAACGGACCTGCCTTTTCGTCTGTTATGCAGGGAACAGGGAGCAGGACTGATCTGTATGGAGATGGTCAGCGCAAAAGCGATTTTTTATAATAACAAGAATACAGAGGAACTGATGGAGATTCATCCGGACGAAAGACCGGTGTCGCTTCAGCTGTTCGGCTCGGATCCTGATATCATCAGCGAGATGGCTAAGAAAATTGAAGAAAGACCTTTCGATATTCTGGATTTAAATATGGGATGCCCGGTACCTAAGGTGGTGAATAATCACGAGGGCTCTGCGCTGATGAAAGAACCCAAGCTGGTAGAAGAGATTCTGACCAAACTGGTGAAAGCCATTCATAAGCCTGTGACCGTGAAAATCCGTAAGGGCTTTGATGAGGACCATGTGAATGCGGTAGAGATCGCTAAGATTGCTGAAAGCTGCGGTGTGGCTGCCATTGCAGTCCATGGGCGCACCAGACAGCAATATTACAGTGGAAAAGCTGACTGGGACATCATTGCAGCGGTAAAGGACGCAGTGAAAATTCCTGTCATTGGTAACGGTGATGTGGACGGTCCGGACGCGGCTGCTGCTTTGCTTGCCCAAACAGGCTGTGACGGTGTCATGATTGGAAGAGCCGCCCAGGGAAATCCCTGGATTTTCAGGGAGGTAGTTCATTTCCTGGAAACGGGAGAATATCTGCCCAGACCGCAAGCATGTGAAAAAAGAGAAATGATTCTGCGTCACGCTGCACTTCTGACAAAAGTGAAAGGAGAATACACCGCAGTGAGAGAGATGCGCAAGCATTTGTCATGGTATACTGTGGGTATGCCTCATTCCGCAAAATTTCGTCAGACCATCAATACGTTGGAAAGTATGGAAGAGCTGACTGCCGCGGTAGAGATGATTTTCTCGGAAGCATAATTTGCCCAATCGGTCATACAATGTTACCATGGACACGTTAATTTATCTGAAAATGGGAAAACGATCCCCAATGGGCGAACAGCTTAAGGAACCGGCATTATTTCATATCAGGCAGTGTAAGGGACAATGGGGCCTGACTGAAGGCACACAACTTCTTTGCGTGACGATTCCATGGGAGGCAGACCTTCAATATCGTTGCTGGCCGGTAGAACTAAAAGCTTATCTACAGCCTTTTTTTGGCTATAGCTCTTCTATTGAGACCGTGGTAGATCACTCTGTTACCGGTTGGATCAAAGAGAAGAAGCTTAAGGAACAATGGGAGCAAAGTTGGTGTTATCCACAGTACAGGGATTATCACAGGATAGAATATGCTGCTCATTTGGTGGAGCGGGCAATGAAATATTTGTTGGCGCGATATCAGGCAAAGCAATATCAGGCAGCGCAATATCAATCAGTGAAGTATCCGTATACAGATGCCAAAGGACAAGGCATGCAGCAAGTGCATATGTATGTACTGGGATATGAATCTTTTGTGCCGGATGTAATTGCACCGTTCTTAAACAAGATTAAGACACTGACCTTTTATTTGCCACAAAGCCTTTTGGAAGAATGTGGGCTGGAAGACTATAGGGAAATTCTTTGTGAAGAAGAGGGCCTGGCAGCCGGTCTGCAGATATTGGAAGAACCCAGGGCATACAAAGGCCTGCGGCTTTGTTGCCTTACTCCCGCCCTTGTCCTGGATCTGTCCGGAGAGGAAAAAGTACAGCCGGATGGCAGCGGTCGGGATGTTTTTTGGGTGGATATGGACTCCCAGGAGGCAAAAAGGCGCAAAATAGCGTGGGGAAGTGCAGAAACTGCTTATTTTTCTATGAAAGAGGAGTGGCGGAGACTTGACACTGTGGGCAAAAATGGTTATAATACGTAAGTTAATTAGGGTATTTATCGACACCGGGTGGTGCGATGCAAAATAAATGGAAATGGAAGGGTACAGGACTATGCATGAAAAGAAAAACATTTTGACCTATGAAGGCTTGAGAAAGTATGAAGACGAGCTTCATGAACTGAAAGTAATCAAGCGTCAGGAAGTAGCACAGAAGATCAAAGAGGCAAGAGAACAGGGCGACCTGTCTGAGAATGCTGAGTACGATGCAGCGAAGGATGAGCAGCGTGATATCGAAGCCAGAATCGAAGAACTGGAGAAGATTCTGAAGAATGCAGAAGTAGTTGTAGAAGACGAAGTAGATCTGGATAAGATCAACATTGGCTGTAAAGTAAAGATTCTGGATATCGAATACAGCGAAGAACTGGATTACAAGATCGTAGGTTCTACCGAGGCTAACAGCTTAAAAGGCAAGATTTCCAACGAAAGTCCTGTAGGTAAGGCACTGATTGGCTGTAAGGTGGGAGATACTGTTGAAGTAGAGACACCCGCAGGTACATTTGCTTACAAAGTTCTGGAGATTCAGAGAAGTAACTAATTAAAAGAGAACGACTGCCACGGTCACGCTGTCCGGAAAACCGGATTTGGCAATGGCTGTGCAGTATGAGAATGAAGGAGTGGAAGAAGTGGCAGGAGCACAGAATAACAATGTCCAGGAACAGGACATCAATCAACTGTTAAAAGTCAGAAGAGAGAAGCTGGCTGCTTTACAGGAAGCAGGCAAGGATCCTTTTCAGATTACCAAATATGATGTAACTCATCACAGCACAGACATCAAAGACAACTTTGATACCCTGGAAGGACAGGTTGTCAGGATCGCAGGACGTATCATGTCCAAGCGTGTCATGGGTAAGGCATCTTTCTGTAACATTCAGGATTTGCCCGGCAATATTCAGTCTTACGTTGCAAGAGACAGTATCGGTGAAGAGTCCTATGCAGATTTCAAGAAATATGATGTGGGTGATATCGTAGGTATCGAAGGTGAAGTCTTCAAGACCAAGACCGGAGAGATTTCTGTTCATGCTGCCAAGGTGACGCTGCTTACCAAGAGCCTGCAGATTCTGCCAGAGAAATATCACGGTCTGACCAATACAGACTTACGTTATCGTCAGAGATACACAGACCTTATCATGAATGGGGATGTAAAGGAAACCTTTATCAAGCGTTCCAAGATTTTAAAAGCTATCCGTAACTATCTGGATGCACAGGGCTTCATGGAAGTAGAGACACCCATGCTCGTTTCCAATGCAGGCGGTGCTTCAGCAAGACCTTTTAATACCCATTACAATGCACTGGACGAGGATGTTAAGCTGCGTATTTCTCTGGAACTGTATCTGAAGAGATTGATTGTAGGCGGTCTGGAAAGAGTATACGAAATCGGTCGTGTATTCCGTAACGAAGGTGTTGACACCAGGCACAATCCTGAATTTACCCTCATGGAACTGTATCAGGCATATACCGATTACTACGGAATGATGGATCTGACCGAGAACATGTTCCGTTATCTGGCTGAGGAAGTATGCGGCACCACTACTATTACCTATGGTCCTCATACCATCGATCTTGGCAAGCCTTTTGAAAGACTTACCATGATTGAAGCTGTTAAGAAATATGCAGGCGTTGACTTCGACGAAGTACCTGACACAGAAGCTGCCAAGGCGCTGGCAAAGGAACGCCACATTGAATTTGAAGACCGTCATGAGAAAGGTGATATCCTGAATCTCTTCTTCGAGGAATACGTAGAAGAACATCTGGTTCAGCCTACATTCATCATGGATCATCCGGTTGAGATATCTCCTCTGACCAAGAGAAAGCCGGACAAGCCGGATTATGTAGAGCGTTTTGAACTGTTCATTAATGGTTGGGAAATGTGTAATGCTTACTCTGAGCTGAACGATCCGATTGACCAGAGAGAACGTTTCAAGGCGCAGGAAGCCGCACTGGCCAAGGGTGATGAAGAAGCCAATACTACAGATGAAGACTTCATGAACGCATTGGAGATTGGAATGCCTCCTACAGGTGGTATTGGGTATGGTATTGACAGATTGGTGATGCTGCTGACGGATTCTCCGGCGATCAGGGATGTTTTGTTGTTCCCGACGATGAAGTCACTGGACAAGTAAAACCGCGGAAAATAAGGCTTTTTGAGCCCCATCCATATGCGTACTGCAACAAAAGTGCAACAATTATTGTATAAATAGTACAGAATAATACGTCTATGTACGTAATTGCCCCGCAGCGTGGCTACGAAAATAGCTACGAATTTGAATGCGCACACTAATCAAATATTGTACTTTTAAGGACACTTTCTATAAAACGAAGGTGTCCTTTTTTGCGTTATAGTTATATTTCTATTATTTATTCAGGAGGTACCGTATGGGTAAGGTTATAGCCGTATCAAACCAAAAAGGCGGAGTTTCAAAATCGACGACTGTGTTGAATTTAGGGATTGGACTCGCCAGAGAAGGGAAAAAAGTATTAATTATTGATAATGATCCTCAGGGATCTCTAACTGCAAGTTTGGGATATGGGGAGCCAGATGATATATCCATAACTTTGGCTTCGATTATGACGGCAGTGATCAATGAAGAAGAAATCCATCCGGAATATGGAATTCTACATCAATATCGATTTATCTGCAATGGAAATGTCTATAGCAAATGTTATCAGCCGAGAAGTAATTCTCAAGGAATACATTGATATGATGCGTGAGTACTATGAGTTTATTCTTATTGATTGTATGCCATCCTTGGGTATGCTGACAATCAATGCTTTAGTTGCTGCGGATAGTGTGTTGATACCGGTCCAGGCGGCCTATCTTCCGGTAAAGGGCTTACAGCAATTGATTCGTACCATTTCTACGGTAAGAAGGCGTATGAATCGTAATTTAAAGATTGAGGGGATTCTTCTTACAATGGTGGATTATAGAACAAATTATGCGAAGGATATTACAGAGAAAGTAAAGGAATCGTATGGATCAACAATCAAGATATTTGAGAATACGATTCCTCTGTCTGTAAAAGCAGCAGAGGCTAGTGCGGAAGGAGTCAGTATTTTCAAACATTGCTACAATGGAAAAGTTGCTCAGGCATATAGAGGATTAACACTGGAGGTTTTGGCTAATGAAGAATAAGAGTGCAGAAAAAATCAAATTACCAAGTATAGATGAATTATTGGGTGTGGTAAATGAAGAATCCGCTATGGATATCGAAATAAGAAATATTCATAGTTTTGAAGATCATCCGTTCAAAGTGGTGGATGATGAAAAAATGCAGGAATTGGTAGAAAGCATTCGCATAAATGGAGTGTTGGTTCCTGTATTGGTACGACCGGATGGCAAAAATGGATATGAAATGGTATCAGGTCACAGAAGAATGTTTGCGTCAAAAGTGCTTGGCCTAGAAACAATTCCGGCTATTATTCGTGATATGAGCAGAGATGAAGCTGTGGTAGCGATGGTTGATGCGAATATTCAGCGAGAAGAATTGCTTCCAAGTGAAAAATCTTTTGCTTATAAAATGAAGTTGGATGCAATGAAAAGGCAAGCTGGAAGAACACCAATAAATTCTGGTCAAAATGACCAGAATTTAAAAGGAACCGTTTCAAGAGATATTTTGGCTGCTCAAGTTGGAGAAAGTTCTAAGCAGATTCAGCGCTATATACGTCTTACAGAATTGATACCGGAACTGCTGGAAATGGTAGATAATAAACGTCTAAATTTTACAATCGCTGTGGATATTTCCTACATAGATAAGCAGGTACAGACATGGCTTTACGAATATATTAGCGACAATGGCTTTATTAAACCCAATCAGATTACTAATTTAAGGCAATATCTAGGACAGGGAAATATGACACAGCAAATGATGATTAGCATTTTGAACAGCAGTATCCTGGCAAAAACTTCTGTCAAGAAAGTTGCTTTTAGTGAAAAAAGGCTAGCGAAGTATTTCCCGGCTCATTATTCTACTGATGATATGGAGCGAGTTATTGTAAAGCTGTTGGAAGAATGGAAAAAGGGGCAGGAGGAAAGTTAATGAAGTTTGACTATATTTATGGGAAACAGGCAGACCAGTATTCTTTTTTACGAATTCCCAAGAGATTAGTGACTGAGACACGATTTGTAAATATATCGCTGCAGGCAAAGGTTCTCTACGGTCTTTTATTAGACCGTATGGGAATGGCAATCAAGAATGAGTGGTTGGATGATCAAAATAGAATGTATGTAATTTATCCAATTGATGAAATTATAAAGGATATGGGTGTTGGGCGAAAAAAAGCGATGGACTGTTTAGCGGAACTGGAAAACGCGGGATTGGTTCAGAAAAAAACACGCGGAAATGGATTACCAAATCTGTTGTATGTAAAAGATTTTGTGGTTGTATAGGTTCAGAAGTACCTTAAATGGTACTTCTGGATGGTAGTAAGTTTCGGTTGTCAGGCCGGGAAAGGAGAGAAATGAACGAAAAAGTAACTTTTAAGTATTTTTATGGCAATGAAGCGGATCAATATAGCTTTTATAGAATTCCGAAGATGTTGTTCACAAGTGAATACTTTAAAAAATAAAGTAGTGATGCAAAAATTTTGTACGGCTTGATGCTGGATCGTATGAATTTATCCATCAAGAATCAGTGGTTTGATGAAAAAAATAGAGCTTATATTTATTTTTCTATTGAGGACATTATGGAAATGCTGAATTGTGGAAGAAATAAAGCGATAAAGTCATTACAGGAGCTTGATGATGAAACGGGGATTGGATTGATAGAGAAGCGTCGCCAGGGATTCGGAAAAGCTAATATTATTTATGTGAAGAACTTCATAATTGTCGAAACTGCTGCTAATGCAGGAAAGGGAGAAATGGAGGAACCTGGTAATAGCTCATATGAGGAGAACTTTGAGGGAGAGAAGTTTACAAAGCAAACTACTGAGACTGATGCTTCTGACAGAGAAGTTTACAAAACAAACTTCATGAAGTCCCAAAAGCAAACTTCTAGAAGTTCCGAAAACAAACTTCAAGAAGTTTACATTTCAAACCCTAATTATACTAATATTAATTATACTGAATTTAAAAATACTGAATCTAATCTTATCATATCTGAGCCTGCTAAAAGTACGCCAACAGAAGAGGACTACGATATGATGGATGAGATGAGAGCATATGAAGAAATAATCAAGGAGAATATTTCCTTTGATGATCTGTTAGTAGCTCATCCGTTGGAAAAAGAAACCGTTGAGGGGATTATGCAGTTAATTTTAGAGACTGTTTTAAATAAAAGCAAAACAATGGTTATTGCAAGCAGTACATATCCGGCGGCTCTTGTGAAAAGCAAATTTTTGAAGCTTAACTATTGGCATATTGAATATGTGTTAGGGTGTATGGGTAATGGAACCTCTAAAGTGAAGAATATTAAAAAATATTTGTTGGCGGCATTATTCAATGCACCATCTACGATGGATAGTTATTATCAGGCAGAGGTAAATCATGATATGCCATATTTGGCGATGAAGAGGATGAATGCGTGATGCTGGTTTCAATTGTTTTAGGAGGTTGTGTGATGAGATGCGTTTTTGTAATTATTTTGTGCCCAATATTAGGCGTATTAACTGTTGTGGAGTGGTTGCTGAAACTTGGAGTAAAACTGAGTACGGTTACATTCGGGATGCTTTTTGATGTGCTTCTTGTGTGTATGGTTATTGCTTTGTATACAAAGCAATGGGAATCCGCTGGATTATTAATGCTGGTTGCAATCATAAGTCTTGGAATCGTGTATGGAAATGCAACCATACTGTTTTTGGTGGGAGAGATGAAGTCAAGCATAAATAGATGGAGAGGTGTTTAATCGTGTTCTATTGCTTGGTGGTAGGATCGAGAGAATTTACAAATTATAAGCAGATGGAAATAAATTTAGATAAGTTCCTTAGTAACCAGAAAGAAGTGACGATTGTATCTGGTGGTGCTAAAGGAGCAGATGCGTTGGCAGAAAAATATGCTGCGAAGAGGGGCTATGAATGTATTGTATTTAAAGCAGATTGGAAGCAGTATGGAAAGGCTGCAGGCATTATTAGAAATGAACAAATGCATAAATTTATAGCACAATTTGAAAAGCG
>JAZQAT010000053.1:0-7487 GCA_045545375.1 Acetatifactor sp.
AACACATTACCAAATGCATTCTTAATATCCATCATTTGATCATCATCCAACCCCTTATCCTTCATACGAACAAAGAATTTGTTCTTAAACTCAGAAAAATCACCAAGTGTTGCTTCTTCCTCACTCCAAATAGTCATAATATTATCCTTCAAATGCTTAGCAGCATCCACAATATCCGAAACAACTGCACTAGCTGTTGGAAGCTTACCAGCCCCACGTCCATAGAACATAACATCATCCAACACATTACCATGCACAAAAATTCCATTAAACACACCATTTACATTAATCAATGGATGATTCTTTCCAATCATAACTGGTGCTACCATAGAATAGAACTTATCGCCGATTTTTTTACTTGTACCTAAGAGTTTTATAGAAGCTTTCAAAGCTTTTGCATACTTAAAGTCTTCTTTCGTAATCTTTGTGATACCTTCTGTATGAATGTCTTCATAATTCACCTGTTCTCCGATTACTAACGATGTCAAAATTGCAATCTTTCTACAGGCGTCATACCCTTCTACATCTGCCTCAGGATTGCGCTCTGCATATCCTTTTTCCTGAGCTTCCTTCAGCACGTCCTCGAAATCAGCACCTTCTTTTTCCATCTTACTTAAGATATAGTTGGTGGTACCGTTTAAGATACCGGTAATGGCTTCTACCTTTTCAGCTGTTAATGCGGTGTTCAGTGGGCGGATGATGGGAATACCACCGCCTACGCTGGCTTCGAACAGGTAATTACAGCTGTGTGCCTTTGCAATCTGAAGCAGTTCGGGACCGTGCTTTGCAACCAGCTCTTTATTGGAGGTACATACGCTCTTGCCGCTCTCCAGTGCCATTTTGGTAAACTTATAAGCTGCGCCAACACCTCCCATAGTCTCGCAGACAATAGATACTTCGTTATCTTCCATAATGATATTTACATCATGAACTAACTTGCTTTCGTAAGGGTCTCCGGGAAAATCACGCAGATCCAATATGTACTTTACTTCCAATTCTGCTGCGGATCTCTTATTGATCAGTTCCTTATTCTTCTCGATGACTTCTACTACTCCGCTTCCAACGGTGCCGTATCCTAAAACTGCTACTTTGATCATAATGTCTCTCCTTGTTCTTTCGCTGATTTTCGGGCTTTTCACCCGGTATGATTATGTGATATTATTCCTTTGCCAGTATCTTTACGTGACGCACACCTTTCTGTCCTTCCATCTGCTCGATCATCTTGGAAATGTCTCCGGTGGTCTGCAGGATCTGTACACTCAGGCTTAAAGATGCAATTCCATTAATCGGAATACTCTGGTGAATCGTCAGGATATTTGCTTGATATTCCGCAATTGTTTTCAGTACGTCCGATAAAAGCCCCGGCTCGTCATCCATATCGAATGTCAGGGTTATGGTCGTACCCGGTGCATTATCATGGAACTGAAAAATATCATCTTTATATTTATAGAAGGAACTGCGGCTGATACCTACAATATCCACAGCTTCCTGAACCGTTGATACCTTCTCCGATTCCAGAAGCCTTTTCACCTCTACCACCTTCAAAAGAACCTCCGGCACAGCCTTGCGCCGGACCACATAATACTTGGCTGATTCTCCCATATAGTATATCCTGCTTCCTTTTTTGAAATATTGTCCGATTTGTTTGTGTATTTTATACAATGTTCTTGTGTCGCGGACACTTGTTTGCCGATGAGGGATATTTTAGCACACTCGCTGGGGGATTGCAAGGGGAAAATGAAATTTATTTTTGCGGGTAACAATTCAGCCAGAGAATGGTTGGGGGATAGGTGAAAGGGGACGCTGCACGCATTATCCGGGAGGCGTGGTATGCAGAAAGATTGTATTATGTGATGAAGTATGTTATTATGTAAGAGTTATGATAGAATGGTAATAGTTGGTTGGAAAGGACGAAAGAATTGTGAGTATAAAGTGTGTGTTGTTTGATTTGGATGGGACATTGCTTCCGATGGATCAGGATGTGTTTACGAAGAGTTATTTTGGGTTGTTGGCGAAGAAGCTGATACCATTTGGGTATGATGGGGAGAAGTTGGTTAGTGCCATTGGAATGGGGATCAAGTCTATGGTAAAGAATGATGGTACTTTCACGAATAAAGAAGTATTCTGGAAGATATTTGCAGGGATTCTGGGGGAGAAGGTGTATGAGGATATGCCTTTATTTGATGCATTTTACAGGAATGAATTCAAAGGGGTAAAGGAGGTCTGCGGGTATACGGCTAAGGCTGCCGAAGTGGTGCA
Organism: Acetatifactor sp.; assembly: GCA_045545375.1. Lineage (GTDB taxonomy): Bacteria > Bacillota > Clostridia > Lachnospirales > Lachnospiraceae > Acetatifactor. The sequence continues at coordinate 2,260 of JAZQAT010000053.1, forward strand.
GGCTGTGAAGGATAAGGGGCTTCGTGTGGGGCTTGCTACGAATCCTCTGTTTCCGAAGGAAGCTACTGCACAGAGGATTGAATGGGCGGGACTGGCTCCGGAGGACTTTGAGTTTTATACTACTTATGATAATTCCTGTCATTGTAAGCCGAATCTTGATTATTATAGGGATATTTTGAAGCTGCTGAGTCTGGAACCGAATGAGTGTCTGATGGTGGGGAACGATGTAGCGGAGGATATGATTACACGGGAACTGGGGATGAGTGTGTTTCTGCTTACCGATTGTCTGATTAATAGGAAAAGCAATGATATTTCTGTGTATCCACATGGGAATTTTGATGACCTGCTTGCTTTTATTCAGGAACTATAACAACATCGCTATTAATACTGGAAAGGGCGATGACGGGATTTAGCCGTCACCGCCCTTTTCCGGTCCACATTCGGGCATTGTAGGGCAGAAGCAGAATTTATAGGCTTTTATGATAAATCACCTAGATCAGCGGATACTTATCCGTAAGCTTCTGGACGATTGCTCTTGCCTGAGGAATTGCCTCTTCGCCGCCTTTGATGACAAGGGCGATGGCTTCTGCGATCTGGTCCATATCTTCAGTATTCATCCCTCTGGAGGTAACAGCAGGTGTTCCGAGACGGATACCACTTGTCACGAAAGGAGACTGGGGATCGTTAGGGATGGTGTTCTTGTTACAGGTAATGTGCGCCGCATCCAAAAGCTTCTCCACATTTTTACCGGTAAGGCCGAAGTTGGTCAAATCTACCAGCATCAGGTGGTTATCTGTACCTCCGGATACGATCTTGATGCCTCTGGAAATCAGGCCTTTGCACAGAGCCTGTGCGTTGTCCACGATGCCCTGCTGGTAGGTCTTGAAGTCATCACTTAATGCCTCCTTGAAGCAGACTGCTTTGGCTGCAATCACGTGCATCAGTGGGCCGCCCTGGATACCGGGGAAGATGGCCTTGTTGAAGTTGTACTTCTCTGCTGCTTCTTTGTTGCAAAGGATCAGACCTCCTCTGGGACCGCGAAGGGTCTTGTGGGTGGTGGTGGTCACTACATCAGCATAAGGAATGGGGCTTGGATGAAGACCTGCTGCCACCAGCCCGGCAATGTGAGCCATATCTACCATAAGTACTGCACCCACTTCATCTGCTACTTCACGGAATTTCTTGAAGTCGATGGTGCGGGCATATGCCGAAGCACCTGCAATGATCATCTTGGGCTTGGCTTCCAACGCGATTTCCCGCAATTTGTCATAATCAATAAAGCCTTCATCATTCACACCATAAGGCACAATGTTGAAATATTTACCGGACATATTAACCGGGCTTCCGTGTGTCAGATGTCCGCCATGGTCCAGGTTCATACCCATGATGGTGTCACCGGGCTTACATACGGCAAACTGTACTGCCATATTGGCCTGGGCTCCTGAATGAGGCTGTACGTTAGCATAATCACAGCCAAACAACTCTTTTGCTCTTTCAATGGCAAGATTCTCCACTACATCTACACATTGGCATCCGCCATAATATCTCTTTCCGGGATATCCTTCTGCATATTTATTGGTCAGGGGGCTTCCCATGGCAGCCATGACTGCCTTGCTCACCCAGTTTTCAGACGCGATCAGCTCGATATGACTGTTCTGTCTCTCCTGCCCATCCACGATGGCCTGGGCGATTTCCGGATCTACATTTCTTACTTCATCCAAAGAATACATATTCTCCTCCTTATTGACTTGATTTACCATTACATGAAGCCTACACGCTTTAGCGCGGTAAACTTTGAAATTGATTATATCATAGAATTCCAGGAATGCAAACAATATTTTTTATTCCGCAAACGACCTAAACTGTTACAAATTTCCTATAAGAACGGGATATGCGGCAGCTCAAAAATGTGGTACAATACAAAAGAGTCGTATCTTGTCGAATTTGCGGCTCTACCAGAAAAGAACGAGGTGTCATTATGTACCATATTATAATCAACCCCGCTTCCCGTTCCGGCAAAGGACTGAAGCTGTGGAAAGATATTGTTGAACCGGCTTTGCATAAGGAAGAAATCGCATATCGGTCCTATTTTTCTGAAAAATCAGGCGATGTGGCCAGACTGGCAAAGGAGATCAGTACTGAACTGGAGAAAGAACTCAGCCATGAGCAGCAGATGCTGATCATCCTGGGCGGAGATGGAACCGTCAACGAAGCTTTGCAGGGACTCACTGACCCATCTAAAATCGTTCTGGGGTACATCCCTACCGGTTCCAGCAATGATCTGGCAAGAGATTTAAAGATACCGAAAGATCCTATAGAAGCTCTGGACCGCATCCTTCATTCCGGTTCTGTTCACACGATGGATATGAGCACCATCACTTATTCTGACGGCGAAACAAGACGTTTTGCAGTAAGTTGCGGCATCGGCTTTGATGCGGCAGTCTGCGAGGAATCCATGCATTCTAAAATAAAAGCTTTCTGCAATAAAATCGGTCTCGGTAAGCTGACGTATCTGGGTATTGCCTTAAAGCAGCTTGTTACCGCCCGTAAGGTGTCTTGTGATATCAAGTTGGACGATGAAGCTCCTATTCACATACATCAGCTGCTTTTGGTCGCTTGTATGAACCACCGTTTCCAGGGCGGCGGCTTCATGTTCTGCCCGGATGCAGACGACAATGACGGTATCATGAATCTCTGCGTTGTAGGAGATGTGTCCAAGCCTGTGGTCTTGCTTGCACTGCCTACTGCTTTTAAAGGAAAGCATTACATGTTCAAAGGAGTTAATCCTTACCGTGCAGCCAGGATACATGTCTCAGTCTCGCAGCCTCTCTGGGTACATACTGATGGGGAAGTGACAAGGAAAGCAGACGGCTTTACAGTGGAGTGCTCCAAAGATGCGCTGCATATTATTTACTAAAGATTTTCTTAAGAAAGCTTAAGCTTTCAAAAATCCTCTTGCAAATTCTTCATTTTGGATTATACTATAATTTATTCAAAAGAGTAGAAAAATAAAGTGTATCGTTCAAATGGGAGAATGATTATGAAAAAGTTGAAAGCTTGCGCTGCGGAATATAAGCACGGTTTCCTTGCTGTGGGTTATCTGCTTGTATATCTGCTATGGTTTTTTTATCTGGAGAAAACAGTGACCAGGCACTATGATGTGATTCACATGGCGATTGATGATTGCATTCCTTTCTGCGAGGTATTCATCATTCCTTACTACCTGTGGTTCGTATATGTTGCCGCTACTGTGATATATCTGATGTTTACTGATAGGAAAGAATATTGCAAAGCATGTGTGTTTCTGTTTACCGGCATGACAGTCTTTCTGGCAGTATCCACACTGTGGCCAAACGGTCAGCATTTAAGACCGTTCACTATGCCAAGAGATAATATTTTCACCAGGATGGTGGCGGGCCTTTACCGTACCGACACACCGACTAACCTTTGGCCCAGTATCCATGTATATAATTCTCTTGGAGTCCATATTGCTATTATGAAGTGCCGGAAACTGGCAGACAGGAAATGGATTCAAAGAGGTTCTTTTGTACTGGCTGTCTCCATTATTCTATCCACCATGTTCTTAAAGCAGCATTCGGTGTTCGATGTATTAACAGCTTTTATTATGGGATTTGTAATGTATGGTCTGGTATATCGCTATGATGTGGTTTTTACTTTCAAGCAGGCATTAAAAGAAAAGAAGAAATCAACGCCCCAGCTTGGGTAACATCTCTTCCTTTTTCATTAATTCAAGTGCAAATAATATTCAGGGGAACACACCGGAGAATTCCGGGGTGTTCCCCTTTTGATTTACGATTAGAAAGGGCTCCACTTCGTCTCATTGGCTCCCCGGTTATGGATTTTCACCCATTAATTAAATTTAAATATCCGCTGTGCCAGATGATAGCCTACCACAGAAATCTTTCGGCCGCCCTTTCCCGGCAGATTCATGACGCTTCCTAAAAGCCCTTTTCTCATCCAGCGGTAAATACCATAATCTTTATCTTTCAGATATTGCCACAGTTCCTTCTTCTTCTCCAGATGCTCCTCTGAGCCGGAACGAATCAGGAGTACCGAGGATACCGTTGTAATGATTTCCAGATAGTTGCGCATGTACTGGTACAGCCTCTTGTTCTTCATTATTTCGAACTTATGCTCCACGAAATAATCAATCATGAGTTTATTGACTTTGATCTGCTGGTCGATTCTCGATATCATGATAGTTTCATTTACGGACTGATCCTGTCTGCCTATGTAGTAACGGTAGAAATTGACATCCAGGTAATACATATTCTTAACATGGAGCAACGGCTCAAATACATAAATGTTATCCACATAGAAAGTGCGCTCCGGCAGCTTGATTCCACAATCTTTTAACAGTTTGGTGCGGAAAATTACGGAATGCATAAGGATGTAATGACCTTTCATGAAGTGACGGCAGTCGTCCCAGGTAAACATCTCTCCTATGGGCAATGTATGATGATACTGAATCACTTTCTTGCGCTTCTCGCCTTCCTTTTCATAGACATAATTGCTGATCAGCATGTCCAATACCTTGTCACCACCGGCAAGCTCTCTTAAAGTATCCAGGATCTGCATATATGCCTCTTCTTTTACCCAGTCATCACTGTCCACCACTTTGAAATACAATCCGCTGGCATTAGCAATACCGGTATTCACTGCAGAACCATGTCCGCCATTTTCTTTGTGGATAGCTTTGATAATAGTGGGATACTGTGCCTCGTATTCATCAGCTATTTCAGCTGTCTTGTCTTTCGTGGAACCGTCGTCTACAATTAAGATTTCCACATCCTCTCCGCCCGCCAGCAGAGAGTCAATGCATTTCCTCATATATGCCTCTGAATTATAACATGGTACTGCAATTGATAAAAGTTTCATTTGTCTTCTAACCCCTTTCCGGATTTTCATACTTTTCATTTCCCAGCTTGATGTTGAGATATCTTGTATAGGCTGCAAAGGCTGCCGGTACCGGATATTTTTCCTCAGTCTGCCTGGGCTCTATAAACAGCCAGTCTTTCGTTATCTCTGTAAGTTCCTTAGGTGCCAGTTCATCTACTCTGACCATATATCCTTTCATACGCCATTCTTTGTGCGTAAAAATATGCTTTGCTTCCTCTAACGGCTGAATACGCAGCGTGCGTATGCCGTTGGCAGACAGATAAGCCGTCACTTCTTCCGCTGTCTTATATCCCTCCATAGACGGGAAC
>JAZQAT010000054.1:0-15005 GCA_045545375.1 Acetatifactor sp.
CTTTCCGTTGATGATAATATAGCGTCTATCGAGGTAAGAATCGTCGGCTTTGTAAAAGAACTGTGCAGTCTGGTAGTTAAGAGAAAAGAAGAAAACAAAAATGATGTGCCAAGGCAAATTGTTGAATATATGAGGGAGCATTTCAGCGATCCGGAATTTTATATGACCACACTGGTGGAGGAATTCGGATTGTCGGATAAAACTATAGCCAAAGCAATCAGGAGTTATCAGAATAAGACCTTTTCCGAATACCTGGAGGAGCTGCGTCTGCAGAAAGCGCTGACTTTGTTGGATGATACCAGGCTGAATATCGGATATATCGCCACTGCCAGCGGATTCAGCTCAGAAAATACATTCTTTAAAGTATTTAAGAGAAAATATGGTGTTTCTCCCAGCAATTACAGGAATAATAAGCAGATGATGTCAGAAGCGCAGGAATAGTATATAGGAAAACGCGGGAATGAGTCGCGTAGAATTTTGAAAGCACTATGCAGGTGAAAAGCATGGTGCTTTCTTTTGGATTAGAGTTCACACGTCAGCCCAAGCAGGAGAATAAAAAAATATTGAGATTCTGTTGTGGTATCGCCCGGAATGGATTATAATATGAAATAAATGGGCTGTCTTAAGGCGGCAGAATGGAGGAATAGACATGAAGAGAATCGGTATGTTGACAAGCGGTGGTGATTGTCAGGCTTTGAATGCAGCCATGAGAGGTGTGGTAAAGACACTGGCCAACAGCAAAGAGCAGGTAGAGATTTACGGCTTCCTGGATGGATATAAAGGATTGATCTACGGCAACTTCCGGATGCTGACCGGTAAGGACTTTTCCGGTATTCTGACGAAAGGCGGCACCATGCTGGGGACTTCCAGAACACCTTTCAAGACGATTCAGGATCCTGATGAGAACGGACTGAATAAAGTGGAGGCCATGAAGCAGAACTATCACAAGCTCCAGCTTGACTGTCTGGTAATCCTGGGTGGTAACGGTACACACAAGACTGCTAATCTGCTTAGAGAGGAAGGCTTAAATGTAGTGACCCTGCCCAAGACAATCGACAATGATCTGTGGGGAACTGATATGACATTCGGATTCCAGAGTGCAGTAAATATTGCAACTGATGCCATTGACTGCATCCATACTACGGCAGCTTCCCACGGACGTGTATTTATTGTGGAAGTAATGGGACATAAAGTGGGCTGGCTGACGCTGAATGCCGGCATGGCAGGCGGTGCTGATATCATTCTGATCCCTGAGATTCCTTATGATATCGATAAGGTAATAGAGAAGATCGAAGAGAGAGACAAGAACGGCAGTCGTTTCACGATCATCGCCGTAGCAGAAGGTGCTATATCCAAACAGGATGCCAAGCTGTCTAAGAAAGAATATAAGAAGAAAATGGAAAATTATGCTTATCCTTCCGTTTCTTATGAAGTGGCAGCTGAGATTCAGAAGAAGACAGGACGTGAAGTACGCGTGACAGTGCCGGGGCATATGCAGAGAGGCGGAAGTCCTTGTCCTTATGACCGTGTATTTGCAAGCCGTTTGGGTTCCGAAGCCGGTAAATTGATACTGGACGGAGAGTATGGTTTTATGGTAGGATACAAGAACCGGGAAATTGTTCGTGTGCCTCTGGAAGAAGTAGCCGGTAAACTTAAGATGGTATCACCTGACGCTTCTATTGTAAAAGAGGCCAAGCTGTTAGGTATCTGCTTTGGCGATTAGAGTGCTTCAGCTCTCGCCATTTGCAGGGAAAGGGATTGGTAAAATATGTCATACACAGCGCTATACCGTAAGTTCAGACCGGATACCTTTGCAGATGTAAAGGGACAGGATCATATCGTGACTACCTTAAAGAACCAGATCCGGGCGAACCGTATCGGGCATGCGTATCTGTTTACCGGTACCCGTGGTACCGGCAAGACAACAGTTGCCAAAATCTTTGCCAGAACGGTTAACTGTGAGAATCCTACAGAAGAAGGGCCTTGCGGAACATGCCGCATCTGTAGGGCAATTGCTGCGGGGGCCAGCATGAATGTCATTGAGATTGACGCAGCCTCTAACAACGGTGTAGATAATATCAGGGAAATCGTGGATGAGGTATCTTATTCTCCTGCGGAAGGAAAATATAAGGTGTATATCATCGACGAGGTACACATGTTGTCCATCGGTGCGTTCAATGCGTTACTTAAAACGTTGGAAGAGCCCCCTTCCTATGTTATTTTTATTCTGGCTACCACGGAAGTGCATAAGCTTCCTATTACCATACTTTCCAGGTGCCAGAGATATGATTTTAAAAGAATTTCCATTGATACCATTACGGGACGTATGCAGGAACTGGTCGCAGCTGAGCAGGTACAGGTGGAAGAGAAAGCACTTCGCTATATTGCCAAGGCAGCAGACGGTTCCATGCGAGATGCATTGAGCCTTCTGGATCAGTGTATTGCTTTCCATCTTGGAAGAGAACTTACGTATGATAAAGTGCTGGATGTGCTGGGGGCGGTAGATACAGAGGTATTCAGCCGTCTTCTGCGCCATGTGCTGGACAGAGATGTACTGGGGTGCGTCACGCTGTTGGAAGAAATCGTCATGCAGGGACGGGAACTGACTCAGTTTGTGACAGATTTCACCTGGTATCTGCGCAATCTGATGCTGGTACAGTCTTCCGATAACCTGGAGGATGTCATTGACATGTCTTCTGACAATCTGGCTCGCCTGAAAGAAGAGGCACAGATGATAGAGATGGATCGCATCATTCGCTATATCCGTATTTTTTCTGAATTGTCGGGGCAGATTCGATTTGCCTCCCAGAAAAGGATTCTGGTAGAGATTGCCCTGATCAAGTTGTGCAAGCCTGCTATGGAGACCAATAAGGAGGCGCTTGTTGATCGAATACGGGAGATGGAGGAGAAACTGGAGAACGGCGTAGTGATCGCTGCAGACGGTTCCGGCGGCTATCCCGGCATCATAGGCGGGAATGGACAGGGCGGCGGGGATGGTGCCGGCAGCTATGGAAAAGGTGCTAATGGCGCTACAGGAATGGCTGCACCCGGTGTGAAACAGTCTCTGCCTAAAGCAATTCCCGAGGATATCAAAGATATCGTATCCAAATGGCCTTCTATTGTGGGCAGCGCAGAGAATCCCATGCGCCTATACTTAAAAACTGCGAAGCTGAGCCTTGGAAATGATAACGGCCTTTTAATGGTACTGGAGGATGGACTGGCAAGTGATTACTTTACCCATCATCCGGAAAATAAAGAACTGTTGGAGCGTCTGCTTGCAGACTTTAGCGGAAAAGAGGTGGCGGTCACCATTCAGACCGTGACTACCAAACAGGAATTTGAACAGAATTATGTTGACCTTTCACAGGTCATTCATATGGAAATAGAAGAGGAGGATTAAAACCATGGCAAAACGTGGAGGATATCCGGGTGGTATGATGCCCGGAAATATGAACAATCTGATGAAGCAGGCACAGAGAATGCAGCGTCAGATGGAGGAAGGACAGAAGGAGCTGGAGGTAAAGGAATTTACGGCTACAGCCGGAGGCGGAGCTGTTGAGGTAAAGGTAAACGGTAAGAAAGAAATTGTCAGTGTGAAGCTGACCGAAGAAGTAGTGGATCCCGATGATATCGAGATGCTGCAGGATCTGATCGTAGCTGCTACCAATGAAGCACTGCGCCAGGCAGAAGAAGCAGCTTCTGCTTTGATGGGCAAGATGACAGGCGGCCTGGGAGGAGGATTTCCCTTCTAATGGAGCTGTATAGCGGACATATCAATAAATTGATCGAAGAGCTGGCGGCACTGCCGGGTATCGGCAATAAATCCGCACAGAGGCTGGCTTTTCATCTGATCAATATGCCACAGGACAAAGTGAACCGTCTGGCTAATGTCATCGTAGAGGCCAAGGCCAATGTGCGGTACTGTAAGGAGTGTTTTACTTTGACCGACCGGGATATCTGCCCGGTGTGTGCCAATACGGGACGTAATCACAAGATGATCATGGTGGTGGAAAATACCAGAGATCTGGCAGCTTATGAGAAGATCGGGAAATACGACGGTGTCTATCATGTACTACATGGTGCTATCTCTCCCATGCTGGGGATCGGTCCAAATGATATCCGGTTGAAGGAACTGATTGAACGCCTGAAGGGCGACGTAGAGGAAGTCATTATAGCCACCAACTCAAGCCTGGAAGGTGAGACCACAGCCATGTATATCAGTAAGTTAATTAAGCCTACCGGCGTGAAGGTGACAAGAATCGCCAGCGGTGTGCCGGTGGGCGGAGAGCTGGAGTACATTGATGAAGTGACATTGCTCCGTGCGCTGGACGGCAGAGTAGAGATGTAGAATGGCACATCTTGGCCGGTACAAAAGTGACCGGCGGCAGAACTGCAGGAGAATATAGCATAAACACAGAAAGGAACTTATCATGGCAATCGTAAGCAGTAAGTTTGGAACAAGCAAAGATGGCAGGCAGGTAACGCTTTATACCATTTCTAACAGTAAAGGAATGAAAGCTTCTGTAACAGATTTCGGTGCACTTTTGGTAAATTTGCTGGTACCGGATGCAAAAGGAGAAATCAGAGATGTAGTACAGGGATTTGATACACTGGAAGAGTATTTTTCTAATCCTGATTTCTTTGGAGCTACTATCGGACCTAATGCCAACCGTATCGACAATGCAGGCTTTAGCATAGACGGTGAATCCTTTAAACTGGATGCAAATGATGGTACCAACAATCTGCATAGTCACAGGGAAGAGGGATATCACAAGAGAATGTGGGCAGCAGAATGTGCTGACAACAGTGTCACTTTCACACTGGAGGATCGGGATGGTTCCATGGGATTCCCGGGAAACAAGAAATTTGTTGTAACTTATACGTTGGGAGAGGAGAATGATCTGAAAATCCGGTATCATGCAGTCAGCGATAAGAAGACAGTCATCAATCCTACCAACCATTCCTACTTTAATTTGATGGGACAGGGCAGCTGTGTCAATTCCGAGCATGAGCTTTGGCTGAAAGCTTCCCATTATACACCGGTCAATGCCAACCTGATTCCTACAGGCGAGATTGCACCTGTAGCAGGCACTCCTATGGACTTTACCCAGTCTAAGAAGATAGGTCTGGAAATTGATGCTGATTTTGAACAGCTGAATCTGGCCGGCGGATATGATCACAACTGGGTACTTGATGGCTGGGACGGCAGTTTGAAGCATTTTGCAACTGTGAAGTCCCCTGATGGTGCGCTGACCATGAAAGTATCTACTACATTGCCCGGCGTACAGTTCTATGCAGGCAACTTCCTGGATGGACAGCCCGGTAAAGGCGGCGCTGCATATCAGAAGCGTTACGCACTGTGCCTGGAGACCCAGTACTATCCCAACAGTGCCAATGAGCCTTCATTCCCTTCCTGCATTTTTGGGGACGGCAGAGAATACGATTCTGTGACAGTATATAGCTTTGAATAAAAAGCGTACAGAACCTTAAAATATGGGGCTTGTACAGCCCGGCAGGCGGCCTCTGCAAAGAATGTCGAAAGGTTCTTTAAAAATCACGACAAAGATTGATAAAATACCTCGCGCACCGGTGATATATTGATGTAAAACGGTGTGGGAGGTATTTTTATATGGAATTGCCAAAGAATATTACACAAATCGGTGAAGCAGATCAACACTGCAGGATATATGTAGAGGATTACGTGGTATCCTATATCAAGCAGATGAATCGTCTGGCAGAGAACAGGAATATGGCCATTGCGCTGTATGGTGTACGCAAAGAGGAAAATGGAGCAGCCTATGTTTTTTTCTATGGTGCCGCCAAAATAAATTCCATCCAGAAAGAGTTGCGTCATCTTTCTCAGGCACAGAATCAGGAAATTGATAAACTCAGAAAACGTTATTTCTCAGATTACGAATTCCTGGGTTATCGGCTGCTGGACGGAGAGATGGTAGAAGGCTTTCACGTATGCGAGCAGGGAACCTGCAGGTACATAAAAGGTTATGCATGTTTTTATGAGAAAAATGACGTAATGCTGGCTTACATGCTGGATTCCCGAAAAGAGGAAGTGCCTCCTGAGACTGTGGACCAGGAAAAATTTGAACGGGTCAGAAGGCGGCAGGAGGAAAGAAGGGCACAATATCGCGGAGAAGCTATGGATAAGCAGCCGGAGGAGAGAGCTGAAAAGCGGAAAGAACAGAAGGAAACCTCAAAGAGTCATTTGGGTATGATGAAGACTGCTGTGGCGGCTGTTTTCCTGCTTTTATGCGTGCTGGGAATTGCAGGCATGAATGGTTTTCAAGGAATGGAAGCTATCCAGACAGCAGGGAAGCAGCTGATAGCAGAATTTACGGAGCAAAAGCTGCCGGATTCAGAGACACAGCAGTCAGCAGGACAAAGTAATACGCTGGTGACGGAGGACAAGCTGACGGATGCTATTCAGCAGGAGAACGCTGCCGGGATTCAGACTACAATAAGTAGTGAAGAACAGTCAGAAAACGTGGAATCGACTGAAGATAATAAGAATGAAAGTGAGGCTGCCGCAGAAAATGCAGATGCGAGTGAAAATGGAGAGACTGCTGAAAGTGCAGGTACGAGCGAAAGTGGAGTGACAGTAGAAAGCACAGCCGGAAACAGCGCAGGTACAAGCGAAAGCGCATCCGAAATGAATGAAGCGAACGCCAATGATAGTAAAGCAGCAGAAACAGAAGTGTCACAGGAGGCCTCCGTACAGGCTTCTGCACCTGTCACTTATGTAATCAAAAAAGGTGATACTCTGACATCTATCAGTATCAATACCTATGGAACAGATAGCCGGGTCAAGGATATTTGTGATCTTAATGAAATCGAAGACCCTGATGATATTCGATTTGGACAAAAAATTCTGCTTCCTTAATGAGAGAAATATGCTATAATGGTCTTATCTTAGCATGAAGTACATGCTTTTGTGAGGTAGAAAATGGCAGAGATACACATTTACCAAAGAGAAAAGATTCAGAAAAAAACAGATTATCAGGACAAAATACGCAGACACCGTTTGAAAGGGCTGCTGAGAGTAGCACTTGTACTTTGCATTATTGGTATCCTGATTGCCCTGGTGTCGGTTCAATACAAGAATCATATTTATACATCTTATGATACTATATCCAGCCTGGAAAGAGAGAAGGCTGAGGGAACAACAGATGTGAGACTGGGTGATTCTGTTTTGACATACAGCAGAGATGGTGCCCATTGTACCGACGTGAGAGGAAACATTATCTGGAATCAGACTTACGAAATTCAGGATGTGCTGCTGGATATCTGCCGGGATGTGGCGGCGATTGCTTCTTATAATGGCAGAGAGGTATATGTGATGAGTGAAGATAAGGTATTAGGGAGCTTTGCAACAAATTTTCCCATTAGAAGTGTGTCCGTTGCTGCTAACGGCAGAGTGACTGTAGTGATGGCAGACACAGGAGCTGCTCATTATAATACTTACTCAGCAGAAGGTGAACTCCTTTTTGAAGGACAAGCTACTATGTCCGGCAGTGGTTATCCTATGGCAGTGAGCCTGTCTCCTAACGGAGAATTGCTTCAGATTGCTTACATATATCTGGATGCCGGTGTGCAGAAGACGAATATTGCATTTTACAATTTAGGACCTGTGGGTGCCAATATTGCCGATTATCTTGTGCGTGTACAGGAATATAAAGATCTTTTGATTCCTTATGTACGGTTCATGAATGATGAAACTTCTTTTGCAGTAGGCGATGATATGATGATTATGTATAAAGGTGATCAGATACCGGTGCCTCAGGCTCAGTTTATGTATAATCAGGAAGTAAAAGCTGTGTTTTATGATGAAAATTACATTGGACTGGTCTTTTACGCTGAAACCGGCAGCTCGTTGTATATGATGAATGTTTACAACGTGAACTGCGAGCAGGTAGGTACTTACTATTTTAATATGGAATATACAGATATCATCTTTGAAAAAGATTCATTTATTGTTTATAATGATGCGGAATGTAGTATCATGACATTCAAGAATGAAGAAAAGTACAGCGGCAGTTTCGATAAGTCAGTCCGCTTGATGCTGCCGTTGAAAACTGCATATAAATATTTGCTGGTAAGCGGAGACAGTCTGGATACGATTCAACTGAAGTGATGGATGCTAAGGAGGAAAGACTATGAATATTATGAGTATTATTGTCCTGATTGTGCTGATATGGAAGATTGCCGAAGGATACAAAAAGGGCATGGTAAAGGAGCTTATTTCATTTGTGTCCCTGTTGGTTCTTTGCATTGTAATAGCATTGATTGGCCATGGTTTACAGAGCTACATGAAAAAGGAATTCCTGGGAGTGATCATTGCAGTATTCTTATTGGGTCTGCTTGGAATTGCACATCACCTCCTGGGACTGGTATTTTTCCCGGCAAAATTGATCTCAAAGCTGCCCATTATTCACTGGGCAGATAAGTTATTGGGAATCGTAGCGGGAGCTCTGGAGACAGTGATAATTCTTTGGACAGTATTTATTTTTGCAATGAATTCTTCGCTTGGTATGCTGGGGCAACAGATTTTGGTGTATACCCAGGAGAGTGAGATTTTATCCTGGCTTTATCGTTATAATTTGTTAGCAAAACTGCTGGAAGATATTATATTTCGGTTCCATTTTAATTAAACCTGAATTATTCATGAGACCCTAATTCTCTCATAATAATCTGGCAGCAATTCGACTGGCTTATGTCCGGACGGGTGTGAAGGCGAACGCTGTACTCTATACCTTGGTAGAAAGTGCCCGTCTCAATGATTTGGATGTATTTGCATACTTAAAGTATCTTTTGAGTTAGATGCCAAACAATCACTATCCGGAACATCCTGAGATCATAGACAATTACCTGCCCTGGTCAGCGACGCTTCCACAGGAATGCAGGCTGAATTATAAGAATAAAAGTGCCTCAAACTATGATGTAGTTAGTATAGCAGGGAATCTGTCAATTTACACTACGCCATCTTTTGAGGCGCTTACAACAAAATCGGCATTTACCACAAAAAAATGGCATTAAAAACAATTCTTTAAACACACGTTAAAAATCCAGGAAGCCAAACCGCTTTTCAGAGATTCGGTCCTGGATTAAATTATTGATTGGAAGGTAGCAGAATGCTTTTAATTTCTCCTACATTTGTTAGTTAAACTCTATTTCAAAAGGAAGTGTACCTGGCTATTTGAAGTTGCGTCAGCTTTCTCAAATAAAAAACAGTGGTAAATGAGTCCTAAATAAGGTATTGTTAAATCACCACAAAATAACAACCTTATACGCACAGGATCATCACTACCACTGCCATGAATAGATTAACATACTTTAACGTTTTAGACAAGCATTTTTATAACGCCCATGCACCACCTATTGTAAGCAGCAATATGACATATAAGGATTTGCAGGCAATGTTTGGGGCTTTTTATCAGATGCCATCAGAGACATCTATGAAAGGCGATGTGATAGAATATCGCTGTCCATACATTCCGAAGTGTCCAGCGGGAGCAAAATGCTTTGCAGCAGCGACACCAGAACCACTTCAGGACAATGATGTTCTGAATGTAGCATGCCGTCTTTGTGGGAATAAGAAGATTCCAGTATATGCAAGAGATGCGGCAAGATATAAATAATTGAAAATAACGAGAGTTACTCGCAAGCCACCTGGATGCGCGTTGCAGGACTCAATAGCTACGGTCGTGCTTTGATTCCAAATGCGTATCTAGGTGGCATGATTCAAATGGACATGTTATGAAAGGCCGTCATCCGGCAGTGGTAGTGCAGAATGAAAAAGGGAATTTGCATAGTCCAACATTAATCGTGTGTTATCTGACATCTCAGCTCAAGAGATTGGAGATGAAGACGCATGTGTTATTGCAACATTATGAGAATTTGAAATTGGAATTGACCGTGACCAATGATGTGCTAAGTGATATGCAGTCAGCGATTCGTTTTGTAGAAGAGTATCTTTACAACGTGGATCCAGCGACAGCTGGAGCAAGCATTAACTATAAATTGAAAGAGAAGTTTGTTTCGTTCAAAACCCCTGACTTAAAAGCGTTGGTGTCAAAACAAAAACAGCCGTACGTGCAAAATCGCGAAATGGATGATGGGGGTACTTTACTAAACGAATCCAATGTTCCGCAATGTTTAGTAATGTATTTCGCAATGCTTAAAGCCTATTCAATGTATCTTTTTTAGGAAAAATATTAATACTAGCATTGTTGAAAAGTGTTTTTCGCAATGTTATCGAAAAGTACCGCAATGTTGTTGCAATGTTTCGCAATGTTTGGTATAGTTTCTATAAGAGAATGTTGGAGGTGACTTGATAGAATGAAAATATCAGAATTGTACCCAGATGTAATTTCCGAGGATTTGGATTATGAATATAAGGCAGTATTGAATCCAGACAATCCAATTAAGTGGGCAAAAACTATCGTAGGATATGCAAATGGCAAAGGTGGAGTAATGTTTGTTGGAGTATCTAATGATGGAGAAGCTTTTGGCATTGAATTGGATGAAATCGATAAAACAAAAAATCTGATAGCAAGGATTAACGATAGACATATTTTCCCTCATGCAAGAATTCGTTACATGATGAGAAGTGTTGATGCAAATGCTGAGCGATTTGTTTTGGCAGTGAATATTATTCCTGCTGATTCGGTTGTAAGATACCGAGAAGGGGATTTTAATGAAACTGTTTTTATAAAAGGAGATGGGTATTCTACTCCGGCAACACTAGAAGAAATTATTTCGTTATCCAAGAGAAAATATGGTGTGGATAATGAAACAAGCGAGATTCTGTATGAAGAGAAGAATTGGAAAGAATATCTTGAATTATGCAAAGAATATAGAGAAGGTTCATCAATCCCGACAATAAAGGATTTGCAGAATGAGGAAATAATTTCAAAGGATGGATATGCGAAATCCGGTTTTATTATGTTTGGTGATAGTTATGATGGTGATGATTCCATGATATGTTGCCGACTTTGGAAGGGCAAAGATAAAACTGGCACGGTGCTGGATAGCGGAAGGTATAAAGGTTCTTTGGCTAAGGTTTTTCAGAACGCACTTAGTTTTATAGAGAGAAATACAAAAACCGGATGGAGAAAAACAGAAGCCGGTGGACGGGAAGAAGTTCGTGCTTACCCGAAGGGAGCGATCAGAGAGGCATTGGTTAATGCAATTGCACATAGAGACTATTCGATTGCAGGCACACAGATTGATGTGGATATTTATAGTGACAGGATGGATATTGTTTCACCAGGATCATGGCTACTTCCAAAAAGCTATGATCAATATCCGGCGGGTTCCATTCCTTCCATCAGAAGAAATTCTATCATAGCAGCATGCTTAGATATGGCCAATTTGATGGAGCGTGGCGGAACCGGTTTTCAGACAATGATTGAGAGCTACAGTAATAGTGCAGAACATTTGCAACCTGTTGTTTTAATTTATCCGGGATTCTTGGATTTACGTTTGTTTGATAGATTCTACGAAGATAACAATGATTACATTATTCAGGAAGAGTTATCAGCTACGGAAAGAGTTTTAGAACTATTGAGAACGGAAGGTCCGAAGCAGATGAAGGAACTTCAAGAAGTCACAAATTATAAAAGTAGAAGTCAGTTTTTGAAGGATATAATCAATCCGCTTATGGAAGATGGCGTAATATATCGAGACGGTAATTCTAAGTCACCAAAGGCATTGATTAAGTTAAATAAATAATTGATAAATAAATGAAGGCATCTATCAGAAATGGTCGGTGCTTTTATTATGCAAAAAATTACGGAAGGAGGGGATTCCAATGGCAGGCAGAAAGCCAAAACCGACAGCAATAAAGGAACTGGAAGGCAATCCAGGTAAGAGAAAACTGAATAAGAAGGAGC
This sequence comes from Acetatifactor sp., assembly GCA_045545375.1. Taxonomy (GTDB): domain Bacteria; phylum Bacillota; class Clostridia; order Lachnospirales; family Lachnospiraceae; genus Acetatifactor. The sequence goes on from JAZQAT010000054.1 coordinate 11,907, forward strand.
CAAAACCTGAAAAGGGAATGCTTGTCTGTCCTGAGTGGTTGCTTCCAGAAGCAAAGGTTGAATGGAAACATTTAAGTGAGAAATTGAATCAGATGGGTGTATTGACAGAAGTGGATATGGCGGCGTTTGCGGCATATTGTCAGTCTTATGCCCGTTGGAAGGAAGCACAGGAGCATAATTCTATTGCTTACGAGTTGCATACCAAAGCGATTGATATTTTGGAAGGAAGGCGTGTAGATCCTACATTTTATCCTGTGGTTTATGGACTTAAGGATGATGAGGACTGGGAAGATGAAGCAAACTGGTACAAAGTAAATCCTTCTTTGGGATATACAGTTGATATTGAAAGACTTCGTGATGCTTATCGAGAGGCAAAGCAAAATCCAGCAGATGAAATTACATTCCGTTGGCTTCGTATGAACCAGTGGGTATCCAGTACGACAGCATGGATTAATCTTATCAGAGGCGGTGGCAAGTCTTCCGCTTCATGTTTACAAATACAATGGAGACGGAGGGAAGGAGAAAGCGGTAAAAGCATTTTAGTGGATCGTAGCCAAAAGAGGAAAGAATGGCAGTACGCCACTGATTGAAACTTCTGTAAATGTGGTGTTTTTCACGGGAGATGGCTCTGTGGAGTTTTTTGTCAATTTCCCGGTGGCGGGCATAAATGCCGCCATAGCAAATCATCTTATAGTGCTTTTCGGGGATGTGTCGGATAAGGCGTTCAATAACCTTTTTAAAAGAAGGATCGATCAAGGGCTCCATTTCATTGAGAAGAGCAGTGCGGAAAGCGTTACGGAGGTAAGTATAGTTGAAATGCTTAATGTTACGCCAGAAGCCGTTGTCGCTGTAGCCGCCTTCAGAAATAAGGCAGTGGATATAATGTAAAGCTTTACATTACATGCACTGAACAAAATCGCTGCGCGATGGCTGTTTCCAAGCACGGTAAGAGATGAACCACTGACAAATTCAACGGTTGAGCAATTTATAAAAGAGCATGCACACAAGCTTGGTCTTCCGGAAGGAGTAACGCCCCATACAATGAGACACTGCTTTGCATGCCATGCACTGGAGGATGGGGTCAGCCATACTTTTATCCAACAGTTATTAGGCCATCGCAGTCCGAATTCCACGGATGTGTACCTGCAGATGACGTCCAAGGCACTTATGTACACATGGGAGGTACACCGGGTTTTATCAGTATCATGCATACGTGGGGGTCTAACCTTTCCTACCATCCCCACATTCATGCGTTATCAACCTGTGGCGGGCTGGATGCAGAGCGGAACTGGCATCAGAAAAAGGATGGATTCTTCCTGCCCGGGAAGGCGATGGCCATGCTTTTTAAAGGGAAATTCCTGTCCGGTCTGAAAGGCCTGCACGATGCCGGGAAACTCTGCTATGAGGGTGAAGCGCAAAAATACCGTGACCAGATTGAATACCAGAAGCTGTTAGACTTCTGCTATGAAAAAAACTGGGTCACAGATATCCGGGAATCTTTTGCAGGGGCAGAAACCGTCATGCACTATCTGGGACGGTATACACACCGGATAGCGATCAGCAACAGCCGCATTCTGCGAATGGATGAAAGCACGGTAACCATCCGTATAAAAGATTATACAGAAACTGATCTCTATCTGCAGGAACCTGATTGGCTGTCATGAATTCTTGAGACGATTCAGGAAAGATGACAAAGCACATGCAATCAAAGTACTGTATAAAAAGGATGTCACTGTATGTCCGTGTTGTGGAGGAACGCTGACATATGAAGTATGTTCCGGGGATAAAAGATACCGAGAAGATAGTGCTTAAGTCTCAATGTAACCTGATATGGAGCTCACAGAATGGGGGAAGGGGGAAGTGCGCCATAAAATCCACAAAAGTATCGGATTTTTTTAAGTATGGCAGTTTGAAAATCATTGTCGTAGTCAATTGATGGAAAATGAATGAGATTTGAATCCCCATATAAGGGGACGCGACTTTGTTCAATTCGGAAAAACCAAAAGTGCGCTGAATAAGAGGGCAAAAGGGATTGTCCTCTTATTCAACCCACCTTTGGTTCTTTCCTTAGAAATTATGACAAGCAAGTAGTTATGGCAAGTAAAAGGAGGAAACCTATTTTAGATGTATACGGATGCTTGCAGAGTATTACAACTTTGGTATCATCCACAGACGTAGTGAGTTCTTAGGCGAAATCATCTGGCCGGAACCGTTCCGTCAATGTACAGAAAGTTTTTTTGAAACAGTAATTAAAGAAGGATTATCTTATGGCTATGTTACACGCTCACGGATGATAATCCATGATAGTTTAAACTATCCATAGGGAGACCTTCTTTCTTTGGTATTGTTTTAGCTTAAGCACCTAAATTTTACCATAAGTTGTTCTCTTTTTCCATTCACTTATTGGGTGAAAAGCAATATTCAATTAAAATACAGTAACTATGCGGCTTCGACCGGTGTGGGACGAATTATCATGAATAATTCAGGTTAAATTATTTATTAAGTTAAAGTAACCGGCACTGTGGCGGAACTGATTACTATTTAGACATCATCTTGATTTTGTGGCTTTGCGAATGGCGCGAGCTGAACAGTTACGAATATGGCGAAAAAGATTTAAAAAGTTGTTGACAAAGCAAAAAAGCTGTGATAAGATATCAAAGTTGTTGCGGCAAGATAAAATAGCCGAGAGCAAGAAACAACTTAAAAAAGTTAAAAAAGTTGTTGACAAAGCAGAAAACCTGTGATAAGATAACAGAGTTGCTGCGGAACACAACAGCAAACAGTACCTTGACAAATAAACAGTAATGCAACCCTGAAAATTCCAAGAGAACAGCTCGAAAGAGCAACTCTGGATTTATTCAGAGAGATGCGAATAATCGTATCAAGAACGAGTGATAAATGGAAGCCTGGCTGCAAAGTCGAGCGGAAAGGAATCACAACCCAAAAGACAGTAAACTCAGGAAGCTTGACCAGAAATGGCAAAGCGGAATGAAGCCAGTTAGTAACTGGCAGGCAAACTTTTTAACATGAGAGTTTGATCCTGGCTCAGGATGAACGCTGGCGGCGTGCCTAACACATGCAAGTCGAACGGACTTGACT
>JAZQAT010000055.1:0-7853 GCA_045545375.1 Acetatifactor sp.
TCATTCATCAAAATGTACTTGCCGGAAGGATTCTTCTCAATGGCCTTCAGGTCATTCTCATTGTAAATTCCGGTATACTCTGCAGGAACTTCCTTCACCTGCTCTACATCCAACAAGAAATCACTGGTATTTCCTGCTGCAAACACTTCCCTTGGCATCGGAACCGCTATCAAAAGCAGTGCCAGCACCATAAGGATACTTAATAGCGGAATCCGCCGGCTTAAACTCCTTATTCCCAGTCTAAGGCAGGGCCGTTCTCGCCCTGTACCCATCCGCTCAAGGTAATGCTGTACTTTTCGATCATTTCCGGGATGTCTTCTTCCAGGTTCTGTCCATCAAAACTCTGCAGACCGGAAAGCACGGTTCCATCGGTAAATGCAGCCGCCTCTACCGCTGTGGTTCCATTATAAATATCATAATTTTCATAACCAGTCACTGCATAACAATTCATAGAATTGTCGATGGTTGCCAATGCCATCACTCTTCCACCGCTAACTTTACCTAGATTGTAGCAGTTGTAAATGTACTGGTCTGTGTCGTCATAATCCATTCCTGCAATACCACCGGTCATATAGTCCCACTTATTTTCCCCTGCTGGACTGGTAACCGCTCCGGTATTATAGCAGTTCACGATCTGACCTTCGTAATTGTAACCAAGCACACCTGCGATATTCTGCATTTCCATGTCCTTCACCGGTTCCTGTCCGGTAACGGTACCATGATTGAAACAGTTGAACATATAACCCCAGATACTGTCCTTTTCTGCAAGGGCACCTACTACGCCGCCTACATTCACAAGACCTTCGATGGCACCTTCATTGCCGCAGCCATCCATCATCAGACCGTTTGCATTTCCTACTACACCGCCTACTGCATAACGGCCGGTAATGTCTCCATAGTTCATGCAGCCACGGATCGTGGCATCCCACTTCTCCACGCGGCCTGCGATACCGCCGACATAATTACCGTTTCCGGTAATGGTACCGTAATTCTCACAATTCTCAACGGGTCTGCTCACAGTGATACCTACGATTCCGCCCACGTAGCAGCTCATAATATCCGGATTCTCGCAATGAATGTCCACTCGGCTGGTGCAATCCTTGATCCCACCAGTTTCCTCGGTTGCATGCATTTTTCCTACCAGACCGCCTACGTACTGCTTCTTTTCTTTAATAGTCACGGTCATCTTACCGGTTACCTGACAATTCTCAACAAGACCATTGCTGTAATCTGCGATCGCGCCGCCATCCGTTAAGTCTACATTCTCCAAAGTCAGATTCTTAATAACTGCCTGCTCCTCCAGATTATGGAACATGCCTTCGCCTGTCATTCCGGAAATGGAGTGACCATTTCCATCGAACACACCATTGTAATCCTCAATGGTTGTCCAGGTGGTTCCTGACAAATCCACGTCAGCTTCCATCGTAGCATTGGCTGCCATATTTCCACCGATAACAGAATCCGCAAATGCCATCAGATCCTCCACACTCTGAATGGTGAAATTCTTGTCTTCACCCACGTGTTCTTTGGATTCATTTTCCAGACGATTCTGTTCCTGCTGATCCTGAACCTGGTTCAGAATATACTGCACGCCGTTGCCCGCAGGTTCTGTTTCTTTTTCTTCCTTCTTAGAACCGCCGCAGCCTGCCATCAGGGCAATAGTTAAAAGCAGCACCAAAAGCATTGCTAGTTTTTTCATCTTAATCCTCCTAACTTATTCCGGAATTCCAATATTGGTCCAGGAATGACAAGCAGCCGTCACACTGTTACCCATAAGGGACTTTGCAATAACGGTGCCGTCCGTGCGTACTCCGATATGCATCAGATCTTCGGATGCTCCTCCAACCATATTATTCCACCCCTCTACCAAATCTACATTGTCAGAATAGATGGTTCCATCGGAAGACAATGCCATCACATGATATTCATGAGCAGCAACTGCAATTACATTCTGCCAAGAAGAAGTATCGATTTCTTTCTTATATGCGGTCAAAACAGTACCATCCTTCTTTAGGCCGACTACACCATCGGCGCAAATATCGATGTCCACAATATCCGTCCAAGCAGTGATCATTTCTTCATCATAACTGCCGCCTTTATCTCCGTAATACAGAACATTGCCATCGGCAGTTACCGCTAAAGTAACCATTTTAGAAGCCGCTACCCGAACCACATCTTTCCATTCCTGATAAACAGAAGGAGTCTTTCCATTCTTAAATCCAACCACAGTACCATCGGACTTCAACCCCACAATATTGTGATCTTTCACGTCGAAATCCACCAGATTTGTCCATTCTAAAACACCATGTCTGTCATCGCTTGCATCCAGTGCCTTTCCGTTCACCAGCATAGTTCCGTCCTTCTTCAGACCAAATGTCGCTCCATAAACGGTACGTACTTTAACCACATCCGTCCAAGTCGCTACATCACACTCATTGTATTCATTAACCTTTCCAGCAGCTACCACCGTACCGTCTTTACAAACTGCAGCCACATGATCTCTGGAAACATCTACAATATCCATGCCGTCCGGAGCAATGGTCAGTTCCAACGCAGGTGCTGTAGTCTCAGGCTCCGTTTCCTCCGGAATCTCCACCTTTCCTGCGGTCTCGCCAACATTCGGAGTGTTCGGTTTAATTTCTTCTTTTCCGCCACCGCAGCCAACCGATGCTACCATCAAGGCCGCCATTAAAATGCATACTAACTTTTTCATTGTCCTCTCCTTTATTCCGGAAGTCCGATGTTCGTCCAAAGAGTACATTGCCCTGTTGCAAAATTAGTACCTCTATTGGAAATTACGGTACCGTCTGCCTTAACTGCAACGATGTCATCCTTAACCGCAACCATTACCAAATCCGTAGCATTCGGGATCTCCTCCTGGTAAGTGGTGCATAAGGTTCCATCGGAACGAACTCCACATACCCAATCTCCCAACTGTACCGAAACTACATCGGTCCAGGAAGATACATCCGCCTCATAAGAGGATAACACAACGGTTCCGTCTGCTTTCAGACCAACAACACCATTATCGCCATCAATATCGATATCTACGATATCCGTCCAACTTCTAACCGTTTCCGCTGCAAAAACATTTTCATTCTTTCCGGTATATAATACCGTTCCATCACTCTTAAGAGCAATCACTGTTGTATCCGTCGTTTCTACCTGAACCACATCTTTCCAATCGCCGCATTTAATTGCTGTGATGGGGCTGCTGCACACAACAGTACCGTCCTTTTTCAGACCAACCGCTGTTTTCTCATTCACAGCGAAGTCCACCAAACCAGTCCATGACAGCATATCTGCGATAGTATCTTCACACAAAAGCCATCCAGTCACAACGATGGTTCCATCTTTCTTTAAACCATAGGTACAGATATCATCCGCTGCAACCTTAACAATATCCGTCCAGTCCCCTACATTGTCTTCCCCGTATCTGCAGTTTCCTGCAACCACCACGGTACCGTCTTTGCGCAGACCAACAATGTGATCATCTCCGCAGGCAACCATTCCCTGAAGATCCTGTCCTGCCACCAGCTCCAGGACACCGGAAACTTCTTCCGTCTCCTTTACGGTCTCTTCCGGAGTTTCCACAGGAACCTCCACATCACCAACTGTCCCACCTACATCCGGAACATTCGGCTTGATTTCTTCCTTTCCGCCACCACAGCCAACCGATGTCACCATCAAAGCCGCAAGCAGCACACATACCATTCTTTTCATTCCATCCAAACCTCCTTTTGGTATTCCTCATATTTATTAATTCGGTTTTGATTTTTAAAAAGGGACATCTTTTTTTATTTTGGGGCAAAAAAAACGCACCGTTTCCGATGCGTTTCCTTGTTTTTATTTGTACTGCGGATCAGTGTGAGCAGCAAAGTAATTACCATTTCATTCTTTAATTGACTGTATACCAGTTCAATCTGATAAAATTCATTTCCGCGCTTTTTCTCCCCACTGACCTTTTCCAACAGACTGGACACAGGCATAAAATTAGATAATATGAACTCGTCCCCACCAATCACCTCTGCTGTGTCTTTTGTATGATTTTTAAACTATCTTTACAGCTTCGTCACTACAAAGATATCATAAATTGCCTTAATAGCCGTCTCAAAGTCCTCATTTGCCACACCGATGATGATGTTCAGCTCAGAAGATCCCTGGTCGATCATCTTGACATTGATATTGTTATGCGCCAGTGCAGAGAAGATTCTGCCTGCAGTACCTCTGGTAGACTTCATTCCACGACCTACAACTGCGATCAGCGCAAGATCAGACTCAATATCGATCATATCGGGATCAGCCAGTCTGTGAATACCGGCTACTACCTTCTGTTCCTTGTGCATGAACTCGTCCTGGTGTACAAATACAGTCAGGGTGTCAATACCGGAAGGCACATGCTCAAAGGAAATACCGTTCTCTTCAAAAGCCTGAAGAACTTTTCTTCCAAAGCCGATTTCGGAGTTCATCATGTCTTTTTCAATATTGATAGAGCAGAAGCCTTTCTTTCCGGCAATACCGGTAATGACATATTTAGATTTCTGGCAGGTGCTACCTACGATCCAGGTTCCCTTGTCTTGCGGAGCGTTGGTGTTACGGATATTGATGGGAATACCCTCCTGGCGAACCGGGAAGATAGCATCTTCATGAAGCACGGTCGCACCCATGTAAGCCAGCTCGCGAAGCTCTCTGTAGGTGATGGTCTCGATGCTTTCAGGATTCTTGATAATACGAGGGTCTGCAATCAGAAAGCCGGATACATCAGTCCAGTTCTCATATACATCAGCTTTCACAGCCTTAGCTACGATGGAACCGGTGATATCGGAACCGCCTCTGGAGAAAGTCTTTACAGTACCGTCATCCAGTGCACCATAGAAACCGGGAACGACTGCATTTTCACATTTTGCCAGTCTTGCGGACATAACCTTGTTGGTCTTCTCAGCGTTAAATTCACCGTTATCGTAGAAAAATACCACTTCAGCAGCGTCTACGAATTCATAGCCCAGGTAGTCAGCCATGATGATACCGTTCAGATATTCACCTCTGGAAGCTGCATAATTGCTGCCGGCCTTTTCACGGAAATTCTTATCAATCAATGCAAATTCTTCATCAAGGGACAGATCCAGCTTAAGTCCATCGATGATCTCTTGGTATCTTGCTTTGATCGCATCCAGCTCTTTCTTAAAATCTTCTCCTGCTTCTGCCAGGGCATAGCAACCATAGAGCATATCTGTTACCTTGGTATCGCCTGAAAACCTTTTTCCGGGAGCAGAAGGGACTACAAATCTCCTCTCTGCATCAGAACGGATAATATCTCCCACCTTTTCAAACTGCTCTGCGCTTGCAAGAGAACTTCCACCAAACTTCACTACTTTTTTAGACATCTTTTCAACTCCTCTTAGCTTTATTCTTTTATCTGAAGAAAATAATCAATCAGCTTATGGCCTACTGCCACACGGTTACCGCTGGCACGTCCATCTGCCTCGGTATAATTCCAGGTATGATTTCGGTGAGCTGTACTGTCGTACAACATATAAGGCACCTCATCTGAAGTGTGGGTTCTGACACGAATGGGTGTGGGATGATCCGGAAGTACCAGCAATCTGAAATCTTCTCCTGCCGCCTCCAACTTCTCTACCACAGGGCCAATCACCTGGGTATCCAGGTATTCCACCGCCTGTACCTTACGCTCTACGCTTCCCTGATGCCCCATTTCATCCGGAGCCTCTACATGAATATAAGCAAAATCATAACCGTCCTGAGTCACGGACTTCACAGCTGCTTCTACTTTACCTGCATAGTTGGTATGAAGTCCGCCGTTAGCGCCCTCCACCAGAGCAACGCCCATTCCTGCGCCAACTGCAATACCTTTTAACAGGTCTACGGCAGATACCATCATGCCTTTTTTACCTGTCTTCTCCTCAAAGGAGGAAAGCATGGGCTTGGTGCCTGCTCCCCAGAACCAGCAGCAGTTAGCGGGATTTAATCCCTGTTTTTTGCGCTCGATGTTGATGGGATGATTTACCAGAATCTCGTAACTTCTCTTCATCATCCTGCGAAGTGCTTCATCCTGAGGCAAATACTGGCCGATCACCTGTCCCAGCACATCATGGGGCTGTGTCAGGTCTACCACTTGGCCATGATTCCAGATGAGACAGTGGCGGTAACTGGTACCTACATAAAACTGATAAGTCTCATTTGCAAGTTCCTTTGCCACTTCTTTCAGGAGTATGCCGCAATCCTCTGTGCTGATTTCGGAGGAACTGTGGTCGATGATGGTCTTCTCTTCAAAAGGTACATCCTCTTCGGAAATCGTTACAATATTACAACGCAGAGCAATATCCGTATCTTTCATAGGAACGCCGATGCTCAGTGCCTCTAACGGAGAACGTCCGGAATAGTATTTCACCGGATCATATCCCATAACGGAGAGATTAGCGGTATCGGAACCGGGCTTCATGCCATCCGGAATAGTGTGCACCATACCGATTTCGGAAAGCTTACTCAGGCGGTCCATATTAGGAGTCTTGGCATATGCAAGAGGTGTCTTTCCTCCCAGCGCTTCAATTGGCTCATCAGCCATGCCGTCTCCCAGCACTACGATATATTTCATTTTCTTATCCTACCTTTATATTTAATTGATGATTATCATCTGATCACTGGCCCATGCGGATTCTGTTCAGAACAACGTCGCCCAGTGCTTCGCATTTTGCAGCAAATTCTTTCTCCTTCAGTGCTGCAGTGACATATCCCTTATCCTCGGTTCTGCCATCTACCATGATCACCTCTCCACCGGGAAAAGCAGCCTGCACAGCATCCAGATCGTCAGCTTTTACTCTCATAAAGAAGCTTCTCTCTACTTCACCGATATCGGAAAGTACTGCTTCTTCTGCATCCCACAGGCAGGGAAGCGTCTTACCCTGATTTCTTGCACAGTCCACTACATCAGCAACTACCGCGCTGGCTGTGGGAAGCTTTCCGGCACCTCTTCCATAATACATGGAATCGCCCAGCATGTTGCCTCTTACGCAGATTGCATTAAATACGCCGCTTACCATATAAAGAGGATTTTCATCACTGATCATAAAGGGTGATACCATTGCCCAAGTCTCATTCTCTGTATTGCGGCTCATACCAAACAGCTTGATGGAACGTCCCATAGCTTTGGCATATACAAAGTCAGCTGCTGTGATTTTGGTAATTCCTTCTGTATAAATCTTCTCAGAATCTACGGTCTTGCCCAGCATCAAAGAGGAAAGGATTGCAATCTTACGGCAGGCATCGTGGCCTTCCACATCAGCCTCAGGATTGCGCTCTGCATATCCCATATCCTGTGCTTCTTTTAAAACATCTGCATAATCTGCGCCCTCGCGCTCCATTTTACTTAACATATAATTGGTGGTTCCGTTCAGGATACCGGTGATTGCTTCGATTTTTTCAGCAGTTAATGCATTGTTTAAAGGACGAATAATAGGGATACCGCCGCCTACACTTGCTTCAAACAAATAACTACAGCTGTTTGCCTTTGCCAGCTCTAAAAGCTCAGGACCATGCTTTGCAACCAGCTCTTTATTGGAGGTACATACGCTGATGCCCTTTTCCAATGCAGCCTTAGTAAACTGATATGCAGCACCTACACCGCCCATAACCTCACAAACAACATTTACTTCAGGGTCATTTACGATTACATTGAAATCATGTACTACTTTATTCTCATAGGGGTCACCGGGGAAATCACGGAGGTCAAGAATGTATTTTACATTCAATTCCTGTCCTACCCTCTTATTCAGTAACGCCTTATTGGTCTCAATTACCTCCACTACACCGCTTCCTACTGTGCCATATCCTAATAC
>JAZQAT010000056.1:0-10686 GCA_045545375.1 Acetatifactor sp.
GACCATCCCTCCTGGCCGCAGCATCCTTAGAGTAATATCCTCTCCTGGCATGATACTCCAGAATATCATACAATGCTTTTCCACTATATTCTTTGCCAAAAATTTCTACTTTACAGAAACTTCCATCCTCATTCAAAGGAACGCAGCCATGGTACAGCAGATTACCATTGTAAATTTTATACAGACCACCTTTGGAAAAAAGAAACCTGACATGACGCTGCAGTTTTTCGCATTTCGTGAAGACCTGCTGCAGGCGCATCATGGTGCGCAGTTCCTCTTCCGTAAGTTCATAAGGCTTCTCCGGATTTATGGTAGGGAAATCCACATCTTTCATAGGATATTCTTTTCCATCAATCAGCACCGTCTTTTTTTCATAATCAATTTTATCTAACAGCAGCCTGTCCGCCATCTGAAATTCCGGATGGCGCATGATAACCTGTCCTTCCAATTTGAACAAAATCATGGTAATGGCTTTGTGCATTTTGGTATCCAGACTTAAATCCTTGGTATTATAATCTGTATTATATTTAATCTTAAAAACATCACAATTGGTATCTGCATACGTCTCCAGGGCAAAAGTTGCCAGTGGCAACAGGTTGATTCCATACCCTTCTTCCAGCGTAGCCAGATTTCCGTATCTGGCAGCAACCCTGATCACACTGGCAATACAGACCAGACTGCCGCTTGCTGCGCCCATCCATGCCACATCATGGTTCCCCCACTGGACATCCACAGAATGGTAATCGCATAATGTATCCATGATCAAGTGCGGGTCCGGACCTCTATCGTAAATATCTCCCACAATATGGAGATGGTCGATGACCAGACGCTGAATCAGATGACTTAAGGCAGCAATGAACTGGGGAGCTCTTCCGATTCTGATAATGGTATGAAGAATCTCATTGTAGTAAGCCTCCTTATCCTGAAGCTCTTCTTTTTCCGTGATAAGTTCTTCAATTACATATGCAAAATCTTTAGGAAGGGCTTTGCGAACCTTTGATCTTGTATATTTGGATGCTACTCTTTTGGTAATCTGCACCAGACGATGGAGAGCTATCTTGTACCAGTCGTCAATATTATCTTCTTCTCTTTGAACGATTTCCAGCTTTTCTTCCGGATAATAAATCAAAGTAGCCAGACTCTTTTTATCTTTATTGCTGATTGTATTGCTGAATTCCTCGTCAATCTTTCGTCGTACCGTTCCGGAACCGTTCCGCAGCACATGATTGAACTGTTCATATTCTCCATGAATATCTGTCAGGAAATGTTCTGTTCCCTTGGGCAGACTCAAAATAGACTGCAGGTTTATAATCTCTGTGGAAGCCGCCGCTATGGTAGGATACCGTTGTGCCATACTTTTCAGCACCTTCAACTCCATCTCGTTCATGATTACCCCCTAAAAAACGATTGCTGATTACAGCTGTGCATCAATAACATGGCTCATATTATAAAGCCCTGCCGGCTTTCCGGACAGGAATTTGGCAGCCTGTACGGCACCTTTGCCAAATACGGCCTTGGAATATGCAGTGTGTGAGAAGGTAATGACTTCATCCGCACCGGCAAAAATGACATCGTGGTCACCTACTATGGTACCGCCACGAACTGCACTGATACCGATTTCCTTCTGAGGTCTCTTTTCTCTTCTTGCGCTTCTGTCATATACGTACTCGTATTCGTTGTTAAATTCCTCATTGATGGAATCTGCAAGAGCAAGGGCAGTTCCGCTGGGTGCATCCACCTTCAGGTTGTGATGTTTTTCCACGATTTCCATATCAAAACCAGCCGGTGCCAGAACGCCGGCTGCTTCCTTTAACAGCTTTAACAGCAGGTTGATCCCCAGAGACATGTTGGCAGATTTCAAGACAGCAATTTTTTCCGAGGTTTCCTGCACTTTTTTAAGCTGCTCCTCACTTAAGCCGGTAGTGCATACTACACAAGGAAGATTTTTCTCAATGCACACCTCCAGCATGTGATCCACTGCAGCTGCCGTGGAAAAATCGATCAAACAGTCAGCTTCTACACTACAGTCCTCTAATTTGCTAAATACCGGATAAGTATTATGCCCATCATCTCTTGCATCTATTCCTGCCACGATTTCCGCATCCGGGTCTGCCGCCACCAGAGAAGAAATGACCTGTCCCATTTTACCGTTACATCCATGCATGATTAATCTTACCATATATTCCTCCAATCCGGTGCAATGCACCTCTTCATTATTATAAAGAACAATCCCGCCCTTGACAAGTATCAAAGACGGGATTGGAATCATCCAATTTATTACAGGATTCCATAGTCCTCCATGGCCTTCTTCAGTCTTGCAACGTTGGCTTCTTCCATCTCAGTCAGAGGCATGCGCAGAGGACCTGCTTCCATTCCCATCAGATTCAGAGCTTTCTTAACAGGAATCGGATTCACTTCACAGAACAGGGCATTGCACAGGTTCAGCGCCTCCAGCTGCATCTTACGGCTGCCTGCCACATCGCCATCCAGGAACTTCCGGCAGATTTCATGGGTCTGTCTGGGAGCCACATTGGAAAGCACGGAGATAACGCCGATACCGCCCAGTGCCATAATAGGCACAATCTGGTCATCGTTACCGGAATAAATATCCACACATCCGTCAGCAATTGCAGCAAGGTGAGCGATCTGGCTGATGTTGCCGCTGGCTTCTTTCACACCTACGATATTCTCCACATCTTTACACAGTCTCACAACTGTTTCCGGCAGGATATTGCAGCCTGTACGGCTGGGTACGTTATATAAAAGTACCGGTATCTTTACAGAATCTGCTACAGTCTTAAAGTGCTGATACAGACCGTTCTGAGTAGCTTTATTGTAGTAAGGACTTACCAAAAGCAGACCGTCTGCACCATACTTTTCAGCTTCGGTAGAAAGATAAACAGCTGTGTCTGTAGCATTGGAACCGGTTCCTGCCACCACAGGTACTCTTCCTGCTACAACTTCCACACAATATTTGATAACATCCAGATGCTCCTCATGGGTCAGCGTAGATGCCTCACCGGTCGTACCACATGCGACGATGGCATCTGTTCCGTTTGCAATCTGGAACTCGATTAAATCTTTCAGTTTCTCATAATTTACTTCCCCGTTTTCTTTCATAGGGGTTACAATTGCTACTGCTGCACCTTTAAAAATAGACATACATTTCCTCCATTCCGGTCCAACGGACCATACTGTTTTCCTTAGTATCTCTGCCGGTATTCTCAATCCGAATGAACAGCTTGTAAAGCCTGCAGGTTCACAGGATCGCGTTGCTCGCCAAATGATTCTGTTCATGAAATCGTATGCGAGCCTTGGCTCTGCTCATTCGCGAAAAAACGCCGGCGTACGAAGCGCCGGCGTAAAAAATCCCATTCCGCGATAGCACTCCATCTAGCCACTAGATGACAGTCATACGGCTCTTAACCGCATGCCCAAGACTTGAACCACAGGACTTCTCCTCTTTCGGCGCATTCCCCTTTCTCTTTCCTTCCCCTGCGCCTGCCACATCCGGAAGATACTAATGAAACACGCAACCTCTATCTCTAATTTCATTTATCATATCACCTTAGTACTTTGCTGTCAATGATTAATTCCGAAAACTCTTAACAGAAATTTCTTTATTATTACAATAGTCCGGTCAGTTACTCCCAGACCTTGAATTTCACGGTTTCAATCTTGGACACCTCATCTGCCAACATACAGATTTCATCTTTCAGGCTGATACCCGTCAAAATAACATTCGTCTCACCGTGGCACTCAATGAGCGCCTTCAGATCGTCCACGGTAATGATATCCTTCTCAATCAGTCCCAGAACCTCGTCCAGAATCAACAAGTCACATTCTCCTGTCATAAGAACCTTTCTTGCAAAATTGATTCCGTTGCGAATATTACGAATCTCCTCTTTCTTCTTCTCATCCGAAAGTTCGGCATAGTTTTCATCTGATTTTTCAAAGTGGAACAGCTTAATCTCCGGTTCCAGTCTCCGTATGAATTCAGAATCACTTAACCCTTTCCCTTTCAGAAATTGTATAATTACTACCGCTTGCCCCTCTGCTGCAGCCTGTACGGCCCTGCCCAGTGCAGCCGGTGATTTTCCCCTTCCATCCCCAGTGTAGATATAGATCATACCTTTTCCCATGTGCACACCTCACTATCTGTCGTAGAAAATGGATTTTAAAGTATTGTACCACATTAAACGAAATTTTGCAACTTTATAACTCTTCGTTAAAAAGTTCCAGCTTGCTGACAGATACTTCGAATGCCACTCTGCGCTCCACATTCTCTTCATCCAGCTTCTTCATATATTCCCTGCTCTGAATACGTCCCCAGATGGCGCAGCGCTCTCCTACCCTGAAATTGCTGGCATATCTGGCATTTCTGCCCCAGCAGATACAAGGTATGTAATCAGATTTGCCATAGGGTCTGTTCACCGCTAAAAGCAGGTCGGCAATCTCTCTCCCAAGAGGTGTCTTGCGGTAAATCGGTTCCTTACAAATATATCCGTCCAAAAAGATCTGATTGGTTCTGGCACTTTCTTCAATCTCATCCACAAATTCAATCTCTCTTGCAAATACGGATAACACCAGTCTGTTCTTGCGTTCCTCATGACGATTGTAGGAACGGAACTGTCCGCTTACGCTGATCAGCATTCCTTTATAGTCCGCATTCACATCCAGAAGCCGCTCCGATACCATTACAGGTATGATATCATAGCTTTCACTAAGCCTCTGTACCTTCACATCCACCATGTAGAATCCTTCTCCGAAGATTTCATGGCTAAAGGCAAAATCTCCTACGATTTCTCCCATAACCGTCACCTGGTTGTTTTCAATTACCTTATCTGTCATTGCAGTTCTCCCTTCTTACTATTAAGACTTATTCCGGCAACTATCCTTTCACACGTTGTCGCCTGTAATTCACTTTATTTATACTCCATTTTTTTCTTCTTGAGTACCCTAAAATATCGCGCAATCCACCAAACATCGCACAAACCCACTTTTTTTTCCATAATTTTTCATGTGAGAAATCTCCAAAAACCACCGCAAACTCCCATTTTTTCTTGCATACCGCGTAAAATAGTGTTATACTGATACAGTTTGAAAAATCGACACAAAAATCGGTCGACGATAATCTTCATTTTTCGTTGCAAACCGACATTTATCGACAAAGCTCGTCAAATATCAGGGTATACCCGGTAAATCATATGGAGATGAAAATATTATGAAACAAAAAAGAGAAGACGTAAGAAATGTTGCTATTATTGCCCATGTAGACCATGGCAAAACCACTCTTGTAGATGAATTGCTCAAGCAGAGCGGCGTATTCCGCGAGAATCAGGAAGTAGCGGAGCGCGTTATGGACTCTAATGATATCGAAAGGGAACGAGGCATTACCATCCTTTCCAAGAACACTGCTGTTATGTATAAAGGTACCAAGATCAACATCATTGATACCCCCGGCCACGCTGACTTCGGCGGTGAAGTAGAACGTGTCCTGAAAATGGTAAATGGTGTTATCCTGGTAGTAGACGCTTTCGAAGGCGCTATGCCTCAGACCAAATTCGTACTGCGCAAGGCTCTGGAGTTAAAGCTCCCTGTTATCGTATGTATCAACAAGATTGACCGTCCGGAAGCAAGACCTGACGAAGTCATTGATGAAGTTCTGGAACTGTTCCTGGAACTGGATGCAGACGATTCCCAGCTGGATTGTCCTTTCGTGTTCGCTTCCGCCAAGGCAGGCATTGCTTCTTTAGATTCCCATGAACACGGAACCAGTATGGAACCTTTATTTGAGACAATTCTGGACTATATCCCTGCTCCGGAAGGCGACCCTGAAGCAGGTACTCAGGTACTGATCAGTACCATCGATTATAATGAATATGTAGGCCGTATCGGTGTAGGTAAAGTAGATAACGGTACCATTAGCGTAAATCAGGAAGTAGTCATCTGTAATCATCACGAGCCTGATAAGCAGGTAAAAGTAAAAGTCAGCAAGCTTTACGAATTTGATGGTCTGAACAAGGTCGAGGTGCGTACTGCTTCCATTG
Source organism: Acetatifactor sp. (assembly GCA_045545375.1). GTDB lineage: Bacteria > Bacillota > Clostridia > Lachnospirales > Lachnospiraceae > Acetatifactor. The sequence continues at coordinate 6,051 of JAZQAT010000056.1, forward strand.
GCTCCATAGTAGCTATTTCCGGTATCAGTGATATCCGCATCGGTGACACCTTGTGCTCACCGGAGAACACCACGCCCATTCCTTTCCAGAAAATCAGTGAGCCCACTATTGCCATGCATTTCATGGTAAATGACTCTCCCCTTGCAGGTCAGGAAGGAAAATATATCACCAGCCGCCACCTCCGTGACCGTCTCTTCCGTGAGCTGAATACTGATGTATCCCTGCGCGTGGAAGAAACAGATGCCGCTGACTGCTTCAAGGTATCCGGACGCGGTGAGCTTCATCTGTCCGTCCTCATTGAAAATATGAGACGTGAGGGCTTCGAATTTGCAGTAAGTAAAGCAGAAGTACTTTACCATCATGATGAAAACGGCAAACTGACCGAGCCTATGGAACTGGCTTATATCGATGTTCCTAACGACTTCGCCGGTGCCGTTATCGAAAAGCTGGGACAAAGAAAAGGGGAACTGCGCAACATGGGCTCCATCAGCGGCGGAACCTATACGCGCCTGGAGTTCTCCATTCCTGCCAGAGGTTTGATTGGCTATCGTGGAGAATTCATGACAGATACTAAAGGTAATGGTATCTTAAATACTGTATTTGACGGCTACGATCTTTACAAGGGAGATATCCAGTACCGCAAGCTTGGCTCCCTGATTGCTTTCGAAGCAGGTGAATCCATTACTTACGGCTTGTACAATGCCCAGGAGCGTGGTACCCTCTTTATCGGACCAGGTGAAAAGGTATATGCAGGAATGGTAGTAGGACAGACAGGACGAAGTGAAGATATTGAACTGAATGTCTGCAAAAAGAAGCAGCTGACCAATACCCGCTCCTCCAGTGCAGATGAAGCTCTGCGCCTGACACCCCCTAGGATTTTGAGTCTGGAGCAGTCACTTGATTTCATCGATACAGATGAACTTCTGGAAGTAACTCCTACCCACTTAAGAATCCGTAAGAAGATTCTGGATCCTACGCTTCGTAAGAGAGCAGCAATGAGTAAGAAGTAACAAACTTGCTGCCATATGCCCGGATACGCAGGAAGTGTCTTATGTGGAGCCAAAGGACGGGTACTCAAGATAAAGATGGAATGGTGGAAAAGTAAAGATGATTCGTTTATATGATCAGAATATATGGGGAAATATGCCCCAAACCGAGAGCGTAGCGAACCGCAATCGCTTGATTTATACAATAATTCAGGAGTGCAGGCCGGATTTTTGTACTTTCCAGGAATGTAATCCTGATACCAGCCGTCAGGGAGAAGATGCAATGCAGGAGATTCTGAAGGATATTTACGCAGAAGCTGCTCCTGAAGAGTGGAAACGTAATTTTACCCCGGTTTTCTATCGCAGGGAAAGGTGGGAACTTATCGACAGCGGATTTATCCCATATGAGGGTTTAAATGATATCAACTCCAAATCCATAACCTGGGCACTACTGAAAGAAAAAGCAACCGGAAAGTCTGTCTGCATCATTTCTACTCATTTCTGGTGGCAATATCAATCAGAGAAGGATACACAACAGCGGTTGGAGAATGTGGCAGCCCTTAAGAAGCTTTGTGATGAAATTATTGAGAAATATAACGTACCGGTTATCGTAGCCGGAGATCTGAATAACGGAGCCAATGCAGTTCAGGGAGAACTGCCTTACAAGACAATGCTGACACTGGGCTTTCAGGATATCCGGAAAATGGCGCCGAAGACAACCGACTGCCATACCTGCCATAAATACCCTGTAAGGAATGAACAAGGTGAATATGTGGGAAATTCTCTTCCGGCTGTTACGATCGATTATATCCTGACCTATGGGGATAACCCACTTGAGGCAGAATGTTTCCGGGTACTTACAGACACGCGGGCTCTTAGCTCCTCTGACCATTGCCCGTTGGTAGGAGATTTTGCGTTCTAAGGACTTAGCAGTTTTGCGGAGTGACAATAATCAACAATTATATACAGAGAAATTAACACCGGCTATTTTTTAGCCGGTGTTAATTTCGTCAGTTCAGCCGTAGGCTGAATAGTAACATCACCGTTACGGTTTCGCTTAAAATTCATACATGGTAAGATACTTCTTTGTATTCTCACACATCTCATCAAATAATTTCCTTGCATCCTCTATTCCGCAGGTTACCAGGGGATCATTTGCAAATGCAGAGAATATCTTTTCCAAATCACGCTCTGCAATTCCCTCGGACACAAGCTCCTGCTCCGCACAGATTCTGGAAACAAGTGCATAGATTTCTTTCGGAATCGGTCCGGCAAATACAGGTGTCAGGCTGTTTGATCTGAATACTGCATTGGTCTCCACCACTGCGCCCATGGGCAAATTAGGAATCTGACCCATATTAGGGATGTTTACGTTGGTAACCAGCTCCGTAAGACCCAGTAATGCTCTGATCTGGTTAACACCTTCTTCCCCTGTACCGTTAATCTTCACTTTCTCTTCACCGCTTATCAGTCTGGCACTTCTTTCCAGACGTTTCTTCAGATCCTCTTTTCTCCAAGCAACCGTTGTCAGACCAAAGTGCATTTCTTTTACGCGTTCCGGGCTTTCCAGGTACCATTTTCCTTCACAGAACTCTGCAAGGTGTCTGTCGCCGGCAGCTGCAATGTATCCAAAACGATTGAATAAATCGATTTTTACCTTTTCATTGCATGCAAAGCTGTTATTCATCCAGTTACTGTCAACATTTCCCTTCTGATAACCATCCTTGTGCTTCTTGCAATACTCACGATAATAAGGGAACAGATCAATATTCTTGTAGGCAGCTTTGGTCAACCAGGTAAAATGATTAACGGCTACAGGATTTACCTTGATTTCATGTCTCTCAACATTTTCTGCGCCCAGCATCTCTTCTACCACGCGGGCAAGGAATTTCTGGGTTCCAAATACTTCATGACAGCAGCCGAATGCCTTGATTTCAGGGAACACTCGGTAAAGTGTCTTTACACACAAGGTCATGGGATTGGTATAGTTGATGACCCATGCCTGGGGCGCATATTTCTTGATATTCTCTGCGATTTCCTCAAACATAGGGATGGTACGCATGGCACGAACGATTCCACCGGGGCCCGAGGTATCACCTACAGACTGATAGATACCGTATTTTTCCGGTGCATGTACATCAGATTCCATCTCGTCAAATGTTCCGGGAAGGATGGAAATAATGACAAAATCAGCTCCTGTCAAAGCTTCTTTGATAGTTTCTACTGCATGATACTTCCAGCTGGATTTTACTCCCTCTGCTGACCGGAACTTATTTCCGATGATTTCATTGTTCTTTGCAGCTTCCATATCAATATCATATAGATACACGTCACCGCTGATATCATCACAGGATGCCAGATCACTCATAAGTCCCCAAGCCCAACCACGGGAACCACCGCCTATGTAGGCAATTTTGATTTCACTTACCTTGTTGGTTTCATATTTCATAAGAAATACCTCCGTACTTTTTTCTTCAGTATATATCATAAAATTTATGTTTTCCTTGAAATATTTGCCTATATTCTTTAAATTCTTGATTATTTTGTTTCTTTTTTATGAAAACCCTGTTATAATAGCATTATATGACGGAGGTATCCTATGAAACCTGTGAGCGACAGAACTTTTTCCAGAAATGCGATTACGAATAAAAGAATTATTTGCCGGGTGCATTATCACGATGAGCATGAGCTGTATTATATGCTCAAGGGTAAAACGACTTACTATATCGGAGATGAAATTTTCCACATTGAAGAGGGAAATTTTGCATTTATTCCCAAAGGGATCCTGCACAAGACGGATAACGAAAACTGCTTGACGAATGAGCGTATCCTGGTAAGTTTCAGTGATGAAATTTTTACAGATGAACTGAAAAGTGTAAAGGAAGAACTACACAAATGTCGTCTGATATCCATTACCGAGTCGCAGCTGCCTCGTCTGGAAGCTTTACTTCTGCAGATTGAGGCAGAGAGCACCCGTGATGACCGGTATAAAGATATTATGACGGATTTGTACATCAGGGAACTATTGACCCAGATATGTCGCTATAAACACGAACATAAGCAGGTCTTATCAGGTGCAGACAAGACCATACATATGATTTCCAAGTATATCAGTTCCAACTTTCGTCAGGAGCTTTCTCTGAAAACGTTAAGCAAAATCTTTGCCCTGAGTGAAAGTCACCTGTCCAGAAAGTTCAAAGCCTCAACCGGGATCGGCCTGAACGAATATATTAATTATGTGCGCATTACCAATGCTGAAAAGCTTTTACAGGAAAATGAGCTGTCCATCACAGAGATTGCGGAACAATGCGGCTACAATGACAGCAATTACTTTTCTACTGTCTTTAAGCGTGTTAAGGGGATGACACCGCAGAAATATGGAAAACAGTTTCGCATTTGAACAAAAATGTGAGGAATACGCTTCCCAGAGCAAGATACTTTTTGACATTCATACTCTTTCTGTAAAGTACTGTATGAATAATGCATAAAATCAGGAAAATGGCGGATGCCATCTTATGAATGGCGATACCGGTCAACGGGACCATGATAGTGATAATAAATGTGATAAGTAGTAACCTGTTAATTAGTTTGTGCTTCATTTTTCCTCCTACTGTGATGTTTTATGTTAGTTCAAACTAACTTCTGTATAC
>JAZQAT010000057.1:0-156966 GCA_045545375.1 Acetatifactor sp.
AATCTTCTCACATGGTTATACTGTAAATAGAAAGACAGATTCGACAACAACAGAATCATAAATTCGACAGCAAAACCTTACATATCTATTTCTTATCAGAAAGATTCACTTTCCAAAGACACAAGATTTTTTACAGCCTCAGATAACAAGTCCGGAACAGTTGCATTCTCTTCTTTCATGATCACCTTCCAGTGTTATTCCCGCAAGATTCTCTGTCGATTTTGCTGATATCATATTACACCTTCCTTGTTTTTTCATCTCTCTGCCACTTCTATCAGATGTCCATCCGGATCCTGCAGCATAACTACACGCTTCCCCCAGGAATTCTCTCGCACATCCTTTACTATCCTTGCATCCGGGAAATTTTCCAACGAACACAAAAACGCCTCCATATTATCTTCCGCAAAGAATAGCTCAGATGCATTTCCGGTAACTATATCAGTTTCAATCAATTGTTCCCAGCTCTTTTGCGCCTGCAATACCAATCCCTCAGTAAGAATAACATTATCTCCGAAATCACTTACAACACGCAGTCCGAAGACTTCTTGATAAAATCTTTTGGACTGCTCGATGTCACTTACTACAATCAAAATATTTTTCAGCATAGCATCACCTACCTAAAATCAGCTTTACCGCATCAATCAGGTCTTCGCTGAATCCATCAAGCTCATCCATTTTAATTACACCATCACGGGCCAAAAATGCAATATCCCATATAGCAGTTGATTTCTTAAGTTCAATCAATACCCCCGGATGCTTCTTGTCCTGCTTGATGCGTTTCTCCAACTCCCAGAAATGATCCGATGCATTTCCCGGTGAACTGAGCAATTCTATGTATTCTTTATTCAACTGTTCCATGTAATGCTCCTGCCAACCAGCAACTCTTTCACGAAATAACTTCCAATCTGCTTTTGATATTTCCATCTAATCATCCTCTATTCCAAACTTAATATCCCTGCCTTCTGGCAGAATCGTCAACCGTCGTACGCTACCCCAGTCGGCTGTCTCATTGCTTTTATTAAAGAACCCTGCCAAAGCTCTATAAGGAACCATATTGATAAGCTGTTCCTTATAGGTCTTCAATGCAGCATTATGTTCTCTGATAGAACAAGACATGGTTTTATACTCAAATCTGATTTTGTTCGTAATCGAATTAGTAGTATACAATATATTATAAGCCAAAGTCGGAATATAATCAATCTGATGCATCACCAAAAACAGAGGCTTTCATTGAAAAAAACGCGTACATTAACACCTACAAAGAGAAAAAAGCCAGCGATTTTGTAATCATTGTATAGATTACAAAAGCACTGACTATACCTGGGAATGCGCCACATCTTGAGTTCCCTCTCCTGCATTAACAGCTTCTGATATGTTACTTTCAATAAACGCCTACAGAAATCCCCAAATGTTCGGTAAATCCAACTATTTATTTGCAATCATCGCCTTGATTGATTCGCATGCAAATACAGCTGTCCCTTCTCCACCGACTTTATCGATGTTCGTGGTAAAATCCCCGCCACCTGCATACATTGTTCCAAGCCCTAAAAGGATCTCATCTGTACACGTATAATAATTCTCCGTAATATGATCCTGCAATTTTCTTGCCAGCGAAACCGCTTCCCCGTTCTCCGGTGACAGATCTTTTATCTTTCCGAACTCCGCAAAAATATTCATCATTTCCACATTTAATTTCTGCTGAGTTTCCTTCGTCCTGCCCGCCGACTTTTTCTCATATTCCTTATATGCAACTGTGGTCCCCCAGGATGCTTTCGCCTGGGCGGCATACTCATCAATTTTCCTTGTATCAAATGCTTCAAAACTCATGTGCTTCACTCCTATCATTTTGATTCCACGAGCAAGGTCAATCAGATTCTGCAAATGTTCCTTTCGAAGTTCCAGCAAATGAATCTGCTGTTCCAAAGCTTTGCTTCTGTCAAAATCAGGACTATCCAAAATCACCTTGATATCCTTCAATGAAAATTCCAATTCCTTAAAAAGCAAAATATGCTGCAGACGCTCCAACGCTGCTTCATCATACAATCGATAACCTGCTTCGGTTACTTCTGTAGCCGGCAGAAGCCCGATATGATCATAATGATGGAGGGCACGTATACTTACCCCCGATATTTTACTGACTTCATTTACCGTCATCATTTCTACGAATCACCTCTTCTCTATGGTAATTCTATCATAAACTATGACATAATGTTAGAGTCAATACATTTTTTAATTGCTCACTACTTTCTCCTGCTATTCCATCCATAGATGATATTAGCATGGCTGTATGGTCATGCTATTTTTATGTCTTTTTGAAGTATATAGGATAATCATATAGTGATTTAATGACCATAGTATCTTAATGCACTTAGGGTATCTATGGTCTTTTTGCGTTAAGGCGATGCTACAGTTTAGAGTGAAAGGAAAAGAAAATGAACATTGAAAGACAAATTGAATTTGACAAAGTAAAAGATATATGGGCTGATTTAGCTATTACAGATTGGGCTAAAGAAAAAATCAGAGAAGCAACCTTGTACTTTTCTGAAACTGAATTGAAAAAACAATTAAGGGATACAACAGATGCCAGGTTCCTGATTGAAAAACTGGGGACACCGCCGTTACAAAATATTTCAGAAATAAAAGAGGTTTTATTAATAGCTGAAAAGGGGGATTGTTTAACGCCTTATCAATTAGAGCGGGTAGAAAGAGTGTTGGTTGTAATAAAACGACTAAAGGACTATTTGGCAAGAGGAAAAATGTATCAGAATTCATTAGCTTATTATGATGAAAATCTGGATACTATTTCAGAATTGGGGCAGGAAATAGGTAATAAAATACGGAATGGAGCTGTGGATGATTATGCATCAAAAGAATTAGAGCAGATACGAAAGCAAATCATAAAGTGCGAAGAACAGATGAAGCAAAAGGCAGCGCGAAGTATTATGAAGAGCTTCAATTGCTCAAAATAAGCGAGGAAAATGAAGTATACAACATTTTGTACACCTTATCAGCTTTTGTTTTGGCATCATCACCTATATTACATGAAGATTTGACAATGATTGAAAAATTGGATTTTATCTTCTCCAAGGGAAAATTGAGCCTTGATATGGAGGCGACCGAGCCGACGATAAATACAGAACGTCGCGTAAAACTGATGGAGGCCCGTCATCCATTGATGGATAGGTTTGTAGCTGTACCATTACAGTTTGAGGTGGGCGAAAATGTACGGGATATCATTATAACCGGTCCCAATACAGGAGGAAAAACCGTGGCAATTAAAACCGTTATGCTAAATTGTATCATGGCCCAGTGTGGACTGCATGTCACATGTAAACAGGCTGATATCTGTATGAACAATTCTTATCTGTGTGATATTGGGGATGGGCAGAATTTGTCGGAGAATCTGTCTACATTTTCAGCCCATATAACCAATGTGCTGGAAGTTTTAAGTGAGGCTAATAATGATAGCTTTGTGATTATGGATGAATTAGGCTCCGGTACAGATCCTACGGAAGGTATGGGGATTGCAATTGCAATATTAGAAGAACTCAGAAAAAGTGGTGCCATTTTCCTAGTAACAACACACTATCCGGAAATAAAGGAATACGCATCTAAGGCAGAGGATATTGTCAATGCAAGAATGGCATTTGACAAAGAAACATTACGTCCCACATATCAAATGGTAATTGGAGAAGCCGGTGAAAGTTGTGCATTCTATATTGCAGACCGATTGGGAATGCCGAGTGAAATGCTAAAAGTGGCGATTCGTGCTGCATATGGAGAAGAAGCGGTAAAGTCCTATACATTTCAAAATACGGAAGGGAAGATTCGCAAGAAAAGTACAACTAAAATTACGAAAGCAAAAAACGGAAAAAGCAATACTGAACTTACTACCAAGTATAAAATTGGAGACAGTGTAATGGTTTATCCTGAAAAAAAGATAGGGATAGTGTGTGTACCAATTAATGAAAAAGGCGTGTTAAGGGTGCAACTACCGAATAAAAAAATTTGGATTAATCATAAGCGCGTAAAACTACATATGGCAGCAACAGAACTTTATCCGGAGGATTATGATTTTTCGATTATATTTGAAACGGTTGAGAATCGGAAGAAGCGTCACGATATGCAAAGAAAATATACAGATGCTGTGATAGAGTCAGAGGAATAGAATATTTGTAAGAAACAGATACGCGGCCAATGCCGTAAAAAGAGGCTCCATCTTGAAAGGTGGAGCCTCAATTCAACGGCCTGCGTTCGGGTATATCTATAAGAATACAGGTTCCTTATCAATATCTGTTCACATCCTTCTCTCTTCCTAACCCTGCAAACACCGCCACCATCAAACTAACCGCCAGACACCAATTAGCCGGAAAGTAAGTCACCATACATAACTTACCTGCAATTTTACCAATATGTGCAAACCAATTCAGTGCCAACATCAAATCCGAAAAGAAGAATAAGCAACTGCCCACAGCAAGCAGCAGACACAATTTACTTTTCTCGCGAATAAAATTAGAAATAGCTTTCCCCAACATCATGGAGATAATGAATGCATATACCAGGCAGACCCACCGAATATACGTCCCCCAAAAAGTCAGCCCGGGATAAAACATAAGAAAACAACCTGCTGCAGCAAAAATCACGCCGCCAATCACAAAGTCGATTCTGTGCAGCTTTTTCAAGAAGCAATACCCCAGAAAATAGCAAATATGACCCGATGCAAAGGTAGCTGCGCCGGCAAAAAAATTCTTACCCAGCAAAATATCGCCCAACATACACAGGAACAGTCCCACAGTCATAGAAATATAAAACTTAAGATTCCTCCAGCCATTTATACCCCTAACAACATCAGGATATCCTCTTTGCTCAAACCTGCCAGCTGTCCTGTCTGTGCATTAATGATACTGTCAGCCAGATCCCGTTTCGTCTCCTGCAGCTTCAATATTTTCTCTTCCACCGTATTCCTGGTAATCATCTTATACACGGTAACCTTCTTCGTCTGTCCGATACGGTGGGCACGGTCAGTGGCCTGCTCCTGTGCCGCTACGTTCCACCATGGATCATAGTGAATCACCACATCTGCTCCGGTCAGATTCAGACCTACTCCTCCGGCTTTCAGGGAAATCAGGAAGATCGGCGTTCCATCCCCGTTAAATGCTTTCACCATCTGCAGCCGCTTTTCCTTGGATGTGGACCCTGTAATCACATAGTAGGCAATTCCAAGATTTTCCAGTCTCCTCTGTAAAATTTCCAACATAGAAGTAAATTGGGAGAACAATAATATCTTGTGCCCTCCGTCTATGGCACTTTGCACCAGCTCCAGGCAGGATTCCAGCTTTGCGGATTCCTCATGATAATTTTCAAAGCAAAGCGTCGGGTCGCAGCATATCTGTCTTAATCTTGTCAGCTCTGCCAATATCTGCAGCTTATTCTTATTGAACTCTTCACCGCTCTGTCTTCCGATCTGAGCCTGCATATGTACCACCTGGGCATCATATGCTTTACGCTGGGCATCTTCCATCTGTACATAACGGATTTCTTCCAACTTATCCGGCAAATCCTTAAGTACATCCTTCTTTAGTCTGCGCAGGATGAACGGACCTGTCATTCTTTGGAGACGTTTCATGGCATCCTCATCGCTATTCTTGGCAATAGGTGTTTCCATTTCTTTTCGGAATACGTCATAGCCATACAGGAATCCCGGCATGAGATAATCGAAGATGCTCCACAACTCGCTTAAGCGGTTCTCAATAGGGGTACCTGTCAGCGCAAAGCGCATCCTGCTCTTTATTACTTTTACTGATTTTGCTGCAGCAGTGGAATGATTCTTGATATACTGTGCTTCGTCTATGATCTCATATGTAAATTCCATGTCCTCGTAGAGATGGATGTCTCTCTTCAATAAATCATAGGAGGTGATAAGCACATCCGCATTCTTCCAGTCAGCAAGCTTCTCCTGGCGCGCCTCCTGATTACCGGTGATCGTTACCACTTTCATATCCGGCGCAAACTTCTGAAACTCTTCCAGCCAATTGTACACCAGCGAGGAGGGTGACACTACAAGAGATGTGCCCCCTTTTCCTTCTTCTTTCGCCGCAAGGAGTACAGCAATTGTCTGAAGTGTCTTTCCAAGACCCATATCATCCGCCAGAATGCCGCCAAATCCATAGCTTTCCAGCGTTCTGAGCCATTTATATCCGTTTCTTTGATAGTTTCTCATTACAGGCGCCAGGGAAGCAGGCTCTTCATAATCAGCATCATTGATTGTCTTAAAATTCTTTACCATCTCACGGAAATGGCTGTCCCTGGTATTATAAACAGTTTCATTTTCTTCCAGCAGCTTATCGAGATAAAGAGTGCGGTATGCAGGAAGGTGCATCTTTCCTTTCACAAATTCCTTCGGTGACAGATGCATGGTCTCCATGAGCTCTGCCAGCATTCCCAAACCTTCATCTTCCATATTCAGAAAGCTGCCGTTCTTAAGCCGATAATATTTCTTCCTGGAGCGATAACTGCGCAGAATATCTAAAAGCTCCTCTTTCGACACATCTTCTGTCGAGATATCCAGATCCAACATACCCTTGGAGACGGATACTCCTACCGACATCTTCACTCGTCTTATCAGATTCATGCTGCGAAACCGCTGGGTACACTTTACTTCCCCAAGCTCCATCAGTTCATCCACACCATGCTCCAGGACCTGATACATCAACTCCTCATCCCCATCGCAATGAAGCATATCATTGGGAACATCTATTTCCGGAAAAAGCTGTGAGACACGAAACAGTATTTCATCCTCCCTGTTCTTCATCCGGTAAAAATCCAGTACTGTAAATCCACTCTGATCCAGAATATCAAGGACAGACACTTCTTTCTCACCATACAGTGCATGAACCTTACATGTCATATTGTGATTCTCCGCATCCAGATAGAAAACAAACTGTACCTCCGGCGGCAGGTAAGCGTGAATCTCATCCGAGTCCTCTTCCACTACATTGACGTAGTCCCCGAGTGTGGGCAATACGGAATAGTAAAATTCCGACAGTTTCTTTCGTCCAATGGTAAAAGCCAGATTCCCCGCATTTGCTCTCGCCGCCAAAGGAGCGATTGCTTCTGCAAATGTTTTATCTGCTTTGCACAAAAATTCTCCGTCTATGTAATAAGAGGTATCCATTCCCTGATAAAAGGCAGGCATTTCACAGGATACTGCAACTCCGTGAAATGTATCATCTCCCAAATCATTTGGTCTGATCTTCATCTCAATCGCCGGATCTGCCTCTTTACAGGAAAGCATATGCTTTATCTTCTTATTATCCAGCTTTTCTTCATATTGTACCTGAGTATTGCCAAGCATCTGGAAAAACTGGTCCAAACGCCAGCCATACAGATGAATCGCACTGCACTTGGTTTCGGCATCATATCCCATCTCTTCTCCAAGACGTCTGCCTACTTCTTCCTCCTCCGTGATGACTTTATTGATAAAACCATACCATTCCTGGCTTCTTTGTGTAAAATTACTCAGCTGATGATTGATCTGCGTGCTGCTTCCATAGGTTGCCGTCTCTGAATTTCTTACGTGCTTACAGAATTCAACAAAATCCTTGATTACGAACAGTTTGTCCGCTCCCACACGAAAATTAAGAACAAGCTTCCCCTTCTTTTCCTGCAATTTCGGTTCCAATACAAGGCTCTCGTCTCTGGCACTCGTCTGTGCAATTACTTTTTTGCTGTGCCTGCTGTTGAAAGCGTAAAGAAGATAGTTTCCATCCCGGGTCGTAGCATCTCCCAGTTTCTGATCTATGATATATTCTTCTGCTACTTCTAAAAGTGCAGCCCGATATTTGCACCCTTCGTCACGTTCCCAATAAGGTCTTTTCCTACATTCCGGACATTCGCACCAGGAGCTGCGCATTTCACATCTGTCCAGCAAAATACGCATATCGAATTCCCGTCCATTAAGCGTTCCGATACCTCTTGCCTCAATGACTACTCCGCCATTTTCATTACTCAGATATCCGTCTGTTACCGCATCCAGCCGAACTTTTCCGGTATCAGCCAGTTCATGTCCTTCTTTGCGTTTCTTATCAGACAGTCCCATGGATTTTCTGATTTCACCAAAATCAAAGTAGCAGTACTCATCTTCCTGCTCCTCATCATTTTCTTCCTCCATGAGCTCACTCTTTTTCCTGGAGATGGCAGCCTGAACCTTTTCTTCCTTCTTTCGGAGTGCTTCTTCCTGCGCGGCCTTTCTTTCTGCTTCTTCCCTGGCTTTTCTTTCTGCTTCAACCTTGGCTCTTTCAGCTTCCTCCTGCTGCCTCCTGAGCTCTTCCTCTTTTTTCATTCGTTCAGCAGCTTCTGCTGCTTCTTTCAGAGCTTGCTCAGCTTCGGCACGCTTTTTCTTACGTTCTGCTTTTTTTGCTTTTTTCTCTGCTTCCCGTCTGGCTATTTTCTCAGCAACCTCCTGCTTTTTACGTTCCTTCTCTGCCGCTTCCTCAGCTGCCTTCTTCTCCTGCGCTGCACGCTTTTCTTCCTCTAACTGAGCCTGTATCCTGGACTGCTGCTCAAGTTCACGGCGCCTTGCCTCCATCCGTTCCGCCCTTTTGCGATCTCTTTCCTCTGCTTCCTTTTTAGCCTGCATTTCTCTTTTTTCGCTTTCGGGATCTCCATATACTGCATACAATACAGCCGCCATGTGTTCGCAGTTTCTTCCGCTTCTGAACTTTGGGCACTGGCATTTCATTCTGAAAGGGATATTTTCTTTCATGGCCATTGAAATCTCGTACCTTGGTACTCCCATAACGGCTGCTGTAATATTCGAATCTGCTTTCTTGATGTCTGCTACTTTTCCTTCTTTCCACAATCCTTTTCCGCGGCTTAGTGCCAGCTCATCAAATTTTCTTTCCCATTCCTGCATGACCTCATACCTCTTCATTCGTATTCTTTATTCATATCCCCAATATTTTTTCTCAAATTCTTAAGCTTTTCTAAAGTCATCGTTTCCGCATAATGCATTCCATCATATGTCGGATGCAGGCACCGGATACTGCCCCTTGTTTTCAGCATAAAATGATTTGCTATCATCCATTCAATGATAGCCTTAAGTTCCTCTCTGGAAATATCTCTCAACGCTCCATATTCCGGTATATCCATCTTTCCGGCACCTGCACCGGCTATAACAAGGCAATAGTCCTCATCCGTCAATATCACTCTTCTCTGATCTTCATCCAACAAAATTCATGTATTTTTCCCCTTAAACGTAATCTCTGATTTTATTAGCCAGACTTCTAAAATTATATTCTATTCAGTCAAATTTTACAACTTCATTCGGTATGATTTGCAATAAGTAAACTGCCATTCTGAGAATTCCTATAAATTCCATCCCACGTTTAGTGCTCCTGCTCGGATTAATTGGGAAAATTCCTCTGGCGTTTCTCTCTTCCTGTCATTGAAACTTTTATATAACTCTAATTCTGTATTAACAATATCATACAGCTCTCTATGTGTCAATTTATTTTATCTTTTCTATGAAATATTATTGCATTTTACCTATAAATAATATATAATTATTTAGTCATCATTAATTGTGATGTGGATTGAAATATAGAAAAGATAAAATATGAAAAAAATGAAGTCGCTATGGATTATTTATTCTCCATAGCGACTTCTATTTCTAGCTTACATATAAACGATTACTCTAAATACTTCAGTCCTTGAATCCGTTTAATACCAAGTCCTGGATCATCAGAAACCGTAATCTCCTGTTCCTTGAACACTGCACCTCCCAGGATAGGATCTTCTTTGCAAAGCACAGGCCCATCTAAGTCAATCTTTGTAATAATATTCTTGGCACATGCAAGATGCACTGCGGCATTAACGCTGATTTTAGCCTCCAGCATACAGCCAATCATACATTCCACACCGTACACTTCTGCTGCGGAAGCAATCTTCAGTGCATTGTACAGACCACCACATTTCATCAGCTTGATATTAACCAGATCTGCTGCACCCATTTGCATGATTTTAACAGCATCTGCCGGTGAAAATACGCTCTCATCCGCCATTACAGGTACATAAGAACGTTCCGTGACATATTTCATTCCATCAAAATCATGGGCAGGAACAGGCTGCTCTACAAATTCGATATCCAGTCCTTTCTCCTGCATCTGGTTCAGGAGACGAACTGCCTGTTTAGGACTCCATGCCTGATTGGCATCAATACGAAGTAAAGTATTAGGGCCGGCTGCCTCTCTTACTGCAGCGAGACGTGCAATATCCAAGTCCGGATTTACCCCCACCTTTACTTTCAAAGTATCATAGCCTCTGGCAATAGCATCTTTGGTATCTCTGGCCATTTCTTCCGGGTCGTTGACACTGATGGTGATGTCAGTAACGATTTTTTTGCGGCTTCCCCCCAACATCTTGTACACCGGAATCTTGTACAGCTGACCATATAAATCGTAGAGAGCCATATCCACTGCGGCCTTAGCACTTGTATTTTTCACAACACACTTATTCAGTGCCTGAAGCAGTTCCTCAAATTCATCTATTTCTCTGCCAACAATGGTCTTGATGATATGATCGCGTAATGCTCCTAAAATAGCACCCGTAGTATCTCCGGTAATTGCACCGGTAGGCGGTGCCTCACCATAGCCTATATGGCCGGTATCTGTATAGATTTCTACAATGATATCTTCTACACTGGATACAGAACGGAGTGCCGTCTTAAAAGGCACTCTCAAAGGAACAGACAGAATGCCCAGTCTTACATCTGTTATTTTCATGATTTGATAATCCCTTTCTCTTTATATGTAAATAGAAATATAGCTTTCTCTATTAGAAACTACGTTCCTTTGATGCTCTCAGTTATTGTATGAATAAAATAATTATGAACGTAACTCATTACTGATGTGCATAATTATACAATCGCAATGAAATATTGTCAAGAATACTGCTTAAAGCGTGTGTATGGCACCGCTACAGTTCAACATAGCCCGTATGACGGGCGAATCAAGCTTGCATGAATGTGCACTTTGTACGGGCTATGAGCAGAGCGCCTGCTTATGAGCAAAGATAGCTGCGAAGCAGCGGAAAGCGCCGCAGGCGCGGCTTTGCGAATGGCGCGGGCTGAACAGTAACATGGCAGCGGCTTTTGGTTCAATATTTCCAAACATCCTATTGACTTTGCCCCACAAGTGAAGAGTCATCAACATATTTTTAATACATTTGTTCTTTGTCATATCAATCCACTCTCCCAGCGAAGGGAGAGACAAATTGAGCAGTCCGCATACGGCACAATGGAGCTATTTCAATCCACTCTCCCAGCGAAGGGAGAGACATACAGCGATTAGGGCTGTGGTTAAAGTATAACCAATTTCAATCCACTCTCCCAGCGAAGGGAGAGACTGCTTACAACAAATATCGTGGCTGGACAATCCCGATTTCAATCCACTCTCCCAGCGAAGGGAGAGACCTTTCTCCACATTGGATGATAACAGGCTGAGGGATATTTCAATCCACTCTCCCAGCGAAGGGAGAGACGGGTTAAACTGTGCACCTATATGTATAGGAGGTTATTTCAATCCACTCTCCCAGCGAAGGGAGAGACATTATATGATGTATATAATGTTCCAACGGTTTCATTTCAATCCACTCTCCCAGCGAAGGGAGAGACAAGACGCAATGCGGAAAGCATGAGACGTAAAACAATTTCAATCCACTCTCCCAGCGAAGGGAGAGACTGGTATTGATTTGACAGTATCTCATATTTCGGATATTTCAATCCACTCTCCCAGCGAAGGGAGAGACAAAACCGGACGGAAAATGGATATAATAACTAAGATTTCAATCCACTCTCCCAGCGAAGGGTGAGACTGTATAACAGACGCTCATCTTCTGTATGTTATTAATTTCAATCCACTCTCCCAGCGAAGGGAGAGACATAGCCACGGGATTATCGCTGGCATCATGAACGATATTTCAATCCACTCTCCCAGCGAAGGGAGAGACATCCTGAGGTTGTGCTAGTCACTAATTGTCACTTATTTCAATCCACTCTCCCAGCGAAGGGAGAGACAGCCTTAACACGTCGCCTATCTCGCTATCCTCCAATTTCAATCCACTCTCCCAGCGAAGGGAGAGACACTTCGGATTTTCTAATTTCCTTTAGTATAGCTTAATTTCAATCCACTCTCCCAGCGAAGGGAGAGACTGATACCCGGTTTCTGATTGCTGTTTGCATTCAAATTTCAATCCACTCTCCCAGCGAAGGGAGAGACGTCAGCGGGTTCTCCCATGATCCTGCTTATCTTCTCATTTCAATCCACTCTCCCAGCGAAGGGAGAGACAAATACGGTGTAGCCGTTACGCATCCCAGGATCATTTCAATCCACTCTCCCAGCGAAGGGAGAGACAGACGGGGACGGATGCATTTAATCGCCCTATATACATTTCAATCCACTCTCCCAGCGAAGGGAGAGACTTTACCATTGTAGATAACTATAGCGTGAGTGATGAATTTCAATCCACTCTCCCAGCGAAGGGAGAGACCATTGCGCAATTCCATAACCAGCTCCATCATTTGTATTTCAATCCACTCTCCCAGCGAAGGGAGAGACTGCAAAAGTAGCCAATATTCATCTACTACTTTTATAACTTTTAACCAAATAATCGTTCTCATTATCTCTAATGCAAACGCTTATTTTATCTTTTAACAACATTACAAATATCCAAGTACATAAAAACATATTTAGCAGGTGCGAACCTACTAAGGATTATATGTCCACTACAACTTCGCACCATCAAATCATCAGAACTCCCTCTGGTTCATATGTCGCTTTTGCCCCAAAGTGTTCCACTTTCGTCTGATATTTATTTCCCAAATAATAAAATCTCAGACTATCTTTATTTTCATCCATAATACTGCATAGCTCATGCTTTAACATTGTACATTGGGCAGCATCAACCAAACATTCAAATACAGAATTTTGTACACGTTGGCCATAATTGACACATTTCTTTGCAATTTGCCTCAAACGTCTTCTTCCTGTTGCATCCTCTGTGTTGACATCATATGTAATTAATACCAGCATTGCTAACCTCACTTCCACAGAAAAGGGGGATACTCATCCAGATCACTGCGTAAATATCTTGCCAGGAGCAAAGCTTGTATGTATGGAACCAATCCCCATGGAACTTTTTCTTCTAAGTAGGGATGGGTAATTACTTCCTGCTTCTTTTCCTGCCAGCTTTTCAAAAATTTCTTTCTGGCTTCATCCGTCATTCGTATTGCTCCGCTTTCTGATGTCTCAAAATCTCCGGAAGCAACCACACGGTTATTCACCATTGTCAGTACAAAACGATCTGCCATACACGCACGTAATTCTTCCATGAGATCCAATGCCAGAGATGTTCTTCCCGGCCTATCTCTATGCAAAAAGCCAACATAAGCGTCCAATCCAACACTTTCCAATGCAGAAGCACAATCATTCCCCAAAAGACTATAAGCAAATGACAACATAGCGTTAATCTTATCAAGCGGCGGACGCCTGTTACGCTCTTTGAAAAAGAATTCTTCTTTATCACGCAGAATCATATCATCAAAGACACCGAAATACGCAGTAGCCCCCACGCCTTCCAAACCACGTAAGCTATCAAGAGATTGCTCTTTCAAAACATCTGCCATAAGTTTCTTAATTGTCTCAGATGCCCGGATAAATTTTTCTTCATCTATCCGCATTTTGTGATCTCTTTTAGTTCTTTCAATACTCCATCTGCAATTGTATAACTTTCCAAAAATCATATTCCTTGCTATCTTACAGCTTTCCGTTGTGTCATCAGCTATACGATATTGCTTTCTTCTTAACAGAACATTACCATTACTTATTCCGATAGTTCTCGCCAGAAATTTCCCTCTGGGGGTACAGAAAACCAGATTAATCTCCTTTGATGCACAAGCTCCCATTAATGCTGGTGAAGCTCCGGCATATGAGAAAGAGAATATGGCACTAAGATTATGTAACGGGAATCGCCCTATCTCCTGCTTGCCACGATTTACAACTACATTCTCTCCGTCCAGACTTAAATAAGCATCTTCCGATGTTACAAATAAGGTATTCAGTAAATGCCTCATGAATCTTCCTCCATTTTCTTCTGAAGGTAAGTTTTTACAGATTTTTCCTTTGTCAGCTTGGGTAAACAAATTTCTTTCAGCGAGCAAGCATTACACGCCTTTCCCATTTTTACTTTGGGGGTATATCCTTTTTTGTAATAATCATGCATTTCTTTCAAATAATTTATTACCTCTTGACGAAGTTCTTCCGTAAATTGTATATTGTCGCGTCTTCTTATTTCTCCGTAAAACAAGGCACCTTCCTCAATTTCACAGCAAAGCATTTATATGGGCTTTCTCATGAAGAAAAGCTCCATCAACTGTTCTGCTATTCTCTGCCCATTGCTGCTCAATATGAATCAGAGCCCATTGTCTTCGGCAAAATGCAAAATGCTCAAGACCTGATATCATAAGATAGTCTTCTTCCTGATACATGTTTACATCCTCACACAGGTAACACCATCCGGGATCTCGTCCACCAAAATATCATAATCCGAATACCCTCTGGGGATATCTACTCCTCCTTTCTTATTCACTTTTACTGCTTCAAACAGTTTATAAGCAGGAGCATTTCCCAACTCACTGTCATGGCGGAATACTATCAGTTCTCTTACCGCCATTTTACCTCTTGCAGCAGAATGATCATGTTCAAACATGTTCAAGATTGCTTCCCAGAGCAGATTCAAATCCTCTTCTGAAAATCCTGTTACCTTTCGAGCCAAATTAGCAGAAACATAACCTTCACATCTGTAAAGTCCATAGGGAACAATGTATTTTCTCCCCATTTCTGTTCCCTTTCGTTCTGCGTCCTCCTCTGTGGTAATAGCCACACGGGTAATGGTAACCTCCTGAGGTACTACAGGATCCACACTTCTAGCAAATCCAAGCTGCACTGGCCCTCGTACCTGCCCACAGTTTAGCGCAGCTTTTACAAATGTTGTCATAACAGCACCAAATGCTCTGATATCAAAGAAATTGAAGCACATCCAATCACGTATTTTACGATCAATATCCGGATCCGACTTCTTTTTGTCCTTAATAGTCTTGTCAGTTACATCAAGCGCCGCATAGGCTTTTGCGTCACTACGGTTCAGAGGAACGCCATCCTTTATGTAAATGCAATATCCTGTCGCATCTTCTTTTACAGTTTCTACATAATTTCTGATTTTTCGCTTCAGACATACATCTGTCACGATTCCATGTCCGGTCTCAGGATCAATTCTGGGCATATTTCCCGCATCGGGATCTCCATTCGGATTGCCATTTTCCACATCAAATAGTACCACAAATTCATAACGATTCTTAATAGGTTCCATACTTATTCTTCCTCCTTCTTTTTACTTTCGAAACGAGCTGTCGTCTGATGATAATATCCAAGCTGGAAAGACCCCTGTCCGGGCAAACTCAGTCTTGCAGGATACTCTTCCCCAATCTTTCCAAGGATTTCCCCCAATTGCTTATCAAGTGTCACCTGCAATCCGCCATTTATTTTCTTTAAATGTTTCTGTGCAAGATTAACCAATACCGGGAATACTACCGCCGGCGTTGCCGATGCTGAATTAAAATATTTATCCTTAATCGTACTGTTAATGCCGGGATTGGCTGCTGACTGAATTGCTTCCAATGTAGAAAACAATCTTCCTAACTGATACGGTATATTCGTACTTTCTTTGTTTAATGACACTTTCAAAACCTCCTCTGGTACTTCTGGATTAGTATTTTTCATATAATACGCTTTTATAATGGCAGCTCGCCCTCTGGTCACTTTATGTTCTGCCCGAATACGAAGAACCACTCCGTTCAGCAATGTAGCAGGATAGCGACCGCCCGTAAGAACTGCTCTCAAAACTTCTCCGGCAAGCTCCGGCGCAGGAGATTTATCCCGGGCATTCTGATTTACTGTCTCACTTAAAATTTTCCACAACGGCAGATTATCAAATGGATCATTAGCCGGTTTCTGTATCCTTAATCTTTCATAATGCTCATTTACGTTACGAAGTACATTACCAAATGAGTTTTGCAGGAAAAAGCGTACTGATAATCTGGCTGCGTTTGGTGAAATTCCCAGAATATAAAATGGTTTCTCAGGATCTAATTTACATCCATCGACCTCCACACGATTTCCTTTCAACAGATTGCCCACCATGTCGGTCAGCTCTTTTTCAGAATAAGGGGAATCCGCTCCAAACATAAAGAATCCCATCAATCCCGGATACTCTCCTTCGCCTCCATCAGCCCAGCAAAGCACTGTCGTATCACCAATTCGATAGGAATGTCCTCTCTCCGAAATCAGATAATTTAACGCAGCCCCATACGCAAATGCTGCATATTCGCTTGTCGATGCATTAAATCCCTGTTCCTGTCCGTAAGAGCAAAAGGAAGGTGCATTAAAAGACACTAATGACGCCCCACTGGATTGTGCCCCGGGAATTCCTTTGATTGAAGGATGCAGAACTGCTACAGGACCTGTCTCTCCTGTTATCAGGCAAACCCCTTCTGCTTTTCCATCCGTCCCCTGATAATACTTTGTCCAGGCTTCCCGAATCAGAGCATTCTCATGAAGATAACCGTCTTTAAATCGAAAAACAAGATTGGATGAGGCAATAATGTCTTCATAATCTTCTGCAAGAGCAGGATGGTCTTTTGCAGAATCCGGGTTCCACCTATCAAAGAAGCGCAATAAAGCTTTTGTCTCTGGAATATCAATATCCGTCAATAACCTTTTATGCAACTCTTTACATGCTTCAAAGCAACTCTTTGCGCGTTCTGCATTTCCTTTACCGTCAATCCCCAATATGTATGCCGAATTATCCCAAAGAAAATTAGGCGCAACACCGCAACTTCTTTTTACAGCCGCCGGAAGTTTCATACTTTGAGGTACCGGTGCCTTCTTTTTTTCATTTGCTGATTCTTCTTTTACTGAAATGGCCTGAAGCAAATTGCCCTCTTCATCGATACACAGCGCATAAGAAATTTTCGCAGGTCCCCATCCGTATTCTGCAATTTTTCCTTTTGCAGCCATATCCCGATAATATTTTACAAGTGCCTGTAAAATCATCCCTTCACCTCCTGACTATCCAGTGAAGGAATCTCTATCATTCCATCTTTCATAATTGCCCGGAAAAATAAAGGCTTAATGTTCTCAGGCTCAGAATAATCCATGTCATAAAGCATGTAACCCAGATCTTTCTCACCTTTCAATTCCAACGGACATGGCGGCATATTTTCACATAATGAAAAATTTACCGGAAACTCCCTACACCCAAAATAAGGTTGATGATAGAACTGCCCCTTACTGATTCTGCGCTTCAGAATATCTTGAAATTTACCGGGATTATCACTTTCTGCAGCCTTTTCTGTCATGTCAAAATGGGCTTCGATTACATAATGAACATTCTTAAGGATCATGGACGCCCTCTGTTGAATGTCCTCCGAAGTTGCTATCCAGAGTTCACCTCTTCCTTTCTCCATAGCAACCTTAGCTGCCCTGGCATTCACAACCGATTTCACTTCATTACGCCTGATGTTCGTGAACCGGATCGGTGACCGAACATATATCCGATCAATGCGATACACCAGTCCGGGATGCCAGTAAACTGCTTCCAGAATACCTCGTGCAGCTGATGGCGTCATTACATCATAAGACACCCTTTCCGTCTTCATTTCAGGTCTGGTGAATAATGCATAATCTCCCCAGACTTCCAAACGAATTGACATCGAAACATTCCCCCTTTCTTGTTGACTTAAATCTTTTCTTTTTTCAAACAAACAATGCTTTCCCGAAATCTGCCTCTAAAGATAATCCTGTTTCTTCCGAATATAAATTCTCATTTCCCAAAATCACAACAGCATCATCCAGGATTTCAATATCCCCAGCGTCACGCAAAGCATCATAATGCTGGCTATAAACAGAGACTCCATATTGTGCAAGTTCTCTGAAAAGCTCCCTTGATCTCTCTCCACTGCGGAGACGTGAAATCAATGATTTATTCTCTTCTCTTGGAATATAAATCGTCTTCACATCATTCTCAATCAGCTTAAAATCTTCTGCAATACTTTTAAAGGGAAAACTCCCGCTTTCCATTCTCTTTAAAATCTGCTTCTTATCCTGTGCATCTTCGCCTTTCAAATCCAGCAATTCCGCAAAATATTCGTGAATCGCCTCCTCCGATGCAATATCTTCCTGATGCATCAGAACACTGCGGGCTGCCCCGATTGGTATTGCAAATAACTGGGGGGGCTTATTTTCCGTCCGGAAAATGGTGACAACACTTTCCGCACCCGACCGTTTGCCTTCTCGATTACACCTGCCTGCAGCCTGCAATATAGAATCCAAGCCTGCTTCTTCTCGAAAAACTGCCGGGAAATCCACATCCACTCCTGCTTCTATCAACGAGGTCGATACCACCCTGCAAACGCCTCCTGCTGCTAATCTTTTTCGTATTTCTGCCAATATCTCCCTGCGGTGTTCCGGGTACATCAATGTTGACAAATGAAATGTTCCTTCCCCCTCCAACATCTGAAATATTTGATTCGCATTTTTACGGCTATTTACAATACAAAGTACCTGCGGATGCTCATTAAGCGCTTTCCCTAACTCCTCCCAGGTAAGTTTTCCGGACTTACGAAATGTTACACGCCGAAAAACATCGTTCTTTCTGAATTGTTCCGGGCATAACTCAATTGCAGGATGATCAGGCAGATATCTTTTGAAAATATCTTCTAACGCCGGCTGCGTAGCAGTACAAAGCACCGCCGAAGCGTTATACTTTTTAACCAGTTGCGAGATTCCATGAACACAAGGTTTCAGATAAGGAACCGGCAGCATTTGTGCCTCATCAAAAACAATGACACTATCCGCAATATTATGGAGCTTTCTGCATTTGGATGGTTTATTACTGTATAAACTTTCAAAAAACTGCACGGCTGTCGTAACGATGACCGGCATGTCCCAATTTTCAGTTGCTCTGATTTTCCGGATCGTTTCTTCCGATACACCACCTTCATCCTCATAGATTACACCACTGTGATGTTCTAACACAATCTCAGCCCCGAAAATTTTTCTGAATACATCAGCAGTCTGTTCAATAATGGACGTATAAGGTATCACATAGATAATTCTCTTTTTCCTATATTTTCTGGCATGACGGACTGCAAATGCCAGCGAGGCAACTGTTTTTCCACCCCCGGTAGGTACCGTTAGACTAAACAAGCCGGGGCTCTCCTTTTCGCCCTTCGTGATGCATGCCTCTAAAATTCCACAGCGCAGCCTGTTCAACTCATTTCGAGGTGGAAACCATCCTGATATATATTCCTGTAATTTCCTATCCAATTCCTCCATATCTGCCGGATTAGACCATCCGCTTTTATTTACACCGCTGGCTTTCTCAATTTTCTCACCCATAAAGCGCTCAGTATCTAAATAATCCGCATCGACAAGACAGGAAAAAAGCATCCTGATGAAAAAGCAATCTGCCGGCAAATCTTTTCCAATCAATCGTTGCAAGGGTACTTTGGGCAATTCCAGTTCATCTTTATACGCAATATAATCTTCAATTTCTCCGGATTGCGCTTTTGCCAGTCTCCCCATTAATGTGCCTTGTTCACCTCTGTCTCCTCTTCCCCCTCCGTCAGGTATGCCGCCATGATGCCCTGCAATACAGAATGAAGCCGGGAATTGCTGCAGCTTCATCGCCTCAAATGCACCGGCAGATGAATGATCTACTTTTGGTCCCCCATTCAACCTTCTTTGAAATCCGGGTGTGTATTTGCCGATATCGTGTGCCAATCCCAATAAATGACCCATTTGCGCTTCTCCAAAAACCCCCGCAAATTCAGACGCCAATCTTGCCGTGCCTTCCAGATGTTCCAGAACAGTCTGTTTTCTTCCGTCCTCTGAAATATGTGCGAAAAATAAATCCTTCATTTTTATCCTCTCATAAACCGTAGCAGTTTTATTAGTAAAACACTCCTCATATATTTATGAGATAAAAGTTAATTAGGTTACACAAAAATAGCAAAATCAAAACAAAGGTGATATTTCCGCACTCATTTTCACTACAAGTGACGTAATACCACCTTTTCTTTTTACTTATTTTCTGCTCTTAATCAACGCTTCCACTTCCTCCACCGAAGGCATCACTCTCAGTGCACCCTTCCTGG
Organism: Acetatifactor sp.; assembly: GCA_045545375.1. GTDB lineage: Bacteria > Bacillota > Clostridia > Lachnospirales > Lachnospiraceae > Acetatifactor. Next base: position 20,270 of record JAZQAT010000057.1, read on the forward strand.
TAGTAATAATAGAAGCTGCCGCATTGGCAAATGTCAGCATTTCTTTCAATTTCTCTTCATTCAGGTAATCCAAACCATATTTCAGCACATAATGGATGCAGCTTCCGCCAAAGGTATCGCCTGCGCCGGTAGTCTCAATCGTATTCTCCTGCAGGAAGGGGACCACCTCCACTCTGAGGTCCTTATAATAAGCGCGGCTTCCGTCTCTTCCCATGGAAAGCAAAATCAGAGGTATGTTATACTGCTCTCTAAGCTTCTTGATACCAGCATCATAATCCTCTTCCCCGGTGAACCACTGAATTTCATTATCGGAAATCTTCAGCACATCGCACCGGCTAAGACCATAAGCCACCTGCTCCTTTGCATCATCCAGAGATTTCCACAGAGGAGGACGCAGGTTGGGGTCAAAGGAAACGATAGCGCCGCTTTCCTTGGCAATGGCAATGGCTTTCTTCGTAGCTTCTCTTACTTCATCATGCGTCATAGACAGTGTGCCAAAGTGGAACACTGCAGTATTTTTCAAAATCTCTTCTTTCAACTCATCAGCTTTCAGCATCATGTCTGCACCGGGATTGCGGTAGAAAGAGAAATCTCTGTCGCCGCCTGCAAGAGTCTGCACAAATGCCAGCGTGGTCCTTACATCCTCATCCATAATCAGGTTGCTGGTGTCAATACCCACCTCATCCAGCACGCCTTTCAGCTTATTTCCGAAGATATCCTGTCCTACTTTGCCGATAAATGCGGTTTTATGTCCGGCCTTGTTCAACATAGCCAGCACATTACAGGGTGCTCCGCCGGGATTGGCTTCAAAAAGAGTGTTGCCCTGGCTGCTGAGACCGTTGTCTGTAAAATCAATCAGTAATTCTCCCAGAGCTGTTACATCGTACTTCTTTGTCATTCTTATCTTCCTCCTGCCTTTAGCCCGATGCTGCTTTCTTTGCATTCAAGCTTCTTGGAGATAAGTATACATCATATTGTAAGATTTTGCATTAACTTTATAAAAAATCTTTCTACCTATTTACATAAAAACATTCTTGCTGTATAATGATAAAAAAGAGGCGATTTCACTAAGCGTTTTGGACGTATGCGAGAAGGGATTCCCCACTTGGCGTAGTGACATGCTTCTCTTTTTTTATTTTGCGCGTATACATTGTCTGTACAGATAAATCTTTATGCTTATTTGAAACATAAGTCACCACATATTCTAAATCATCTATGATCTTTGAGAATATGAGAACATCTTTATTTTCATACTTTCTATCCGATAAAATGATTGTATCTGCTTCCATCACTATTTTAGGAATCAATAATAATTTTTCTTTTGTAACCGGAACCTGCCCCCTAAGTTGTTCTCCTAATTCTGTTCCATGTGATTTTAGTATTTTAATGATCTCAGAAGCCCTGATTGTTAGATTGAACCCTTGGACATTAATACCAGTCTTATTTTCAATAACTTTCGCATAGCTTACCGGAATCTTTCCGAAATATATCTTCTTACTATTGTTTCCATTGGCAATAACACCATCGACAAAGTTAGTAAATTGCAGTTCATCTATATATAACACAATCCTTTCAGATGCCTGCCAGTCTCTTATCTGTAATTCTGTATATGTATCTAACCCGTAAATCATTTTCTCCTCTCAATTATCTGCTTAAAAACAAACTCAACTGCTCATACACAAGCGAATATATCGCTCTTTCAGAACCTCGACTCTCCTGGCCGTGGTGCACACATTGGCGTGCTGTAGCCGCGATAAATATTCATTCCGTTCTGAGCTGATAAAATGCCTTTCACCTGTACTTTATGCATCATTTCTTCACATTCCCAGGTCGTCCTTGGCCCGTTTAAGCCGTCTTGCAAACTGCTCATAGAAATCCTGCTCTGCCTCGTACGGTCTGATAAAGAAAAGATTCAGTATGTAAAGATTCAGGTTCTTCCGGAAGGTATCGTCTTCGTTTTCCCGCACTCTCTCCTCGCAATCATTTAGAAAATAGTGCCAGCCTGTTATAAACGCCCTATTTTCCTTCAAATCCGGGATATCAATCCACTTGCTTACTTTTACCTTGGTACGATTGGTCTTTTCGCATTCCCTGTTCTGTAAAAAGTAGCGGAAGCTTCCGTTTTCATAGTATCTTCCAAGAGGAAACAGGCGGCAGATACCGGGACGGTAAGGATGGATGCTGCAGCGTCCTTCTTTATTTAAGAAAGAACACGCTTCTTCTGCTCCGGTCATCTTCAGATGCGGCAGAATTACTCCATCTATTACGCCCAGTTCCACATGGGCTTCCAGCAATTCCTGAAATGTCTTGTTAAGGGAGGTTGTCAACCGAAAAATATCTAATGGGTCCAAAATAATGGAATCCCCCATGCCCCGACAGCAGGATGAGCAGCCTTTACAGTCATTGCAGCCTGCTTTTACCATATCATTTTCATCATATAATTTTCCATCGGATATCTCATCCAGACTGATATTTCTCTTCATGTGATTTTTTACCTTTCTTTTGGCAATCCAAAATAAGCATCTACGCCGTCAGCTATTCCCTTTACAATCTTCTCCTGATAAGAAGCATCCTGCATCAGCTTGTCCTCTTCGGGATTACTCATGTAGCCCATTTCGATTATGGTAACCGGTATGGTACACCAGTTGATACCGCTCATAGTATCCGTCTCCCAGACACCGCGGTTCTTGGAACCCATCTCTGCTACCATATGCTCCAGTACTTCTTCTGAAAGACGCTTGCTTTCTTCATAAATATCAGCATTATAAGGACTTGCAGCAGTATTACAGATGGTCATAGTTCCCTGCGCCTTGCTGTTCTCTGAACCGTTGGCATGAATCCGCAGAAACACTTCCGCACCGGAGGTATTGGCAACCTCTGCACGTTCTTTGTTGCTGATATCAATATCGTGGGTATCACGAATCATAATGATTTCATAGCCCCTCTCTTCCAGTTCTGCTTTTAGCGCACGGGCGATGACCAGATTCAGTTCGTATTCATAGACTCCTGTAGATACGCCTCTCGTTCCGGAGGATACTTTGGCTTTCTGCTCTGAACTTCCCGGGCCGATAGGCTCTTTCTCCTTGTTGCCTTTCGCCTGATGACCGGCATCTATGGCTACGATGTGGCCGCTCACGGTTTCTTGTGAGGAAGTATCAGCCTGTGTCCGGACGCTTTCTTCCTGCTGTGAATCAGCGCTTGACTGAGTGGTTTCTTCTGCATCAACGGTGGTTTCGGTCATCTCTTCGGTTGTGCCCGGCACTAGGATCGTCTCTTCTTCGGTACGTTGTTCCTCAGTACCATTTTCCGTATCTTCCTTTGTAGGTACGATTTCCTGCACAATCGGCTGCGGTTCCACCATCATTGCTGCCTCTGACTCCTTATCTGCCTGCTGTCCACATCCAGCCAGGATACTGAGCAACATTATCCACATAATAAACGCTGCATATTTCTTTTTCCGCATCATATACTCCTCGTATCTATACAACTGTTACAGTTCATCTAAGCCCTGACTGCAACATCAAATTTACGTTTCTCTGCTTCCAACTGCCGCATATTTCTCAACAGTATAACTCTACCACACTTTCTCCCTCCCGTCACCCGAAAAATCTTACATTCCCTTCCCAAATCCTCCCACTTTCGCATATTCACCCCATATGTAAACCACCGGTTGCGTAAAATTTCCGATTTTTTCAACCGCACTTGGTAGTTGTCAACCGCTTTTTCTGCTATACTACATACAGATGCAGAGGAAAGCTCTCATCCATGACGTCATAAACACATCTAATCACAAAAAGCAGAACGGCGTACTAACATACAGTCCCGGCTCAGAAAGAGGTAATATATGATAATAGCAGACAAAATATCTTCCTTACGAAAACAAAATGGCTGGTCCCAGGAGGAGTTAGCCGAGAAGTGCAACGTTTCCCGACAGTCTGTATCCAAGTGGGAAAGCGCAGCGTCCATTCCGGATCTTGATAAAATCCTGAAGCTCAGCGAGATTTTCGGTGTCAGCACAGACTATTTACTAAAGGATACCATAGAAGAAACTTCCATCGAGTACACCCAGACAGACTCAGAAAACGGTATCCGGAGAGTTTCCCTGCAGGAGGCCAATGAATATCTGGCTACGACCGAAGCACTCTCGAATAAGACGGGGCTGGGCGTCGCACTATGTATCCTGTCTCCTACATTATTGCTGCTTCTGGGGGGTATCTCCGAATACTTTCCTGACAGAATCACTGAAAATGTAGCCTGTGCCATCGGTATTCTTTTCCTGCTGACACTTATTATCATCGCAGTTCCCTTGTTCATCATCACAGGGATCCGGTTGGAAAAATACAAGTTCATTACAGAGGAACCCTTCGAGCCGGAGTATGGCATAACCGGTCTTGCTGAAGCAAAATTGAAAGCTTATGAAAAAACCTTTACCTTACATATGACAGTCGGAGTCACACTGTGCATCCTGGGTGTCGTTCCTCTTGTGGTCTCTTCACTCCTTTTAGAAGATTCCATTTTACTCATTCTGTTTGTAGACTTGCTGCTGATCATGGTAGCCGCTGCAGTTGTTCTTTTTGTGAAAGCAGGCATGCTTCAGGAAAGCTACAAGCATCTGCTCCAGCAGGAAGACTTTTCACCGGAAGCAAAGGAGCTGAATCGCAGGATGGGGCCTGTTGCCGGCTTCTATTGGTGTCTGACCACTGCCATTTATCTGGGAATCAGCTTCTATACCGGGCGATGGGGTTTTACTTGGATCATCTGGCCGGTAGCAGGTGTGTTGTATGCAGCAGTGGATATTGTAGGGAAAGCAATTCTGCAGCGCAGAAATCAAAAATGACCGATCAGATAACTTCCATCATCATCTTGATAAATTTCTCCGCTGCCACGCTTAATGTCCGCTGGTTCTCCATTACCAGGCAGATATTCCTGTCCGGGATCCCTTCTTTTACAGAAATCTCGACCGCCTGGCCCTTTTGGATCGCTTCTTCAGCAAAAGCATATGGCAGAAACCCGATTCCCAGATTATTGACAATCATAGGCATGATCAAATCAGTAGTAGCCACCTCGATATCCGGTTCATATACCAGCCCATATTCCCAGAATAATCGTCTGTAACATTCGAATGTCTTCGTATTTTGAGCAAGACTGATAAGAGGATACCGGATCAAATCTTTCAGGCACACACCTTTCTCCGCTAAATGTGCAAACTGGGAACCACCTGCCAGAATCACCTGATAAGGCTTTAGTATGATTTCCTGAAAATTCGTCCCGCCATCAACCGGCGTTGTCACTACTGCAAAATCAATCTGCCGATTCTTCAAAGCTGCCAATGCCTCCGGTGTGGTGAAATTAAAAATCTTCAGCCTGATGTCCGGATACTTCTGGTGAAATACGCCCAACTGTTTTAACAGATAACCGTGCAGCGCCGTTTCGCTGGTGCCGATGTACACTACACCTTTCTCCAATTTCAGCGTCTGCTCCAGTTCTTCCTCTCCCATCTGCAGTTGTTCAAAAGCTGCTGCTACATGAGCATACAGCTGCTGCCCCTCTGCCGTCAGGGTTATGCCCCGGTTGGATCTGACAATCAGCCGACACCCCAGCTCTGCTTCCAGCAGATTCATGACTCTGGTCACGTTGGGCTGGTTGCTCATAAGAGCTGCCGCTGCCTTTGTCATATTTTTATGTTTCGCCACATAGTAAAAGATTTTGTAATATTCCAGATTTGCAGCCATGTTTCTTTCCCCCGGTGTTTTATTGAACTGTAACTTCATATTAATTTTATATGTCTGGTATGTCAACTATACATTTTCCTTTTTTAAATAAGAGCGTATAATAAATTACAGTTCACACAGCAATTTATCGTTAAACGGTATGAAAGCACCGAAAATTCCTTTACGAATAGTGCGCGTGTGAACAGTTAAGACAAAAGAAATGAGGAAATATCATGAACAAAGATTTAACCGTAGGCAAGCCTTCTACCGTGCTTTGGACGTTCTGTCTGCCCCTTTTTGGAAGTGTTATCTTCCAACAACTCTATAATATAGCCGACAGTCTTGTTGCCGGGAAATTCATCGGAGAGAACGCTCTGGCTGCCGTGGGCAACAGCTATGAAATCACTTTGATTTTCATTGCATTCGCATTTGGCTGCAATATCGGAAGCTCCGTCATCGTCTCACAGCTTTTCGGCGCAAAACAGTACAAAGAAATGAAGACTTCCGTATATACCACTTTGATTGCCTGTGCAGTCCTCTGCGGTGCTCTGATGCTTCTGGGCTTTACGCTGTGCAGCCGGCTTCTCAAACTGATTCAGACACCCCAGGAATTGATGGCAGATTCGCTGCTGTATTTGAGAATTTACATAGGCGGACTTCCTTTCCTGTTCTTCTATAATGTAGCCACCGGTATCTTTTCCGCACTGGGAGATTCCAAAACACCTTTCCTGTTCCTGGCTTTCTCCTCTACAGCCAACATCGCTGTAGATATCCTCTTCGTTACTGCATTTGACATGGGAGTGGCCGGTGTCGCCTGGGCAACTTTCCTCTGTCAGGGTATCAGCTGCATACTGGCTATCCGGGTCGTTCTGAAAAGATTGACCACAATTGAAGTAGAAGGACACGTACCTGTTTTCTCCTGGAATCTGCTTCGCAGAATTACTGTAATCGCAATTCCCAGTATTCTGCAGCAAAGCTTTATCTCTATCGGAAATATTATCCTTCAGGGCGTTATAAACGGCTTCGGTCCCAGTGTCATTGCCGGATATTCCGCTTCGGTCAAGCTGAACAACCTGGTCATCACTTCCTTTACCACACTGGGCAACGGTATTTCCAACTATACCGCTCAGAATCTGGGAGCCGGAAAGCTTCCCCGTATCAAAGAAGGATTCCGCGCCTGCCTGAAAATGGTATGGCTCATCTGCATACCGTTCTTCCTGCTGTATTTCTTTGCCGGCCATTACGCACTCATCCTATTTATGGAAGATACTACCGGCGATGCCATGAATACAGGTATTACCTTCCTTCGTATTCTGTCACCCTTCTACTTTGTCATCTGCGTAAAGCTGGCAGCTGACGGCGTGCTGCGGGGAGCCGGACTGATGAAACAGTTTATGATAGCTACCTTTACAGATCTGATCTTGCGTGTAGCAGTTGCTATAGCATTGGCACAGGTGCTGGGCTCTGTAGGTATCTGGATGGCATGGCCGATTGGCTGGGTTCTCGGAACGGGATTGTCTTTAATATTTTACCGAAAAGGGCCCTGGTATCAGAACAACTACTCCAGATAAAATCTTCCCTCCAGCGCAATAAACTGGTCAAGCAGCATCCTGCTGACTCGTGCCCCAAACACGGTCGCAGGATGTGCCGGATAATACATGGCATCTGAAAACTCCTTGTTCAGCATGACCAGAACATACGGGCCGTACGGCGTATAGATGATTCCACCGTCATTACGGCAGGCATCCATGCTTCCGCTCTTACTTGCCACCCGAATCAGGATATCATCCGTATTGTCACTGTCCATATAAAATGGCGGAAAATCTTTTGTAATCATACTGTTATAATGCTGCTTTTTGAAAATTTCCAGCATCTTTTCATCAGCTTCCGGACTGATCAGTTCATGCTTTGCCAATTTCAGGAAAACACCGGCATAATCCCGTGGTGTTGTGGTTCCCAGCTTCTCATACTGATCAAAATGGATAGGATTGTGCAGCACCGTGTCTTTACAGCCCAGTTTCTGAATGCAGTCATTGATGGTATCCACACCCAGATAATCTATCATCATGTTGGTGGCAATGTTATCACTGACGATAATCATCAGGGTTGCCACATCCTTGACACGAAGCACTGCACCGGGCTCCAGAGCGCACAGCACACCACTGCCGTCTACCATATGAGACTCCTCATAGGTAAGCTTGTCCTCCAGGTTGGCAAATCCTTTTTCCACCTCATCGAACAGACATGCCAAAATGAAAGTCTTAATGGTACTGGCTGTCTCGAATTTCTCATCTGCACCGATGGCTATCACATGTCCTTTCATATCATCAGCATAAATGCACATGTTTCCATCATAACTCTTCAGTTCCGCTTCAATTCTTTTCTCTAATGTAAGTCTTGCGTCCATTTTTCTCCTCATATCGCAAAAGCGGCCACGACGCACGTGACCGCCATATGCATTTATCCAAAAATACTTCCTACAGCATATAAACTCTTCACAAGATCCTCACGGTATACAGGACTCTCCGGGTTCAGACTGTTGATAACGACACCGCCGCTTCCCACTTTTCCGGTGGAATGAATAAAGTCTCCATTTCCCAGATACATAGCAATATGTCCCGGGAAGTACAGAAGATCTCCGGGCTTTGCATCTTCTCCGGAAATCTCATGCACCGGGAATCCTTCCACAATTTTCGCATCTCTCCAGGTCAGGATACCGTTCAGCAAATAACTCTGAGAGGTAAGTCCCGAACAGTCTATTCCTGCTGTACAGCGACCGCCCCAACGGTACTGTACACCCAGATAAAGCTTCGCTGTCTCTGTTACGCTGCGGCGAAACTGCGCTTCATCCACAATTGTACCCTGCACCGGTGTACCGGTGAATACACCTGCCTGAGAAAACTTCTTTTCCCACAGAAACTGATTTCTCATAAACCCTTTGGTACCGTCTGCCAAGCTAACCTTCGCCCATCCGGTTTCTTCGAAATCCCACTCTTCCACTTTGACAATAGCACCGCGAAAGAGACTTGCATAGCAGACTCCCTGTACTTTCGGCAGAGACAGCACATCTACACAGATGCCGCTTACCACATGGAGGCTGGAAGCTTCCCATTCATACGCCTCTGACTTATCCACAAGCAACAGATCTTCTTTAGGAAGATATCCACTATATCCATAAAAGGTTTTCACGAAAAAGTATTCCTTTACTTCTTCCTCCACTGCCACCAGCATACCATACAACAACTGATCGGAAATGGCAGACAGTATCTTTCCGTCAGATTCCATGGTCAGTGATGCATACTCATAGATTGTAGCAATTGGTTTGATTACGATTCCATATCTCATGATTTCACCCATTCCTTGATTTCTTTTTCATTTGCGAGCACATAATGCTCCGGTGAAAACTCTACCCAGCTGGGCGGATTCGTTTTGTAATCGTGCATAGCAGGATCATAGACGAGCAGTTTTCTATCGCGCTCGTACCTGGGATCCGGCATGGGAATGGCTGACAGCAACGCTCTTGTGTAAGGATGAACCGGATTGGTCACCAGTTCTTCCGTTTCTGCCATTTCAACGATTTCACCCTTATGAATAACAGCAATCCTGTCTGTGATAAAGCGCATAACAGACAGATCGTGAGCTATAAACAGATAAGTAATTTGGTGCTTCTTCTGCATATTGGCCAACAGATTCAGTACCTGCGCACGGACAGATACATCCAGTGCAGAAATCGGTTCATCTGCAATAATGAATTCCGGATTCATGATCAGTGCCCTTGCAATACCGATACGCTGTCTCTGTCCACCGGAGAATTCATGAGGGAAACGACTGGAAAATTCCGGCAGCAGACCAACCTCTAAAAGTGCCTGATCTACTCTTTCTTTCCGTTCTGCTTCTGTCAGATTCTTTTCAAAATTCATTAAGCCTTCGCTGATGATATAGTCTACCTTGGCCCGTTCATTCAAGGATGCCTGGGGATCCTGGAAAATCATCTGAATCTCACGGATTACTTTACGATCCAGTTCTTTGGAGATCGTGCCGTTGATTTTTTCTCCCTTGTAAAGGACATCCCCGCCTGTGGAGGGAACAATTCTCATAATAGCACGGCCAATCGTGGTCTTTCCGGAGCCTGACTCACCCACCAGGCCGAAAGTTTCTCCCTTATATATCTTGAAATTAACCTTTTTAACTGCTTCAAAGCGCTTCTTTTTCTCGCCAAAGGTCACATCCAGGTCTTTTACCTCTAATATTACTTCTTTTTCCATCAGACGAGACCTCCATTTCTGATTTTTTCAATCACTGCCGGCGGATCCACCTTGGGTGCTCTTGGATCCAACAGCCATGTTCTTGCCTTATGAGTAGGCGATACCTCAAAATAAGGCGGCCTTTCTATGAAATCAATTTTAAGCGCCTGCGGATTTCTCGGTGCAAAAGCATCTCCCTTCACTTCAGTGAACAGATTGGGCGGTGTTCCGGGAATGGAGAACAGATCCGTACCCTTGATTCCCACCTGCGGCATGGAAGAAAGCAATGCCCATGTATAAGGATGCTTCGGATCATAGAAAATATCTTCCGCAGTACCGATTTCCACGATATCACCGGCATACATAACTGCCACACGGTCAGCTGTATTAGCTACCACTCCCAGGTCATGGGTAATGAAAATAACGGACAGCTTATATTTATGACGCAATTCTTTAATCAATGCGAGAATCTGCGCCTGAATCGTAACATCGAGTGCCGTTGTGGGCTCATCGCAAATCAGAATCTGAGGATTGCAGGCAATTGCAATGGCAATGACTACACGCTGACGCATACCGCCGGAAAACTCATGAGGATATTGATTAAAACGACGTTCCACATCCTGAATGCCCACATCCGCCAAATATTCCAATGTTTTCTTCTTCGCTTCACTGCGGTTCAGCTTCTGGTGCAGCATAACTGCTTCCATGATCTGAGCACCGATCGTTTTCAGCGGATTCAGACTGGTCATAGGATCCTGCATGATCATAGCAATTTCATGACCACGGATTTTATACCATTCTTTCTCTTTTTTCAGAGCAGTCAGTTCAACAGGTACCCCGTCATCACAACCATAATACACGGTCTTTCCGCCTGTTACCTTACCATTCTGCTCCAAAAGCCCCATAAAGGACTTGGTAAAAACAGATTTACCACTGCCTGATTCTCCTACAATTGCAAGAATCTCTCCTTTGTACAGATCCAGAGAAATGCCTCTGATGGCATGCAGGCTCTTTCCGCGCAGTTCAAATTTTATTTCCAGATCTTCAACTGACAGCATTTTCTCAGCCATAACATTCCCTCCTTAGACATGGTTCTTAGGATCCGCCGCATCGGAAAAGGCGTTACCAATAATATAAAACGAAATCGTGACAAAGGACAAGATAATGGTCGGATAAACCAGCTGATATCTCAGAGCCGGACTGGTGATCAGCGCACGGCCTTCATTGATCAGATTTCCCAGGCTGGGCGTGTCTACAGGAAGACCCAGACCAATGTAAGTGATAAATACCTCATTACCGATTGCTGCCGGAATCGTCAGTGCCATACGAAGCATGATGACCGATACCAGATAAGGCAGCAGGTTCTTGACCATGATCTTAGAGGTAGGCGTACCAAGACAACGGCTGGCCACATTATAATCACGGTCACGGATAATCAATATCTGATTACGGATAAAACGAGCCATCTGAATCCATCCGGTAAGACACATGGCAAATATCAGTGTCTTAACACTCGGCTTTAAAATATAGGAAATCAGGATCAGAATAATGGTATTCGGAATATTATCAATGATATTGTAAATTTCCGTCAGGATAAAATCCAGCTTTCTCACATAACCCCAAAGAACACCGACCGTGATACCAATGAGTGCCTCTGCAAGTGCTACAGAAAGGCCGATGAACAGAGAGGTTCTGGTTCCTGACCAGATACGGGCCCACAGATCCTGACCTATGGAGTTGGTTCCCAGAATGAACTGGTCTCCGGGCGGTACGTTACGATACTGCATACCGGTTTCATCATTGATGATCAGGTTAGGGTCATACTGATTGGGCAGATACGGCTGTATGAAGGTAAATAACAGCAATAAAACCAGCATAATCAATAATACCACAGCCACACGGTTCTTCAGAAATGCCTGCAGGGTACTTCTCCAGTAGGAGTAATTGCTGTATCCGCTTCTCTCTACTTCTTTTTCATTGAACTCAGCGAAGGAAAACTTTTCTTCATCTGACATATTCACCTGCTTGTCAAGCGTTTCCTCCATACTTTTCATCAAATCCGCCTCTTTGGTGTGGCGATAAGAAAATTGCTTCATCATCTGTCACCTTCTTTCTTTCCGAGGCTGATTCTGGGATCCAGAACTACCATCAAAATATCTCCCAGCATCAGGCCCAGCACACCAACGCAGGCATATAAAAGTACAATGCCCTGTACCATGGTGTTGTCATGCTTCTTGACAACAGTCACCAGCAGACCACCCATACCCGGGATACTGTAAAGAGATTCAATGTAAATAGAACCGATTACTGTGTTCAAAAAGGCAGTAGGTATGTACTGTGCCAAAGGTACAAATGCATTACGGAAAATGTGTTTGAACATTACCTTTCCTTCTGACAAACCCTTAGCCTTGGCCAGTTTAACATAGTCCTTATTACTCTCGTCTACCATATAACGGCGCAGCCACATGCTATAAAAGGCAACGTTGCCTAAAGACATGGAAAGTACCGGCAAAATCCAATATTTAGGATTGTTGATATCAAAGAGCAGTCCCACATTCAAAATCTGTGTACCATAAAGCTGGATATATAAATAATATACCGCAGCCGGAACCGCTTGAATACAAACAATAAATAATGTTCCCAGCTTATCGAAGAAACGGTTTTTGTACCTTGCCATCAGCGCACCCATAGGAATACCAAGCAGCAAAGATACAATCATGGATAATACACCCAGTTTGATAGAAACCGGTACCTTATCCGCAAGAATCTCTGTTACGGGCACATTAGCACGGTAAATACGTGAGGTTCCCAGATCGCCGTGCAAAAGATCCTTATAGAATCTAAAAATCTGCACCGGCAGCGGATCTGTCAGTCCCATTTCCTCAAGACCTACCTGAATCTGCTGAGGGGTCATTTTTTCAAAGTTGGGGAAATACCCTTCGATAGGCATCAGACGCAGCAGACAGAAAACAATGGTGAGAATGATCACCAATGTAATCAACGAACGTCCGATTCGTTTTGCCAGATACTTTAACATGATACTACTCCTTTTACTTCTATTTGTACTTCGGAAAAGCTTACGATTCTCTTTCACACTCGCCTGAGCATAAAACATTTTCGGAAACAGACGTAAGTCCTTTATCCGTTTCCGAAAATGTTTTATGCTGCCCTCCCACAAGGAGAGGGCAGCCAAGCATCAACGTACTATTTTGACTTATTTGCTTCGTACTGATCCATAGATACATAGGTATCCTGCAGATGCTGACCTTTGAATCTCAGCTTGGATACACCGAAAGGTGCATACTGAGCTTCAAATACATCCAGCTTTGTAGCAATGTAAGGGCTAACCGTAATGCTGAAAGGCACTACCAGAGCATGCTCCATCAGCACTGCTTCTGCTTCCGCAAATGCCTCAAAACGTGCATTGGTGTCTACAGTAATTGCTTTTGCTGCATCTACCTTATCGAAGTATTCCTGTACTGCAGCTGCAGTAGCAGTTCCTTCGGTAATGGCATTTGCCAGGAATGCATATTTATAACCGGCATCATATCCGGACTCGCCTGCCGCCTGGTAGAAAGGATCTGTCCATGTCTCAGGATCTGCATAGTCAGCGCCCCATCCGCACTTCATGAATGCGTATTTACCGGAACGACGAACTTCTGGCAGGAAGTTATCAGTAGGACCTGCTTCAATGATAATATCGATGAAATCAGTACCAAGCAGTGCTTCCATCTGCTGCTCTACAACCTGACACTCTTTATCCCAGTTTACTGTGCCGGGATTGTAAGGCATCAGAACCTTGACAGGGAAGGTTACGTCTTCTGCTTTCAATTCCTGCATTGCTGCATCCTTGTATTCTACAGCCTTCACTTCATCAAAAGTATCTCCCAGATCAGCAACTGCGCCAATGGTAGTAAAGTCTGCACCATCTGCATTATAAGCAAAATCAAAAGGTGTAACAGTTGTCAGGATATAATCCTCCGGTGTAGAAGGTTCCAGGACTGCTACTTCCTTTTTCTTATCAAGACCGGCAGACAGAGCCTTACGGAAATTCTCGTTGTTGACTGCTTTTCTCCAGTTATCCGGCTCATACTCTTCATCGAACTGAGGATCAAAGTTGAAGCAGTAGAAATAGGAATAGCTGGTGGAAGGACGAGCACGGCTCACCAGATTAGCTGTATCCTGGTTAGAAAGCCAGTCATCCAGCAGATCAGCGCTGATTTCAGCATAGTCAATCTCTCCACGTTTAACCATTTCAGGTCCGATTGTCGCAGCTTCTGAATTGTAAATATTCTGAATCTCATCGATGAACACGTTTGCTGCATCGTAGTTCAGAGTATTCTTCTTGTACACATGCTTCTCCTGAGGTGCAAACTCAGCGAGATAGTATGCGCCGTTATAATACATCTTGTCGGCCGCTGTACCAAATTCTTTTCCAAGTTCCTCCAGCTGAGGTCCATATGCAGGCATATAAACCACGTAAACCAGAGAGGAAATGAAGTAAGGTACTTCTTTTGCCAGTGTGTAGGTCAGGGTATGCTCGTCAACAGCCTTTACACCAACTTCTGAGAAATCAATTTCTTTCCAGGTAGTACCGTCTTCGTCAGCTCCACCCTTGTAAACCTGACCATTGTAATATTCTTCTGCATTTGCAATGACACCAAAAAGGTTCTGTACATTTGCACTTTCATACTCCGGCGTTAATTGATACTTCAGAGCATCTACAAAGTCCTGTGCAGTCACATCTGCTACTTCTTTACCGGTGTTATCTACCCATTTTGCTTCTCTGAGCTTGAATGTCCAGGTAAGAGTTGCCTCGTCATAGCTCCACTCGGTTGCCAGACCTTCTTTCAACTGACCATCAGAATCATATTCTACCAGCGTATCGATACAGTTTGCACCAGCTACCTGTTCTACAATGGTAGATGTCACCAGGTAATTCAGAGTGGAAGATTCGCTGGAATACAGTTCTCTGTAAACAGCAGAACTACTGCTTTCTCCATCTCCTGTGGACTTTCCACTGTTGCCACAACCTGTCAAAGCAGTGGAAACAGCCATTACCGTACAGAGCATCATAGCGATAAATTTCTTGTTTCTCATAATGTCTCCTCCTTTATTACTTTTATGACTAACCCTTTCGGGATTAGTTTCTTCAATAACATCCGCAGCATAGCTGCCGGATTCTGGAGCTAATATATCATGAAATTCCCGATTCGTCAATTTCTCAGGAATTTTCCTGATAAAGCTGCAATGACAAATCTGCCATTACACGTTCAAATGCCGGCGTATCCGTCTCATTTCCGCAGAAGCATACTACAAACGGCTGCTTTGCATAGATAATACCTACATCATGTGTGATTCCGGAATCCTCACCCGTCTTATGGGCCACATCCGGCTCCGGATCAAGTGCCTTTAAATAAAAGGGAATCTTACCATTTAACTGCTGATCTTTCATGATAGAAAGCATCTTCCTGCTGGACGCTTCATCTACAAGCGTTCCCTCATACATACGCTGCAGTAAAATACCTGTCTGTTTTGCCGTAATCTGGTTTTGAATGCCCATTCGGGACTTTTCCAGATCATACATTTTCCTGCGCAGCCACACATCCTCGATTCCCATGAGGCGGATCTCTTCATTGATCTGATCCATTCCCAGAAGGTCAATCAGTATATTGGTAGCTGTATTATCACTGAAAATGATCATTAACGTAATCAAATCCATCACAGTAACTTCCAATCCTTCATGCATATAAGCTACTGCTCCGCAGGAAGGTACATAGTCTTCTTTCTTCATCACGATGATCTGATCAGGATCCAGCAGTCCCTGCTTCATTCTGTAAAAGGCATCTGCCATGATATACAGCTTAATCACGCTGGCTGCGTACATCTTCTCATCTTCCCGGTAGGAAAACGTTTCTCCGGTCACCAGATTCTTATAATAGAAGCTGATGAAGCCCGGAACCTTCTGCAATTCTTCTTTTATCTTTGTATATTCCATGATATCACTCTTTATTCTAAAAAAGAGGCAGCCGTATCCGTCAATACAGTTACCCCTTTGTAATCAAACACTGCATAATACTTAAATATATAACAAGTATATATTTTTTTTACGAAAAGTCAAGAACTTTTTCGCATTAAAGTGCTGTTTGTTTTATCCTCTCAAGGTCTTTTCAGTCTTCTATCTTGTCACTTCCGCATACTCTGCCCGTGCAGCCTTACACAGATCATCCGGCTTAAGTTCAATCTGAAGTCCAATCCTGCCGCCGCTGACAATGATCGTGGGCTGCGCTTCGGCAGATGCATCCACTCTTGTCACATACTGCTTCTTCATGCCCACAGCTGTACATCCTCCTCTGATATAACCTGTAATCCGGTTGATATCCTTTACGTGAATCATCTCCACGTTCTTTTCCCCTACCGATTTGGCAGCTTTCTTTAAGTCCAATTCTTCAGCTATGGGAATCACGAATACAAAATAATTCTTACTGGCTCCCACAGTCACCAGTGTCTTATATACTTTTTCATATGGAAGAGACAGCTTATCTGCAATCTGCAGTCCATCCACAAATTCATCGCATTCGTAGGTATAATGGGTAAACGGAATCTTCATGGACTCCAGGATTCTCATAGCGTTGGTTTTATTTTCTTTTTTTGCCATTTGATTGCCTTTCTGCTTAAGCTAAATAATCCCCCTGAAACAGGCATATTGTACCATTCCAGGGGGATATCTCACCTTAACGATGCTTATTTAGCAGCCATTTCAGCCTTAAGCTTCTCGGTCAGAGCAGGAAGGATCTTGTTCAGATCACCTACGATACCGTAATCAGCTACATCAAAGATAGGAGCGGTCTCATCCTTGTTGATAGCGATGATGATATCGGATTCTTCCATACCAGCCAGATGCTGAATAGCACCGGAGATACCAATTGCAAAGTATACGTTAGGACGAACGGTCTTACCGGTCTGTCCAACCTGCAAATCTTTGGCTTTCCAGCCTGCATCTACAACTGCACGGGAGCAGCTTACGGTACCGCCGATTACTTCTGCCAGATCCTCTAACAGTTTGAAGTTCTCAGCACTGCCTACACCACGGCCACCGGATACCAGGATCTTAGCATCCATGATATCTACAGTATCAGATACAGCTTTCACTACTTCCAGGATTTCTACATACTTGTTGTCAGGAGTAAAGCCGGGATTGAACTCTACTATGTTAGCCTTAACGCCTTCAACCTTTGCACGCTTCTGCATAACGCCGGGACGTACAGTTGCCATCTGAGGACGGAACTCAGGACAAGCGATGGTTGCGATGGTGTTACCACCGAAAGCAGGACGAGTCATCAGCAGCTGGTTGTGCTTCTGCTCTCTTCCGGGAATCGGGTTGATAGGGAAATCACCGATTTCCAGCTGAGTACAGTCAGCGGTCAGACCGGTATGGATTCTTGCGGAAACGCGAGGACCCAGGTCACGTCCGATAGCAGTTGCACCTACCAGGAAAATCTCAGGCTTGAACTCGCCTATTACGCTAGCCAGAGCGTGTGCGTAAGGCTCAGTTCTGTATTCTTTTAACTCAGGATCATCTACTACGATTACTTTGTCAGCGCCGTACTCAGCCAGCTCATCAGCCAGACTCTTAACGTCACTACCTACCAGTACAGCAGTTACTTCGGTACCCAGAGCTTCTGCAAGGTCTTTACCTTTACCAATCAGCTCGAAAGCAATACCGTTGATTTCATTGTCAACCTGCTGGGCGAAGACATATACGCCCTTGTATTCTTCTAAATTCATTGTTTCCTCCATTCTGCCGCCGAAGCGGTATCTAGCACAGATTTATTCAATTAGATTACATGCTTCTCTTTTAACTTGCCAATGATGTAGTCAACAGACTCAGTAGGATCCAGAGTAACCTTTTCGCCGGCACCCTTTCTTACCTTATCGGAAGCCTTAGCGATCTGGGTAGGTGAACCCTTCAGACCAAGGTTGGAATCTTCTACATCTACCAGATTAGCTCTGCCCCATACAGTGATCTCTGCCTTGCAGGCATCGAAGATTCCGCCGGGAGTCATGTATCTGGGCTCGTTCAGCTCAGCCAGTGCTGTGATCAGACAAGGCATCTGAGCTTTCAGAACATGGTATCTGTCATCGTACTGACGCTCAACGATTACGCTGTCGCCATCGATCTCAATCTTCTGTGCATAAGAGATTACAGGAATATTTAAGTGCTCAGAAATCTGAGGACCTACCTGAGCGGTATCACCGTCGATAGCCTGACGGCCGGTGATGATCAGGTCATACTCCAGATTGCGGATTGCACCTGCCAGGGTCTGAGAAGTAGCCCAGGTATCTGCACCACCAAGTACTCTGTCGGTAACCAGAATAGCTTTGTCAGCGCCCATAGCAAGAGCCTCACGCAGAACATCTTCTGCCTTGGGAAGACCCATGGTAATAACGGTAACTTCAGCACCGTACTGATCTTTTAATCTCAGTGCTGCTTCCAGACCGGCTTTGTCATCCGGGTTCATGATGGTCAGCATAGCCGCTCTATCGAGGGTACCATCGGGATTGAATTTAACGCCGCCCTTGGTATCGGGAACCTGTTTAATACAAACAACGATTTTCATTGTATTTTCACTCCTTATTTTCTTCTTTCTATCAATTATTCGATTATCAGCCCTTTTCCTGCAAGCAGGAACGGTCTGCTAAAATCAAATCTGCTTGGCTTATCGCGACTATTTCAGTAATGCGCCGCTGATAACCATACGCTGTACTTCGCTGGTACCTTCGTAGATCTCAGTGATCTTAGCATCACGCATCATACGCTCAACATCGTACTCTCTGGTGTAACCGTAACCGCCGTGCAGCTGAACAGCCTTGGTGGTAACTTCCATAGCAACTTCTGCAGCGTACAGCTTAGCCTGTGCAGCTTCCACAGAGTAAACTTTCTGGGTAGCCTTAGCCATAGCAGCCTTGTAAACCAGCATCTTAGCAGCTTCTACCTTGGTAGCCATGTCAGCCAGATGGAACTGGGTGTTCTGGAACTGTCCGATAGAACGACCGAACTGCTTTCTTTCCTTAACGTACTCAATGGTTCTCTCCAGAGCGCCTTCTGCAATACCAAGAGCCTGAGAAGCGATACCGATACGTCCGCCATCCAGAGTATGCATAGCAATACCAAAGCCCTTACCAAGCTGTCCAAGCAGGTTCTCCTTAGGGATACGGCAGTCTGTAAAGATCAGCTCATATGTAGATGAACCACGGATACCCATCTTCTTCTCCTTGGTACCAAAGCTAAATCCGGGAGTTCCTTTTTCTACGATAAATGCAGAAATCTCTTTTACCTTGCGGCCCTTCTTCTCAACGATACCGGTAACAGCGAAGATAACGTAGATGTCAGCTTCCTTACCATTGGTGATGAAGATCTTGGAACCGTTCAGAACATACTCATCGCCATCCAGAACAGCCTTGGTCTGCTGTCCCTGAGCATCGGTACCTGCGCCCGGCTCGGTCAGACCGAAAGCACCCAGCTTCTCACCCTTTGCAAGGGGAACCAGGTATTTCTGCTTCTGAGCTTCTGTACCATAGGTCTGGATAGGATCGCAGCACAGAGAGGTATGTGCAGAAACGATAACACCTGTGGTGCCGCATACCTTGGAAAGCTCCTCAACACACATTGCATATGTTAAAGGATCGCAGCCCTGTCCGCCGTACTCCTTAGGAACAGGGATACCCAAGAATCCGATCTTAGCCATCTTTTCTACTGTGGCTCTGGGGAATACTTCAGTTTCATCAACCTCCTGAGCGAGAGGCTTTACTTCTTTTTCAGCGAACTCTTTGAAAAGAGCACGCGCCATTTCATGTTCTTTACTTAAAGTGAAATCCATGATTCTATTTCCTCCAAATTGATATAATTTACTTACTGAGCATCAACAGGTGTCTTGGTTCTGTCTGCATTATATACATAGAAGCCTTTTCCGGTCTTAACTCCAAGGTTGCCGCCACGTACCATCTTACGGAGCAGAGGACATGCACGATACTTGTTGTCACCGGTTTCATTATAAAGAACATCCATGATTGCCAGACAGATATCCAGACCAACGAAATCACCTAACTCCAGGGGGCCCATGGGATGATTTGCGCCAAGCTTCATAGCTGCGTCAATACCTGCAATATCGGAAACACCTTCCATTTTGATGAAAGCAGCTTCGTTGATCATAGGGATCAGAATACGGTTTACTACGAAACCGGCAGCTTCATTTACCTGAACAGGAGTCTTGCCGATCTCTTCAGAAATCTTCTTGATAGCATCAACGGTTTCCTGAGGAGTGTTTACGCCTGCGATAACTTCAACCAGCTTCATGCGATCTGCAGGATTGAAGAAGTGCATACCGATCATAGGACGGTTCAGTCCGTTGCCAATCTCAGTGATGGAAAGGCTGGAAGTGTTGGATGCGAAAATGCACTCAGCCTTTGCGATCTTGTCCAGTTCAGCGAAGGTAGTCTTCTTAACTTCCATATTTTCAAATGCTGCTTCAACGATCAGATCACAGTCTGCACACAGATCCTCTTTCAGACCGGGAACGATCTTTGCAAGGATTGCATCTACTGCTTCCTGAGTTAATTTACCTTTTTCTACCAGCTTAGCATAGCCCTTTGCGATCTTGGCTTTGCCGCCTTCTGCCCACTCCTGCTTGATATCGCAGAGAGCAACCTCATATCCTTCAACCTGAGCAAATGCCTTTGCAATGCCCTGTCCCATAGTACCGGCACCAATAATACCTACTTTCATGGTGAAATCCTCCTTGTTATATAATAATTGTTTGTTAGTTTTTCAGGTTAACAGTTTTTGAACGGCTCTTTTACCTTTTCCTTATTCTTGTCCAGGAAAAATGCCATTCCGTACTTCTGATCTTCTGTCTCGAAGCAGTCGCCGAACAGCTTTTCTTCGATTACGATAGCCTGATCCATATCTACTTCCAGACCATCATTGATAGCTTTCTTGCAGTTACGAACTGCAATAGGAGCATTCTTAGCAATGGTAGCAGCCATCTTCTCAGCAGCAGGAAGCAGCTCTTCCTGAGTGTATACTGCATTTACCAGACCGATTCTGTAAGCTTCATCAGCCTTGATGTTGCGTGCAGTGTAGATCATCTGCTTAGCCATGCCGGCACCTACCAGACGAGCCAGTCTCTGGGTTCCGCCGAAGCCGGGGGTAATTCCCAGACCTACTTCAGGCTGACCAAATACAGCATTGTCAGAGCAGATTCTGATATCGCAGCTCATAGCGATCTCACAGCCGCCGCCCAGAGCGAAACCGTTAATTGCAGCGATTACAGGAACAGGGAATGTTTCCAGCTTGCGGAAAACATCATTTCCCTTCTTACCGAAAGCTTCGCCTTCAGCCTTGGTCAGAGAGCTCATCTCTCCGATATCTGCGCCTGCTACGAAAGATTTCGCGCCTGCACCGGTTAAGATCAGACATCTTACTTCTTCCAGGTTGATGCTGTCCAGAGTCTGGTCTAACTCTTCCAGAACGGTAGAATTCAGAGCATTCAGTGCTCTTTCACGGCTGATGGTGATGATGCCGTAGTTGCCTTTCTGTTCATATACGATGTATTCCATCTTCTTAAACTCCTATCTGCACAGACCTTGGTCTGTGTCTTACATATGATATGTAGTGAAAATAATCGCTCGTAACGCCTTTCCACACATTGTCTTTGCATAACTCATGGAGAGCGCTCATAACGGGAACTCTCCATGACTGTTATCAGATATTAATCTTCGATTTTAACGATGGTGGAGCATCCCATACCACCGCCGATGCACAGAGTAGCCAGACCGGTCTTAGCACCCTTAGCCTGCATCTCGTGAAGCAGAGTAACCAGGATACGGCATCCGGAAGCACCTACAGGGTGACCCAGTGCAATAGCACCGCCGTTAGGATTCAGCTGCTTGTCAACATCGATTCCCAGATCCTTACCAACTGCGATGGACTGAGCTGCGAAAGCTTCATTAGCCTCGATGATATCGAAGTCTTCGATCTTCATGCCTGCTTTCTCCATAACCTTCTTGGTAGAAGCTACAGGACCGATACCCATAACCTCAGGACGAACACCTGCAAGACCACCTGCTACGAAAGTAGCCATAGGCTTAACGCCCAGCTCTTTAGCCTTTTCTTCGCTCATAACAACAACTGCTGCTGCACCGTCGTTGATACCGGAAGCGTTACCTGCGGTAACAAATCCACCGGGATTGATAGCGCGAAGCTTTGCAAGACCTTCGATTGTTGAACCGTGACGAGGACCTTCATCCACTTTGAACTCTACCAGTTCTTTCTTCTTTTTAACCATTACAGGAACGATTTCTGCATCGAATGCGCCGTTCTTCTGAGCTTCTTCGGCCTTTAACTGGCTCTTTAATGCGAACTCATCCAGCTCTTCTCTGGTCAGTCCCCACTCTTCGCAGATATTGTCTGCGGTCTTGATCATATGATAATCATTGAAAGCATCCCACAATGCATCCTTGATCATGGTATCTACCATGGTTGCATTGCCCATACGATAGCCGTAACGACCCTGAGGGATTGCATAAGGAGCCATGGACATGTTCTCCATACCACCTGCTACAACGATATCAGCATCGCCGGCCATGATCATCTGAGCAGCCTGGTTAACACAGTTCAGACCGGAACCACATACTACGTTCATGGTAACAGCAGGTACTTCGATAGGAAGACCAGCCTTGATAGCAGCCTGACGTGCTACATTCTGTCCCTGACCTGCCTGGATAACACAACCCATGTAAACCTGATCTACAGCTTCAGGAGCAACACCTGCTCTGTTCAGTGCCTCTTTAATAACGATTGCGCCCAGCTCCGGAGCGGGTACAGTGCTCAGTGAACCACCCATGGTACCGATTGCGGTACGGCATGCGCCTGCTAATACTACTTTCTTTGCCATTTCCTTTTTCCTCCGATTTTATTTTGAAAAACCTATATTTGCGGGCTTTTAGCCCGTTGGTAACTCCCTCACAACAGGGATTTGCAATGATTGTTATTTTTTTATCATTGCCGCTATTCCTATTTTAACATAGCAATCTTTCTTTTGCAATCTCTTTTGATAAGAAAATAACAGTCAAAGACAAGTTTTTATTATTTGCTCATTTTTTTCTGCTATTTCTTCCATATTATAAGGCAATTTGCTAGGTTTTACTTCAGCTTTTCAGCCTCAGGGTCCACGATCTTAAGTGTTCTCACCCATTCTCTGGTATCTCCCACCTTCTGCGCCTGCTGACAATGCTTCGCCAGAAATCTGGTCAGTGGGTATACATCGATCCATATCTCGCCGTTACCCTCTTTCTGAGATTCATCAAAAATAAGCTGCAGCCCCCAGTGAAGATGAGTCACCTCGATATTATTCACATTTTCCGTAGTACTGTAACCTGTATGGCCCATGTAGCCGATGACATCACCGGCTGTCACCAGATCTCCTTCCTCCAACCCTTCCGCATAAGGGTAATTCTGGCGAAGGTGTGCATAATAATAGTAGCGCTTTCCATCCAGGCTGCGGATGCCGATTCGCCAGCCGCCGTACTGATTCCAGCCAAGGGCTTCCACATAACCGGACTCGATACAGATTATAGGGGTCCCGGTCTGACCCATCATGTCATGTCCCAGATGTCTGCGCTGATATCCGTAACTCCTGCTCACCCCGAAATCATCGTAATGGGTATATTCGAATCCCTTTGCCAACGGAAAGAAAGCCTTCAGTCCGTAAGTCTTGCGAAAGCTCCTGTTACCATTCTCGTCCTCATATTCTTCCTCGAACTCCCCTACCATTCCATCCAATACCGCCCCATAAGCTTCCCGATAATAGGAATAGTATTTCAAATCGTCTGTCAGTTCCTCAATCGTAGTCTCTCCCTCTGCCAGCTGATTAGCGGCCTTTTTCAAAGTCTTCAGGGCATCGCTGCCGAATTCCCCTCCGGTCCGGGCAGCTGTATAAGCCAGAAGTTCTGCAAAATGAACAGGATGAGCAGTATCATGCGTTTCCACATCCCAGTAATAGGCCTCACATAACGCCTCATAGCTCACATTGAAATCCACCCACTTGATAAATCCTTCCTCTACGCTCAAAGTTACAGAATTCACGGTTCCCAACTCCGATAAATATGTATCCATCCCATACTGCAATACCACAATGGCTGCTGCCACAGTTACCAGAACTGCCTCTATTGCAATAGCCTTTTGGACCCGTGCAAGATTCTTCCACTTTTCAAATCCACTTAAAACCCTATCCGCTCTCTCAAGTTTCGTTTTTTCTTTCATGTTACCTCCGACAGTTGCCGTTTCAAGGCAGCCGCCTTCCTCTCTTGCCCCATTATATGAAAAAGGAGTGTGCAGATATTCCACACACTCCAAAAACAGGTAATCAAACTTTTTGAGGGTCTACTTCTTTGAGGGTTCGCCCCAAAATTGAATATATAACAAAAAAACCAAGGGGCAATTCATTTGAACCCGGTCTTTTTGAAAAGAGTGTGAACGGTATGCGTCAATCTGACTCTGTGCTCCCTCCACGTGATACTTCCCCTGATGGCGCAGCTTTCGATTCTGCATCAATTAAGAAAGCTGCTGCAAACTCAATTTCGGAGAAACTGAGACAGAGCTGTGCCCTGTTTCTGGTGACCACACATTATCTGGAGTGAAGTGGTACCTAATACTTTCTAATTATGAAATGATCAACTGAATATATTTGCCTTTTGTCTAAATATGTGGTATTATTGACACATAGACACTTGAAACTTTTAATCCAATAGTTATTAAGTACATCGCGTGAATGAGAGTGCAAAACTCGTACATGTAAAAGCATTAATTATTTAAGGGCAGTATGATTAATGGTATAAAGATATGATGATGAGAAGGAGGTGGGCAGAATGATTGTCTGACAGTAGAAGCAACAGCGGTAGAGACGTATCTTGTTTAAAAAGGAGGTGTATTTCAAGACACAGTGCTTGAAAATGAAGACGATATGAGGAATATAATGTCTAATATTCTGGTAGTTGTTCCAGCGAAGCTTCATCGAGTGACTTGAATGTTGGACACGCTTTTTTGGTGTTTTATAATGATAGTAGTCAAGCTGTTACTATCGGACGAATGAGTGTTGGGGCCGGTGAGTATGTCACGATAGGAACTTATGGAAATCGATCAACACATAAAGGTATATGGTACAATGTAGAAGGATATACTCAACCAGCTGATACAATATCTTTGACTTATAGTATATCTTCAAGCCAATTGGCTACAATAAATAGCACAATCAATGCCAATGACGATTATGAGTATGTTACAAATAATTGTTGCCATTTTGCTACTAGAGTTTGGAATGCTATAGTTCCCTCTTCACTGGATGTGACTGGTGGTTTGCCTGATACCTTATATAATAGTGTTTGTTCCATATCTGGTTATACGAACTACAGCGTCCCCTATAAGCCAATAGATTCAATAGCATATCAAAATGGAAATACAGTTACTTATGATACCAGTGGCGCCAGTCGTCACTAAGAGACTGTTTTATGGCTTGTGCAAATAAAAAAACTGATATAAGTTTTGCATTAGTGAGTTACTGTAGATAAAGTCATTTTTCCAGAAGTCGTAGAAAGTTTTCTGTACACCGAGACATATTAGGACCTCTCAAACAATAGAAAAAGTGAGTTTTATACCCTTGTTTTAGGTGATGACTCACTTTTTATATAACCATTTTTGTTTGGGGTTTTCAAAGTTTTTGAGAGTTTGTCAATCGTTTTGAGGGGCTGATGTTCAACACATCAGCCCCTTATAATTTTTATATTTTTATGCTTCCGGTTCAATCAGTCCGTAAGTATCTCCCTTTCTCTTATACACCACATTCACCTGATCTGTCTCCGCATTGATGAATACGAAGAAGCTGTGTCCCAGAAGTTCCATCTGGATACATGCATCTTCAGGATACATGGGCTTGATATCGAACTTCTTGGTACGAACAATCTTGATTTCTTCATCGTCAAGATCATCATTCTCGAGGAACAGCTGGCTGAAAGCTCCTGCGCTCTGCTGCTTGTCCACAATCTTGGTTTTATATTTCTTAAGCTGTCTTTCAATAATCTCTTCCACAAGGTCGATAGATACGTACATATCGTTGCTGACCTGCTCGGAACGAATGATACTGCCTTTCACCGGTATCGTTACTTCAATTTTCTGACGGTCTTTCTCAACACTGAGGGTTACATGTACTTCTGTGTCCGGATTAAAATACTTTTCAAGCTTTCCAATCTTGTCCTCAACTGCATCTCTTAATCCCGGTGTCACTTCAATATTTCTGCCTACAATAACAAATTTCATGCTGCTCATCCCTTTCAGTTATTTATTGTATGAACATTATACCACATTATGCATACGTTTTGCAACAATTTCAATTAATTTTTTCTTGTTTATGACATTTAAAAAGTCAACCCCAAAATCGACATTTTTCGTCAAAAGCCGTTTTTTATCATAACTTCACAAAACATCTGTTCCGCAAGTTACCATAATAAATGCACCATAATTTTCACAATACTCATGTGGATAATGTGGATAAGTTGGTGTATAAGTAACTTTTGCCGTTTTTCTGCGTTTTTTCTGTGTGGATAACTTTTCCACAAAATCCACTTTATTCTCCATTTCCACCTAAAACTCTACAAGGTATTTGTCATAATTGCACAATTTGTGTGAAAAAAGCCTGTCTGTCACTTGCTTTAATATTTCGACAAATTACGGCTTTTGGTCAAAACATGGCAGAAAGTTCAGACCCGATTTCCATCCCCAAGAAA
The DNA here is from genome assembly GCA_045545375.1 of Acetatifactor sp. Taxonomy (GTDB): domain Bacteria; phylum Bacillota; class Clostridia; order Lachnospirales; family Lachnospiraceae; genus Acetatifactor. The sequence goes on from JAZQAT010000057.1 coordinate 47,064, forward strand.
GTTCAACTATTAAAAAAAGCGGAAACAACTCCAACTGTTTCCGCTTTAAATATCCCATTTTATATCCTGTGATTCTATATCAGAACTATATCAGAATCTGGTCCTGTGAATACCGGATCAGAAAATTCTTCTGATTGCCAGAATGTTCTTGTAATTCGCTTTAGATACAATAATTCCCGTCTTGGAATTAGACGCATGAACAATCTGACCATCGCCGATATAAAGAGCCACATGACCTGAATAGCAGATCAAATCTCCGGGCTGCGCATTGCTAAGCCCATCTACTGCATATCCCTGCTTCCTATCCGCTGCTGAAGAATGAGGAAGGCTTACGCCAAAGTTAGCATATACGCTCATTACAAAACCGGAGCAGTCTGCACCATTAGTAAGACTGGTTCCTCCATATACATAAGGATTGCCTACAAACTGAAGCGCATATTCAGCAACTGCCTGACCCATCTCGCTTCCGCTGCCGGTATCGACTGTAGCGGTTGCAGTAGTCTTCTTCGTGCTGTTTTTCTTAGAAGCTTTCGCTGCAGCTTCCTGAGCCTTGCGGCGCTCTTCTGCCTCCTTAGCAAGACGGGCTTCTTCTTCTGCCTTGGATTCAGCCTTTACAAATTCGCGGCTCAGGATTACGTAATCCGCAGATACCCATCCAAGCCCTTCTTCTGTATCTACTTTTACCCATCCTTCTACTTCTTCTGATACAACAAGTTCATCTTTATAAGGAACCAGTGTAAGCACAGAAGCCTCCAGGCTGGGTTCGGTACGAACCTTAAGTGTCTCCGTATCTACAGTAGCAAATCTTGTGCAGACCTGCTTTGCCAGTTCAACTGCTGCTTCACCTGTTACACAGTATTCCGCTTTCACATAACCTGTTACGTTACCGGAAGTAATCTGATACCATCCATTTTCTTCAGATATATAGGTACCTACAGAATTATTATATAACTTACCCAGAACCTCGCCTTCTTCACTGGGCAGGCTTCTGACATTCACATAATTATTGACCTGAGCGATCACCAGCTTCTTCAGTTCTTCCTCTTCCTGGCGAAGAGCTTCCAATCCTGCTTCCTTACGCGCCTCTTCCAGTGCTACCTGATCCAAAATGGATTCTATTCTGGCGGTATTGTCACCGGTCTCCTCCTGAAGTGATTCAAGGGTAGTACCCTTTGCTATAGTAATATTAACTCCGCCATTGGGCAGAACAGATGAAATGCCTGCTGCCTGAGCGGTAATGTTCATTCCTGAAAAAGCAATGACGGCTGTCAAAGCGCAAGTTGTAATTTTCAAGGGGATGCGAACCATTTTGTCCTCCTGCAATGTACCTCTTTTGATTTGTTACAAATTTATTACGTCCGTTAATAAATATAACACTTATGTTACAGTTTGTCAACAAAAGCATAATGTAAATACTTAACAAATTTTTCACTTTTGCAAAACCGTTAAAAAGGCGCCGACAATCCGGCGCCTCACGTAACATCCTGCACTATTTACTTCTTTTCCAATCCATTGATATAAGCTCCGGCGCTGGCTACAGCGTTCGCTCCGTCTGCCACCGCTGTCACAATCTGCCTCAAGGGCTTCTTACGTACATCTCCCGCCGCAAAAATCCCATCGCAATCTGTTGCACAATCCTCTCCTGCCAGGACATACCCTCCTTCACAGCTTACAAGCTCAGACAAAATACCGGTATTCGGACGGATTCCTACAGCAATAAACACACCATCTACAGTTAATTTTTCCTCTTCTTCAGTAATCACATTTTTCAGACAGATTTCCTCGACATGCTCAGAACCAGCAATCTCTGTCACTACTGTATGATAGAGAATCTCTACATTCGGCAGCGCTTTCAGCTCTTCCTGCAGTACGTGAGCACCTCTGAATTCATCACGCCTGTGAATGCAATACACCTTCTGACAGAATCTTGCCAGGTATATGGCATCTTCCAGTGCCACATCTCCTCCACCTACAACAGCTACGGTCTTCCCTCTGAAAAAAGCACCATCACAAGTAGCACAATAGGACACACCCCGACCGGTCAATTCTTCCTCACCCGGTACACCAAGATGAGCATGTTCTGCACCTGCAGCATATATTACTGCTTTGGTCTCATAATCTCCCTGATCCGTATGCACCAGCTTACTGTTTCCTATATCTTCCACTCCGTTCACCTGCGCCGTAACAAACTCCACTCCCAGCTTGTCCGCATGTGCCCGAAACTGCATTCCCATGTCAAATCCGTTGATTCCCGACATTCCAAGATAATTATCCACCTCATACGTATTCAGCACCTGACCGCCGCTCATATAATTTTTTTCAAACACCACCAGTTTTAGGCCGGCACGCATTCCGTAAACCGCGGCGGATAATCCCGCCGGGCCCGAACCTATAATAATAAGATCATATTTTTCCATACTTAGCCTCCAATTTGCAATTCATGGGATGATCCCCATGGACAATCCATAAACAGTAACTTTAGTTTAACAGGTTTGGGGTGGAAAAACAAGCCACCTCATGGTATACTTACACCGAAACCAACGCCATAAGTTATAATTTTAGCGTTTTCTATATTTTATGCATAGGAGAGAATTACAAATCCCTTCTACCTGCAGAAAGGATACAAAATGACAAAAACCGCACTTATTACGGGGGCCTCGCGGGGTATTGGTAAGGCTACCGCACTTTGTTTTGCAAAGGCAGGTTATGATTTGTTTCTGACCTGCCGGGACCATATTACGGATCTTCAAAAATTTACACAGGAGCTTGAGGATGAATTTGGTGTACGTTGTCTTGCTGTGAAGGCAGACATGGGGAATTTTGATGATGTAGCCAGGGTATTTGGGTATATTACTGACCTGGATGTGTTGGTCAATAATGCAGGTATTGCACATATTGGGCTGTTGTCGGATATGAGTGTGGAGGACTGGCACCAGGTCATGCATACCAATCTGGATTCCTGTTTTTATACCAGTAAGCTGGCTATTCCGCTTTTGTTAAAGAAGCATAAGGGGAAAATCATCAATATTTCTTCCGTCTGGGGGAACGTGGGCGCATCCATGGAAGTGGCATATTCTGCATCTAAGGGAGCAGTGAACTCCTTTACCAAAGCACTGGCCAAAGAGCTGGCTCCCAGCAATATCCAGGTCAATGCCATTGCATGCGGCGTTATTGACACTGATATGAATGGTCATTTATCAAAAGAAGACATGGATTCTCTGCGGGCAGAGATTCCGGCCGATCGGATCGGTACCCCTGAGGAAGTAGCTCAGCTGGTGCTTCAGACGGCTCAAGCCCCGTCCTATATGACGGGACAGATTATCACAATAGACGGCGGTTGGTGTTAGACCCTCCGCCGTCTATTACTGTCGGACGCTCAACCTGCAATGCTGTCACACCCTTGACGTATCACATTTCGTTTCATACTTCCACTGTCTCACTTTTAAGTTGCCTCCGGCCCCTCGTACAGGGAATTCACATTTCCATCCGGTACCAGAGAATCCACGATTCTGCGCATCTCTTCCTTGCTGGTTGCATCCTTACATTTTAAAATTATCTTTTCTTTCTCACTCTCGGTCAATCCCGCATAATGCTGCATAGCAGCCTCATTCATGGCCAGAGCCATTCCGAAACCCAGCGGCAACTCCGTAAAGGGAAATCCGTCACTAGGTGAACCATCAAAATCCATTGCACACACTCCTTTCCAAAACTTATCGTTTCGAGAATAGTATGCACAATTTTTAAAAATTAATTCTTGTGAGAGTCCCGCCGGAAACCCGGCTGCAGACATATGATAGTAAATTGACAGTTCTGCAGCAATGTCCTATAATATTATTTACTAACCTTTTTAGCTATAAAATTCAGGAGGCATATATGTACACAGTTACCGTTGCAGGATACAATTCCAAACACCCACATCCTTTTTTCATGTCCAGGCCAAACGGCAACCCTGATTATCTTCTGCTTATTATCAAAACCTCCACCTGTTTTCTCATAGATGGTGAGGAGATAAGCGTCAACCCGGGCAGCGCTTTGCTTGTTCGTCCCAATGTTCCCTATCAATACCGAAGCATTGATGGTGAGTTTAAAAATGACTGGCTTCATTTTTATAGTGATGACCCTGATTTTCCGGATAACAGCGGCTTACTTTTTCATCAGCCTATTCCGCTTGATAATCTTGGACACATTTCCCGGTATTTTGAGCAACTGATGTGGGAGAGGAGTTATGGGCTCAAGTCCTGTCGCTGTCAGAATGTTGACATGATAATGCAGCTGCTGGTCAGCAATCTGCTTCAGGCAATCGAAAAAAAGGATTCCGCCCTTCCCTACAGCCCCTATTCCTCCAAACTGCAAAACCTGAGACTGACTATGCAGTCCCAGGCTTATAAGAACTTCACTCCGGCAGAGCTGGCTGCTTCTCTGGATGTCAGCCCTTCCTATTTTCAACATTTATATAAAGAATTTTTTGGAATTCCTTTTAAGACAGATTTGATCAATATGCGGATAGAATATGCCAAAGACCTGATTTCGAATACCAATCTGAAACTGGAGCAGATTGCACTGATGAGCGGGTATTCCAGTGAGATCCATTTTTATCGCCAGTTCCGCCAGAAGACAAGGATGACACCCAGAGAATATTTGTTGCATGCGAAGCGGTAATTTGGGGACTATTTATTTTTTCCCGGTGCCTCTCCCTGCCAAAGCAGCCACCTCATGCGCAATCAGCGGACTGGCTGCCAGAATGCTCAGATATATCCATTCTCTTGCATTCAAGTGGGATGTACCGAATGCCTGAATCAGGAAAGGTACCTCCGTCACTGCGAACTGCAGTACAAATCCCACTGCGCATGCCAGTATCATCAATTTATTTTCCAGATGGTTCATATGAAATACCGACCGCTGTACATCCCTCATTCCCACGGCATGATAAAGCTGAGACATTCCCAGCACCGTAAATGCATAAGTCTGGGCTTTACACAGAACCTCCGTTTCTTTCAGCAGCTCTGCAATCCCCTGTAAACTGATCGGCATCCCACGAAGTTGGAGAATTCCCAGCGGGAGCATAAGAAATGCTGTCAGACTGGCACAGGCTATCAACAGACCATAGAAGCAGGTACACGCCAGTCCGCCTCTGGCAAACAAACTCTCCTTGGGCTGCCTGGGCGAATGCTGCATCAGGCTCTTAGTATCATTTTTGTCCACGCCCAAGGCCAGCGCAGGAAGCGAATCTGTAATCAGATTGATCCACAGGATATGGCTGGACTTAAGCGGAGATGCCAGACCACAGATGACTGCTGTAAACATGGTCATGATTTCTCCCAGGTTGGAGGACAGAAGAAAGATCACAGATTTGCGAATATTCTCATAGACACTGCGCCCCTCCTCAATGGCTTTTTCGATGGTAGCAAAATTATCATCTGTCAAAATCATGTCCGATGCCTGTTTTGCCACATCCGTTCCTGTTACTCCCATGGCAATACCGATATCTGCTGCTTTCAAAGAAGGCGCATCATTGACACCGTCCCCCGTCATTGCTACGATCTGCCCTTTTTCCTGAAAGCCTCTGACAATCTGCACTTTCTGGGCTGGTGATACTCTGGCAAAAACTCTTACCTCATCCAGTCTCTTCAGGAATTGACTGTCGCTGATCTGCTCCAGCTCTTCCCCTGACATACACTGCTCCTGCGTTCTTACAATCCCCAGCTGCCTGCCGATTGCGCATGCTGTGTCCACATGGTCCCCGGTAATCATTACAGTGCTGACACCTGCTTCCCGAAACAGAGCCACTGCTTCAGCAGCTTCCGGTCTTGGAGGGTCTTTCATTCCCAACATACCTACAAAGGTCAGATTTTCTTCAACAATCCTGCCGCCATTCCCGGCGCTTTCCACTTTCATAGCCAATGCCAGAGTGCGCAGCGCTTCTCCCGACAATTTTTCTACCTCTCGCAGAATCTGTCTTCGATGGGCACTAGTCATGGGAACTGCCTTCCCCTGCCTCCAGATGAAAGTACATTTCTCCAGTATTCTTTCCGGTGCACCTTTGGTATACACGATACCACTGCCTCCGGGCAGCTTATGTCTTGTGGACATCATTTTACGTTCTGAATCAAAGGAAAGTTCTGCAACCCTGGGAAGCTGCTGCTCCGGTTCAGCACGTTTGAATCCAACTTTTTCTCCCAGGTCAAGAAGTGCCAACTCCGTAGGGTCACCTAACCGATTATTTTTCTCCAGCACTGCATCATTACACAGGACGAGTCCCCGGAGAAAGTGTCTGTTTTCCGTAAAAACGCTCCGACTCTTATCTGAAACATGGTATTCCTTTTCATTCAGGTAGCATACTTCCACCGTCATCTTGTTCTGGGTCAGCGTTCCCGTTTTATCCGAACAAACTACGCTGACAGCCCCTAATGTTTCCACCGAAGGCAATCGCCTTACAATGGTATTGACCTTCACCATCCTGGTCACACTTAATGCCAGACAGATTGTCACCACTGCAGGAAGTCCTTCCGGTACTGCCGCCACCGCCAGTGAAATGGCCGTCAGCAGCATTTTCATGATATCTCTCTTCTGAATGACTGCAATGGCAAACAAGGCACCGCACAGGCACAGTGAAATTACACTGAGCACTTTTCCCAGTTCTCCCAACCGTTTTTGAAGGGGAGTCATCTCCTCCTTACTGTCTGAGATCAGCCCTGCAATATGTCCGATTTCCGTGTCCATCCCCGTGGCAGTGACAATGCCCTCTCCGCGGCCATAAGTTACGATTGTGGACATATATGCCATATTGCGGCGGTCTCCCAACGGCACGTTCCCCTTCGCCTGATACCAGGCTTCTTTTTCCACAGGAAGGGACTCTCCTGTCAGAGAAGACTCCTCGATTTTCAGGCTGTTAGTTCTGACCAGCCGCAAATCTGCCGGTACCTGACATCCTGCTTCCAGGCATACCAGATCACCTGTTACAAGCTCTGCTGCCGGTATCTCCATTCTGCCCCCGCCTCTGATCACCACAGCTTTGGGACTGGTCAGCTTCTTCAGACTGTCTAACGCTTTCTGGGCTTTTCCCTCCTGCACCATCCCCACTATGGCATTCATGAAGACTACCACTCCGATGATGACTGCATCACTGACTTCCTTCAGTACTATCGAAACCACCGCTGCCGCAATGAGCACATAAATGAGCGGATCATTTAATTGCTCAAAAAAGGACTCCAAAAGAGTCTTTTTTCTGGCTGCCTTCATCTCATTTCTGCCGTTTTGCTTCAGGCGCCTTACTGCTTCCTCCTGTGTGAGTCCTTTTTGCATATTGCATCCAAAGTGTCGGATGACTTCTTCTATATTCTTATCCTCGAACAATGCTGCCCCTCCCGTTCCGCCGCATAAGCATGATCCTGTTGTACATACTTATTTTGTTGTACATACTTATGCTTGGACTTTGGAGATTATGTCCTTTTTATCTAACAACTTTGAACTGTTCTTGCGGAATTCCGCCGGTGTCTGATGATAGCTTTCCTTAAAAGCTTTGTAAAACTGCTTCCTGTCAGCGTACCCCACTCTGCTCATAATCTCTTCATTACTCAAATCACTATTCGCCAGAAGCCTTGCAGCCTCTTCCATTCTTTTCTCCTTAATATACTCTGAGAGTCCGATGCCATACTGATTTTTGAACATACGGCTGAGATAGGAAGGATTATAGAAAGTCTTCTCTGCAATTTCTTTCAGTGATATCTTTTCAAAGCATCTGGAATCAATATAAGCCAACAGATCAGCCGTCAGCCGGTTAATACATGACTGCACTTGTGAATCCGCTTCCTCGCACTTCAGCCTCCGCAGTATTTTAGAGAAAAGCACTCTGCTGTAGCCGTTAAGCACCGACCGATACCCCATCTCCTTCTGTCTGAATTCCCTGTACATATCTTCGGCTAGTTTCCTGATTTCCAGAAATTCATTTCCCCGAAAACGGACCATCTGCGTCTGTATCGCCCTCATATCCTTAAATTCCCTAAACAGAGAAATCTCGAATATCTCATATATGTTCTCGGAATTGATCAATTCCTCACTGAAGAATTCCGGAACATACAGGAAATTATAATACTGATAATTCTCTCCCACCTCAAACGCATGGGTCTGACCGTAATTTACAAAAAGCAGGTCCCCCGGCTCCGTATCGTATTTTTCCCCATCAATATAATGAGTCGCCGTCCCCTCTGCAATGAAGATCAATTCTACAAATTCATGGACGTGGATCTCACATGCTCTATCATGATGGTAATAAATGATATTTACATTTTCCTGAGGATTTAAAAATATCTTTTGTTCGTAAGTAAACATGGCTTCATCCTCTTTGTTCGTTCTCTGTCAACGTGATTTTCCAGCAAACGCTGATGATTATCTGCGATCTCAATGGCACTTACCCACTGACCGTTTTCGTTCAGGATCTCGATCTTATAGTGCTTAATCAGGCATTTGAGGAAACCGAATGTGGTTTGGTTGTGGCTGGCAGGGAAAAATAGCACCGCAGAGGTGTGGAGTCCATCCGGGTTGCCCTCGGTATATTCTCTGTCAAGATCGCTGTCCATAACCAGACGCACGCCATTTACATGCTGCGGCCCGTCAAAGGTATAAGTAATAGACTTGTTAGTCTTTCCGAAATAGCCGTTATCATTGCCCCAAATCCGACGATCCAGGCCATTCAGCAAATTGGATTTTTACCTCAGCCAGTTGTCCTTCACTGTTTTGGATTTCCTCTGTCAGATTTTCCGCCTGGCGTTCCAATACATCTATGGTATCTTTCATTCCTTGGAACACATTATTTATCAATTAATATTCATTTAAACGCCACAACAAACATATAGGGTGGAATTTTTATTATTTCCCCATCAACTACAAGATTCTTAGGATGTATAATATATTGTGTTGCTATTTTTTTACCAAACGATTCTTTGAACCGCCCAAGCGAAGTTGTTGTATAATTTTTTGAAGATTTTACTTCTATCGGAAAAACTTTAAAGTTAGTTTTACTCTCATTAGACAGCAAAAAATCGATTTCAATATCATTGCGATGCTTTTCTTCGCTATAACGCGTATAAAAATATAATTTTGTTCCTTTTGCAGCAATCATTTGAGAAATTACATTCTCATAGATCATACCCTCATTTAAAGAAAGTTTTCCGTCCATAATTTGTTTATATAGTTGTTGGTCTGCAATTTCGTTCTCACTAAACGCCAAACTTACTAACAATCCCGTATCACCCATATAACATTTAACCGCAGAATCATTTTTGTTAAGAGCAAAACCCACATTGGGATCATTACATTTATAACACAAATTGCAAATCATCGAATCATCCAACCAGAACAACGGATCGTCATATCTATCAAAAGTAGCTCCTTCTTCAATATCTTTTAACACAATTTTTTTCTCATGCGTCGACAAATATGCCGGAATGTTTTCAAATAGCGCTGATACCCTCGAGTTATATTTCTTAGCCGCCTTCTTAATATCATCCCTATACAATCCCAGAATATCACGTTTCTCAATATCTGCTGCTGCAAAATCTCTGCCATTCTTTGCAAATGCAAGAACAGCCTGCGGCATGCCACCTACAAGCATGTATTCCTTGAATAAATGCATTGCTTTTGCATGCATCTTCTGGTCTAATGGCAGTTTCTTATCATAACATTCACCAATATACTCATAAAGAATTTCTTCGTTCATGTATACCATAAATTCTTCAAAATCCAGCGGATACATTTTTATTTTACGTTCCTCTGATGGCAATGTAATATTCTCTACATTTTCTCGAATTGATATCAAAGATCCTGTTTCAATATAATCAAACCTTCCATCAGCTACCAGATATTTTATAGCTTCCCTTGCTTTGGGAAACTTTTGAATTTCATCAAAAATAATCAGACTCTCCCTGGGGTACAAGCGCTTATTATATTCCAATGATATTGTCTGAAAAAAAATATCCAAATTCGTCAAATTATCAAAGCTATCGAGTATTTTTTTACTTGCTTTATTAAAATCTATAAGCACATATGACTTATATTCGTTTTTTCCTATTTCTTCTGCTACTGTTGACTTCCCTATTCGTCTTGCCCCTTCTATCAAAAGAGCTTTCTTCCCGTTATTTATTCTTTTCCACTCTAAAATTTTTGAATATATTTTTCTTTTAATTTCCATCTTACCCTCACAGTACGCAAAGTAGTTTTTCAGCAAATTATATACAGTACGCAAAGTAAATTATACTCTATTTGCCAATAAAACGCAAGGTAAAATCCAAATTATAAGCAATTACGGATGACAATCAACAAAGGAGCGGCTCATGCCGCCCCAGACTATATCGGGCAATTCTTACATCCACCCCATCATCTTCCCAATCCAATATATCAGTCCCAGCACCCAGCTTGTCAATATTCCATACAAAATCACCGGTCCGGCAATGGTGAATATTTTACAGCCCACGCCAAAGACCCAGCCTTCCTTCTTAAACTCAATCGCCGGTGCCGCCACCGAATTGGCAAATCCCGTGATCGGTACCAGGGCACCTGCCCCACCCCATTTTACGATACTGGGATAGATATTAAATCCTGTGAGCAGCACCGAAATCAGTACCAGAATCAGAGAACACCAGCTGCCTGAGGTCTGTTTATCCATCCCAAGGGTATTGGTTGTATAATTCAGTATGAACTGCCCAATAGCGCAGATAATTCCGCCGGTGATAAATGCTCTCAACATCTGCATCCAGATATTGTGCTTAGGCGTCACTTTTTTCACATACTCCGCATATTCCTGTTTTTTTGCTTCTTCCATTATTTCACCGTTCCTCTCAAATGCAATATCAATGATACTATATCTTTTCCCAATACAGCTTGTCTTATACTTATACCGTCCGATGCAGTTCCCAGACAAAATAACAGACAGAGCCCACCAGCTTTCCTATGGCCATAGATAAAATCACCAGTCCGATACCGTGCCTTAAGGATACTCTTCTGGAAAAAATAGGGATGCTATCAAGCATCTCCGCAATGGCCAACGCAAGACATCCCACGAACATACCGCAAAATAATCCGAAGGCAGCCATGACTACATTTCCCAGGCCAATCCACACCCCATTCATGGCAGGAAACCGTTCCTGTAAAAATGCTCCAATCTGGCTATATTCGCTGAAAACACTTAAAAATCCCCCTGTGATGGTCCCCATCACCACCATTTCCTCATAGAGAAGAACATATCGGCTGGTATGGGTTTCTCCTGCAAATCTCGGAACAAGGCCTACCGCAATCAGCACAGTAAAGACACCTGCTGAAGCCAACACACCAAAGCTGACTCCCATCACTATCAGAAGAAGATACCTAAACATCAATCTCCTTCCCCTCCCTTCCGGCCATTTCAATCAGTGTCATATCTACATCCTTTTCATAACCTTTCATTGCCACTTCTATAGGCGTGGGATCCTTGGTGATCCTTCTGCCGCCGATATGGTTGAAGAAGATAATGATTCCTGCTGCCAATCCAACAGAATATGATACCTCCAGAATATTGAGCCCATCCGGTTCCTGATTCATGCAAATGCGATAAATTTCTGTGAAAACCTCATTAATTCCCACATCATTGTGATATGCCATAATGGTGAAAGCAGTTCCAAAGAAGCTTACCAGACAAACCAACGCTGCTTTGGGCCACTGCTGCCATTTTTTGTGTTTGTTAACATCGATCCACTCTAACAGGATATCTGTTTCCCCCAAAACCTGTACCGTAATTCCCGGACAAGTATCTTCCATCAGTTCTATCAGCTTTAAAGTACTGATGACACACCGCTTCACACCATCCTTAGCAAAATGATGGACCTTCAGTGCTTTCAGCTTAGCACTGATTACGCTGTCTGCACAACGTAGACTTCCCACATCTTTCAGGTAGACATCCGGGGATTGCACTTCAATATTTCTGTCGCATTTAATGTATACTGTTACATTTGACATGCTGTCATTCCTTCCTAATGCTTTTTGACTCATTACTGATTTAAAGTATCGGCAAATATGCAAAATAATATGCATCGCATTATTTCTCATCAATTCACTTTGCCAATAAAAAAGAGAAGTTTCACCAAATAATCCTTTAGGTAAAACCTCTCTATCCTATCTCTATACAATTACTTTCCCGTCAATCAATACTTTTTCTATGGTAGTGGATACTTCAAACGGACAGCCATCTGTAATCACAATGTCTGCATCCTTCCCCACTTCCAAAGAACCTACTCTGTCAGAAATCCCGGCATGACGTGCCGCATTGATCGTGATTGCCTGTAATGCCTTAAAAGGATCCATGCCGGCTTTCACCGCCATCCCTGCACATAGAGGCAGATATTCCTGAGGAATGACAGGGGAATCGGTAATGATCGATACCTGGCAGCCTGCTCTATCCAATACACCAGGTGTTATCCAGCTTTTATTACGCAGTTCAAACTTGGAAGCACTGGTAAGGGTGGGACCCACTGCAAGAGGAACATTTTCCTTTGCCAGCTCGTCAGCAATGAGATGTCCCTCCGTCACATGCTCAAGCGTGATTTTTAGCCCAAACTCTTTGGCAATTCTGAGTGCAGTAAAGATGTCTTCGGTTGCATGAACATGTGCCTTCAGAGGAATCTCCCCTTTGATGACAGGTATCATAGCTTCCATCTTCATATCAAATGCAGGGCTTTTGGAAATATCATCTCCTGCCGCTTCTTTCTTAGCCAGATACTCTTTGGCTTTAAACAATGTTTCACGAAGCAGGGCTGCGGTAGTCATACGGCTGGAGTCTTCCTTGTCACGGTAGACTCTCTTGGGATTTTCACCAAATGCACACTTCATGGCTACGCCATCACGTATGACCATGTTATCTACTCTCTTCCCTACCGTCTTAATGGTGGTGAAAGTACCTCCCAGGACATTGGCACTGCCGGGTCCTACACAGACACTGGTAACACCGGCTTTCGCAGCCATGGCAAAGGCAGGATCCATAGGCTTTACACCGTCCAGACCGCGCATCTGGGGACATACAATGTCATTCAATTCATTATAATCCATACCCTCATAGCCGATACCATAGCCATCCAGCCCAATGTGACCATGAGCTTCCACAAAACCGGGATAGACTTCTTTATCAGATGCATCAATGATTTCAGTGCCGTCCGGTACCGACAGGTTTGCACCTATCTCCTTTATTTTACCATCCCGAATCAGGATATCTGCCACAAAACTCTGTGGGTCTATGGCATTGTGCACATTACCGTTTCTAATACAAATCATTTCATCTTCACCTTCCTATCGTTTTTACGCGCTATACACTGTGGAAAACCGGAGCATCCTGCTACTTCCACTCCTCAAAACTGATATTTAAATCTACTTCTCCGTTAATTCCGTCCACTATTGCACTTTCCGAGTACTGCCATATCTTGTAATCATACGGATAATACATTTCGGAGCCGTAGTGAGCCAGCCACTTATCATATTCCTCCAGCCGCTCCAGTTCCAGCATCGAAAAAGCAGTGTCCAGATTCAGGTAAATCATGGGGCGATATCCTGCTTCTTTTACAGTCTCACAGAAGGTGACAGCCATATCTGTCCGTTCTGCAGAAGACAGATGGCTGGTACGGGAATCATCTACTTTCTCCGCATCATATACCACCGGCCCTGTGATTCTGTAAGGTGCTATCTGCTCCAGCACCACTCTGGCCTCTTCCAATACTTCTTCCTGGTTAACAGACTGAGAATAAAAGTATACACCTACCTGAATCCCATTTGCCAGGGCACCTTTCACATTATTCTCGAACTGCTCGTCCAACACCATCTTGCCGGTGCCGTATCCTCTGATACCTACCCGCAGGAAAGCAAATTCCACTCCATCCTGAGCCACCTTCTGCCAGTCAATTTCTCCCTGATGATAGGAAACATCGATTCCTTTATGGGAAATCACCTGACCATTCTCGGTATATTGCAGTTCTCCGTTATCCAGTTTCTCCAGATTCTCCTGAGTATATGTGTTCTTCTTCAGATTATCCTGAATCGGGAAGAAACGGATACGCCCACTGGTTGCAACGATTATCTCATCGGTATAGTAAGGTCTCAGTGCCTTGGCTGTTCCCAAGCCATCCGTCAGTCCCTGCTTAATGCCGCTTAAAATCCGCTCAGCCTCTTCTGCTTTGGCTGTTTCAGCCGCTTCTGCCAACAACTCCTGCACCTCATCATATGTGTAATGCTTCTTCATATTTCCGGCCGTTTCCGCATCATTCCCGCCTTTTATGCGAGCTGCTGCAATGATATAAACGATCAGCAGGATCAGCGCAATACACCCTAACACCACAATTATCATCGGTCCCAAACGCTTTTTCATCCCGGAAGTATGCGTCTTTACAGGGCGCTTCTCTCTGTCCGGCAATTCCAGTTCTCTTTCGTCTATTTCACGCAATTTCATTTATGCTCTCCTCATCAGTCAAACAGCAGAATTTTGAATGTCTACTGCGTTAACATATAATCCGTGTTGGCTGATTTACACCCTACAAATATTATCATAAATGATTTTCACAGGAAAATAAAGTCCATTACAATAATCTTCATAAAACTTTAAGTTTTCCCTGCCAGCTCCCGCATCCTGAGTAAAATCTTCTTTTCCAGTCTGCTGACCTGTACCTGGCTGATGCCCATGACACCGGCTATTTCCACCTGTGTTCTGTCCTGAAAGTAGCGCATTTGAATCAACTCCCGCTCCCTGTCTGTCAGGCTGTCCAAAAGATCCTTTAACAACATGTGATTTAAAAGCTTTTCCTTCTCATAATCCTGGAAGCTGCCACCGGCACTGCAGCCTACAACGCCCTGTTCGCCCTGCACCACCTTGTCCACCAGATAAATTTCACTGCCATCCTCCTGATACACTGCCGCATACAAGGATTCCACCTCGCTTGCAGCCTCCATTGCCATGACAATATCTTCAGCAGAAAGACCGCAGGCCTCAGAAAGCTCCTTCATGGCCGGCTCCCGCCCCAGTTCCCCCTGAAGCTTCTGTCTGGCAGCCCTGACTTTCATTCCGTTTTCCTTTAATGTCCTGGATACTTTAACCGGTCCGTCATCCCGTAGAAATCTTCGGATTTCCCCGGTGATCATGGGTACTGCGTAGGTAGAAAATTTTACTCCCAGTCCCAGATCAAATTTATCAATAGATTTCATCAAGCCTATGGTACCTATCTGAAACAAGTCCTCCAGATCGTAACCTCTGCCCACAAATCTTCTCACAATAGAATGGACCAACCCCAGATTTTTCTCTATCAGTACCTCTCTCGCTCCTTTGTCTCCTGCTTGTGATCTGGCAATCAGTACTGATACTTCTTCCATACATTACTCCTCACCGACCCAGGAACCGCTTCCCATTTTCTTCTTCATACGTACCAGAGTTCCTTTCCCCGGCTCGCTTTCCACTTCCAGATCATCCATAAAGGCCTCCATGAAGGCAAAGCCCATACCGGAACGCTCTAACTGCGGTTTGGTGGTAAATAAAGGTTCCATGGCTCTATCAATATCCTCGATCCCCCGGCCGTTATCTTCTACCTCAATCTGAAGCATCCCCTCCGATAAACTG
Organism: Acetatifactor sp.; assembly: GCA_045545375.1. Classification (GTDB taxonomy): domain Bacteria; phylum Bacillota; class Clostridia; order Lachnospirales; family Lachnospiraceae; genus Acetatifactor. The sequence goes on from JAZQAT010000057.1 coordinate 62,680, forward strand.
CAGCGAATCACAATTTTACCGGGATGAATCACAATATAGGAAGGTATTTTGTCTCCATATTTTCCATAACCATAGTAATTCTCATACCCATGGATAATGGAATTGGTCACTGCTTCAGAAACAGCAGTCTTAATATCATTCATCTCCTCCAGCGTTGGATTTAACGGTGCTATAAACGCAGCAACAGCCACTCTGGCAAAGCTTTCGTTGCTGGATATCGCATCGAATTCCAACATCATTTCATTTTTCAAACATATCTGCTCCATCCTGTCCTCACTCCTCTTCTTTCACGATTTCCACATACTTGTCCAGTCCTGCCAGATACAGTATCCTCTTTACCTGCCTGTCTGTGTGGATTGCATACACCTTCCCCCCAAAACAGGATATCTTCTTATACCGTCCCATGATGATACCGATTCCTGAAGAATCCATAAATCGGGTCTTCTCAAAGTCAAATACCACATGTTCCACCTTATCTTTTACTATGTAGTGATCGGCCCGCTCACAGAGATACCCTGCTCTGTGATGGTCGATTTCCTCCGGAAGTCTTACGACCAGACAATGGTCAATTACCTGAAATTCCTCCATTTTCCTCATCCTTTCACATTTTATTGCCAACGCACCGTGAGGTGCAGTTTTGCGAATGGTGCGTGTGAACTGTTACTTCTAATGCAAAAAGACCCATGGATTCCTCTCCACAGGTCTTTCTCTTTTGTGTCTTATGCGTTTTATCATAACGGTGCCTTGCGGCATTATTGTGAAAGCTGATTTATATATTCCTGGCTCTTAGTGGCACGTTCTGTTCCGGGGAACAGCTCCACTACTTTCTGGTAAGTGCTGATGGCATTGGCAGTATCTTTATTCTTGCGGTACGCCTGCGCTAAATAGTAAAGTGCATCTACATTGGATTCGTCATAATACACTGCACCGGTCAGACTGGTAATCGCCTCTGCATATTTACTGCTGTCGTAGTATGCCCTTCCTTCCTTGTAATAAGTCTGTGCAAGCTCTGAACCAACTACAGTAAACAGGGAATTATACAGCTTCCGGAAAGCTTCCGATGTCTGTGTCACATCGATGCCGTTTGAAATCTCGTCCAGACCGGCAGCTGCCGCAACTGCATCCTTGGTTTCAAGATAAGAAGCTGCTGCAGACAACAGGGTATCGATAGTGCTGAGAGTACCGTCTGTTCCTACGTAACCTTCCAGTTCCCGGTTCACTCTGTTGACCTCCGCTTCCAATCCCTTTACCTGACTTTCCAGCTCCGTTATGGTAGCTGTCTTGGCATCAGACTGGTTACCGATTTCCGCAATTTTGGCATTGGCCTCATTTTTGACCTCTGCGATCCTGCCCGGCAGCACCAGGAAGAACATGGCTGCTAAACCGATAATCATACCCAGGCCGATGTTCAGTAAGGTTGCAACACCGCTTCTCTTCGCCTCTTTCACATTGAGTGGCTGAATGATGATCTCATTATCGCTCTGATAACGTACAGAATCCTCATTTTTACGCTTCACTGCAGGTTTGCCGGAAGCATCCGGATTCAGCATCAAATCCACTTCTTTCAGATAACGCAGCGCCAGCGTATTGTTCCTGTCAATTTCCAGGCACTTCTTGACTTCTTTCTTTGCCCTATCCCATTGTTCAGAATCAATATACAATAATGCTAACAGTTGATGGGCACGGATCAGCCTTGGGTTCAAGGACAACACTTTCTTTAGCTGGATCACAGCAAGATCCTTGCTCCCCTGCACGCAATAGTTGTATGCCTGATTATATTTCTTAATGGTCTGATTCATGGTATCCAGTCTGGAAGCATTGGACTGAATCATATCAATATAATCGTCCGCAATATTCTTCTCCGGGCGCAGATTCTTGCTGATGACCCACTCGCTGAGAGCAGCCACCGCTTCACCCATCTCAAAATACACCAGACCTAAAAGGTTCCTGGCTTCAATATTATTCTTATTAAACTTCAAACTCTGGCGCAGGCTGTTGATAGCTCCTGATAAGTCTCTGACTCCTGCCTTCTCCAGACCTTCATTGTAATACATATTGGATACTTGCATGATTTTCTTGTAAAGGGACACATCGGCTCCACAGGCTGTACAGAAATCATGCTCCGATAAGCTGCATCCGCAATTATAACAAAACATAATCCTATCCCCTATTCCTCGTCCTTTTCCTTGGATTCTTTCACCATTTTTACAAGTAAATCTGCCATATCAGTAAGATCCTGATTATAGATCGCTTCTTCTGCATCCTCAATTTCCAGGCTGGGATGGAATTTCTTCAGTTCTTCTTCAAAATTTATCATAATTCACAAACTCCTTTATCTCTCCGACCGGGTACAGGCTCCCCTCGATATAGACTCTCATTCCGCTCTCTGCCTGATTAAGCGCAATTGCTGCAATGGAAAACCTGACATTACCATCATAACGGTATCGCGGAGAAAAATCAATGGTTTTATTCTTAAATTTTAAGTTTGTATAGCGTTTTTCGACACAGAGTATGTTTTTCCCCCAAGACTGAGGACTCTTTCCATATCATTCCTCAAATTTTAATCTGCGTCCACTTTCCTTGTTTAAATCGCAGTGAAGCCATGATGAATCGCGACAACTGGTCCGCAACCACTCCCATCCAGATACCGATGATTCCCCAGTTCATCACATATCCGAAGAACCAGGAGGCTAATGTACGAATCAGTGTTACACTGACTGTGGAAGCAACCGCTGTGTACAAAGTATCTCCCGCACCACGCAGACATCCCATGTAAATAACCTGAGAAATCTGCAATATTACAATAAAGATAATCACTCTCATGATGCCCACACCGATTGTAATGATTTCCTCTTCCGCAAAAAACAGGCTGTAAAGCCACTTGGCACCCAGGAAATATACGATAGCCAAAATCACAGAAATTGCACCGCCGATCATCCGACAGGTCCGACCATACTTTTTGGCCTGTTCCGGCTCCCCGGCTCCCAGGCTGTAGCCGATCAGTGCCACTGCCGTTGCCTGCAGACCGTCACCAAAAGAGAAGGACAGCCCCATGATGTTCATACCTACCTGGTGTGCTGCCATTGCTGCGGTTCCCTGATCAGCTGCCATCAGGGCAGTCATCATAAAGCCAATACGCATCAAAATCTGCTCTGCAAAAACACTGTATCCTACTTTGATAATATTTCGAAAAGCATCAAAACAGGGTTTGATCTTCTGTTCCAGAATCAGCGGAATACTTACAAAATTATCCTTCTTCCACACACTGGCAACACTCATGATACTGGAAACCACTGTTCCCAATACTGTCGCAAGTGCCGCCCCCTTGATTCCCAGTGCAGGAAATCCAAAGTGGCCTTCTATCAAAAGATAATTAAATACAATATTAACTGTATTGGATACCAGATTGGTACGCATGGTAATCTTAGTGTTACCGGCACCTCTCTGGGCTGAATTGATACCCATCTGGATACAGTTAAATATCATTCCACCCATGATGATCCGAAAATACAATACCGCACTATCGTGGGTTGCTTCCTCCGAGCCGCACAACCGGATGATAGGATCTGCCAGGGTCACCAGGAGAATGCTCATACCAATGGCTGCCACAATAATAAATACCAGGAAAGTAGCAAATATTTTATTCGCCTCTTCCCTTTTTCCTTCTCCCTTTCTTCTGGCGACCAATGCCGATATGGACACGTTCGCCGCAATGAACAGTGCAAGTCCGATGAACTTAGGCTGGGTAGTAAGCCCTACCGCCGCTACTGCGTAAGCCCCCAGAGAGCTTACCATCAGTGAGTCCACCAGTCCCGCAAACGCTGCAAAAAAAGACTCCAACATGGCCGGCCAGGCAATGCTCAGAGTTTTCCTGATATCTTCCTTATTGTAGTCAAAAAATTTCATTGGTATTTTCACTCCTTATCCGGCTAAACTGTAACTGCGGCCGCACCGGCGGTAACATAGTAACCGCTTATGCGACCGCATATGAGAACCTTATCTCATTAATCACATGCATCCTTGAACTGATTCCAGATTTGAGCATGAAGATCTTCTGCTTCTTGTGAAATATTCTGTATACTCTCTCCCTCTGCTGCATCCTCCGGCAGAACAATCATGTCTTTCATTTCTTCTGAAATAAATTCCTCACCAGCTTTATTGGTACAGTAATAACCAATATATTCAAAGCAGGCCGCCGCATTTTCCGGACGGTTGATGTAGTCAAGGAAGGCATAAGCCGCCTCTGCATTCGGTGCCTTGGAAGGAATAAAGCCGGCCATAATACCGAATCCAAGTCCTTCTTCAGGATATACAACCTTTAAATCCGGACGGGCACTCAAAGCGGCAGATACCTGAGAAGTATAGAGAAATGCCGCTGCCACTTCTCCGCTGATCAACAGATCCTGTGTATTATTATCATTGATGACACGGACATTCGGTGCCAGCTCCAGCATCTTCTGTCCTGCCGCACGGATGACCTCCGGATCCTCCGTATTATAAGATTCACCCATGACCTTCAGGGCAATTCCGTTGACCACACGATAATTGGCGGTCAGTGCGATATTGTCCTCCAGAGCCGGATTCCATAAGTCTTCATAGCCGGTAATCTCCACATCTGTCAAAGACGGATCATACATCAAAAGAACGATTCCGGCACCATAAGGAACTGTATATTCATTCTCCGGATCATAGAACTGAGACATAAATACAGGGTTCAAATTATCATAATTAGATAACTTAGAGGCATCCAGCTTCTGTACTAACCCCTGTTTAATGGCCAACTCAATAATATAATCATCAGCAATGACTAAATCATAATCCCCACCTTCAGCCTCTGCCAGCTTAGCAAGCATGTCCTCATCATAATCAAAATTAGAATAACGGATCCTTACACCGGTCTCTTTTTCAAATCCATCCAAAATTTCCTGCGGAAACATACCATCCCAGGTAAACAGATTTAACTCGCCGGACAACCGGGAATTCAAATTACCCTCCTGTGCGCCAGATCCATTACCTGCACCGCTATTGTCGGTACCACATCCTGTCAGGAAAAAAGCAGCCATAATTGCGCTCATAATTACAGCACATATTTTTCTTATCTTATTATATTTTCTCATAATGTCCTCCTTAACATACAGTTATTAATATTTATATCACACCTCTTTGGTATTATGCAAGACACCTGTTGAAAAACTCATCAAAAAAGGGGCATTTTCTAATCGTCTTAGAAAATGCCCCTTTTCTTACAACGCTATTCGTTTATTTCTTCTTGCCTCCGATTTTAACCATGATCCATACAAAAATCATAATAACAACCAGTGCAACGAAAATTCCCAGCATGCCTTTCCACATAATCTCTAAAGCCTGCAAAATCACTTCTGTATTCATATCCAACTCTTCCTTTCTCTCATTTTATAAGAACTGAGATACCAGACTGATTACAAGACCACCTGCTACAACGGATGCAATCTGACCGGATACATTAGCTCCTGCCGCATGCATGATAATAATGTTAGTAGGATCTTCCTGCATAGCCAGCTTCTGTACCACACGTGAGGACATAGGGAATGCAGAGATACCCGCACCACCGATCATCGGGTTGATCTTTTTCTTCAGGAACAGGTTCATGAATTTTGCAAGCAGAACACCACCGATAGTATCCATTACAAATGCGAACAATCCGATTACCATAATCATAAGGGTTTCTACTTTTACGAAATCTTCAGCCTTCATACTGAAGGAGATGGTGATTCCAAGCAACAGGGTGATCAGGTTGGCAAGCTGATTCTGTGCAGTCTCAGACATTGTTCCCAGGACACCGCATTCACGGATCAGATTACCGAACATCAGGAAACCGACAAGGGCAACAGACTGAGGTGCTACAAGACCTACAATAATGGTTACCGCGATAGGGAAGATAATACGCATGGTCTTGGAAACAGACTCCGGCTTGTACTCCATATGGATGCATCTTTCCTTCTTGGTGGTAACAAGCTTAATGGCCATAGGCTGTACGATAGGAACCAATGCCATATAGGAATATGCTGCAACTGCGATTGCACCTATATACCGCGACTTTAATACCTGGGATACCAAGATAGCCGTAGGACCGTCAGCTGCACCGATGACACCGATAGCTGCAGCATCTTTAATATCAAAACCTAAAACAGCTGCCAACAGAATAGCGGCAAAGATACCGAACTGTGCACCTGCACCAAACAAGAACATAGATGGCATTGAAAGAAGGGGACCAAAGTCAATCATCGCACCGATACCGATGAATAACAGAATCGGCATTGCTTCGGAAGCATTAATACCCACTTCAAATAACCACTCAATAATACCATGTGCTTCTACTCCACCTACTACCTGGTTGAGTACACCGGATAAAGGCAGGTTTACAAGGATCGCACCAAATCCCATAGGGAGCAGCAAGGAAGGCTCATACTCTTTCTTGATTGCCAACCAGATCAAAACAATACCCACTGCGATCATAACCAGACATTTCCAGCCGCCGCCCTGAAAATCGAGTAATGTTTTTACTCCCTCCAATAAATAGTCCATGTTTTTTCCTCCTTAGAATATACTGTATACTTAACAATATTAACATGAAAAATGTCACACGTAAATATATCAAAGTTAACTTTTTGTTAAAGATTCTTAACTCTCTTTAGTATTCAAATTTTACTTTAATTTCTCTGCCATTGCGATCGATAATTTGCTTTGAATCACCTTTACCGTATCCTCCAGACTCTTATCCCCATCGAAAAATGGCTGTATTTCTTCCAAAATAATATTATACAAAGAGTAATCAACCTCGGAATTTTCTCTTACAGATTCTATCAATGCAAGAAGAGTATCTGCATCTTTCTCTGTAATACAATCAATTTGAACGGCGTCTTCTCCTTCAAAATAAAGTTCTTTCACAACAGGTACCTTCTCCCCGTCTACTTCTTTATATTGAATCTTTTTAGCCTCCTCTATTCTATGAAGCAGTGCATTTTGATGAATAGGAAGATTGGTTGCTGACGATGTCTGATAATCTTCGGACAGAAAATATTTTATCAATTTCCATGCCGCTTCTTTATGCTGACTGTTTGCATTAATCCCCAATACAATATGGCTTGCCTTTGCCACGTTACCAATCCCCGGATACCCCAGATAAGTAATATCTTTCCCTTCAAATAATGCTCTGTTCAGGCCGGTCCCCCATACATTAGAGATGCTGCTGCAATATAAGAGTGCAGTTCCATACGCGAACATTTGCCTTATTTTCATATCATCGGAATAAACCATTTGATCCGGAAATGCATTTGAAAAATTTACCATGTCTTTGAATTGCTCCTTATCAAAATTGCAACTACCTTTTTCCCAATCCATATATTCTGACATGCTTCCTGTACACAAAAATCCAAAAACATCCGATTTGCTCTCACCCGGGTATAAGATATGATCTTCTTTGTGCCGTTCATATATTGCAGACAATTCCTGATAATTCCATTCTTCCATATTCTGAAAGTACTCTGACAGCCCCACTGCAGTATCGATAGAAAAACTTTCCGGTACAACAGGAAGTTCTCCGTCTACTTCATAGGCATTCAGGATATTTTCAAAATACGCCTCTCTCTGAAACGATTCATCGCTATCCATATATACGTACAAATCATCTGTCAACGATCCTGCAGCCACACTTTCTGAATACCCTCCCCCAAAATTAATGATGTCAGGTCCCTTTCCTGCTGCAATTTCAATTTTAAGTTGCTGATATGGATCTTCTCCATAAGACACAGAATCATATCTCACAATCTCAATCTTATATTCATTCTCTTGGTTGAATATAGATACCTTTTTCAGGAAATCGGTGTCTTCCTGAAATATGCCGACTGTAAGAATCTTCTCATCATCACGGGTGTCTGCTTTATTGCAGCCCATTAAAATGAATGCACATAGCAATATCATTACATGTATTATCATAAATTTGCATTTCATGATTTTATTTTCTTTCTCCATATATCGGAATATAACTAAAATAAGTTTCTTCACTCTTCTCATATACACAAACAAAACGACCGTCCGCCAGCATTCCATAACCAATCATATCCTGCGAACTGCAAGGGAAATCATTATCGGATAATGCCTGTTGTAATACTTTTATTTCACTGTCATATATCAGTACACCGGATGTTTCACTAAAGATCAACACCTCATTTTTTCTCCCGGGATAAAGATTACTGTACTTTGCCATAGAAAGAGGCAGTTCTGCTTCCGTTATTTTTTTCAGTTCATTTTGCACCAGACCGTATAAATCACAACCGCTTCCCTCTTGATTTGTTGCTGTGATATATAAAATACCGTCTTCTCCAACACCGATACCTTCAACACTCTCTATTTCGACAGTATTGCATAATTTCCCCTGTCCATCAATTTGATAAATATTTTTCCCAAAACTGTCCATGTAATAGAAACCATCCTGATCTATTGCCAGGCAAAAAGGATTCAGAATTTTTACTTCATCAGAAAAATCTATTTTCTCAACCAGTGTACCTTGAGAGTCAACAATCCACATTTCCATCGTTTCATAGGACAGACGGTTATCCTTTACAGACATCATCAAAATATGACAATTTCCATCGGAATCTACGATCATGTTCTTCGCTCCCAGCTCCTCCGGTATGGCAATCTCTAACTGTTCAAAAATACTGTCTTCTGCATCCATTTTATAAAGGCTGCGTCCCTTTTCATTACGCCCCATCATAAAAATCACATTTTCTCCGGAAGCCAATATTAATTTCACAGGGAATTCTTCTTCATATTTCACATCAGCCCGGGTGTAATTTAGTTCTGCCAGCTGTTCTTCCGCATTGATAGTTTCGTTTTTCTCATCTTTTTGCGCAGTTATATGTTGTGTGACTTCTGCTTCAGAAGTCTGAATTGCAGAACTCTCTATGGACTCTGCCCTTCCGCAGCCGCTAATAAGCGCAACCATAAGCAAAATACCTAAAGCAATCTGTTTCTTCATTAATAATTTAACTCCTTCTTTGCTTTTTTAAATAATCTTATAATACCACATTGCATATAAGCAGATAAGGGTCAGAGTAGTACAAATAATTGTCTTTAACTGCACTACTCTGACCCTTATAAATCTACATTCATAATATTATCTAATTTCTTTTTATAAAATCTCTCATAATGACTTTCTTTGCAAATATTACTGAGAACTATACATTTTTTAATATCCATCTGATATTGTTCCTTAGAGTATCTGCTATTTTGTCCATTTAACTTAGCGGCTTCTTGGGCATTCCATGTCAAATCATAAATGCACATATGCAACATATTCATACGGCGCAAATACAGTTGCTCTTTTAATAAATACAAACTAATCTTATTGGATCTATCATATTCTCCCATATTCCCCCAGAAGCTTCCCACATGTGCTATTATAATTTCATACAAACTGATGTAAGGAGCAATATCTGCATTGAGAACCAAAGCTTCACATTGCTTTGTCAGGAAATTAATATATTGAGTTTTGCTCGTTTCTTTATCGTCAATCTCTATTGATATATTTAGTATACAAAGCAATTCTTCATTCGTTAAATATGTCTCCTCCTCTGATATTACCGATAAAGGTATCGTTATTTCAACGATTCCTTTCATTGCACAAAGATATTGTTCTTTCGTTAGGTTTCCTTTCCTAAATTCATTTAGCATTGAAAATCTACCTATTGCCTGCTTATTTGCTGCCTCATCAGAAATCCCCAAACATTTTATCTGTTGCAGAATACTGTCCACGGTATCGGTTTGATGCATATTTGAAGAAGCCTTCAATTCCTCAATCAACTTATGTATATCTGTATTATCTGTTACAAGTTCTAAACATTGATATTCTGTTGTCATATTCAGCCTTGAAAATAATTCTGCAATAATTGGCATATGCGAGGTCGTATGCTCATGCTCAATTCTACGCAATGTCTTTACAGAGCAAATACCTTCACATAACTGTTCCTGAGTCAAATGAAGCATCTTTCTTCTACTTGCAATCACCTTTCCTATACTGTAGACCTCCCCCTCCCTGTATAAATACGCATATTCATACATAAATTCCGGGACTTCATTTTCTTGATATAATTTTTGCAATACTTCAATCCAATCGTTATTTTCCTTTTGCTTCGCAGTCAAAAGAATTGCATCTTCCCTCGGCAAGTTCTCCGCACTTATCATTTCGTATATCCGTTTGCGATCGTACAAAAGTTCCATAAAATAATACATTTTGCCTGTATTTCGTAGGATATCGATAGCCATATCACAATAACACAGAAATTGCTGCTGATACTGTCTGTCTTCTCCGGAAAATTCCATACATTCATAAAGATAATGAAGCACTTTCGGATATATATACGCCTTACTCATATCATCAAAATGTGAATCATCTATATATTGTATCATCAACCTGTAGAACTGACTTTTGCTGATAGACGTATCATATCTGATACACTCTGAAATCAGATTTATTTCCTGTACCGAAAGAATTTTGCCCTTTATATCCTGCCAATTTTCCAGCACAACAGTACAATTCAAGGCCTGCCGCAATATACACAGAATCTGCTCATCGGCGCTTTTCTTCAGCATCATGAGCTGCGCATGCATACTTAACACAAACTGCTTGGCAACGCAGTCCGTACTATCTACCATACCTGAATATTTCTGAAGCATCCGCTCTGCCTCATCTACATTTCTGTGCACTATATTTTTAAGAATCAGCTGACGCATTGTCCATTTTTGATATTCATCATTGCTGACATATATCTGGAAATCACTCCCGGAAATTCCCAATCTATTTAAAAGCCGTTGCCGCAATAACAAATTAGGAATCCGTTCTCCCCGTTCTATTTTGGCAGCCATTCCAAAGGAACATACTCCCTCACACAGTTTTTCCAGTGTAATTTTCCGGCTATTTCTCAACGTCAGCAAATAATTACTGAATCTTTTTGTCTCAATATTAATCATACTTTCCCCTTGGTATTCATTCCTAAAAAATTCCCGTTTTACTTGTTCTTCTTTCCAATTCTCCCAACCATTGCCGCCCCTATCAGCAAAAGTATGGTAATTGCTAACATCACCGTCGCCAGCGCATTAATCTCGGGCGTCACCCCGGTCTTAAGCTTGGTATAAATCTTCACCGGTAAAGTATTCACTTTCGGCCCGGTCACAAAGATACTGATGACCACATCATCAAAGGACATGGCAAAAGCCAGCATGACACCGGACAAAATGGCCGGAATAATCTGTGGCAGCGTCACATCGAAAAACACCCTCCCCGGCGAAGCCCCCAAATCCAGAGCCGCCTCCTCCAGAGACTTATCCATTCCCACCAGTCTTGCCTTTACCATAGAATAAATATAAGGCACACAGAAAGTGGTATGAGCGATTACCAGCGTCACCATACCAAAGGGCAGACCCATCAGGGAAAATACCGACAAAAATACCATACCCAGAATAATCTCCGGAATCATGATAGGAAGCATGGCTACATATGCTACTGCATCGTTCATCTTATTTTTCTTCTTATACATGCCCAATGCCCCTGTAGTACCAATGAGCACTGCACAGCTGCAGCTTAATAGCGCCAGTATCAGGCTATTCACCAAAGCTTCCCGCAAATCCCTGTCTCTGAAAAGTTCTTCGTACCAATTCAAAGAAAACCCTTCCCAGACAGAAGTAAGCTTGGAGGCATTAAAAGAATAAATTACCGTCATAATGATGGGAATATAAGTTATCACCGTGATGATTCCCACGTATATAAAAGGCCATTTTTTCGTCTTCATTTTATCATCCTCATTTCCACTGTCCTGTTTACATCAGACCTTCCAGTTCGGATGCCCCCGTCACTTTGCGATACAGCCGTATCATTAACGATGTGAGTACCATCAGCACTGCCGACAATGCAGCTGCAAACGGTATGTTGCGCCCCTTGGTCAGCTGTTCCTGGATAATGCTTCCCACCAGAACGATCTTATTCCCTCCCAAAATATCTGCAATAAAGAACAATCCCATGGAGGGTATAAAAGTAAGCACGACACCTGACAAAAGTCCCGGCAAAGTCATCTTAAAGGTAACAGTCCAAAATGCCCGCATAGAGGTTGCCCCCAGATCTCTGGCAGCTTCCACCAGCGTCCAGTCCATCTTCTCTGCACTTGAATACACTGACAAAATCATGAACGGCAATAATGCATACACCATCCCCACCACAACTGCCGGATACGTATACAAAAGTTTTAATGGTTTCTCCGTAATATGCAGCCCCATGAGCACCTTATCCAGCACTCCGTTGCTTCTGAAAATGATAATCCACCCGTACAGCCTGATAAGAGAACTGGTCCAAAAAGGAATCATAATTAAAAGCATCATCCTCTTCTTCCATACTGCATTCATCCGGGCCATAAAATATCCATAAGGATAGCCTATCAGCACCACCAGTCCCGTGGAAAGAAATGCCAGTTGAAAGGATTCCCGGAAGGTACCCAGATACAGCGGTTCCAGAATCTTCTTATAATTATCCAAGGTAAAAGTAAAGTCTACGCCCCACACTTCTGCTCTGCTCATGAAACTCAGCACGAACATATATATAATAGGAAACCCTACAAAAATTATGGTAAACAGATAAATCGGAGCAAGCAGTATCCAGTTACTTTTCCACCTGCCTGCGCCATCTTTCTTTTTCTTCATGAATACAACCTCGATTCCCCAAGTTACTGCCCATCATCCGCTACAGCGATAGCATGCTCTTCTTTCCAGCCGATTTTCACACTGCTGCCAATCTGAATATCTGCATCAATACCGTAACGGCTGGCCGTCAGCAGCTGACCATCCGGCAGCTCAAACAGAATCCGAAGCTGACCGCCTGCAAAAGATTTTTCCAAAACTTTGGCATCTCTGGTACATTCCGGCTCGCCATTCATTAAAATGTTCTCCGTACGAATCGCATACGTACCTCCGGATGCAGCAGCAAGCTCACTCTTCTTCCCGCTCACGTGAAGTATATTGGCATTCCCCACAAAGCTTGCCACATAGCTCGTCCTAGGCTGATAATAGATTTCATTGGGAGTACCTATCTGCTCCAGTACGCCTTCATTCATCACGGCAATCCGGTCAGACATGTTGATGGCTTCTTCCTGGTCATGGGTAATATAAATAAACGTGATACCCACCTGCTTCTGCAATCTCTTGAGTTCTAACTGCATCTGCCTTCGCAGTTTTAAATCCAGGGCTCCCAGAGGCTCGTCCAAAAGCAGCACCCGGGGTTCATTTACCACAGCCCTGGCAATGGCTACACGCTGCCGCTGCCCACCTGAAAGCTGATCCGGCATTCTCTTTTCAAACCCCTCCAGCTGCACCAGGCGAAGCATGTCTTTTACTTTTTCTGCGATCTCTTTCTTGGACACTTTCTTTATCTTCAGACCGTATCCTATATTTTCTGCCACATTCATGTGAGGAAATAGCGCATAACTCTGAAAGACCGTATTAACGCTCCTCTTATTGGGCTCCAGGGAAGTAATGTCCTGCCCTCCAAGAATGACCTGACCCTCATCCGGCATCTCCAAACCGGAAATGATGCGCAGCGTGGTGGTCTTGCCGCAGCCGGAAGAACCCAGCAAGGTAATGAACTCTCCTTTGGCAATATTTAAATCAATTCCTTTTAAAACTTTGGTTTCTCCGAATGCTTTCCGTATTCCTTTTAACTGTAAAATATATTCATTCGTCATTTTCTTCTGCTCCTGTTAATCGTCAGCCGTCTCTATGAGCGCGCTGCCGTAGGGCCAAACCCATAATCTGTCAGACTATACTGTGCCGATCCCTACTCTGCGCTCTGTGCAGCTGACTGCTGATACCCATCCATGGTCTGCTGCACGATGCTTTCCATGATGTCACCGGTCATGGCACCCTGCACATAACCGTACACATTTCCGCCGGCATCTATCATGAAAGTGGTAGGAAAAGCGCTGATTCCATACCGGTAGAACATCTCACCCGTCTCATCCATCACCACCGGGAAAGTATATTCATTTTCATTTAAGAACTCCGTAATCTCCTCAACCGTTCCTTCGTCTCCGTAACCGGGAGCGGCAATTCCCAACACGATCAGATCCTCCTCATTGCTGCCATAATCCTCATACAGCTTCTGAATCTCCGGCATCTCGCTGCGGCAGGGCGGACACCACGTAGCCCAGAAATTCAGGAATACGGTCTTTCCCTGATAATCGGACAAGGTATGCTCATTGCCGTACTGGTCCGTCAAAGTAAAATCCGGCGCTGCCACTGGCTCACGCTCTGCAGTCTCGCTGCTGTCAGTTGATGCACTCTCTTCCGATACCCGGGAATCCTGTTCTCCAGAAGTTCCCTCCAGATAATCTGTCATCCCGTTCATAAATCCTGTAATCGTCATAATGCCCATGAGAATCAAAAGTACTGCGCCGATTTTCACAGTGTATTTTACCACATTTCCATGCTTTTTAAAGAAATCCAGCACACTGCCCGTAAATAATCCAACCGCCAGAAACGGCAGTACAAATCCCAATGTATAGACACCAATTAACACCGCTGCCTTCCCCGCATTGCCTGAGGAACCAGCCATCAAAAGCACACTTCCCAGAGTAGGTCCTACGCAGGGTGTCCAGGCAAAGCTGAATGTAAATCCAAGAAGCAGTGCAGGCAGCGGTCCCATAACCCACTTATCCAGCTTAAGCGGCAGCCTGTGTTCACTGGCGAGAAGTTTTGACCGTCCGAAAATTCCCAGCTGATACAAGCCCATCATTATCATGATTATGCCCGATATTCTGGCAAACCATATCCTGTTATCCTGAAAAAATATCCCAAGCGCCGTAAATCCGAATCCCAGCAGGAAAAAGGCGCCGCTGATACCCAGGACGAAAAATAAGGTGTTTACCAAGACTTTTCCTCTCGGATAGTGAATATTTCCCTCTTCATCCACCTGTTTTGCACCACCTGCAAGATAACTGACATACAGCGGCACCAACGGCAACACACAGGGAGAAAAGAAGCTTAAAATGCCCTGTATGAAAACGGTTATTGCAGGTATTCCTGCATCTATCTGAAATCCCATGATTTTCTCCTATTCCCAAACTTCTTTTATAACAAGATATTATAACATTGTTGCCGATATTATTCCAGAGAAGTTTCTTTTTCAGCCATAAGCTCCCTCTCCTTCACCATCCTTACCTGCTCCATGCATCTGCTCTCCATTAGCTCCAGAGCCAGCGCATACTGCTGCATCTCCTTGCTGACCTTATCCTTCTCATCATACTCCTTCTTATAACAGATGCGATGCTCCATACTGGCCCAGAAATCCATAGACATGGTGCGAAACTGAATCTCCACCGGATAGTACTCCATGGCATCCAGGCAGTGAATCGGCACACCGAATACAATATGATAGCTGCGGTAGCCGCTGGGCTTAGGATTCTTGATATAATCCTTTTCCTTTATGATGATCAGATCTGACTGCCTTTTCAGGCACTCAATCAAATCATAGATTTCGCCCGGAAAATAACAGATCACACGGATTCCGGCAATATCCATCAGTCTGTCCTTTGCATTTATGACACTGTCGGAAAGATTCAGCCGCTCCAGCTTTCCCTCAATACTTTTCTTGCTCTTTATTCTGTTCTGTGTATGATGAATGGGCTTGCCCAAATCTTTGCTGTAAATACTGTGATTTAAAATATCCAGCTTGGTCATCATAATCTTGCTGACATCCTCGTAAGGCCTGATCAGCTCATAATACTGCTCATTTGTCATTTATTGTACTCTCCCAATACATTCTACACGTTTCTGATGGCGCAATTTTCTCCTCCCTGACGTGTAATTCCATTATATAGAAAAGATGTGAACTGTGTATGAGAAGAATCTTAAAAACAAATAAAAAATATATAATAACTCCCTTAAGCAGTCTGTATCATCTGCGAAACAACGAATGTGACGCTTCGCAGACCATTCTTATGTTAACAAAAAGGATATCGCCTCGATTCAGATAACGATATCCTTCCCCGTTCACTATCAAATTTCTTATAATGCCTTAATTCTGTCCACAGCCTCTACTGTATTTTCATAACTTCCAAATGCAGTCAGTCTGAAATAAGTCTCACCGTTGGGGCCAAAGCCTGAACCGGGAGTACCTACCACGTTGGCCTTCTCCAACAGATAGTCAAAGAACTCCCAGCTTGTCATTCCATTGGGCGCCTTCAGCCAGATGTAAGGCGCATTCACACCGCCGGATACCGTATAACCTGCCTCCTTAAGACCATTCAGAATATATTTTGCATTGTTCATATAGTAAGCCACCTGCTGTTTCAGCTGTGCTTTACCGGCTTCGGAATATACCGCTTCTCCGGCACGCTGAACAATATAAGGTGCTCCGTTATACTTGGTCCCGTGGCGTCTTGCCCACAGGGAATGGAGGTTCACTTCACCACACTTCAAATCCTTAGGAATGACGGTAAAGCCCAGACGCACTCCGGTAAATCCTGCATTTTTAGAGAAAGAACGCAGTTCAATGGCACAGGTCCTTGCGCCTTCGCATTCATAGATGCTGTGAGGCACATCCTCTTCGGAAATATAAGCTTCATAAGCAGCATCATAGATAATCACTGCACCTACCTTATTCGCATAATCTACCCATTCCTGCAGCTGTGCTTTCGTAATGGCAGAACCGGTAGGATTGTTGGGGAAACAGAGATATATCAGGTCAGGTGTCTCCTTGGGAAGCTCCGGTGCAAAATTATTTTCTGCAGTACAGGGCATGTAAATCACGTCGCTCCAGGTCTCTTTCACGGAATCATACACACCGGCTCTTCCTGCCATAACATTGGTATCCACATAAACAGGATAAACAGGATCGCAGACTGCAATCTTATTATCTACACTGAAAATCTCCTGAATATTGCCGGAATCGCATTTTGCACCATCAGATACGAAAATCTCATCAGCACTGATATCACAGCCTCTTGCTTTAAAATCATTCTCTGCTATGGCTTTTCTTAAAAATTCATATCCCAGGTCGGGAGCATATCCACGGAAAGTAGCAGCATCTCCCATCTCATCTACGGCACCATGCAGTGCTTCGATGATTGCCGGAGCCAGCGGCTGGGTCACATCACCGATACCCAGACGGATAATCTTTTTATCGGGATTAGCTGCAGCATAAGCATTCACCTTTTTTCCGATGGTGGAAAACAGATAACTTCCCGGTAATTTTAAGTAATTGTCATTGATTTTAAACATAAGGCATTCTCCTCTCAGTTTTTCGTCTCCCGGCCGGCAATCATTGCCTGCCGGTCGGCTTATTCTATTTCAATTTCACCCTCAAATACGGTAACAGCAGGTCCTGTCATATATACCAGATTGGCTTCACGGTCCCACTCAATCAAAAGCTCACCGCCTAAGAGCTTTACAGTAACAGTGTCATCCGTCAGACCATTTAACACACCTGCAACTGCCGTTGCACAACAGCCTGTACCGCAAGCCAGCGTCTCACCGGTGCCTCTCTCCCAGACACGCATGAATACAGTGTTGCGGTCCAGCACCTCAACAAACTCTGTATTGGTTCTTTTCGGGAAGCAGGCATGGTTCTCAAAATCGGGACCTATTGCTTCCAGATTCAGTTCTGCCACGTGGTCTGTAAAAATAATGGCATGTGGATTGCCCATGGAGACACAGGTCATTCGATACTCCTGACCATTTACCAGGAGAGGGGCGTTAACCACTTGGTCTCCCGCTGATGATGCCGGATTGCCGCACTGTTCTGCAGCTGAAGTCAGTCCTTCTACATTCTGTCCTGCCACATTCAGTCCTGCTGCCACCTCAGGAATCACCGGCACCAGTTCCGGCTTTAGTATTGGGCTTCCCATATTCACCCTTACCTTTGACACCTTGCCGCTTTCCACAGTCAGATCCAGATATTTTATCTGACCGGCACTGATGACACTGATATGCGTCTTATCCGTCAGCCCCTTGTCATATACAAATTTGGCCACACAGCGGATACCATTGCCGCACATTTCCGCGCGGGTTCCGTCTGCGTTATACATCTCCATTTCAAAATCAGCTTCCTTACCGGGATTGATAAAAATCGCACCGTCACCGCCCACTCCAAAGTGACGGTCACTGAGCATCCTTACCACTTCCGGTTTACGCTCTTTGTCTATCTTTTCAGTAAAACCGTTAATGTACACATAATCATTGCCGCAGCCCTGCATCTTTGAAAACTTCATACCGTTCCTCCAATTAAGATTCTTCATAATAAATTCCGTTCCCAGTATAACAGTTTACCGGGCAGCTGTCACCCTTTTTGCCAAAAAATCTTCTATACCTTCATCATGGTCAGCACCATCTGGCAGGTCTCCACCAAATTGGTACCACTGTCCATGCTGCACTTCTGCAGATAACGGTGAGCCTCTTCTTCTGTCATGTGATTTCGCACCATCAAAAGTTCTTTGGCTTCCCGGATCAAAGCTTCTTCTTCAGGTTTACGATGTTTGGGTTGTTCCCGTCTCTTACGTCTGCGGCGTTCAATCCCTTCCGCCATCATGCTTACCGTATTGATCAGGTCGTTGACTTTTAACGGCATAGACAAACAGACAATATCATTTCCGTAACATTCACTGATCAGATTCTGTGATGCCATCAACAGCATTTCAAATCCACAGGGCAGGCAATCGTGAAGCTGCGCATAATACATATCTGCCAATTTATAACTGCAGATGACGATACCGTCATTGAGACCATCCACCTGACTCAGTGCCTGCGCCCCTGTGGTGCAGATTCCTGTCACCCGGAAACCTCCGCGAATCAATATATTTTTGATATTTTTCGCATCTTCCAGCTTGGGTAATACCACTATGATATTGGTCACATGCCTACCCCCCTTTCAACAGATTATGCTTATGCAGAAACTTTAAATTTTATACAGATATTCCTGAACCTCCCAGTCCGTAACTTGTAATCGATATCTGTTCCACTCGTCTCTCTTGGCTGCTATATATTTTTCTGCTAAATGCTCTCCCAGTACAGATTTGATAAAGTCATCTTTTTCCAATTCCTCCACTGCTTCAATCAACGTGCCGGGAAGTTTGTCGATATTCAGTTTCTGACGCTCTTCTTCTGTCATCTTAAAAATATTACAATCCACACCGACAGGCGGTTCTACTTTGTTCTCAATTCCGTCCAGACCGGCCATCAGGCAAACTGCCAGTGTAAGATACGGATTCGCAGAAGGGTCAGGGCTTCTAAGCTCAATGCGGGTATTCTCGCCTGCAGATGCGGGTATTCTGATCAGTGGACTTCTGTTAACAGCGCTCCATGCAATATAAACCGGTGCTTCATAGCCGGGTACCAATCTCTTGTAAGAATTCACCAGAGGATTGGTAATGGCAGCCATACCCTTGATATGCTTCATCAGACCTCCGATAAAATAATATGCTTCCTTACTCAATCCGTTAGGATCCTTCCTGTCATGGAAAATATTCACACCGTTGCGATTCAGCGACATATTGATATGCATGCCGGAACCGTTTACTCCAAACTTAGGTTTGGGCATAAAAGTAGCATGTAGTCCATGTCTTCTGGCAATGGTTTTTACTGCCAGCTTGAACGTGATGATGTCATCTGCTGCTTCCAGAGCCTCTTCATAGCTTAAATCAATTTCATGCTGGGCAGGGGCTGTCTCATGGTGAGAGGCTTCGATCACAAAGCCCATGTCCTCCAGCGTCAGTACCATGTCACGCCTTGCATTTTCACCATAATCAAGCGGTCCTACATCAAAATAGCCTGCCTGCTCATGGGTATTGGTAGTGGGCAGCGTATTTTCATCCGTATTGAACAGGAAAAATTCACACTCAGGCCCTACGTTAAAAGTAAAGCCCATATCTGCCGCTTTCTGAATCGCCCGTTTCAGCACATATCTGGAGTCCCCCTCAAAGGGCATTCCGTTGGGACGATAAATATCACAAAGCATTCTTGCTACCTTCCCCTGTTGAGGTCTCCATGGGAAAATCTCCAGTGTTGCTAAATCCGGATACAGGAACATATCCGATTCCTCAATTCCCACAAAACCTTCAATCGAGGAACCATCGAACATGCACCTGTTATCCAGCGCCCTCTCCAACTGACTGGATGTGATGGCAATATTTTTCAGGTTGCCCAGAATATCGGTAAACTGCAGACGAATAAATTCTACATCTTCATCTTCCACCAGTCTTAAGATATCCAACTTACTATAATTCTTCATTTCTCTCCTCCGTTCTGCCATATACTGCTATAAACAGTTCTCACTATCATCCGATACTACCAAAAGGCGCTCTTATCCCTTTGTATCTGATAAGAACGCCTTTGTCCTGTGTACTATGATAACAAAACATTACGATGACTGTCAATGACATTCTTTACAAAAATTGCGCGTATAATTTCATCAGCTCAGGCATAAAGTGTATAAATGAAATGACTGTTATCTAAAAAGGGGAATTTAAATGAGCGCAAAGACCAAAATCGTAGTACTTCGCATGAAAGAATTAATATATACAGGAATCTTTGTGGCACTGGGAATTTTGCTTATCATCCTGTTGATCGCCATGTTCCTGCCTAAAGATGATACCGCATCTTCTGATCAAAACCGCAGCAACACCGTTGAACAAAAAACTGACGAAACCAATCATGATGCATCCTCCGTCAGTTCCGCAAACATCTACATACCCGGTATCTACACTACTGAATTGATCCTGAACGACCAGTCCATTGATGTGGAAGTCATTGTAGACCAGACCACTATCACATCTATCCGCCTGGTGAATTTAAGTGAGAGTGTCACCACCATGTATCCTCTGCTGCAGCCCGCTTTTGAAAGTATCTGTGAACAGATATATGCGACACAGTCTGTGGATGAGATTACTTATGCAACAGAAAATAAATATACCACACTGGTACTGCTTGAGGCTGTAAAGAGTTCTTTGGAAAAAGCTTATGCCGCAACAACTGTAGAATAGTTGTTTTAACCGCAAATTTGTGGTTTGGGCTGCCTGCAGATTATTCAAAAAACAGGTGTCAGATGGTACCTTTCATGGCACAAATCTGACACCTATCATTTGTCACTACGTAAACTATAGTCTCTCTGCCTGCTCCATCCAAAGGGCTGCCGAAGCATCGGAAGGCATACGCAGGTCTCCTCTGGGGGATACTGCCACACTTCCTACCTTAGGACCATCCGGCAGACAGGAACGCTTGAACTGCTGCTGGAAGAATCTGCGGCAAAAAGTTTTAAGCCATTTCTTAATAGTCTCTGCATCGTAGATTCCATTAAAGGACTTCAACGCGATGCGGTAAATCTTTTCCGGCGAGAAGGAACAACGCAGCAGGTAATACAAGAAGAAATCGTGCAATTCGTAAGGACCTACCAAATCTTCTGTCTTCTGGGCAATCACACCGTTTACCGGAGGCAGAAGTTCCGGGCTTACAGGTGTATCCAGCACATCCAGAAGCACCTCTTTTAACAGTTCATTGTCACAGGTATCTGCATAATATCTTACCAGATGGCGCACCAGAGTCTTGGGAACTCCTGCATTGACGCCATACATAGACATATGGTCGCCGTTATAAGTAGCCCATCCAAGGGCAAGCTCGGACATATCTCCGGTACCGATTACCAGTCCGCCGGTACGATTTGCAATATCCATCAATACCTGGGTACGTTCTCTGGCCTGTCCGTTTTCATAAGTTACATCATGACAATCCGGATTCTGTCCGATATCACGGAAATGAATCATAACTGCTTCTTTGATATCCACTTCTTCCAGGGTAGCTCCCAGTGTCTGTGCCAGTTTGCAGGCATTGTCGTAGGTGCGGTCAGTAGTACCGAAACAGGGCATGGTCACAGCCACAATCCCCTTTCGGTCCAATCCCAACATATCAAAGGTACGCACAGTTACCAGCAATGCAAGGGTAGAATCCAGTCCCCCGGAGATCCCAATGACAGCTGTCTTGCAGTGTGTATGCTCATATCGTTTTTTCAGGCCATAAGACTGAATGGAAAGGATTTCCTCGCAGCGCTTATTTCTGGTCAGCGGATTTCCCGGAACGAAAGGCATATTGCCGAAAGTCCTCTCCAGACTGATATCCTCAATGTGAAGCTTAAAAGGAACAGCTACATAATTTAATTCTTTTTCTTTGCCAAAGGTACCCATTCTGCGGCGCTCTGAACGAATACGGTTAATATCCAGATCTGCATAAACAGTCTGTCCTTCAAATCGTTTGGCCTGACCCAGAATAGTGCCGTTCTCCGCAATCATATTGTGTGCACCGAATACCAGATCCTGTGTAGATTCTCCTTCTCCGGCACTGGTATAAATATAGCCGCACAGAAGTCTTGCGCTGGTACTCTTCACAAGAAGTTCACGGTATTCATCCTTTCCTACCGTCTCATTGGAAGCGGAAAGATTGGCGATCACGGTGGCTCCCATCAGCGCATGCTCAGTGCTGGGGGGATTGGCCACCCATAAATCTTCACAGATTTCACATCCCACTGCCAGTCCGGGCATATTGGTGCATTCAAAAAGCAGATTCACACCAAAAGGTATCTCTTCCCCTTCGAGATAATAGGAAGTAACTTCTCTATTTCCTTCTGTAAAATGTCTTCCTTCATAAAACTCCGCATAGCTTGGAATGTTGGACTTAGGTACCAGTCCCAGAACCACACCGTCCTGAATCACTGCAGCTACATTGTATAACCGCCCATCCCTTTCAAGGGGCAGGCCAACAATTACGATGGCATCGTGCCCTTCAGTTGCATCTGCAATACAAAGAAGCTGCTTTTGTGCCTCTTCCAAAAGAATCTCCTGCAAAAACAAATCGTTACAGGTATACCCTGTCAGGCACAGCTCCGGAAAAACGATCACTTTGGCACCGCGCTCATACGCTTCTTCCAGCTTTTCGCAGATCACCTGCGCATTATACTTGGGATCAGCTACTCTTATCTTTGGGGTAACTGCTGCTACCTTAAGAAATCCATGTCTCATATCTGCTCCTTCCGGCTTGTGCCTCTATTTTCTTGCTTTACGATACAGTTCTTTCAATTCATCCACTGTAAACACATAATTGGTATTACAGAAATGACAGTTCATCTCAATAGGTTCTCCATCATTTATCATCTCCTGAAGTTCCTTTTTTCCAATGCTGATCAGTGCCTTTTCGACTCTCTGTCTGTCACAGTTACAAAAAAACCGTGTATCCGATGTGTCTGTAATTTCCAAATCAAAGCCCTCCAGCACCACACCAAGAAGTTCCTCAGGGGTCAGTCCTTCTGCCAGCAGACTGGTTACAGAAGTCACTTTCTTTAAATTCTCCTCCAGTCTGTCTATCACTTCCTCTTCTGTAAAAGGCATCAGCTGTATGATAAAACCGCCTGCGCATTTCACGGTATTGTCTTTCTCCATCAGTACCCCAAGCCCCACAGAGGAAGGCACCTGCTCAGAGGTTGCAAAATAGTAAGTCAAATCTTCCGCTATCTCACAGGTCTGCAGCATGGTCTGCCCGGAATAAGGCTCTTTCAATCCCATATCCTTGATAACAGTTAAAAAGCCGGGGCCTACTGCACCTGCCACATCCAGTTTTCCCTTGGAATTAGCCGGTATGATAACATTTGGTACGTTGGCATATCCTTTTACATTTCCTTTGGAATCTGCCGTTACCGTCAGCCCCTGTACGGGTCCCCCGGATTTAATCTGCAATGTCAGCAGATCGTCCTCGCCCTTTAACATGGACCCCATCATAACTCCCGCACTCATCAGCCTGCCCAAAGCAGCTGTCACTACCGGGCTGGTATTATGTGCTTGTCTGGCTTTCTCCACCATATCTTTGGTAGTGCAGGCAAAAGCTCTGATCTGTGCATTTGCTGCCGTTGCTCTTACAATATAATCAGACATTTTTCTCCTCCTTGCCCTGTTCTTTGGCTACCAGATAGATTCTCTGGGATTTTTCCGTAACAGGACCGTCTGTATCACTGTCTTTTATCAGCAGAACCTTCATTCCGGCTTCTTCCACCAGAGCAGTCATCTGTTCTGCTGTATAGCCTCTCTGATAATGAGTCTCTGTAAAACGACGGAACCGATCTCCCTCTTCCTGTACAAAGACAGTCAGATCGTACTCATTGATCTCTTCCTCCGGGTGGTAATAATTTTCCCAGATGAAGCTGCAGTCTTCCCGGTTCTCTGCTATCGTAGTATCCCCAATGACCTGCTCATATTTATAAACTGTATTAAAATCAAAAATAAAGATTCCACCGGGATAAAGGTAATTATTCACTAATTTGAAAATATCCAGAAGCTCATCCTCTTCCAGAATATAATTCACAGAATCGCAAACGCTTACCACTGTTCCAACCGTACTGTACAGCTCCAGTTCTCTCATATCCTGCTGAAGATACAGGATTTCATCTCCTGACTTCTCATGCTTCTCCATCGCTACACTTAGCATTTCCCCGGAATTGTCCACTCCAATCATGTCGTAGCCTTTTTGGTAGAGCATCTGGGTCAAAGTACCCGTACCACACCCTAAGTCCACTACCAGATTACGTTCAGACGCCAGAATAAGCTTCTCATTCCTCGCAATATCAGCCTCCAGACTATCATCCGATGCATCCTCTTCCTGCAAATCAGACACTTTACCTTCTGATAGACCGGACTCTCTCTGCGGTCTGGATACCCCAAACTTTTCAATCAGCTGTACGATCCTTTCGCACCATTCCTCATATGGAGTATTGTCCATAAGTTCGTCATATACATAAGCAAAATCGCCATATGCTTCCATAATTCATCTCCATTCTCACGTGCAGACACTTTATCTAAAGCAAATAATTTATTCTCCCAGCTTTAATGAACCTCAGCAAGATACTTATTTAAGAATGCCAGAAGACTGTCCATCTCTTCATCTGTGCCCACCGTGATACGCAGAGAATTGTCAATACGCGGCTTATTCCAATAACGTACATAAATATCTGCTTCTCTGAGTGCCATGAAGATATCTTTTGCCGGGACCGATCTATGAGAGGCAAAAATAAAATTCGTCATGGAATCCGGGAAAGTGAATCCCAGCTTTTTAAGTTCTGCTTTTGTGCGCTCTCTGGTATTTATAATCTTCTGCACCGTTGTCTTAAAATATTCCTCATCCTTCACAGCTTCCACACCGGCTTTCTGAGACGGATAGTTCATTGTATAAGAATTGAATGAAAATTTGGCATCATTCATATACTTGATCAGTTTCTCATTACCGATTGCAAAACCGATGCGCATACCCGCCATGGCACGAGATTTGGAAAATGTCTGTACAACCAGCAGATTGTCATATTTTTGAATGAGAGGCAGCACACTGACACCTCCAAAGTCTACGTAAGCTTCATCTACGATGACAACAACATCCCGGTTGGACTCAAGAATCTGCTCAATCGTTTCCAAAGATTCCATAACACCGGTAGGTGCATTGGGATTCGGGAAAATCACACCGCCGTTTTCCTGCATGTAATCCACCGGTCTGATATGCCATTGCTCATCCAGTGCACATGTCTTATACGGAATCCGGTAAAGATCCGCCCATACATCATAAAAAGAATAAGTAATGTCCGGAAATAAAATGGGCTTATCCGAATTAAAAAAGGTCAGAAAAGCCATGGACAGAACATCATCCGATCCAACACCCACAAATACCTGCTCCGGTTCTACGCCATAATATTCTGCAAGAGTCGTTATAAGCTCTGTGGTATTAGGATCCGGATACAATCTGAGCGCATCCGCATTCAGTTCTTCCAGAGCTTTGGCTACTCCGGGTGCCGGCGGATATGGACATTCGTTGGTATTTAATTTAATCATTTTGGGCTTATTGGGCTGCTCCCCTGCCACATAGGGAACTACTTTACGCACATTATCTTCCCATTTCATTTGCTGTTTTCCTCCTGGTTGCGCTATTCTTTCTGTCTATTTTATGAAGTACTGCTTCCCGTCTTTATTCCGCGAAACACACTCCGCTACAGCACTTTTGATAAGAATTCCTGCAGTCTGGGACTCTTTGGATTGTTGAAGAATTCTACAGGTGTATTTTCTTCCATAATAATACCTTCATCCATAAACAGTACCCTGGTACCCACTTCCCTTGCAAATCCCATCTCATGGGTAACCACTACCATGGTCATGCCTGTCTCTGCCAGTTCCTTCATAACTTCCAGAACCTCTCCTACCATCTCAGGATCAAGCGCAGAAGTTGGTTCGTCAAAAAGCATCACCTTGGGACTCATGGCCAGTGAACGCACAATGGCAATTCTCTGCTTCTGTCCTCCGCTTAAAGAACTGGGATAAGCATCTGCTTTCGACCTCAGACCTACTCTGTCAAGAAGCTGCAGTGCTTTCTCCTTTGCTTCCTCTTCTTTCATCACCTTCAGCTTGACAGGTGCCAATGTAATATTGTCCATAATGGTCAGATTATTGAACAGATTAAAGTTCTGGAATACCATTCCCATATACCTGCGCACCTGATTGATATTCACATTCTTATCATTAATTTTCTGACCGTCGAACCAGATTTCTCCACCGGTGGGTGTCTCCAGAAGATTCAGGCAGCGAAGAAAAGTACTCTTACCTGAACCGGAAGGACCTACTACAACAATTTTCTCCCCCTGATTTACGTGATAATTCACACCACGGAGCACATGATTCCCTGCAAATTTTTTATGCAAATCCTTAACGATTATCACTCTTACGCAGCCTCCTTTCCAAAATGCCCAAAAGTATGGACAGTATCTTGGTAATGATAAAGTAGATAACGGCAGCACCAATTAACGGCATAAAGGCCTCATAAGTCTTGGTTGATATCTGGCTTGCCACTCTGGTGAGATCACTTAAAGCCACATAACCTACAATAGCTGTTTCTTTCACCAACACGATAAATTCATTCCCCAGAGGAGGCAGGATATTTTTAAAAGCCTGAGGTATTACAATATATCGCATGGTCTGCACCTGATTCAGTCCAAGGGATCTGCCTGCTTCCGTCTGTCCTTTGTCAACTGCAAGGATACCTGCACGGACAATTTCCGCCACATAGGCACCGGAATTCATACCAAAGGTTATTCCTGCCACAAGCACTCCGCTTCTCCAGCTTTTTAATACTACAAACCACATGATCAACAGCTGCAGGACAGACGGCGTACCTCTTATAACATCAATATAGATACCGGCAATCCTGGCCAAAAGAGTAGGTTTT
Organism: Acetatifactor sp.; assembly: GCA_045545375.1. Lineage (GTDB taxonomy): Bacteria > Bacillota > Clostridia > Lachnospirales > Lachnospiraceae > Acetatifactor. The sequence continues at coordinate 89,989 of JAZQAT010000057.1, forward strand.
CCGCTCTTGCGCACAGACAGCTTCATGAATGCCAGTATTGTACCGATGATGATACCAAGAACAGCTGCCAGCAGCGATACCTCCAGGGTAACTCCCAGTCCTTTAAAATAAAGTTTCCATCTGTCTCCTTCGATAAATGCTACGTAAAATTTGTCCTGCACCGACAGAAACCATTGTTGTACAGAATGAAACCACTCCATCGTCTCTAACCTCTCTCCTCTTGAATAAACTTCATTCGCCCGGCGAATCATTTGAGTCTATCATACCAAAAAGAGGATAATGGCACAACCATTATCCTCAAAAAAAGTGATTAATTATGCAACATTTATTCTACTTCCTCAATGTACTGAGCTACCAATGCATCAAAAGTACCGTCTTCTTTCAGATCAGCCAATGCCTGATTTACTTTCTCTACCATATCGCTTCCTTTGGGAAGGGCAATTGCATACTGCTCTACTTCAAATTCGAACTCTGCACCGTCAATAGCTACCAGCTTATCTGCAAACTTCCCGGTAAATACCATTGCCGGATTCTTATCAATGATCACACAATCTACTCTTCCGTTGATCAGGTCGTTTACTGCATCAACACCTTTATTATAGCTCTTTACGACTGCACCTTCAATTTCATCAGCAATGTAATTACCGGTTGTAGCCAGCTGTACGCCGATTGTCTTATTCTTCAGATCATCTGCGCCCTTAATTTCAGAGTCTTTCAGCACAATAACATACTGTATTGCGTCATAGTAAGGATCAGAAAAGTCCACACTTTTCAGTCTCTCCTCGTCAATCGTCATACCTGCGATGGCAGCATCGATTTTGGAACCGATAGCAGTTACCAGAGATTCAAATTCCATATCCTGTACTTCTATCTCCATACCAAGCTTCTCACCGATTGCTTTGATCAAAGCAATATCAAATCCGTCAGGCTTTCCGTCATCTCCCACATACTCAAAAGGAGGGAATGCAGCGTTGGTACCAACCACCAGTACATCTTTCGTACCCTTATTGCCGCATGCTGTCAGGGCAGCTATGCACATAACTGTTGAAAGTAACACAGCGAATAGTTTCTTCATAATAATAACCTCCACATTTAAAATATAACTTTAGAATCCGAATAAGCATAGCACTTTTACAGATGAAAATCAATAGTGTCTGAATAATTATTCACAAAAAAAGCCATACAGAAGCCGTTATATACGGTATGAAGGGCACCGGTTCACGGAGGTTACCATGCCTGTTGATGTTATGCCTAAATCCCTGTACAAATCCCAGCAGCACAAAAGCAGTTGCCATATGCAACAGATAAGTCAGCAGCCCCTCTCCAAATCTGCTTTCAAACACCGCGCACACAAGAAATGTCAATCCGTCTCCGGCTCCATACATCCGCATAAAGATCCCCAACTGTACAGCCGCAAATACCGCCAATGAAATCAGCTTGTCGAAAGATGGCTCTGCCACAACAAAAATCAAGCCCGTCGGCAAAGTCATCATGTGAAGGAAATCATAAACTTCTCTGGACTGCGCGTCCTGTATGGATGCCACCAGAAGATAAGCCGCCAGAACACCGCAGGCTAACTGCCCATACCAGTTCCAATGTACCAGATATCTTTCTATCCATATTCCTACCACAAGGCAATACGACAACAGTTTCCGGTATAGCTTTCGGTCAACAGTCAGACGATTCTGCAAATCTTCTCTGACAATCATACGAAGGCAGCTGTCAGCCAACACGCCTATTTCCAGCGTAACGATTCCGGTCATCTTCTCTCATCCTCTTTTCTCCTCTTTTTCATCTTAACCTGGTACGGATATCTTTGAGCACGCTTTCCTCCTCACCTAAGGTCCAGATCATCGGGCTGCATGACTTGAGTTCTCCGTCTTTCCAGGCATTTACCATGATTGTATATTCGCCCAGCGGCGTGCCTAGCGGTATCATAAATTCATATTCCTCTTCCTTTTGATAAGCAGTTCCATCATAAGTATATGTAATATTTAAGTCAGGATTCAAATCTGTTAATTCTCTCGGGAAGGTAACCTCTACCCTATCTACATATCCATAAGATGATATTATAAGTCTGCCGCTCTCTCCACAGCTAAAAACCGGTTCATGTGGCTCTAACAGTCTCTCCACATATCCTGTCACTGTAAAATTGTCACTGACACAGCTGATTATATTCTCATTTCCTACACGGTCAACCGCGTACAATTCCACAGTAAGATCCCCCTGAAAAAGAGTATCCTCCTGCGAAAATAGGATCTCTATACTCCCTGCCGTCTCTGAATATTTCCTGCGGTTTCCGTTATTGCGATTTGTGATGACAACATAAAAATCCTGTACTCCACTTCCTTGGTCTTCTGCACAAAGTATAAAACTCTGAGATTCCCATATGGAGGCCTGCTTCAGAAACTGCTGCATCTCTTCAACACCTGATATTGCCGGAGCCACATTATCACCAATCAGCAAAACGCCGTTCAGCAGATCACTATTCCAGTCAGAAGTCACCAGTTCTCCTTCAAAGTCAGCACCTGCCACCGGTACTACTTGCAGTCTCTTACCATTCATGGATGAGTCCATTGTAAAGCGCTGCTCAGTATCAAGTTTCCTGCACCATTCACTCCTTCTCGTAATTGTATAAGAATCATCCTTAAGAACCGATTTTCCCGTGAAGGTTTTGATCAGTTTGGCTGCATCTGCCGTAATCAATACGTCCGCAACTTGTTCTGCCATGGGACTCTCAATGTCCATTGCAACAAAATCTCTGTCACTTTCTTTCATATAAAACATAGAATGATTGATCTGATAAAGTAAAGATGCCTCCCCAGCCATGACACTGCCAAACTGCATGCTAAAAGGTGTTACTGCATCACACTTAACATAATAGACACCGGCGCTTTGTTCATATATAGAGCCTTTCGCAGAAGACACCTTAATCTGCTCCGTCCTCAAAGGCCAGGCCACCTCTTCATCTTTGCGGCCAATTTGAACATGTATCGTTTCTCCTACATTGCCTGCTTTGTCAACTGCTGCCACATGAATAAACTGCTTGTCTTCTGTCAGCATTATTTCCACACATGGTTCTTTGACAAATGTACCGTTTCCTGATTGCACTTTTGTAAGCGACTTCTGATTCACAATGTAGTAATAACCTGCGATTTGGGAAGTCAGTGTGTTTACTGTCACATTTGACTGGCTCAAAACCTCAGTGCTGCCTGCACGATATGATTCTGCCCTATGATAATACGGTGTTCCATTATCCTTCGGCTGCTCCCATTCCAATATCACAGAGGATTCATCTATCCCGTTTTTCCTGACAGATGTTTCATCCACCTTATCAGGAGCATCACAATCTACAGCAGTTACTCCATTCAAATATAGCGAATCCACATATCCTGTCTTCACCGATTGAATCGACAAGGTGCCGTTTCCGGTCTTTTTGCCGGTCTCCTGCACATAACTGCTGACATACTGCGTATTCACATAATTGCTTCCTCCGTAAGCTTGCGTAGATGATACCAGCTGCCCGTCTTTTTCATAGGCGCATGTCTGTATTTTTTTACTACCGCTAAAGCTGATTTCATGAACCGTGGAACTGATCCATGCCGCATTCTCCGAGAAATTAGTCCACAAGGCAACTCTGACACCGGTAGTTCCTTCCGGTAAAGTCACTTTTTCATTCCAATAAACTTTCGCATGGTCGTCATAATCATTCTCCACATCGGCATAGTAATCATACCAGCCGCTGGAGGTTCCCTTATTTCCGCCGGTACGCTGTTCAAAAGCAGCTAAAAATCTGTCTATGCTTTTCTGATCACTATTATTCAAATCGGAATATCGCGTTACTGAGTCCAGACCTTTAGAAAAGATAACTTTATTGTTCTGATCCCACACTGTCAGGACACTGTTCTTCATTTGACCCTCTACCCACAAATCTGCCGACATATGAATATTCAGTGTACCACTGCCATTTATGGGAATCAGTTGATATTGTAATTTATAATTTTCATCATAATATTCCCCAACTCCAAGGTATGTGGAATTTGCATCCCCTTTTCCATGAAATCTGACTCCCCATATATTTTTGGTATATGCATAGGAATTTCCTCCCACACTATAGTTGATATTCCTGTTTCCAAACTCTTTCGCCCACTGACCGAGATAATCCGGGTTGGACATCAGGAGAAAAGAGGTGTCCTGTACTCTATAACATTGATCTGAATGATAATGATAGACTACCTGACCTGCCAATCCTCCGAAATAGCCACCACCGCCTCCGGCGTCTCCGCTCTCACCGCTTATTCCTGATGACAGGTTGCCTGCCTGCGAACCACCCGCTCCGCCGTCTGTCAATGATGATGCTCCACCTCCGCCGCCAGCTACAAATAGCAGCCCTTTCAGGTTACTGGATACTGTGGTACATCCTCCGCCATTTGCAAAAACGTTGCCTTTTGCTCCACCGTTATAACCATTACTGCCGCCGATATTATAAGTCAGTTCTTCTCCTTTTACCAGCCAGACCTTCCCACTGACTCTTCCTCCATATCCTCCCTGATACTTTCCATAATTACCACCCTGAGCCCCACTTAATGCCAGTGTGTAAAGACCTGTATAAGGTACTTTATATGTCCGAGAGGTCCCGGAATAACCAAAGGTTCTATCTACCTGATTGCTGTTGCTGATATCCTCTGCATCGGACACCAGCGTCCAGTTTACATTATCTTTGCTCTGATAAATCATATAAGACTTATTATGTCCGTCATTCTGCTGCCAGCTTAAATCCACAGCACCTTTTCCCTGATTAGAGGTGTAATTATCTTCTGCATATAATACTAGTTCCACCCACTTGGCATATAAAGTAATATTTTCTTTGGGGATGATTTCATCCCCAGCGCTTCCTGCCGGTGTCATACACTCCGGTTCATAATACCAACCACCAAAGGAACTGCCGCTTTTATACGCTTCCGGCAAAGTAACCGCATCGTAATCATAGCTTGCCCTTACTGTGTCTTCGCTCCCTGCTGTCCCCAGAAAATAATATTTTTCGCTGCGAACCTTTCCATAGAAAGGCTGTTCCAAAATCCACTCCTTAAATGACATCGTTCCCGTTATCACATCTATTGGATTCCCACCCATTGTGTCAAAGAAAATCTGAAAACCATCAGGAGCGACCAGTTGGGATTTGTCCAGCAAGTACGAATCTCCAAAGGCACCTTTTATTTCTGTAATTCCTTTATTTCCGCCGTAAGAACCTCCTGCGGGGTCAATTTTTAATGTACTTTCCGATTTTTCCCACTGGGCATACAAAGTGATTGTACCACCACCGGTTTCATCGTAGTTCTCTGTGGAAAGATTCCAAATCTCTTCTTGATCCGTAAAGCTACTGCCGGAGCCATCCGGCTGAGTACTCCAGCCAATGAACTCATATCCGATTCTTGTATAAGTATTTTTATTAAGCTTTGTCTGAGGCGTCACTTTTTCACCTTCATAGATAGTTTCATTATTATACATGTGGGAACTAGGTTCCATATATCCGCCCACCCAGCCATTGGCATTGCTGTCATACCTTATCTGATATCTGTTCCAGGAAATATCGCGGCAGTAATGGACTCCAAAATTTGAGCCTTGCTCCAAATTGGTACAATAGGGACATAGGTAATAATAATCAAGTGACAAATCCAGACTTGTTATACTTTCAGCCGCCTTTCGATTCATATATATCATGATAGGTGTAATATTTTCTCCACAATCTGCACACGATGCCATCCAGCCGGAATAATATGGGTGAAGACAACATTTACGTCCAAAGCCAATATTATGGTATGGTACCCCCACAGGCGGATAACTGTTATGGCAGCAGCTGCTGTCTTTATGTACAACAGTCCACTTGCCAATGGGTATCACACCGTCTTTGCGCACGCGATAATAATGCTCCCCTTCGCTCAAGGCTCTAACAGAGGATGAGATTCCGGTACTGATTGTCGTACCCTCCTCATACCAGATATAATTGGTGTCCCCTGCATTTGTGGTAAATGCTTTTCCGTCCGAACTGAACGTCACATAAGGGCTGTCATATACAGAATCGGCAGCTGCACTAAGAGAAATCATTCCACAACCGCCTGTTACTAATACCAGAAATACCAACAGCTTCCACAGCTTTCTCATTTTTTGCATAGTACCTCCCTATGGTCTGGCATTACACCATTCGCAGCATTCAACCTCTTCAACTTTAAAGGTAAATGTTTCCTCATCCCAGATTTCCATTTTCTTTATCACCCAATTATGCTCATTCGGCTCTGTATGTCTTTCGAATCCTGTCTGTTCACTACATTGACTGCAGGTATAAACAACTATCGTATCTTCTTTACAGTTTCCATGGTGAATCTCCTCTCCAACAGGAGTATGCTCCAATGGCGGCACACTCTTACAGGCTTCTTCGTCCACCCATCCGCACTGAGAACACCATACCATCTGATATCCTCCATGCGAACAGTCCGGCGGCGCACCATACCACTGTGTAATCAGCTGATGATCATGGATTTCTGACGATTCCTGCACTTCCACCTCCGGGGCTTCTGATGCCGGCGGTTCCGGGGCTTCTGATGCCGGCTGTTCCGGGGCTTCTGATGCCGGCGGTTCCGGTTGTCGCGGTTGGGGCAGCGCCTGTTCTGCGGACTCCGATGCCGGCGGTTCCGGTTGTTGCGGTTGGAGCGGCGCCGGTTCTGCAGACTCCGATGCCGGCGGTTCCGGTTGTCGCAGTTGCGGCGGCGCCGGTTCTGCGGACTCCCATGCCGGCAATTCTGTATTCATTTGCTCCACCTGTGGCTGTTTGGGCTGCTCTACAGTTGTTTCTGCCGTATCTTCATATGAAGTTACAGGCTCCGGATCCTGACCATCATAATCTTTTTCCGTTTCTTCCCGTCCGTTTTCCTCCCTAACATGACTCTTAACAATCGTATCTTGTGCCACATTCTCTGTTTTTCTGCTGCAGCCGCTTACCAATATACACCCGGTGAACACTATAATCGTATTCAGCTGCATCAGGTGTAATCTACGCTCCCGTTTCATTGTTGTTCACCTCCTGATTCGATCACCTTTACAACACGTAAGGATCCCTTTGCCAACTCAGAATAAAACTGTTCAATATTTTCCTTTTCCATAAGAATATTCACTCTTTGGGCTGCACTTGTCTTATCATCCGCTGTGATCATTACACCGGCACTGTCGAACACTTCTTTTACAAAAATATTGTCCCATATAAGGTAGACATCTCCGGTATTAAGGTCTACCGTATAGATATGAATGTAATCACCGCTTCTTAAGGTACCGCTAACCACCTGATACAGGTCATCTGCTTTAAATCCTGCAGACACAGGCTCTTTCATATTTTCCTGTATCTCTTTCAGATTGGTAAACATAGACTGTGTGATCAGCGTTCCCTTATCCAGTTCTCCTGCCGTCATCTGCAGAAACAGCCTGTCTGCTTCAATTATGGCAGCTTCCGGAATCAACTGTTTATCTATCTCCTTTTCCGCAAAATATTCATTTACATTATCTTCTGTCAGCACCAATCCTCGCGGTACATCTTTTGAAGTCACCAGTATCGGTCCCTTTTCATAGACTGACAACGCATTCTTTTCCACATTCAGCATGATACAATATACAATAATTGCTGATATTAGTGCTGCCAGCGCTGCACCCGGCAATATGTTCTTCTTTCTTTTTTTCATTCCTTTGTCTCCTCTTTTGGTGGTAGATTGCTTATAATGTCAACTGTTTTCTGCTTTTGGGCTGCAATCTCCAATCCGAACACTCCCTTGACAGGAAATCCTATCCTGCTATAGACAGACGTAGATTCTATTGTGGTACCGTCAGGGGTCTGTACATTGCCAAGACCGTCTTTCACAATCGCAGTATTGTCCCCTTCTGCCCCAAAGGAATAAATGGTTACATCCTTGCCTTTCACGTTATAAATCTGATATTGCAGAATTTCCACCTTTCCGCAAATCAAGTCTTTATTACTGTTTTCCCAGTTATCGTCCAACTGCAGATTCTGTCTGATAGCCTCCCGATACAGTTCGTAAGCCTGTTCGGGAGATTTAATCGTAATGGTATGAGTTCTTCCATATTCCTGAATATCAATCACTGCAGATGCCAGATTAGAAGCAGCTAGTGCGTCTTCTACAAAGGAAGCGCTGGTGCTGAACAGACTTACCTGCAGCTGGGTCATCAAAAGCACTGTCAGCATTATGAGCAGAAACATACCTGTGACAAATTCTATTTCTGCACTTTTCTTTTTCATCATTTTCTTTTGCTTCTTCATTTTATCTCCCATCCGGCATCTGCTTTTTGCAGAAATCCATTGCTCCTAGTAATTCGGTCCGGTTATCTCGAAAAGGATGTACTAGTTCTTGGCAGTGGACATACGCCGTTCCTCAAATTCGTAAAAACTCTTTCCAAACACCGTCCGCAACAGACCACCGCCGGTTGCCGCGATCTGTCCTGATACCTTTCCATGGATGACCAGCAAAATAGGGGAACCATAATCTACCTGGCTTAAAGTAGTACCTGTAAAATCCAGGTCAACCACTCCTACTTCTGTCAATTCCCGGGAAAGTTCCACCCTGTCATTCTCGGTGAGATATCCCACTGTTTCCATTCGCAAAATATATTTTCTCGCAATCTGGCTGACTGCGGCCTTGCTGTTCAGCAGACCTACGCTTCCCATAAATGCCATCATAATAATGGTCATTGTCAGGATACAGATACATGCAGCCAGCACATTCATGATAGATCCCTTTCGTCTGGAGGTTGCCATTTTCTTCATTACGCACCTGCAGGCGGTGTATACTGCAGCATCTCTGTCGCTTTCCCCGTCATGTTGTCAACAATCGTAGTAATGAATTCTCCCAGGGAATCTTTCATGATCACACACAACACCAGAGCAATGATGCACAGACCTACCGTCACCAGTATTCCGTCAATTCCGGGATGTTTTGCCTCCATGCATTTTACTTTCCAATTCCGGCACTTTTCCTGTAACATAAATTTCGCATACATTATTCTCCAATACATATAAATCCTCCATTCTGCCGCTTTGCGGCGTGTTATTGTTTTCTTATTATCAAGCGGATATTCCCAATCCGCTTCGTTACGCACTTGATTCGGTTAAAAGCTTACTGCTGCCGCCAACATATGGGTGATACAAGCATACAGAACCACAACCAGTATCGCCGATAGAATTCCCAGCTGATAAAACGTAATCCGTCTATCCAGGCTGCTCTTTTTCCTGCCCATAATGGCGACTTCCATGTCTTTAATCTGTTCTGAGATATCAGACAGCAGCTCCACCGCCTGACCTGACTCCAGAGCCTGCAGAACGGTAATACATAACGCATCCACATAACGGTTTTCAAATTTCCCCTGAAATCGCTCCAGCGCTTTCTCTACATCTGCCTGCATTACTATATCTCCCGACAAGGTGAATAATGCCTCTCTCAATCTGCCTTCCTGCACACTGCTATAGCATTCTGCCAATGCATCTGTCACATGAACTCCGGACTTGATCTGCATGGCGATAGCATTGTATATCAGCTTCAGTTCCGGAAGCATCCGGTCATTATCCCTGCGGTTCATCCATGTCACCATCATATCCGGCAGAATAAAGAAGAGTACCGTCAGAATGACTCCCAGCCACATTTCATAAAAGCTTCCCAGAAGCAGCCCTGCGCCTGCCAGTACCAGCCTGATAGCCGTATAATTAATAGGTCCAACCCACCTTCCGAAATGAAAGGCTGCCCCATTTCGTTCCAGAAACCCTTTCAGTCGTTCATAATCCAGAAAACTATTCTTGCTTCTTCTGAGATTCCTGCCCACTTCCTCAAAAGTCTGAAGAAGTATCTTACCGGGCCTGCAGGTCAGGGCTACTGCCATGATCAATACAGATGCTAAGCTTGCAACCAGTACGCACAATATCTGAATCCATAATCTTATATTCTGTAACTCCATTATCTCCTCCGCCTACTTATCCAGATTACGAATCTGATGATACAACAACAGAAAAATCACCACGATAACGGTTACACTGACTCTTCCCGGCCACGTATAAAATAAAATCTCCTGCATAGAAGTTCCTATCAGCTGTTCCACAGCTACCAGTATTACAATCGACATTCCTGCCAGAATCAGCATGTTCACAAGCGCTTCATTCACCATTGTTTTCCGCTCCTGCCTAGTCCGCATATGCTCCCGGACAGCTCTTCTGCTGCTGCGTACCAGTGATGTAAAATCGGCTGAATACCTGATGCTGATTTCCATATTGCGGACCAGCTCCTTGAATCTGGGGTGCTCAATCTTCTCTGCCATAGCCAGTAATGCAAGACCGGAATCTCCGGAAGTCTGTGCCTCATAATAACATTCATCCAGCACACTCCCTAATGGTTCTTCCATATACTTACTGATCTGCTTCAGAATTCCGGTTACTTCACCTGCCGTTATACTGTAATTCCCCAGAAAATCCAGAAATTTCATAAGATTATCGTTGACTGCCCTGTAATTTTTGCCCATTAGATAGGTTTCCAGCAGATAACGCACAGCCTGGATACCTGTAAGCACAGATAAAGCTATCAGAAAATTCTGACTGAAGAGTAATGCCGCAAAATAGCCTGCTCCACTGACAATCAGATTCATCAAAATCCACATTTCCAATGTCAGCCACCGGTATTTTCCTGTGAGCCCACAATAGATCAAACGCTGCTCTATCCGGTGAAGAAATCCTCTTTTCTCCTGAAAATCATTAAGCAGCTGTCTGTTTTCATGGACTCTCTGTCTGGCTGCCGCATCCATGGTATCAAATGTTCTTCGCATTATCCTTCCAATGAGGCTTTGAGAAGCAAACCATACAAAGAGCAGTAAGAAAAACACAAAAGTAAATGCACTAAATAATACCTTGTAGACCATCTTACTTCCTCCTACTATCGAATTCTTTCATAGACCAGGTCTCCTTTTCTTTCATCCCAGCCCTTGGCTGCAAAAATCTGCTTTACCTGATAATGCTCCATAAATACAAGCGTCTGAAAACAATCCATCATCTTCATCAGCTCGTTTCTGGAATAACGGCTTTCATACATAGCATAATCCACCAGTTTGTTGGGTGCCTTATCTGCAGAAGGTGCATGAATGGTAGCGGCGCAAATCTGTCCGGTATATGCTGCATTTAAGAGATACAGTGCTTCCGCTCCTTTTACCTCTCCAATGATAAAGAAATCCACATCCATAGTCAGCCCTGCAATGCTGATATTCTTCAGGTCATAGCTGACCTGGCTCTCCCCGCTTCCCGGAAGAGAATGCAAAAACATCATATCCGGATGATATTTGGTGGTCAGCTCATCTGCCTGCTGCGCCACCAGAATCGCCATATTATCCGGCAGCGTCTCTTTTAACGCATTTAAGAGCGTGGTCTTACCGGAAGAGTTACCTCCGCATATCAGTGTGGAGCCCTGACGGAATCTCTGTATCAACAGTTCTGCTGTCTCCCGGTCCAACATATTGCGGACAATCAAATCCTTCATCTCCGGAAAATCCCTCGGTACTTTACGAATGCACAGATACGGCTCCTTATAAGTATTCACCAATGGCATGGATACGGTAAATCTCAAAATAAAGTCCGGATGGCTCTCTGTATCAGTAAACCTTTGGATAGCATTCATATTCGAGATATTTACCTGATTCTTGGTGGCTACATAGTCAATAAACTGACGGTATTCCTTCTCCGATCCGAAAGTGACCTTCCCTTCCATTCGCTTTCCTTCCCGCTTCACCCTGATATTGTCATGGCTGACAATTCTGATGTCCGAAATACTCTTGTCGTCAATCAGCGGCGAAAGCCTGGAATAGCCGAAGATATACTGTTCAAATACAGTCAAAAGTTCCTCTTCTTCTTTCTTGGTAACCTCAAAATACTCCGTAATATACTGCCTTGCTTCCTCCAGAAAAGCATTCCTGCTGATGATACCTTTCTTCATCTGGATCAAAGAAGTCTGCTTTCTGGTGGTATAATCATTCACCAGCCGTTCAAGCCGCTCGTCCGTGGTGGACAGCCTGATTCTTTTGCTGTTATCCGTTTTGGTACAACCTCCTTTCGTTCAGTTTCCCGACAATCGATTCCTTCGTGATATGCCTATTAACCTATACTACAATTTACCGTTGGAACGTTTTATTTTCTAATAATCAATGAAATCAGCTGCAACTAATTATTTCTTTCTTAAGTCGTGAAAATCCGGCGGATACCGCCCTGACGTAAGAAATCGCTGTCGAGTGATTGACACTTTACTCCTTAAACGGGCTTTTGTCAATCAAACCAAAAGCTTTTTCCTTTGTGCTGTTTTACTGAATTTTCATAGCCGATCTGCCTCCTTTGTGCATTTTTCAGAGGCTTAATTTCCTTGTATTTCCTGTGTTTGAAGCTCTTTGGTAAAATTGCCGGTTCCACTCTTTTTGTTCAACTTGTATAACCTTAAGAGACCATTACCGGTGAAGAATTCATGGAAATCTTAAATAAATAGTTTTCATTTCGCGGAAAATGTGTATAATAGAAGTTAGTACAGACTTTCAGACAAGAAACAGACATAAGAAAGGAGTTCGGGGATTATGTTTATTGTGTTGGCCGGTGGGCTGTTGATTATCATTTTTGCCGTGATAGCAGCTGTGGTTTCTTCTGTGGTTTCAGCTGTGGCAGCAGATCAGGATATTGAAAGTGACTGATGCGCTCGGCGCATTTTGCAAAATCATAAATGAACGTCAGAAAGGGCAGGTATCAAAATTTACCTGCCCTTTAAGAGCTAAAACGGAGTTTTTACCATGCATATTTTACATAACGATGAACCGCTTCGTCTGTGGAAAACCTATGATATGAATATTCCCTATGCCGGCTTTGCCAGACTGGGACGGGATTGGAAAGAAGATAAGGTCTGCTCTCCTTTCTCCAGGATTTATTACACGGTGCACGGCGAAGGCATGATTCATCTGCCCGACCGCGATATCCCCCTTTCAGAGGGAAAAGTGTATCTGATTCCTGCCGGCCTGTTCTTCAGTTATGATTGTGAGAACTATATGGAACAGCTTTTTTTCCATGTCAATCTGACTCACAGAAACGGTATCGATCTATTCAGGAATTGTAAACAGATTTATGTCCGTGATGCCTCACCACAGGAAATGGAAAGCATTCTCATGCTTTATCAGTCTAAAAATATAGCGGATGCTTTCTGCCTTAAGAGCGTACTTTTTGAGGAACTGGCTAACTTTATGGCTATGGCCGGGTTGGGTGAAGTACAAAGCGGGAGCTATTCGCCACTGGTGGAGCAGATGTTTCTGCTGGCCCAGAATCCGGTCAGCGCCGGACATCATATTAACGAACTGGCCGAGAAGCTTCATGTATCCACCAGTACCCTTTCCAAACGCTTCCGTCAGGAGACCGGTATGGCTCCCCGGGAATATCTGGAACAGCTTGTTATCAGTAGGGCCTGTACGCTGCTTCTTGCAGATGAACTAAGTATTGCGGACGTTGCGGAAGAACTGGGATTTACGGATCAGTTTTATTTTGCAAAATATTTTAAGAAACAGATGCATGTCAGCCCAAGCGGGTATCGCAGGCAGATGAAAATGACGGGGAAAGGCGACTGAAATTCAGATATACAAAGGGCGTACATCGCCCTTAGCTCTGTACGCCCTCTGTCATCTCTCACCACTTACTTGTATTCAATTATTCATCAACGATCTCAGCATCCGGTGCATTCTTCTTCACAGACTCCACACCGTTCAGGCAGTTAGCCAGAGTCTTATAGCCTTCGCTGACTGCGATTGCCTGACCATTGGTAGCGGTCAGTCTGAATCTGAACTCGCCGGCCTTGTCGGTATACACCTCGAACTTAGGGTTCTTCTCGGTAGCATAGCCTTCTACTGTCTGATTCTCTACTGCTGCTACAGGTGCATTCTTCTGTACGCTTGCAATTCCATTTTTGCATGCTGCATCGGAACTGTACACTTCAGAAGTAGCGATGACCTGGCCGTTAGTAGCCTTCAGATCGAATTTCACTCCGGTGTTTGTTTTTTTTCTTGATTACGAATTTGCCCATTAGAAAAACCTCCTCTTTTGTAAAATATATTATATTTACAGTTTACCATAGGGTGTACTTATAATCAAGCCAAATTACAGCGTTCCTGATAAATGCAGGTTACTATTCGCTACTGTTAAGCCACCAATATCAGTTAGTTAAGTTACGAGGTTAAACACCATGTTCGTTACAAAAAAGTGTTCTTTTTATTATCTTTTGTGTGATGAACAAATCTTCTGTTTGTTTATTCAATACTTTCAATTTCGTAATATTTCTATCCTATAAAGTGCACAAATTATCATCCTTGATATTCGCCTACATAAATCCAATCTCCTACCCATTCATCGGTAGTAGCATTAAAAAGCCTTTTATATATTTTATTATTATCTATCTTAAACTTCCATTCTAACACATCAGATTTTGGTGCTATAATAGTTTCATTTTGAATTATACAAGGGTTCGATGGTGAAGCACATACTGTACACGGTATAAATAAAATGCCGAAACACGCAACAAGTATTGATTGAAACAATTTATTTTTCATTTATAACATCCCCTTCTTTATATATTTTTAATTGTGGATATGCTTCCGGACTATCCACTGTGTCTATGTAATATCCATAGGCATAAAGATCATATTTATTATCACTGTTTAGAACCAAATAACCATTCTCAGGATAAATTGTATATTGTTCCATTTCAGGAGACGCATATCTTGCTTCAAATGTATAAGAATAAGAAAAACAAAATATACCAATTGCGACAAACAAAGCTAACACTACAGCCAAATGGCTTTTTCCCCTTTTTTCAGTCATCATTACAAATCTTTTTTTAATCAAACTACTATCTCTGCACATGGAAATCACAAAAGCACTACTCGTCTCGGTTTCAGCATGAACAGAGGCATCCGCAATTCGCAATAAACAATTAAGATACTCGCTCTTCATTGTATTACCTTTTGATGTCAACTTTCCATCGATACGCATATCCAAAAGTACATCTGTCTGATTATTTAACAACCAACATATTGGATTCCACCAATATACTAATGTAATCATTTTCAAAGCAACTTTTAGCAAAAGATCGTGATGAAAATGATGGGCCGTTTCATGTCGCAATACGATATACAAGTCAGATTCAGAAAGATGATAAGATTTCGGCAACAGAATATATGGTCTCATAATTCCAAATAGACAAGGTGTTGTTACACCTGCATATTCAACCACCTGAAAACAATTCTTCTTCCCCTGTTCCAGACAAATTCTGTTTAACATTTTACAAGCTGGTGCTTGCTTTGTCAGAAAAATCCCCTGATGTTCCATTTGCGCTTTACAACGGCAATAACAACGAAGATAACGAAAAATCAAAACCACCCCCACAGCCAACCACACCCAGCAGAATATCATCCAAGGCGAGATACTCATCCCTCTCCAAACCAAGCAGGTACGCCGTACCCGACTAATAATAAAGGATAGCGACTGTGGAAGAATGATATTCTGAGATATAGATAGTTCAACCGGAAATAGAAACCTCACTATAATCAAAGTAATCACAAACCCCAACACCTTGTAACCTACTTGGAGCATCAGTCTCGTATACTTAAAACATAATGCAGTAATAACAATCAATATATTACTTGCCAATATGGTCATAAAAATCGGTGAAAACATACTTTTAAACATGATTCTTTTTCCTCATTTTACACTTTGGGTATTATGCTCCTTTTCAAATTCGTCTAGCATTGCTCTCAATTGTGCAATTTCTTTTTTTGCCTTTTCTTTATCCTGGTTTAGCCGCAAAATAGAGGCAAAAAACGTGGCCTGCGGAATAATATTGCTAACCTTATTGTAATTCTCGGTAAGCGAAAATACTATCTTCTCTTTAGAAATTGCAGTAGGACGATAGGTACGACACAAAACCTTTCCACTATAAGTAATGCCTGCAACTTCAATCAATTGTTCTTTTAATAACTTGGCCAATATTGCTGCCACAGTACTTTTTACTAAATCAGGGTTGATATTTAAAATATCTGTTAAACTAAGGGGAATCTCTGATCCCCATAGTATATTAAGAACATCCACTTCTCGTTGATTCATACTTCTGTCTCCTTCCTTCATATATTTTTAATCAGCACAATTATTATAAGACTTTATTTTGTTATGGTCAAGTATCTATTTCTGTTTTATGTTTTTTTAATTTTTAAATTTTATTATTGACTATAATGTTTACTTTATATTATAATTTTTTCAAAAAGGTAGTGTCACAAAAACTACAACAACAATACAAGCTTTCATTATCACAACCTCATATTGGGGTGCTATCAAAAAAGGAGGGGGAATTTACAGGGTTGGATATGACTAGCTCAAACCAAACATAGGAGGACTTTATCATGAAACATTTAAAAACAGCTTTAATCACAGTCTTAACAGTCGCTTTAATAGTAATCCCCACATTTGCTGCTACTGATGTCCAAATTTATATTAATCCAAATCAGGCTTGGTCTGATGGATATGACACAACGGATACCCGATCAAAGAATTACGGTTACTGCACTGCGGCCTGTAGATCCGTATATCCATTATCAGGTTCTGACAATTTTTCCAGAATCCAAGTAAGAGTTACTGATCCCTACGGTTCTTGCATAATGCAAAAAACATACGAAGTATTAAAAGAAGGTGGTGGTAATCAAACTCTTGAGCTTGATGATGATTTGTTGTCATGGACAAGCGTCCGCTTTCAGTTCCGAGGCAATTCAAGTTCCGAGGCATATGCTGTAGTTGACTATGATGGTATGTAGGAAAGATACAGTGGAGGAGCCTGATTTGCTCCTCCTATCTTTTAATAAACGGATAGGAGACACAAAAATGTTGTATAGATCAATCATAGTTCAAACAAAATATTTACTAAAGCAAAAAGGTGCCATTTTTACTTTTTCTGCATTTCTTATTCTGATTTTGGTGAATTACTTTCATAATATATTTGATTTTACTGGATACGAAGTTATAGATATGTATCACCCCATGAAACTATTATCACTTAGTTATAACAGAGTTAACTATAACGCAGACACTACTTTAATGCTAATACAATTATATCCAATTCTTGTAGTGTGTCCGGCCGGCTTTTCACTTATTAAAGAATCACAGTGCGGACATGATATTATGATGGCTTCAAGAATTGGATATCGCAATTATCACCTTAGCAAGCTACTTTCAACCTTTTTAACTACCGCAATTATTTGCTCTGCTCCTTTTTTAATTGAATTAATTTTAAACTGCATTGCCTTTCCTTTGAATGCAACAGGAGACTTATCTAACTGGGGATTATATGAAGCAGATTATGTTCAATCTGTACAAAACTATTTATTTCCGAAGTTTTTCATTAAGTCGCCGTATTTATATGCCACAGCAGGAACACTATTTTGGGGAATATATTCCGGTCTCCTTGGAGCCTTTACCGTAGCTTTTTCTTCAGTATTCAAGATAAAGTATAAAATATTACTTTTTTTACCGGTTTACTTGTTATTAAATGCAACACTATATATACCCAGACTACTTCCCAGAAATACCATGAGTGTAAAATGGTATGATTACTTACTTTTATTTAATGACCAAGCTAAAAGTTACTGGTTCCTCATAATTAAGCTCCTCTTGCTAACATTTTTTATTACTATAAGCTTTATATCAAGTAATAGGAAGGAGTACCTTTGAAACAACATAATGTCAAATTACTTTTTTGCATTGCAATAATAAGCGGTCTATTTTTAGCTATAGGATACGTAAATCCCTTTGAGCCACATCTTTTATTATCAGAGATGACATTACAGCTGAGTGGTTCACGTGGAAATTTTGCTTTAGGTATTTCTATGCCAGAGCTTATATCATTTGCAGTCCTATTGGTTCCTGATTTTGTGTTTGAAACTTATTTTGGCACTATGCTATATCGTCATTTTTGTACAGCAAGTATTTATGTTTTTTCAAGATACCCCCAAAAAATGTGGTGGTATAGCAAAGAATTATGCTTTCTTGTCATACATACCTTTGTATATCAAATTATTTTATTAGCAACTGTAATAATAGTGACGACCATACGATATCAATTGATATTTGACCATGCAGGAACTATATTGCTCATTTATCATATTTTTCTTCGAACTTTATGGACTTTCAGCATGACACTATTGATCAATATCATATCAATTTATTTTGAAGGCAACTCAGCTTTTTTCTTTGTGGTTGGTGGGCAACTGATTAGTATCTCTTTATTAACACTAATTAAAAAACACGAAATTGCCCTTTATGGTAATCTTGTCGCCTATTTGGTTTTAGGATGGCACAGTAGCAACCTGGAAGTGATCAACCAAGTTTTGTCACCACCTTTCCAAGGCTTATATTTAAAATCCTCCTTAAGCCTGAATATAGGGTTGTCCATCCTGATTTCTATATTTGGCGCCGTACTTGTGAAGAAACATGATTTCATTGTTTCAAATTTAGAAGAAAGGATACGATAGTATGGAATTAAAAGTAACCAAAATAAATAAGTCAATACGTAAGAAACCAATCCTATCTGAAATATCGCTTTCACTAAAAAGCGGAAATATCTATGGATTTGTAGGCAAAAATGGTTCTGGGAAAACAATGTTATTCCGTGCCTTATCCGGCCTAATGTCAATAGATTCCGGCACTATTACCTGGGATAATAAATTGTTGCACCACGACTTTTCTGTATTACCAAGTCTTGGAATCACCCTGGAGAATGCCGGACTCTATCCTAACCTGACTAGTCTTGACAACCTAAAATACCTTGCCGACCTAAATAAGCGGATAGGACACGAAGAAATTAGAGAAGCAATTGTACGTGTCGGTTTAGACCCGAACGACAGACGTGTTTGTGGTAAATTTTCACTGGGAATGAAGCAACGCCTTGCTATCGCGCAAGCAATCATGGAAAAACCTGACGTTATAATGCTGGATGAACCAACAAATTCTTTAGATGAAGAAGGGGTACATGAGATTCGCAAGATAATCATGGAAGAAAAAGAACGGGGGGCTCTCATTTTACTGGCAAGTCACAATAATGAAGATATGCATATTCTGGCAGATCAGCTGTTCAAAATAGAAGCAGGGAAGGTGTTTCCCAGAGAGGAGCAGCTATGGTAAAAAAAATATTACATATGGTTATGCTTACTATCCTAATATCATCAGGCATCTTTGGATTTATCAAAAAGCAAAGTTATACGGACTTAAGAAAGCAAGATAACTATTTAGAACAATTGAACGTAGCTGTAATGCCAGAAGATTTAGCCGTTAATGTTTGTCAAAAAATGGCTGACCTATTGCCTGATTGCTCCATTATATTGCGTGTAACAGCAATCAGTGATGTAGAACATATTTTTTGGTCGGGTCGCCAAAAAGTTCGAATAGAACATATATACCGTGGCAATGAACTGAGTGTAGGAGAAGAAATATATATCGGCGGCAAAATGTGGTATCTGCGCCTGTGGGATAAGTCAAAGCAATCTGCTGGTTGCGGATATGTAAATTACTTAAAACAAGGAACTGAGTATCTCATTTTTTCTACAGGTCGAATAGAAGGAATGGATGGCATTCATCCGGTTTACATCCTATATGACGAATCTATTCTAACACCTGTATTTTCTTATGATGCCATCAAAAACGTACCTATAGCCGCACAAAATTCATCGAGCAAATCCGTAACCTATGGTCAGGCAAAAAGCAACGAGTTTTTCGGTGAAACAGACCTTGCTATAGAAAGTTGGGAAAAGCTTAAAGCAGATATGCTAGACAAGTTTCCTCGATAATCCATGTATAAATCGAGTAGAAGGCGGTGTCTAGCCACCGTCCTCTCACACCACTCTGTGAACTGAGAATGGGTTTGAGGTCCGATATTGTTTTTCAATTGCTTCCTGCTTCATCCGAATATCAGCATTCGCATAGTATTTAATCGTTATTTCCATCTGTGCATGCCCCAGCCATTCAGACAACAGAGACATCGGCATCCCGCTTCTGTAAAGATGCATTGCTTTTGAATGACGGAACATATGCACATAGAGATGTTCTGGCACATCAGGACATTTTTCCTTACGCATTAAATTGAATTTTTTCTGAGAATGAGAACCAATCCTAAGATTTGCCTGCATCTTCCTTCAGACCCTACCTCACGGTAACGCCCTTGATGTTCAGCCATATCCTTCCCACTACCGGGCGGATTCGGGACTTTCACCCTTTAGTAGTGCGCCCGCCGGGTGCACTACTAAAGGGCGCACATTGTTTTCGCTCTGTGCGCCCTTCGTCATCCCTCTTTACTTGTATTCAATTATTCCTCAACGATCACAGCGTCCGGTGCATTCTTCTTAACACACTCCACACCATTTAAACAGTTAGCCAGAGCCTTATAGCCTCCGCTCACTGCGATTGCCTGACCATTGGTAGTTTTCAGATCGAATTTCACTCCTGTGTTTGTTTTCTTGGTTACAAATTTGCCCATTAGGAAAATCTCCTCTTTTGTGAAATATATTATATTTACAGTTTACTATAGGGTGTACTTATAATCAACCCAAATTACAGCAATCATGATAAATGAAGGTTACTATTCGTTACTGTTCAGCCACCATCTCTCCGCCCTCAATCCTGGCAGCCAGATCTTCCAAATACATCCACCTGTCCATTTTTTCTTCCATTTCCTTCTCCGCAACTTCTTTCTGCACCGTCAGTTCATTCAATTTCACAAAATCTCTGGCTGCCTCCGGAATCTTCTTCTCAATTTCCTCTATTTTCGCTTCCAAAGCGGCGATATCGCTTTCAATAGTCTCGTACTCTTTCTGCTCCCGGTAAGTAAATTTCAGCTTTTTCTTTTGACCGGTTTTCCAGTTGCGTGAGGCGCTGCAGGAATCATTGGCGTGTCCCGGTATTGAAGCTTTCGCTGCTCCTACGCTCTCTTCCTCTTCCTCCTGCTTTCTCGCCGCATAGTCAGTGTATCCGCCCTCATATTGTACCAATTCTCCGCCCTCTTCAAAGGCAAATATCCTGCGCACGGTACGGTCCAGAAAATATCGGTCATGAGATACCACGATAACAATGCCCTGAAAGGTATCAAGATAATCCTCCAGAATTCGCAGTGTAGCAATGTCAAGATCATTAGTAGGCTCGTCCAAAATCAGGACGTTAGGTGCTCCCATCAGCACCTTTAAAAGATACAGTCTCCTTTTCTCACCACCGGAAAGCTTACCCAAAAGCCCA
This sequence comes from Acetatifactor sp., assembly GCA_045545375.1. GTDB lineage: Bacteria > Bacillota > Clostridia > Lachnospirales > Lachnospiraceae > Acetatifactor. Next base: position 111,356 of record JAZQAT010000057.1, read on the forward strand.
TATTGGTCCTCACCTGCAAACAGAAAACGCTCTAACATCCTGGCAGCACTTACTTTCCCTTCCGGGGTATCCACATATTCCGCCACATCCCTGATATAATCAATCACACGCTGATTGGGCTTCATCATTTCATCCCCAAGCTCCTGGGCATAATATCCTATTTTCACAGTCTGACCGATTTCCAGCTTACCACTGTCCGGTTCTACCTGCCCGGTAAGAATCTTCATCAATGTGGTCTTGCCGCAGCCATTGTGTCCGATGAACCCTACTCTGTCATTTTTCAGGAAAATATAAGAGAAGTCATTGATCAGAGTCTTCTCGCCGTAGTTTTTGCATATATGGTCCAGTTCTACCGTGGTCCTGCCCAGTCTGGAGCAAACAGAGGAAAGCTGCACCTGACCGTCCTTTACAGGTCCCTGGGTATTCTGCAGTTCTTCAAAGCGCTGCAGTCTGGCCTTCTGCTTGGTGGAACGTGCTCTGGCGCCTCTCTGCACCCACTTCAGCTCATTGCGCAGGATAGAGTCTCTTTTGCGGGCAGACGCCTCTTCCATCTCTTCCCGCTGCATCTTAAGCTCCAGATAGCCGGAGTAATTGGCAGTATAGGAATAGATGCTTCCCTTATCGATTTCAATGATTCGTGTGGAGACACTGTCCAGAAAATATCTGTCGTGGGTGACCATGATTACTGCACCCTTTCTTTTGCGGAGAGTGTCTTCCAGCCAGTCGGCCATAGTATTGTCAAGATGGTTGGTAGGCTCGTCCAGTACCAGGATTTCTGCCGGAGATAACAGTACGGACACCAATGCCAGACGCTTCTTCTGACCGCCTGACAGTTCCCCACATCGCTGATTCCAGTTGATTACACCCAGCCTGGTCAACATGGCTTTGGCATCGGCTTCGATGTAGCTTTCATTATCGAGAGTTTTGTTGTCCCGAAGTACTGCTTCCAGAACAGTCTCCTCCTCATAGAACTGTGGATTCTGAGGCAGGTAGCGGATAACCGTACCGTTTGCCTTGATCACTTTACCTTCATCCGGCTCTTCCAATCCTGCGATAATCTTCAAAAGGGTGGATTTTCCGGTTCCGTTGATACCGATGATACCGGCTTTCTCTCCTTCCTGAAGATAGAATCCGGCTTTGTCAAAAAGCTTTCTCTCTCCGTATGATTTCGTTATATTTTCTACCGTTAATATATTCATGAAAAACCTCTCATCTAACTTTTCTCACCTTATTATAAGGACTTTTCTTTCTCTAAGCAACACTTTATTGTTTTTTAAGGAATCCTTTATCAGTTGAACACACTTTAGACACAAACTCTTGGTATGCTATCAACATGAAAAGGGAATCCCCCTAAGTTCCCTTTTCAGAATAACTTTTCAACTCCCCCCTCTTATATGATGAACAGGACATGAGCGATCATGTCCTGTTTTACTTTTCTTTTGAATGATTTTCTGGTATGCTGTAAACAGTTCAGAAAGGAAGGTACTGGCCGTGGATTTTAAGAACGCTATTCAAAATATCAGCAAATCTCATGAAAAGGATACACTAAATACTCTGTATACGCCCTGGGGAGAGGCTTTATCCCCTGCCCATGTATGGGAAGAACATCCCAGACCACAGATGCGCAGAGAGGATTACCATATGCTGAATGGATATTGGGAATATTGTTTTACGTCTGATTCCGATACCTCGATAACTCCCGGCACTCCTTTTATACCGCAGGGACAGATACTGGTGCCTTTTTCACCGGAAAGTCTGTTATCCGGGGTAAACAGGCAGCTGCAACCAAATGAATTTTTGTGGTATCAGCGTATTGTGGCCTTAGAGCGCCCGGCTGCGCCTTTGGACAGATGTCTGCTTCATTTTGATGCGGTGGATCAGGAGGCGGATGTGTATGTAAACGGTGTACATTCCGCACACCATTCGGGCGGCTACCTGCCTTTTACTGTGGAACTGCCGGTAAACAGCGATGTTACTTTTCTGATTCAGGTACGCGTGAAGGATGTCAGTGACACCTCCTGGCACACAAGAGGAAAGCAGACACTGAAGCGGGGCGGCATGTTCTATACTGCTCAGAGCGGAATCTGGCAGAGTGTCTGGTATGAGTGGGTGCCTGCGTATTACATAGAGACGATGACACTGGCGCCCAACTATGATTTACAGAGCTGTGAGCTGATTCTGAAAGGTGATGACTATTTCCGCCAAATCAGTCTGACCACCGAGGACGGTACTCCCTATCTCATCAGTGCAAGCTATCATGAGACAGATAAGGCTGGAAAACCCTTTACCAGAGTATGCTTCTCATTGCCCTCTGATATGGATTTTATCCCTTGGACACCGGATACGCCCCATCTTTATCCACTGGTGATTCACGCAGATGAAGATGTTGTCCACAGCTATTTTGCCATGCGTTGTTATACTGTGGAAAAGGATGAGCACAATGTTCCCCGGTTCTGCTTAAATCACAAGCCACTGTTTCTGCACGGTATCCTGGATCAGGGCTACTGGCCCGACGGACTGATGACTGCTCCCTGCGATGAAGCTTTTGTCTACGATATTGAACTGGTAAAATCTTTTGGTTTTAACATGATTCGAAAACACATCAAAATTGAACCGCTGCGTTGGTATTATCATTGTGACCGCCTGGGCATGATCGTTTGGCAGGACATGGTAAACGGCGGTACCACTTATCATATGGGTTATGTCTGTTATCTGCCTACCCTGCTGCCCGGCGTGGCTAAGAAGCTGACAGACAATCATTATGGTCTCCTTGCCCGAAAGAGCGAAGAAGGACGAAAAGAATGGCTGACTGAGTGCGTGGAAACCATCCGCCATCTGTATAATGTGCCCTCCCTTGCCGTGTGGGTGCCTTTCAACGAAGCCTGGGGACAGTTCGATGCTGCAAACGTCTGTGATCTGGTGAAAAAAGAAGACCCCACACGCCCGATAGACCATGCCAGCGGCTGGTTCGACCAGAAATGCGGGGACTTCAGAAGTATTCATAATTATTTCCGACCACTGAAAACAGAGGTAGAAGATGCGAGAGCCTGTGTCATCTCCGAGTACGGCGGATATGCCTGCCATATCCCCGGTCACTCCAGTGTGGACAGAGTATATGGCTATCAAAAGTATGACAGCTGTGAGAATCTGACGAAAGCTTATGCCAAACTTATGCATGAGCAGCTTTTCCCTCTGGAGGCAAAAGGGCTAAGCGGTGCCGTGTACACCCAACTGTCGGATATTGAGGAGGAAGTCAACGGGCTTGTGACTTATGACCGACGTATTGTGAAAATCAATCGTGAAGCATTATAGCACAACGAACTGTAACCAAAAATTAATGCCATACTGCTATTGTCATTTACTATATATAGTATTATAATAAATAAGTAACCACGATATCTTGCATCCGACAAAGTGAGTGAATGTACCCATGAATACTTCCGATTTATCCAGAAATGCCTGTCTGTTAAGCGGTTCCCAGTCCAAAAGAGGCTATATGCGCTGGTTCCATTCTTTCTGTGGAACGCAGCCCGAAACGGGAGAACGCAGGACATTTTTTATCGAATATATGATTATGAATCCTTCTTTGGGCAGCAATAAGCCTATCCTGGGACAGCTTCCTTACAATAAAAAACGGGGCATCCGTCCTTCCTATCTGTTACTGAAAGCAGGTGCTTTTGCTGGGGACGGTGGCTCTGCAAGCGTTCAGCTGCATAAATTTTATCCGTTGACAGAACTTAAGGTCGCCCTGAATCCGCTGATCATTCAATATGGAGATAATTTCTACAGTGAGCAGCATATTTCCGGCTGTGTGGATGTGTCTCATGAGGAGTCACGCAGGAAATCCCATATGACAGACGAAGGGCAAATGGAATGGGATCTGGAAGTCCACAAGTCAATTGCCTGCCATACCGGCTCCATGGCAGATACTTTCCACAATGCAGTCAATGCGCTGGACAGCTTTTGGCACGGAGAAGGCATTAAGACCCAGTATAGAGGCACAGTGATTCTCAACGGTATCAGCTATCAGGTCACACCTCAGGACAGTTATGGATATGCTGACAAGCACTGGGGAAGGGGATTCCATTGTCCCTGGCTTCAGCTTGCTTCCTGTCACTTAAGCAGCGAGCGCACCGGGCGGGAACTGAAGCATTCTGCTCTGGCCATTGACGGCTGCTGCCCCGGATTCCTCCGGTTTCGCTTAAAACGCAAGCTTCTGCTGCAGCTTACTTACGAAGGGGAAGATTTTAATTTCAATTTTTCACCTTTTAGCAAGGAATGTAAATGGAATATGAAGGTCACCAATAAGCGACTGGTCTGGCAGATCGTTGCCCGGAATAAAGATGCTGTGGTAAAGGTCACCGTGAACAGCCTGAAAGAAAATATGCTTGGCCTGCATTATGAGAATCCGGATGGGAAGAGAACGGATGGCTTGTATGGCAGCGGAAGCGGCTTCGGGAAGGTACTGCTGTATCGCAGGACTGCTGAAGGAGGAGAATTGATTGATACTTTGACGGTAAAGGATGCTTTGACGATTTGTGAAACCTGAAAGGCTTATAAAAAGGGGAATCAAACTTTTTGAGGGGCTTTCGTGAGGATTTCATCTATTTGCCTGCTTGTTTGCCCAAAGTCCTGCTTTTTCCTTAAATACTATAATCCATAATTTGCAACCGCTGCTTCCGTTTCTCTACAAGATCAGCAATGGTCACCCGGTCTACCACCTGATTAATGGCTTCATGCAGTTCCTTCCATACATCCAGCGTCTCGCAGGTATCGCAGCGTTCACAGATCCCATAGTTTTCCTCCAGACAGGCTACCGGCGCCAGGCTGCCTTCCGTCAGACGCAGGATCATGCCTACTGTATATTCCTGTGGATCTCTGGCAATTCGGTAACCGCCCTGGGCTCCGCGTACACTCTTTACATAACCGGCTTTGTTCAGAATTGCGATGATCTGCTCCAGATATTTCTCAGAGATTCCCTGTCTGGCTGCAATGTCTTTTACCTTGATACACTCACCGTTATTATTCAGTGCCAGATCCAGCATGACTCTGACCGCATATCTGCCTTTTGTCGATATCTTCATATTCTTAACCTTCCGTAAACATAGGGGTGGACAAGTATCTGTCGCCTGAATCAGGCAGCAATACTACGATGGTCTTTCCTGCATTCTCGGGGCGCTTCGCCAGCTGAGCTGCTGCATACAAAGCTGCGCCGGAGGTGATTCCTACCAGAATGCCTTCCCTTCTTGCAATTTCTCTGCCGGTACTGAAAGCCTCTTCTGTGGTGATCCTTATGATCTCATCATATACATTCACATTTAAAATCGAAGGAACAAAACCTGCTCCAATACCCTGAAGCTTGTGCGCACCGGGCTTTCCACCGGAAAGTACCGGAGAATCATCAGGCTCAACTGCTACAACCTTGATATTAGGGTTCTTGGACTTTAAATAGGCTCCGATACCGGTAATGGTTCCGCCGGTGCCCACACCTGCCACGAAGATATCTACCTTTCCGTCCGTGTCCTCCCAAATTTCAGGACCGGTAGTAGCTGCATGAGCCGCAGGGTTGGCCGGGTTATCAAACTGACCCAAAATAACGCTGCCGGGTATGGTTCTCTCCAGTTCCTCTGCTTTCGCAATGGCTCCCTTCATGCCAAGGGCACCTTCTGTCAGTACCAGTTCTGCGCCATAGGCTTTGAGCAGATTTCTACGCTCTACACTCATGGTCTCCGGCAAGGTCAAAATGGTGCGATACCCCTTCGCAGCTGCTACGCTGGCAAGACCGATTCCGGTATTACCTGAAGTGGGCTCAATAATGGTAGAACCGGGTTTTAAGATCCCTTTCTTCTCTGCGTCTTCTACCATAGCAAGGGCGATTCTATCCTTTACGCTGCCTGCAGGATTAAAATATTCCAGCTTTGCCAGTATCTGTGCCTGGGTGATATTCTGCGACTTCATATAATTCTCTACTTTCAGTAAAGGTGTATGGCCAATCAGCTCTGTAGATTTGGTGTAAATTCTGCTCATGATCTTCTATCCTTTCCGCTCACGTTTTATTCCTATCGATTTAGTAGGGTTTATAGAACTAAATATACTCCTATTGAAGTCGGATGTCAATAACTTTATGACAAAAACCCTCTTTAAATGTTACTGCCTTGAAAACCTCTCACAAATGCAGTATACTGATTACATGAAAACGACTATAAGGAGCAACATCATGAATCATACAACTTATCATGTTCCCTGCATATATCCGCTAGCGCCGGCCGACTGTCAGCCTGACACCCGAAAACCTCTCACCGTCTGCGTTCCCGGTTCCAAGAGCATTACCAACCGCGCCCTTTTACTGGCTACTCTTGCCAAGGGCAGTTCCACTTTGCGCGGCGTCCTGTTCAGCGATGATTCCAGACATTTTCTGAAATGCATTCAGGACCTGGGATTTGAGACCGAAGTGGACGAGCCTTCCAGAACCATCCGTGTCACCGGGCATGGGGGAGTCGTTCCCAAGACAGAAGCCTCTCAGTACGTTGGCAGTGCCGGTACTGCTGCGCGCTTCCTGACAGCTTATCTGGGGATCTGCCATGGCATCTATCATATGGATGCTTCCGAGCAGATGCGTAAACGCCCTATGGCTCCGCTTCTGGCTTCCTTAAACGAGCTGGGCTGTGAAATTACTTATGAAGGAAAAGAAGGATTCTTTCCCTTTACTCTGAAAAGCAACGGCTTTGCTACAGACACGATTACCGTGGATATCGAGCACAGCAGCCAGTTTTTGAGCGCACTCCTGATTGCTGCCTGCCTTTCTCCCACGGATATGCAGATTCAGGTGGAAGGTACCCACGGCATGGCTTATATCCACATGACAGAGGCAATGATGAAGCAGTTCGGTGTCCGGACAGAGCATCCTGCCTCGGACTGCTTTGTTGTGAAACAAGGACAGCACTATCATGCCCTGGATTATCAGATTGAGCCGGATGTATCCGCCGCCTGCTATTTTTATGCCATGGCACCGCTTTTGAACATTCCGGTTTGTGTTGAAAATGTACATTTCGACTCCCTGCAGGGCGATGTGGAATTTATCCGTATTTTGGAGCAAATGGGATGCCAGGCCTCTGATACTAAGCAAGGGATTGTGGTGCTGCCTCCTGCGGATGGACATATTCACGGTGTGGACGTAAATATGTCAGCCTGCTCCGACCAGGCGATTACTTTGGCTGCCATCGCACCTTTTGCAGACTCTCCAACTACCATCCGCGGCATCGGACACATCCGATATCAGGAAAGCAACCGTATGGCTGCTATTGTTACGGAGTTGGGAAAGATGGGAATTTTATGTAAGGAGACAGAACATAACCTTACCATTTATCCGGGAATGCCGAAAGCTTCCACTGTGGAAACATACGACGACCACCGTATGGCTATGGGCTTTTCATTGATTGGTCTGAGAGCACCCGGCATCGTAATTGACAATCCGGGATGCTGCAGGAAAACTTTTGAAGAGTATTTCCCGGTACTTGACGATGTTGTACGGAAGTTAAAGGATAATTAAGGTATTACGGCCCCTTAGTCAAAGGAAGTCAACACGTATTCGCAAAAAATACTATACACTTTTTTGGAAATATGTTATACTGTTTTCAATACAGCCCACCTTATCCTGTCATGATGCAGATACGGTGATATTATCAGGAGGAATATCCTATGAGCAAGAAGAAAGTGGTTGTGTCCCTGGGACATGATGCGCTGGGTTATACCACGAACCAGCAAAGGGATGCAGTACAAATAACCGCCAGAGCACTGGCAGATTTGATTGAAGAGGATTATCAGCTGACCATTACCCACAGTAACGGTCCTCAGGTCAGTATGATTCACAAAGCTATGACCGAGCTGCGCAGAGTATATATCGATTATACACCGGCACCTATGTGTGTCTGCTCCGCTATGAGCCAGGGATATGTAGGTTATGATATTCAGAATTCTCTACGTGGTGAATTGCTTGGCCGCGGTATTTCCAAGCCTGTAAGCACGATCCTGACACAGGTAACCGTGGATCCCTATGATGAAGCTTTCTACGAACCCACCAAGGTCATTGGTCGCTATATGTCCAAAGAAGATGCTGAAACTGAAATCAAGAAGGGCAATTATGTGAAGGAAGACCCCGGTGTCGGTTTCCGCCGTATAGTTGCAGCTCCTCAGCCCATTGAAATCGTAGAAATTGAAGCTATCCGGGCACTGGTAGCAGCTGATCAGATTGTCATTGCATGCGGTGGCGGCGGTATTCCCGTTATCGAACAAAAAGGTGCATTGAAAGGTGCTTCCGCAGTCATTGAAAAGGATGCCATTGCGGGGAAACTGGCTGCCGACCTTGAGACGGACGAGTTGATCATTCTGACCAGCGTAGATAATGTATACCGTAACTTTGGCAAGGAAGACCGGCAACCTATCACATCTATGACCATTGCTGAAGCGAAAGCAGCTATTGCAGAAGGTCAATTTGAAGCAGGAACCATGCTGCCTAAGATTGAAGCTGCCGTTTTTTATCTTGAGAAGGTTCCTCACGGTAAGGTTCTGATTACTTCTATGAAAGCAGTAAAGGATGCCGTTAAGGGTAAGACCGGTACAATTATCACTGCCTAAGCAATATTTAATATGCTTCAGACTTTGACCGTACTGCAACAACATCTATAAGGAAGGCGCACTTACCTTCCGGCTCCGACAGCCGATGTAAGTGCGCCTATTATTATGCAGAAATCAGACAGGTTGAAAATGATATTTCGCAGTCGATTCCATTTCACACCGAAACTGAAATAGTCCACTACATACTTTCGCTTCAGTCTGTCATACGTATTGCTGAAAGCACCACCCAGAAGAAGTGCCAGGCCAATACGCAGAAGATGATTCCCCTTCTGTCCCAGACTGAAAATAAAGACTGCAGTTGCTGCCAGTGTCATGATAACCGACAGCACAGCTACTGCCTTTTGTCTGGACTGACCGATATTCAGCATGGCTCCCCGATTATGGTGCTTGCGAATCAGGAGTCTGCCTCCCCACAACTTGTGGGTCTGTTCTTCTACGCCGGTTCTTTCAATATAATTTTTGATGCACAAATCCCCGGCAAAAATAATTGCAATGAGACTGATGCATAATCCCGTTATCACAAGCATCTTCCCTTATTCCTATCTTGCTGCATACTTAAGTTTTTACAGATCCAATTTCAGGTTGGCAAACAGACTTCCCAGACTGGTAGTTGCATTTCCATCAGATTCATAATGGAACTCTTCAATAGTATCTGCTTCCTTCTCCTCAACCTCTTCCAGGGCCTTAATGCTTAAAGAAATCTTGCCATCGTTAGTGTTCAATACCTTAGCCTTCACCTTATCCCCTACTGCAAGCACCTCAGAAGGCTTCTTGATTCTCTTCTGGCTAATCTGAGAGATATGAACCAGACCACTGAGACCATCACCCAGATTGATGAATGCACCATAAGGCATCAGACTTTCAACGGTACCTTCAAGTACACTGCCGGGAATCACCATGGCAATCTTACGTGCATGCTCCTGGGCTGCTTCTTCTTTCAATACCACTTTAGCAGAAAGTACCAGTTTCTTCTTCTCTTTATCCACAGTGATAACTTTCGCTTTTAAAGTTTTCCCCAACCAGGGATTTACATCTTCCACATATTCCAGGGAAAGCTGGGATGCAGGGATAAATCCTCTGATATCTTCCACATAGCAGATAGCTCCACCATTAGTCACACCACCTACCTTAACTGTCAGAACAGTTTGCTCATCCATATAATTCTTCAGTTTCTCCCATGCAAGGATATCGTTGGCAGATTTTCTGGAAAGCTGAATATTACCCTGTCCGTCATCCATGCGGATCACTGTTGCTTCCAGTGTATCTCCTACCTTGACATCTCTCAGGATAGCAAAATCAGGGGCATCGCTCATATCCTCTGCCTTGATCACGCCCTGGGCATAATAGCGCAGATCCAAAATCACGCCTTCTTCACTGACATCGATTACGGTACCGGAGATGATATCTCCCTCAGCAATCTTACGAAATGACGCTTCCAGCTCTCTGCTGTAATCAGCCATTGTCTCTGTTACTTCCGAAACCGGTGCCTCAACTGTGCTTTCTTCTGCTGCTTCTGCTACTGCTGCAGGTGCAATGGCTTCTACTTCAGTGTTTTCCAATACTTCCTTGAGTTCTTCCATGATGTAACCTCCCTGTACTTTATATTTCCCTTCGGTATAACACAAAAAGGCTGCCGATGCCGCGACAACCTCCCTTACCAAAACTTCTTTTTTATCATAACAGATTCCCGGAAAAAAGTCTAGTACCAAGTTGCATTTTACAGACAAAACGCAGCATACTTATGATACCGGACAATAGAACACCAGAATCCCCATTTCGTCCGCTCCTTCTACATAGCGACAGGACACATAATAATCCCCCAGAGTAAAAGAATTCAAATTCTCCTTCAGAATCATATATTCCATAGTAGCAAAATTCACCACACAGATATCATGTCCGTTCCAGGAAACATCACCTTCAAAATATCCTCTGCTCATATCAATCCTGCCTCTGACTTTAAGTGCTCCGTACTGCATTTGATGCAGCTTGATACCGCTATCAGAAGTATCAGACAGTGGAATGCAATACATTTCATCGGTTCCCAAAATTCCAATCCCAATACTGTTATCCCCATTAGCACCCCACGGATCCTGTTCCAGCCAAAGCAGAATTTCGTCCTGAGTTACCTCCTTTTCCGGTACCCATTCCGTCCCCACTGCCAGACCCTTCCAAAGCAAAAGACAAATAATACACAAACCACTAAAACCACCAACAAGCGCAAGCATCATTTTTTTCATATTCATTCCCCCATACACACACAATGTCATTCTACACACAACATTATATCTTCTTTGAATAACATTTTAAAGTAAAATTTAATTTTCTTAAATCCTTACCTCCATGATACCTTATTTATTTTTATATTTCAACAAATATATCAAATTTTATCATATGTTTTTCGAATGTTCATAGCGTACAATTTCATAAAGGAGTGATTATCGTATGTATGAAGACCTTTTTTATCAGAGATTGATTCAATTACGCACCCGCAGAAATGTATCTGCCCGGGAGATGAGCCTGAGCATCGGACAAAGCGCCAGCTATATCAACACCCTGGAAAACCAGAAAGCACTACCCTCTATGGCTGCTTTTTTCTATATCTGTGAATACCTGGGTGTGACTCCAAGTGAATTCTTTGATGGCAACAATCCATTTCCTGTTGAATTGCAAAGCATTGTGGAGGTTCTGAAAGAACTGGATCCTGAGCAGCTTTCTCATTTGGAGTATATTGCGCGCCAGATGAAAAAGAAAAAATAACTGTCTTATGAGACAAAAAGGATATTGTGGCAGAAACTATACGTTTGCTCTGCCCAATATCCTTTTGCTTTCGTAAAATAGACGTAACTGCTCAGAGCCAATCTCGTATGCGAGCATCCGTCGTGTTTATCACATACATCCACCTGGCTCTGAACAGTTACAAAAATCTTACCTGGACGGTTTATGCTTCATGTCCTTAATCGGAATATTGGCAAACAGCGCAGGAACAGTACCGTTACTGCCATCTGACTCAGTCTCGGTAATCTGAATATCCAGCCCCTGGGCATCAATATCCATGTATTTTGAGATAACTGCAATGATATCGTTCTTAATCATCTCCATCATCTCGGGTGAGCAGTTCGCTCTGTCTGATACCAGCAAAAGCTTCAATCGATCCTTGGCAACTTCTCCTGAACCTTTCTTGCGGAAAAAATCCATTATCTTCATCGCCGGTCCTCCCCCTCCTTATTTTTTAAACATTTTAAAAAATGCATTAAGTACGCCTTTTTTCGCATCCAGATCCATGAAAGGTACTTCTTCTCCCATGACACGCTTGCAGATATTGAAATATGCCTCACCAGCCATGCAGTCTGTACCTACGAGAGGTTCACCCTGGTTAGTGGATACTACAATCTGCTCATCATCAGGTACCACACCGATCAGATTGATGGAAAGGATATCGCATACATCTTCTACCTTCAGCATATCCCCTCTCTTCACCATATCCATCCGGATTCTGTTGATTACCAGGTCAATCTTCTTCATTTCATTTGCTTCCAGAAGTCCTACGATTCTGTCGGCATCACGAATAGCCGATACTTCCGGAGTAGTAACCACCAGTGCTCTGTCAGCACCTGCAATTGCATTCTTGAATCCCTGCTCGATACCTGCTGGGCAATCCAGAAGTATGTAATCAAATTCCTGCTTCAGTTCTTCAATAAGTTGTATCATCTGTTCAGGAGTAACAGCATCTTTATCTCTCGTCTGTGCCGAGGGAAGCAGGCACAACTCAGGATACTTCTTATGCTTGATCAGTGCCTGTTTCAGACGGCACTTTCCTTCTATTACGTCTACCAGATTGTATACGATACGATTCTCCAGCCCCAGCACTACGTCCAGATTCCGAAGTCCGATATCCGTATCAATCATTACTACTTTCTTGTTCAACATGGCAAGACCGGTTCCCACATTCGCTGTGGTAGTGGTCTTACCTACACCACCTTTTCCTGATGTAACTACAATTACCTCACTCATTACTGTCTCCTCCTGACATTTTGTTCCTTATTTCTGTGCCGGTCACCCTTCTTACAGGCGATCCAGACATCCTTTCGTCATTGGTTCTATACAGATAAAACCATCTCTCACCACTGCAATCTGCGGTGAATACTGACTTCCTTCTGTTTTCCCTTTCTTACGGGTGCGAAAACTTCCTTTCTCCTTATCCGGACTCTTTGCAATTAAATCACCAATCTGTAACTGAATCGGCTTCATATCAAGTGCAAAGATGAAGCAGCTGTCATCTCCGGATGCTCCTGCATACGCGTTTCCTTTCAACGATCCCAGTACCACAATATTTCCTTCCGAAACGATTCTTGCTCCCGGATTGACATCTCCAATCAATGTAACCGAAGAAGCACATTCCAGTGTCTGACCGGAACGAAGATTGCCCTTATAAAAATCTGCTGCCGGTGGAATATCCATTCCCTGCATTCCCATATCCTGGGGATTCATATAGGAAACCATGGGTTCGGGCTGCGGCTGTTCATAAGCTTCTACCCGTTGTCTCATCAGTTCTTCCAAATCCTTGTTGCTGTCGATAATACTGACAATCCGGATCGAGCAATTCGCCATGATCGTATCTGCTATGTCAAGCTGCTCTTTGTTCGTAAGCTGTCTGCCTTCAAAGGAAATTGCCATTTTGGCATCCTTAAAAAAGCTGCCGGTCTCTTTGAATTTCTCCCCTATCAATGTTAGTAGCTCCTCAAAAGGAAGGTGATCGTCAAGGATCAGATTGATTCCGTATTTATTGCTTTTGATAATTACTTCTCTTGTCATATCCTCCTCCAAAAGTTTAAGCCTTAATGAATATTATACCTATAAAATGCGAATCTGCAAAGGGGGTTTGTGAAAGTTTCTTGAAATTTGTCGAAAAAGGGAGTCAGGCAGTCAACCATAGAGGGGCCTACAGCCCCGCCAACACATCAAAGGTCCCGGCCACATTCAGTCTCCCATACCCCCACTCCCTATTCGGATACACCAAATCCGGAGTCCGCGAAGCTCCCCGAATGAAAAAATTCTTCACTTCCTTACTCTCCAGATACTGATTATTTCGCTCCACTGCCGACCATTGCAAGAACTGAGCAACACCTCCGGCGGTGATAGCAGCTGCTATACTGCTGCCTGTCTTTCTGCCATTCAAGGCTGATACATTTACTCCCGGTGCCGCGAAATCCGGCCTGATCTGACCAGTCCGTGAAAATCCTCTGCCGGATTCGATGTAAAAGCTGTTGTTCTGGTCATTGTAGGTAGACACACCAATGGTATTGATGGCCATGGCAGGCTCCGTCAGTGTAGTATAAGGATCCGGTTCCAGAAAATAAGCTTCCGCGGTAAGGAACTGGGTGATAGGCAGCCACATGTGGAAGACACCGTTGTGAACCATACCGGATGCGGATACCCGGAAATTCCAGATTCCTTCTGTAGGGTTCTCGACACGGAAAATAATCAGTTCATCGCCTGATATTGGTTCTACCAGAATGCTGGAGACCGTTACCTCAGAACGTTCATAGATAAAATTGTAGGTGATGCTCTTACCGATTCCCAGTTGCTGGACCGGAACATTTTCCCCGCCGGGCGTTCTGATAGTTACATTATAGATATCAGGAGTGCTTCCCCACAATTCCATAAGAAATCCTCTATTATTTGCTCCCACGCGCACTTCCACATCTCTGTAATTTTCCATCGTGCCCAGGTAAGCTGCATCCGTTCCTCTTTTTAACATTCCACGGAAATGATGGGCTGCATTGCCTTCATCCCCACCTGCTACAACCACTGCTCTGCTTCTTTTGATTGCAACACTGTTCAGATACAGCGCCAGAGGAGAAGTTCCACTGTGTGACCCACGGTTGGTTCCAAGACCCATCAGGATTACTACAGGTCTGTCATATTTTTCATATAAGGAATCTGCATATTCCACTGCCAGCATAATGTCCTGTTCCGCATAGGCAGGCACATTTTGAGGAAGCATATAATAATCACGCAGATATTGCTTGCACTGTTTTACCTTTACCACTACAATATCGGTCTCCGGGGCTGCCCCGGTAAATCCGCCTCTGTTGCCCAGACTGCTTCCTGCTGACACCTCCATCATGGTGGTACCATGGCCTGCCTCATCTCTGGAGGGCACTACACTGTAGGGATTCTCTGCCTGAAGGGCTCTGTTAATTTCTTCTTCGGTATATTCCGTTCCAAACAGAAAGCCTGTGGGCGGATTACCGTCCTGTATGGTCTGATCCCAAATGGACATGATCCTGGTATTGCCTTCCTCATCTCGAAATGCTTCACTGCGGTAATCGATACCGGAACCGATACATACAAGAATGACGCCCCTCCCGGTGAGGTTTAAGGGCTGTCGCTGTACCTGGGCAATGCCGCTTGCTGTCAGAGCTGCCGGGTCAAACTGACCGCTGCTGCTGCCTCCGCTGATAGGCATCAGACCGAACAGCTTGGGAATCATCTGGTATTCTCCCGGGGTATCCATGATGGGCGGGACATTCATTTTATTTACATATACCAGCCGAAACAGATTGTCGATTTCCGTGTAACACAGATCCAGACCGGATTCTGTACCCACTCTGACAGAATAGTCTACAATCAGATCTCTATAATCATTTGACAAAATTCTTTCTTTACAATCCATAATTTTCTTTTCACATTATCTTTTCTATTCTCTTATTTCTAAATATATGCAAAAACCCGCAGACTATTGTCTGCGGGTAACGTTTCACTCGTCGGGCGCGGCTTCGCGGACGCGAACGGCAAAAATTTATTCTTACCATATAAGGAAGTCATTTCCTTTTAATTTAAACAAAGCTTCTACAAAGAAGAAATCTCCATACACGATAGGAATATGTACTCCCTTGAAATAAGATTCCTGGCTGGGATATCTTTCACTGCCCATCAGCACCAGTGCATCTTCATCTTCCTCATAATTACAGAAGTGCTCATCGCAGGCTTTTAAGATATTGATAGCTTCCCGGGTATATCTTCTGCCTTCCTCTTCTGACACGTATTTTGCAATTTCCAGCATACCGCAAGCTGCGCAGACGCCGGCTGTACTGTCATAATATACAGGTGTTTCAGGTGCGCAGAAATCGATTACCGGAAGGTAATCTGTCTTCTTGCAGTGTTCGATAAAAAAGTCTGCAGTCTTCTTGGCAGCTTCCAGATATTCTTCTTTTCCTGCATGAATATAAGAAATCACGGAGCCATATACTGCCCATGAAAGTCCTCTGGACCAGCAGGAAGTCTCACTGTAGCCCTGTCCGGCATAAACTTTCTTCACACCTACTTTGTCTTGCTCATGATCTACAATATGATTTACGCTTCCATCCGGACGGATGTGGTCACGCATAGCCATCTCCATATGTCTCATGGCAATCTTCTTAAAACGGTCATCACCAATCTCTTCGGATGCCCAATATAATAAAGACAAGTTCATCAGACAGTCAATGATAGAATATCCTGCATTGGTCTCTCCGTTCCATGCACGGATATAATCGCCATCGATATTATATCTGGAAAACAGGGAAGCAGCTGCAAAAAGATTTCTGGTGCAGGAAGCTTCATTACCTGTTATACGGTAATTTGCACCACTGACAAGATGCCACATGAAACCTACATCGTGATGCAGAACTTTATACTGCTTCAGTGCTTCGTCCAATAATTCTTCGGAACGTTCTGCCGTCTTTCTGTATTCTTCGTTGCCGGTAGCCTTGTACATCAGCCACATCATACCGCCCCAGAAACCGTTGGTCCACCACGTAATACCCTTTCCTGTTTTGTCATCATGTACGCCATCAATTGTTGTATAGGGAATTTTATTCCGGCTCTTTACAGCTGTCCGACTCAACTTCTTATCGATTTTTTCCCAGGTAGCATCAATCCACTCTTTGTTCTGTTCAATTACAGTATTCATATACTTACCTAACCCTTTCTCTGATTTTGGCAAAGTGTTAAACTTTTTCAGTTATATTATAGTAAATCCACTTATTGGATACAATTTCCGATTGTACTATTTACTAACATTTTTAGCTTTTTTAATCTCCAATGATAAAGGACCCACAGACTATTGCCTGCGGGTCCTTTTATTTACTTATATTTGCTTATCAGCTACTTTTCATCAACTTTTAAACATCTGACTGCGTTCAGAACCGCGATAACCATAACACCTACGTCTGCGAAGATTGCCAGCCACATATTGGCAATCCCCAGTGCACCCAGTATCAGGCAGATGCCTTTTACACCTAACGCAAAGACAATATTTTCATACACAATGCGGAGACACTTTCCGGATATCCGGATAGCCAAAGCAATCTTCTGTGGATTGTCGTCCATCAGTACCACATCAGCTGCCTCAATGGCGGCATCTGAACCAAGAGCACCCATAGCGATTCCGATGTCGGCTCTGGAAAGAACCGGAGCATCATTGATACCGTCTCCCACAAAGGCAAGGATTTCTTTCTTTCCCTTCTGCTCAAGCAGCTTCTCAACCTCAGTTACCTTATCTGCAGGCAACAGCTCACTGCATACCTCATCAATTCCAAGCTGTTCGGCTACCGCACCGGCTGCCCGGGCGGTATCTCCTGTCAGCATGACAGTCTTACGGACGCCTGCATTTTTCAAAGCTTTGATGGCCTCAGCAGATTGTGCTTTGACCACATCTGCAATTAAAACATAGCCATAATATACACCATCCACTGCAATATGCACTACTGTGCCGGGCTGACCGGGCGCTTCTACTTTTAATGCCAGCTTCTCCATCAGTCTGGCATTGCCTGCAGCAACGCTCTTGCCCTCTACTATAGCAATGACACCATGACCGCTGATTTCTTCCACGTTGCCGATAAGGCTCCTGTCTATTTCCCGGTCATAAGCCTCTTTCAGGCTCTTGCTGATAGGATGTGTGGAATAGCTTTCTGCGTAGGCTGCATAGCGAAGTAATTCTTCAGGATCCTTTTCTACAGGGCACACCTGCGTTACTTTAAAAACCCCTTCCGTCAAGGTACCGGTTTTATCAAACACCACATATTTCGTGGAAGCAAGCGCTTCCAGATAATTAGAGCCTTTCACCAGAATTCCGCAGGCAGATGCCCCGCCGATTCCTCCGAAGAAGCTTAAAGGTATGGAAATCACCAAAGCACAAGGACAACTGATAACCAGGAAAGTCAGAGCTCTTGTCACCCATTCAGCCCATGCAGCCGGATTCCCCATAATGAGATTGACTAACGGCGGCAAAATTGCCAGTGCCAATGCACTGTAACAAACTGCCGGAGTATAATAATGGGCAAATCTGGTGATAAAATTCTCTGCTTTGGCTTTCTTCATGCTGGAGTTTTCCACCAACTCCAGTATCCTGGATACTGTTGATTCTCCAAAAGGCTTGGTGGTACGGATCCTTAAAAGACCTGAAAGATTGACACAACCACTGATAATCTCATCTCCCGGACCCACCTCCCGGGGAATGCTCTCTCCTGTCAGCGCGCTGGTATTCAGTGCAGAACTGCCTTCTGTCACCACACCATCTATTGGCACTTTTTCTCCGGGCTGTACGATGATAACAGTTCCAATCTCCACCTCATCAGGGTCTACCTGTTCAAGGCTGCCATCTTCTGCTTCTATATTGGCATAGTCCGGGCGGATATCCATCAGGGCACTGATGTTCCTGCGGCTTTTTCCTACTGCCACACTCTGGAACAATTCACCGATCTGGTAAAACAGCATAACTGCTGCGCCTTCTCTGTAATCTCCCAGAAGCATCGCACCCACAGTGGCCACTGCCATCAGGAAATTTTCATCAAATACCTCTCCGTGGAGAATGCCCAGCACGGCTTTTTTCAGGATATCATAACCGATGACCAGGTATGGAATCAGGTAAAGAAGCAGTTTCAGCCAGCCTTCAGCAGGAATAAATTCTAAAATAATAAGTAATACCAGCGCCGCAATAATGCGGTACAGTACTTTTTTCTGTTTTCTTGTCATAGTCTTTTACCTGCTTATTTTCTATTACTGTCTGTTTCTGTCATATATTCTTACAGATAAATCTCGCAATCGGATTCTACTTTTTTACAAGCCTTTACCACATTGCTCATAACAGCTTTGATGTCTGCATCCTCAGCAAATTCCACGTTCATCTTCTGTGTCATGAAGCTGACGGTTGCATCGGCAACACCTTCCACTTTCTTGATGGCTTCTTCCATTTTTCTGGCACAGTTGGCGCAATCTACCTCGATTTTATAAGTTTTTTTCATATACAAATCCTCCAATCAGTTGTTTTCATATGAATTATTGTTCATATGTTTATATTATCATAAATATAAGAATTGTCAATAGGGATTTGCAATGATTCTCCATTATTTCAACCAATACTGGTCCATATAATCTCTGGCAGTATTTTCGTCCAACTCGTACTTTTGCATCAATCTTGACAATGTTTCTTCCCTAGTCACTCCAAATTCCTGGCATGTCTCAATCTTAGACTTCACTTCACCTCTTTTTTCCGCTTTCGCTTCAACATAATCTAATACCGCACACGACACTTTACTCGCCTCCTTTTTCCCTGCTTCTACAGTGAGATATCTACCATCCTTCGTTAATGCTGCCATTGCCCGCATAGTCTCTTTCTGATGAAGCATATCCCCAAATTCTTCACGAAACAATTTCACTACTTTCTCCGGTTCCTTGCAATTCCGTAAATATTTCACCAGATATTTAAAATCCGACTGAAAGCGCTCCTCTTCTTCTTTGCTCAGATTCTTGAGTACCACCAGATTCATCCCATAATCGTGTATGTAATTGCTTACTCCCGGGAATTTATTTTCATCGGGCATTTTTAACATATCTCTGAGTCTCTTGGGACCATACCAGTTGGATTAAATACCCCCTGAGACAGTCATAACGCAACTCTCCCAGGGAGCATAAAAAATATTTCCATCATTTAATTTTCGGAAGGATACTCCTTCAGTTCTTCAATTCTCCCCATCACCTTATTACTTCTGATATCGATCACCGGTCCGCCGGTTCCTTCAATATACTCTCTGGTAATGGTAACTTTGCCGATATTATCATCCTTCGGAATCTCGTACATGATATCCAGCATGAAATCTTCAATGATGGAGCGCAGAGCTCTGGCTCCTGTATCTCTTTCCATAGCTTTGTCCGCGATCGCTTCCAACGCTCCGTCTGTAAACTCCAGTTTGACTTCATCCAGCTCTAAGAGCTTCTGGTACTGCTTTAAAATAGCATTCTTGGGCTCTTTCAGTATCTTTACCATCATATCACGGTTCAAGCCTTCCAGCGTGTAGATGATGGGCAGACGGCCGATAAATTCAGGTATCATACCAAACTTACGGATGTCTTCCACCGTTACCTTGGAAAGGATATTTTTATCATTATCATATTTATCTTTCAGCTCTGATCCAAAGCCGATGGAAGCAGTCTTGGTCAGACGCTCCTTAATGATGCCTTCCAGGTCCGGGAATGCACCGCCGCAGATGAACAGGATATTTCTGGTGTTCACCGTAGCAAGGGGTACCATGGCATTCTTGCTGTTGGCGCCTACAGGTACTTCTACTTCTGCTCCTTCAAGAAGTTTCAGCATACCCTGCTGTACACTTTCACCACTGACATCACGGGAAGTCGTATTTTTCTTCTTGGCGATCTTATCGATTTCGTCGATAAAGATGATACCTCGCTCTGCCTTCTCCACATCGTTGTCGGCAGCTGCCAGCAGCTTGGACACCACGCTTTCGATATCGTCACCGATATATCCGGCTTCTGTCAGGGAAGTCGCATCTGCAATAGCAAGAGGCACGTCCAAAAGTCTTGCCAGTGTCTTTACCAGATAGGTCTTACCGCAGCCGGTAGGTCCGATCATGAGCATGTTGGATTTTTCAATTTCGATTTCATCCATAGTATTGGTAGCAACTCTTTTGTAGTGGTTGTAAACCGCTACAGAAATCACCTTCTTGGCATGCTCCTGGCCTACCACATACTCATCCAGACTGGCTTTGATCTTGTGTGGCGGCGGGATATTCTTGATATCCAGAACCGGTTCTTCTTCCTTCTTCTCTTTTTTCTTCTTCAGCTTCTGCTTGTTGGGAATGCCGCCGTCGCCTCTTAAGTCAGCCAGGTTCACGAAGCTGATGTTGGGGAAGCCGCCCTTCTTAGCCATGTCATCCATTTCCTTCTGGAAATTGGGGTTGTTGAACATCCCCTGGTAATCAAACTGGCTGACTGCATCCATGGTCTTATGCATACAATCGTCACAGACACAGATGTTGTTGGGCATCTTGAACATCTTACCGGCCTTGCTCTCCGGTCTGCGGCAGACGAAGCAGACATCCTCATACTCGCTGTTGTCACTCTTACCGGCTTTGGAAGTGTCGGAGGCATCTTTCTTCTGAGAAATAGTCTCCTTCTCTATTTCTTTAAATTCTTCTTCATTTTTATCAAATATATCTGACATTAATCCTTTACCCTCTCTTAACAAATCTTATATTGCATTCACTTTACTCATTATAAAGGATTCTTCCATCTCATACAAGAGAACTTTTGTTAATAGAAGTAAACTTTTTCTAAACAATCTAAAGAAGTATTCCGCACATACTATACCTCAAAATCCAGACAGCTTCTGCTCTTGGTAAATGGTCTTACCTTCTCATCAGCTACTTTTACATGCTCCGGATGTACAGCATACCCTTTGAGCGCTGCTTCATCCTCAAAAGAAGAATCCAGCATCAGGTCAGCATTGGACGATGCAAGACGGGTAATCTGTACCTTGATTTCCAGAAGTCCCGGGATTTTGCCCTGCAGAGCTTCCAGATCAGTTTTGATTTCTGCTTTGATTGCTGCTTTCTCCTCTTCAGAATATTCATCTTTTAACTGCCATAAAATAATGTGTTTTACCATTTTTCTTTCCTTTTATCCGCTCAAGGATACCTTTCTTTATCACTAAGTATGATTTTACCATCCCCAAGGAAAGAATACAATACAAATATGGTTATACTTTAGTTTTACCGAAACGGCGCGGACGTGTAATACAGATACCGAAAGAATAGTTACCGTTTGCATCCGCGCCATTTGCAAAGCTGCAAATAGAATAACCGGGCAGAAGTTATCTTTCTGCCCGGCTGTACTTTTTTCTTATTACAATCCTTTATCACTGCAGAGAATCCGGTCTGGTGCCTAAGGTAATCTGTATGTCTACTGACTGATATTTTCCATTCTGAGGTCTCTGAACTGTTACAGATACAGTAGAACCTGCACCATAGTACTGCAGTATATTCTGCAGATCTTCATGGGTGGATATCTTCTCTCCTTCGAACTTCACGATGACATCTCCGGTAAGCAGTCCTGCTTCATAAGCAGGTGATCCTTCTTGTACTTCAACGACATATACACCTTGAGGAATTCTTAACATCTGGGAGTAATCACTGGTAATGGTCTGCGGGGTAATGCCTATATAACCCACCTGACCATCCTCCACTTTTGTTCTGGTCTCTTTCAGCATCAGTTCGCCAATGATAGGCTCTGCTGCGGAAATGGGGATTGCATAGCCCATACCTTCTACTGCTGTGGCACCAATCTTATTAGAGTTGATACCGATAACTTCACCGTTAATATTTAACAGAGCACCTCCGGAGTTACCGGGGTTAATAGCTGCATCCGTCTGAATAAAGGTATTGGCAGCACCATCTTCTGTCGTAATCTCTCTGTCCAGTGCACTGACATATCCTCCTGTTACAGACTGTCCATAGCCAAGTGCATTACCGATGGCAATAACCGGCTCGCCAAGCTTTAAGGCATCGCTGTCACCCATGGTAGCAATTGCAATGGAGTTCTTGGTTTCCTCTGTAAGTGACTCGAAAGGAATCGCAATTACTGCCAGATCCATATCGGAATCCATTCCTTTAATCTGAGCCTCAGCGACAGAACCGTCAATAAAGCTTACTTCCAACTTGGTAGCATCTGCTACAACATGATGATTGGTTACGATCAACAGCTCGGTCTCGCTTTCTCCAACGATGATTCCGGATCCGCTTGCTGCTTTCTCTTGTGTGTAGCTCTGTCCGAAGAAAGTAGTACTTGTTTCAGTATAATTATTGACGATGGATACCATTGCAGGCATTACTTCATCTACTACATCGGACACATCGGAGGATACTACTCTTACTTCTGTGGTATCGGTCAATTTGATACCGGATTTACTCTCATCTGCTGCCATATCTTCTGTCTGATTCTCCACATCATTGCTGATAACCGGTGCATCAGGGTTATCCTGAGCAGTCATGCTTCCTGTCAGATACTGCACTCCATAGAAGCCGACTCCTGCAAACAATCCGAAGAACAGTCCCATGCAAATGCTGACAGCTGCTTTTTTAAAGAAACCGCCGGATTTTTTCTCCTTGTTTTTTTGGCCGGAATTACCTGAACCGCTGTTGCCGGTTCCGAAATTGTAGCTGCTGTAGCTGTCACTTCCGTAACTGTCTGAGTAGCTATTGTTCCGGCTGCTTTCGCCGGATGCTCCGGAGTTGTAATTATTGCTCTCCATGTTATTCTGATTCTGTTGGCTATTAGCGCCTGATGTATTGGTACCGGCGCCTTCACCGGAATAAAGATCATTGTCGTACATATCTGTTCCCTCTTTCCTTTCCGAAGGCCTGAACCCTATGTTCATTGCCTTTCTTTATCTTTATGAACATAGTATACCCTGCATTTGTGACCAAACTGTGATTAAAATATAATACATTTGTGAAAAGTTTAAATTTATAACAAAGGCAGGAACAAGATGAGCGTTCCTGCCTTGTAATCTCTTCTCTGCTGATCACATAATTTATTCTACTGTCACTGACTTAGCCAGGTTACGTGGCTTGTCGACATCACAGCCTTTGCCCACTGCTACATAATAGCCGAAGAGCTGGAGAGGTATAATAGCCAGAGAATTGGTAAAGAGCGGATCGGTCTGGGGGATATATACCACATAGTCCGAAGCCTTTTCAATAGCCTGATTTTCTACACTTGTCACTGCCATGATAAAAGCACCGCGTGCTTTTACTTCTACAATATTGCTTATAGTCTTCTGATAGAGATTAGGCTGGGTGGATACTGCTACAACAAGAGTACCGTCTTCAATTAAGGAGATGGTTCCATGCTTCAGTTCGCCGGCAGCATATGCCTCGGAATGTACATAGGAGATTTCCTTCAGTTTCAGGGAACCCTCCAGAGAAATCGCATAGTCAATTCCTCTTCCGATGAAGAAGATATCTTTTGCGCCTACATAGCGGTTGGCAAAGTGCTGAATTTTTTCTTTCTGGCCCAGAAGAAGTTCTATCTGTTCCGGAAGCTTACGCAGATCTACAAGCAACTGTTTAAAACGCTCTTCCGAAATCTTGTCGTTTGCTTTCGCCAGCTTCATGGCAAGCAGGTAAAGTGCAGACAACTGGGCACTGTATGCCTTAGTGGTAGCAACCGCAATTTCAGGTCCTGCCCAGGTATACATGACGCTGTCGGCTTCTCTGGCAATGGAACTGCCCACTACATTGACGATGCCCAACACCTTATAGCCTTTCGCTTTGGAATCTCTTAAAGCAGCCAGTGAGTCTGCTGTTTCTCCGGACTGGCTGATAACGATGACCATACAATCATCTCCAAGGATCGGATCACGGTAACGGAATTCGCTGGCAAAGTCTACCTCAACCGGAATTCTGGCCAGGGATTCGATGACATATTTACCGGTAACTCCTGCATGATAAGCAGAACCACAGGCAACAATGTGGATTCTCTTGACAGCCTTCAACTCTTCATCTGTCATCTTGAGTTCATCGATCACGATATCGTTATCCTTGATTCTGGGAGAAATGGTATCTGTGACAGTCTTGGGCTGCTCGTACATTTCCTTCAGCATGAAATGCTCATAACCGGCCTTCTCTGCTGCATCTGCATCCCAGTCTATGGTCACGGCTTCTTTCGTCAGTTCCTCTTCATCTACAGAAAAGAACTTCATCCCTTCACGCTTTAACTGAACGAT
The DNA here is from genome assembly GCA_045545375.1 of Acetatifactor sp. Lineage (GTDB taxonomy): Bacteria > Bacillota > Clostridia > Lachnospirales > Lachnospiraceae > Acetatifactor. The sequence continues at coordinate 136,053 of JAZQAT010000057.1, forward strand.
TTCCTGATTATCTACATAATAAACACTTCTGGTATATTTCAAAATGGCAGGTACATCAGAAGCGATAAAGCAGCCTTCTTCATTCTGTCCTACGATCAAGGGACTGTCTTTTCTGGCTGCATAGATTTCATCCGGATATTCGGAGAACATAATGCCCAGGGCATAGGAGCCTTCCACGCGATGAAGCACCTTACTGATGGCTTCCAGCGGATTTCCTTTATAATAGTAATCTAAAAGGTGAGCCAAAACTTCAGTATCTGTCTCGGAAACAAATTCATATCCCTTGCTGATCATTTTCTTCTTTAAAGGAATATAATTCTCAATGATACCGTTGTGTACTACTGCGATAGAGCCTTTGGCGTTAAGATGGGGATGGGAATTGGCATCACTGGGGGCACCGTGGGTAGCCCATCTTGTGTGACCTATACCGGCAGTTCCTTTCATCGTCTCTCCGCCATGGGTCAGGTTCTCCAGAATTTTCAGTCTTCCCACAGCCTTCTTCGCATTAATCTTCTCTCCGTCAAAAACAGCCATACCTGCTGAATCATAGCCTCTGTATTCCAGCTTAGACAGACCATCCAGTATGATGGGAGCAGCCTGATTACTTCCTATATATCCAACAATTCCACACATATTAGCCTCTTTTCCGCGCCTTCTGCGCTCTTTTAATCATTAAGTCTAAATATCTGACATTACAATAATGCAACATTTTAGACATTTTTTCAAGGGTAAAGTATCCTATTCTTTCCTATTTCCAGTATTCTTTATTATCAGAAAAAGCCAGTACCCAGGAACGAGGTAAGGATTCATATCGCTTTCCCAGCAGATACCCTGCGTATTTGCTGATGCTCTGCATGAGCAATGCCGGAATCTTATGCGCCATTTTATTCCCCCACAAATATTTAGCTGTCTGCAGCACCATTTTCTTTCCTTCCGATTCTGATGCCACCCCGGAAAACACTTCCGGGTGCTGAGCCTGAGATACTCCCAAATCAAAATTACGATGAAACTGCTGTTTATTGGTATAGTTGTGGGAATGAATCACCCGGGCATCCGCTGCATAGGCGATCTCCCAACCTGCTTTCATCGCTCCTGCCGCATAAATCATATCTTCATTAAAAATCGTATGGTGCACGAAGCCTCCCAGTTCCTCATAAACCTCTCTCCGATAAGCTGCGCATACATTAGAGCAGAAATAAGTCTTGATTCCCAGCTTGGGCAAATCCTCAAGAGATTTGACACATGACTGTTCCGGATAATTAAAACTCCTTACATATCTTTCTGTGAGATTACAGTTCTCATTAGGCAGCTGTCTCGCATAAGCCGCAGCCACCTTTCCCTGTAAGGGTGCTGTCAGGTTCTCAATCAGGTAATCATCTGCCGGCATGGCATCCTGAGTCATCATGACAAAGACCGATGCGTCGGATTTTTTCACTCCTCGCCGTCTGGTGCCTCCATGGTCGAATTCCCTTTTAGAGAGATGATATACCTTTACTTTCTTATGTTCTTCCGGAAAACGTCCCCCATATACCAGTTGCTCAAAATATTTTTCCTCTGTATTCATGAGGATGATCTGCCTGACCGCCACAGTCTGGTTCTCCAGCCGCTCGATCAAAGTGAACAGTTCTTTTCCCGGTTTATACACCGGGATAATCACATCAATATCCATTCCTATTCTCCCACAAGATATTCCGTTTCAGATAAGATGTGCATTCTCTGCAGCACATATACTGCAAGAAGGGAGCCTGGAAGCTCCCTCCTTCGGAAATCTGTTTTCTCTTTACTTATTCAGATAAGGTGATGTCTCGGCTTTAATCTGACCGCTGTACTCCTTCACCTTGTCGGATACCTTGTAATCCTCTACCCCAAACAGGAATTCATGGAGCCATACTACATTAGATTCCAGATCTGCAGGAATAACGCTGCTTCCCTTGCTTCCGATATTACCGGTAGTACGCATGGACGCTTCCGGGAATCCGCCTTCATCTACAATTTTATAATTGGATACCTGGGACAGATAAGGATGAATATCATCTGTCGTCAGGCTGGTAACAACATGACCCATAACCTCTTCAAATACCTTCGTCAATGTAGCCAGATCCACCTCTTTGATCCGTTCTTCAATAGCCTGAATCAACTCACGCTGGCTTGCAGCACGGGAAAAGTCATCACCTGTTCTGTAACGGATACGGCAATAAGCTGCAGCCTGCATACCATCAAGCTTCTGATAACCCGTCTTGGTCACTTCTCTATATCCGCATTTCAGAATCTTATCGATACTGTACTGGTAATTGTTGATATGCTTCAGTTCCTGTTCATCTACATCGAGATATACACCACCCAGACCGTCTACAACACCTTTCAGACCTTCATAACCGATTGCAATGAAGTCCTGAATGTCCAAATCCAGATTGGCATTCAGCATGGTAACTGCCTGTTCTCCGCCTCCATTGGAATACGCCGTATTACATTTTATGTAATAATCGTCGCCAATATTCAGGTAGGTGTCGCGATATACGCTTACAAGCTTGATATCACCGGTATCAAGATTAATGCTGGCAATCATGATACTGTCACTTCTTGCACCTTTTACCAGCTGCTTCTCATTCTCTGCATCAATACCGAATAAAGCAATATTCCAATAGCCCTTCATAACAGGACTATCTTCAACCTGAGATGCAATTCCGATGCTTTCAGCCTCAGTAGGCAGTTCTACTACGATTGGAGCCTCTTCTGTCTTATCGAACAACACAAATAATACGCCCAGCATTGCTACCAGTATTATGATTTCTGCTGCAAATACAATGATCTTCCTTCTCTTCCTGGCTGCTTTCTGCTTTGCTGCCATCTTACTTTTGGAAGCCTGTCCGTTACCTGTGTGCTGTCCCGCACCTCTTGTCTGATTGGAATTCGTTGCCATAATTAAATCTCCCTTTTTGCACACTTTCCTCAGTATGCATTTTTGTTAATAAAGCCTGTAAAAAATGTCATAAATATAATTTTTATATCAAGTCCTAATGTCCAGTTCTCAATATAATAAATATCGTAATCAATGCGCTTGCGGATAGAGGTATCTCCTCTGTAACCGTTTACCTGTGCCCATCCGGTCAGCCCCGGTCTGACCTGATGCTTCACCATATAGCGTGGAATTTCCTCTTTGAACTTTTCTACAAAAAGAGGTCGTTCCGGTCTGGGACCCACAAGACTCATATCGCCTTTCAAAATATTGAACAGCTGCGGCAGCTCATCGAGACTGGTTTTCCGCAAAATCCTTCCCACAGGAGTCACTCTGGGATCATTCTTGACTGTCCAGGCTTTCTTCTCCTCACTGGGAGCCTGCTGCTCCATACTGCGGAATTTATACATATAAAAAGGCTTATTGTGAAGCCCTACTCTCTCCTGTCTGAAAATAATCGGCCCCGGACCGGAAAGCTTGACCAGTATGGCCGCCACAAACATAATCGGGGAAGTTACGATGATTCCAAACAAAGAACCTGCAATGTCCATAGCCCGCTTGATCAACATGTTTATCGTATTGCTCAACGGCACGTAACGGATATTGATTACCGGAAGCCCCATTAAATCTTCTGTATAAGGGTGAGACGGAATAAGACTGTTATAGTCGGGTATGAACTTAGTATGCACACCTGACTTTTCACAGGTATCAACAATCTGCTCCAAATGCTCATAGTCTTTCAGCGAAAGTGTAATGGCAATCTCATCCAGCTTATTCTCCGGCAAAATATACTCCAGATTTCCGACAGAGCCCAGGACTTTTACTCCCTTATAGAGAGTCCCTCTGGGTACATGATTGTCAAGTATACCGCATACCACATATCCCCACTGAGGATTGTCCGATATCCTGTTAATATATTCTTCTGCCGATCTGGAATACCCTACCAGCAGGATGTGCTTCAGATTATATCCCTTGCTCCGCATGGTCTGCAAACTTTTACGTAAAACAATACGCGAACAGGAGGTAAAGAATATATTCAGGCAAACGAACATGCCCATCATCATTCGTGAAAAGTTGATTTCTCTCATGACAATATACAGTGAGAGAATGAAAATCACAATACCAAGAACATTTGCCTTGATGATGCCCAGGATTTCATGCCGCCTTTTTACAGTACGCTTCGGCGTATATACATTACAGTAATAATACAGTATCATGTACAGAGGCACCAGTACAATAAGCGCCGCAAAATAGTTAGCCGTCGGAAGATCTCCCAATTGGGGACCGGGCTTCATAATATAAAATTTAATATAATATGCCAGTGCATAGGAGGCTGCTGTGATGATTGCATCCATTATCAGATGCAGCCTGTTGAACACCTTTTGGTTGTCTTTGATCATAAGCATCACCCGGTCTTAATATCTGCGATTATTTTACAATAATTCACCTAAAAGAGCAACTTAATAATTTATGAAGCATTTTCTTAAGATTTCTTAAGAATTTGTTCGAGGCGAGGAAGAGCCGTCCCCACGGAGCATACATGATAATTTATAAATTCCTCTTGGGTTATTTTTTCAGGAAGAGGCGGAAGGTATTCATGTAGAGGAGGGATTGGATGTGGATATAATTGCCAAGGCGGGACCACTGAAAGGGGACTTTGTGGGTATTGCCCTCTTGGGTGTGGGCTTTTTGGAGACCTTTGCAGAGGCCTTTTAGATAGGTTGTGCCCATTCCTTTTATTGTAAAAAAGATAGTTTTTATCAGGAAACCGAGGATAAGGAAGGGGAGGTTCCACACTAATTGAAGGAGGGGCATGTTTTTGCAAATCAAGTAGGTGCTGTTGGCGGAGGACAGGGTGGTTTTAAAGCTGTTGTAGCGGGAGCCGCTGGTGGCGCTGCCGGCGTGGAGGACTTTGGCGGTCGGCTCGTAGGTACAGTGATAGCCGTAGATGCGGGCACGGTAGCTGATGTCGATGTCTTCCAGGTAGGCAAAATGGGCCTCATCAAAATAGCCGATTTCGTTTAGGATGCTTTTGCGGTAGATGGAGGCGCCGCCGCAGGCTGCGAAGACTTCTGTGGGGCGATCATATTGGTCGGCAGGCTTTCCTTTTCCGCGGGAATAAGCCCAGCCGAGGACACAATATTGGTCGCCGGCATCATCAATCAGGGAATGGTTCTGCCACTGAAGCATTTGGGAGCTGACAGCGAAACACTTTTCGTCACATTCTATGGCATCGATAAGGGCTTCCACAAATCCCGGGAGCACTTCTGTGTCGTTGTTTAACAGGATTATATAGGGGGTGTCTGCTTTCTCGATTCCTACATTGACGGCATGACAAAAACCGGTATTCTCAGGGAGCGATATCAGTTCAGCCTGAGGATAATTATCACGGATAAGCTCCATGCTGCCGTCTGTTGAGCCATTGTCCACTACAAGCACCTGAAACAGAGCCTGTTCTTTCAGACGATACAGACTCTCCAGGCAATTAGCCATATATTTGATGCCGTTGTAATTAGGTATTACTACTGTTGTTTTCCTCATGTTCCGTTCCTTTAATGTATCCGGTAAACTTCCGGTCTATTTCAGCTTTCTGCTTCGGTTTGGATCCCAGCAGACCCGGTAACCCTCTGCCCTGAGCGCTTCTCCCAGCCTGCAGCTTACTTCTGCATAATCGGTGTCCTTTGGAAGCACCGCCCAGTCGAAGAATTCTCCCTTCGCTACATACGGTACTCCTACAACGTGTTCAAAAAGGGCATGGCACTGCGGCCTGACACTGATGAGCCTGATATCCACTGCCGCCACATCCTGAAGCAGCACGCCTCTGTGCAGATAACCGCTAAAACCTTCCGGCAGATTCCGATATAAGACGTTTCCGTCAGCATCATATGCACCGGCTGCAAGATGTCTTCCTGTCAGACGTTTTCCGGACATCAGTTTTCCACCCACGGCTCCTACATCTTCTCTCACAGAAAGCAGGTCCGGCTCATATACAAGTCCATAAAATCCCAAATGCTTCAAATGCACCGCCTGTGCTTCCCAGCCCATGTGACAGGCCATATCCTGCACAGCTCTCAAGCCGGCTTCATATGCATACTGTTTACTCTGCGGATTCTCCGCAGTAGAACCGGTGTGACACCTCCAGTGATACAGTATCTTCGGAATATGCACGATCCGCTCTTCCTCAGGCAAAATCTCAGAAACCGCCCGAAGCACCAGATCAAAATCCTGTGCCCCATCATACTCTTTCCGAAAGCCCAGCTTCTGAATCAATTCTCTTTTCATCACCAGAAAATGACAAATGTAATTATTGGACACCAAAAGATCCAGATTGAAATCCGTCTTATAATGAGGTTCAAAATAAAGTGACCTGTCCTGATTACATTTATCTTCATCAGAATATAACAGCAAAGGTGCCCTGCCATCCCGGGTACTTTCCTCGATCTGCCTGACCATGCCAAAAAGAGCATCCGGCGTCAGCACATCATCATGGTCCAAAAGTCCCACATAATCGCCTTTCGCCAGCTTCAAAGCCTGATTGCTGTTCTGAGAAATTCCGCCATTGCGCTCCAGCTTCTCATAGACGATCCGCTGCCTTCCATACCGCTCTATTTCACCATCCATGCACTTTCGCACGATTTTTTCCACGCTGTCATCTTCCGTTGCGTCCGCCAGAATCAGTTCCAGTTCCGGATAAGTCTGCTTAAGCACCGACTCCACCATCTCTACCAGATACCCCTCCGGTGTCCGATAAAGCGGCACCAAAATACTAAACACCGGCTTTACGCTGAAATCATACTCCCTCTGCTCAGCCAGCACCTCCTCAGACGGCTCCACATACTTATAAGCCGCTTCCTTCTGCTGTGCCAACCTCTCTAACACCGCATAAACCGTATTCTTCAGACCATTCCTCTTAAGATAAAAAACCGTCTTCTTCCAATTCGCACCAACATTCATAACAACTTTCTCTTCCTTTACAGCTATCCTTTTACAGCACAGCCTTTAACTCCTCCGTCAACTGCGTCAGACGTGTCTGTGCATCGTCCAGGCTATTGCCGCGGACACCCATGTAAAACTTGATTTTGGGCTCTGTCCCGGAAGGCCGCGCACAGCACCATCCATCGTCCGGCAGTTCAAAGTACAGAACATTGGATTTGGGCAGTCCGGTCGCAGTCTCTTCACCGCTTTCCATATCCACAATGCGATCCGCCTGATAATCGCGGAATCTGAGTACTTTCCAATCGCCAAATGATTTGGGTGGATTCTGACGCAATCTGTCCATGATCTCCGCAATCTGCCTGGAGCCGTCAATTCCCTTTAAGGTAATAGTATACTGGCTTTCTTTATAAAACCCGTATTTCTCATACAGGGACAACATCATATCCCACAGCGTCATGTTGTGCTTCTTGCAGTAAGCCGCAACCTCGCACAGGCACATAACTGCCACACAGGCATCCTTATCCCTGGAGTGGGTACCGGCCAGGCAGCCGTAGCTTTCTTCCAGACCAAAGACATAATTATTGGAACCGGACTGCTCGAAGAATTTGATCTGTTCCCCGATATATTTGAAACCGGTCAACACTTCAATCAGCTTAACATCATAAAATCTGCTGATGGGTGCGGTCATATTGGTAGTAACGATAGTAGTCACCAGTGCCGGGTTCTCGGGCATGGTACCGGTGGCTGTTCTTTCCCGCAAAATATATTCCGCGATCAACATGCCGGACATATTGCCGGTAAAGGATACATATTCTCCCGTCCCGGCATCCTTGCAGTATACGCCCAGGCGGTCTGCATCCGGGTCTGTGGCAAGAACAATATCGGCATCCTTTTCTTTTGCCAGACGAAGGGCATAAGTAAATGCCTTAGGATCTTCGGGATTAGGATAATCCAGGGTTGTGAAATAAGGATCCGGGTTCTCCTGCTCCGGCACCACATAGACATGCTTAAAGCCAAGCTCAGACAGCACTCGTCTTACGGGCAGATTACCGGTGCCGCACAGCGGCGTGTATACGATTTTGATATCTTCTGCCATTTCTTTGATGATATCCGGATGGATGATCTGCTTCTTCAGTTCCTTCATATAAGCCTCATCGATTTCCCTGCCGATTCCCCGATACAGGCCGGCAAACACAGCTTCTTCCTTGTCCATGGTCTTCACACTACGGTAATCTTTGATAGCCTGAACTTCCTCAATAATCTGCTTGTCCCTGGGAGCTGTAATCTGTGCACCATCCTCCCAGTACACTTTATAACCGTTATATTCCGGCGGATTGTGGCTTGCAGTGATCACGATGCCTGCCGTACATCCCAGCAAACGCAAAGCAAAGGAAAGCTCCGGTGTCGGCCTTAAGGAATCAAATACATAAGCCCTGATTCCATTGGCAGCCAGACACAGGCCTGCCTCATCTGCAAACTCGGGAGACATTCTCCTGGAATCATATGCGATAGCTACTCCTTTCTCCTGAGTACCCTGTTTTAAAATATAATTAGCCAGTCCCTGGGTTGCCTTACGAACGGTATAAATGTTCATACGATTCGTGCCGGCGCCGATCACACCGCGCAGACCGCCGGTGCCGAATTCCAGTTCTCTGTAAAATCTGTCTTCCACTTCACTTGCGTTATTACGTATTGCGAGAAGTTCCTCTTTTGTGTCCCGGTCGAAGTAATCGTCCTCCAGCCAGAATCTGAATTCATCCATGTAACTCATTTTGCATATTCTCCTGTTTTCTTTGGTTGTGCATGTTACTGCATGTACGGGGATACACTAGTTTTTATTTTACCACAAAGAGTACTATCTGAGAAGTTCTGTTTTTCTGCGGCTCTTTATTGACGCTCAACTGAACATTTGATATACTTAGGTCGAAATATTTACACATAACATGTGAGGTAACACAATATGCTCAAACAAAGCAATCACCATACATTTTGGCAAAAATGGAATTTTCTGCTGCCCCTTTTTATTCTGGGAATAGGGGCACTGCTGAGACTGATTTATCTTGGTTCCATGCCGGGCGGCATGCATCAGGACGAAACTTTTGTTGCATGGAACGCTTATGCACTCTATCACGACGGCATGGATTCTGCAGGTCATCACTATCCTGTGTATATGGCAGACTGGGGAGATGGTCACAGTGCGCTGTACAGCTACCTTCTGCTTCCCCTGATTGCGTTAAACGGCGGAAACATGAATTCTTTTATCAGCAGACTTCCTCAGGCTGTCATAGCAATTTTAACCCTGGCCGCAGTTTATTTTCTGATGAAAAAAATGTTCTCCCGCCAAATGGGGCTCTGGGCTATGTTTCTTCTGGCTGTGTGTCCTTGGCATATCACCATGTCCCGCTGGGGTCTGGATGCCAATCTTGCCCCGGGCTTTTTAATATTCGGACTATGCTTTTTTATCTGCGGACTGGAGGATAATCGTTTTCTTCTGCTGTCTGCTTTCCTGTATGGCTTAAGCCTGTACTCCTATGCCATCATCTGGCCGATTGTCCCAATCATGCTGGCTCTGCAGATTTTTTATTGTCTCTTCATGAAAAAGCTTCGCATCAATATCTGGGGGATTTTATCGGCTGTGATCTTATTTATCATGGCACTTCCCCTCCTCCTGTTTGTCCTGGTAAACAGTTCCATACTGCCCCAGATTGAACTTCCCTTTATGACCATTCCTGCTATGCCCGGTTATCGGGGCGGGGAATTGGCCCTTTCCCTGTCCGGTATGTTGGAAAACCTGCGCCGCGTGGCTATTCTCCTGGTACGTCAGGATCTGGGAAGCCCTTATGATATTTTGCTTCCTTACGGTCTCTTCTATGATATCGGCAGGATCTTTATCATTATCGGATTTATCAGTCTGGTCTTCCATATGATAAAAAAACTGCGAAATAAGAGTTTCTCTTATGAAGTTTTTCTCTTTATTCAGCTGATTGGTGCCGGAATCGTATGTCTGCTGGTGACCGCTATGCTCCATCAGGTCAACTGCCTGTTCATCCCTCTTGTTCTGTGTGAGGCATACGGAATATGGAGTATCCTTTCTTTCCTGGGATCCAGGCTTCCACATCTTCGCAGAACGGTTGCCGTGGTCCTTACCGGTATCTATATCATTTGCCTGGCAGCTTTCCAGTATGCCTACTATACAAGTTATAGAGACACGGTAGATGCCTACTTTGCAAAAGGTGTGAAAGAGGCTGTGGAGTTTGCTATGGAAAACGGAGATGATATCGTCATAGAGAAAGGTGCACAGTGGCCAAGAATTCTGCTGTTCTCAGGCACCACAGCATCTGAATATCTGGAAAATGTGGTGTACGATGAGTATCCTGCACCGGCCGGCTTTACCAAAGGCGATATTACTTTCCACACAAGAATCAATTATGATGATATCAAGCCGGACAGTGTATACATTATTTATTATACAGATATCGGACTGTTTGAAGAAAATTATGAATTGACACAATTCGGAACTTACTGGTATGTGGCTGTACCGGTATCGGATTAAAAAAGCGGATGCCGCTTCGCCCGGACAGGCAGCGGCATCCGCTCTTTTTCATTTATAATTGCTTAATCCTGTATCTTCAGCGAAAAATCACTTCTGTCCAGTGAAAAATTAGGATTGTAGTAAGGATCTCCCTTCTCCAGCTCTTCCTTCCATTTGCTGCGGAACATTTCTGATTCCTTATTGTAACGCTCTGCCTTCTCTCCCCGGTCATCCAGACCTCTTGAAATAGACTCGTAATGGTACAGCTCTGCAAACGGTGTCCACACGTTGAGATAGCCCAGTTTGCGCAGCTTCAGGCAAAAGTCTACATCATTTAAGGACACTGCAAAACCGGTATCCAGCCCGCCTGCTGCATCGTAAAGGCTCTTCTTCACCATAAGGCAGGCTCCCGTTACTGCAGATACATTCTGGGCATAACAAAGTCTTCCCATATAGCCCAGGTTCTGGCGGGACTGTTTATAATGAGTATGTCCTGCTGTCCTGTGAGCTCCCAGTCCGATGACCACTCCGGCATGCTGAATCGTCTTATCAGCATAATAAAGCTTAGCTCCCACGGCTCCCACATCTTCTCTCTGGGCATACATCAGCAGTTCTTCCATCCAATTGACGGTAATGACTTCCGTATCATTGTTCAGCAAAAGAATATATTCGCCCTCCGCCTGAGACACCCCCAGGTTGTTGACTGCGGAATAGTTGAATGCACCCCCAAACTTCACCACTTTTACCCGATCATTGTCAGCCAGCTCCTGATAATAGGCCTGAATCTCAGGTGTGGTACTGTTATTTTCCACGACAATAATCTCATAATTATCATAAGTAGACTTTTCCAGAATTGAATTGATACACCTTCTTAAATCCTGCTCATGATCCTTGTTGGCAATTACGATAGAAATTTTCGGGTTCCCGATAATCTGGTACTGAATCCGGAAAATCGTTTCGAAAGCTCTGGTGCTTGTAATTTTAAAATGGGTATAGCCATGTTTCTTCAGGTGCTCAGCAACAGCGCCCTTGGCTGCCTGGATGGCATACGGCTTTGCCTCGATCCCTGAAGCTACGCTTCCCGAGTGGCTTCTCCAATAATACAAAAGCCTGGGCACATGGACTACTTTCTTCGCATTGTCGGTGAGGCGCAAAATCATATCATGATCCTGGCTGCCATCGAATTTCGAACGAAACAGCTCCGTTCCGTCCAGAAGTTCTCTGGAAAATACGCTGAAATGACAGATATAATTGTTGGCACGCAGGTTGTCCGGCGCAAAGTCCGGCTTAAAATGCATGGTCAGCATCTTATTGATATCACCGTTATGGAAAGTGGTTTCATCACAATAAATGTAGTCTGCACCCTGTTCGTTGATCACCTTTACATATTCATATAAAGTTGACGGGTGCAATACATCGTCCTGGTCGAAGAGGCCGATATACTCACCGGTTGCCAGCTTCAGACATTCATTGGTATTACCTGCGATGCCGCCGTTCTTTTCCAGATGCTTATACACAATACGGCCGTTGGCTCTGGCTGCATATTCCCGACAGATTTCTCCGATATAATCATGCTCCGCATCGGAACCGTCAGCCAGACAAAGCTCCCAGTTTTCATAAGTCTGGTTCATAACTGATTCCAGCATCTCAATCTGGAACTCTCTCTTATTATTCCAAAGCGGTACCAGGATACTGATCTTCACCATTTTAGGGAAACGTTCTGCACGCTGTCCGGCAGCTTCTTCCTCCGTGGGAAAGCTTGCAGTACCGAACTGTGTCATCGCCTCCCGTTCCCGCTTTTTATAATCCAGCTTACGAATCACACCTTTAGGTCCGCCGCAGTTGGCAATACGATCCCTCTGCCTGATGACCCAGTGGATCCAGTCTCTGGCAGGCTTGCTGGCTTTCCAGAGGGGATTGTTCTTGATTCTGCCAAGCTTCCACTCCAGTTCCTCGTTCTTTGCCTCCAGCTCTGCGATTCTGGCTGCCAGATCCGCACATTTGATGTGCTCGCTCTCATACGCCTCTTTATATTCTAATTCCGTCATTCTTCGTTCCAACCTTTCCATCCGGTCTGCAGCTCATGGCTGCTCCAGTTAATCAGTCTGGTTCCTCCTATTTTGCTGCAGGCAATCATTCCAAGACGATACCTGCCCTCCGGCAGACTGCCCGGTTGGGGCTTCCACCAAAAGCCGCACAATGCGACATTGCTTTGATCTATCATGTTTTCCGTAAGTTCCGGGCGATACTGACCGGAAAGCGGAATACAATAGCAGGTAATTTTCCCTTCCGGCTCAGGAAAAAGGGCCTTCTGCTCCGGACAAGCTTCCTCAGGATTCCACAATACCAGAGTCCTGTCGTAACAGGCATTGTTGTCCCCCAGCACCACACCATAACCCTGTATACATTCTTCCTCACAACGTTCTACACGATATAGCAGGCAATTGTCTCTGCGATATTTTCCAAGGTCAAGCTTCTTCTTTACAGGTACCGATGTCTGAATGCGGTTGCCTGCGGTTACATATGCCGGCCTGATTCCGGTATCCAAACCGTCACGATTTAACGATTCTGAATAATACGGATCCCTGCCCTCCTTAAGCTGTGGATGCTTCCGGTACAACTTTTCCTTCTCTCCAAGCAGTCGCTTAAGCTTCTGAGGCGATTCATCATCGCCTCTCGACAATGACTCATGATGCCATCCGTAGATACTGTTTAAAATGATATTGTGATATCCCAGTTCCCACAGCCTAAAACACAAGTCTACATCATTAAAAGCAACAGGCAGTTCTTCGCTCATCCCGCCTGCCTGTACATATTTCTCCCGATGTACCATAAGACAGGCACCTGTCACTGCAAGTGCATTCCGGTCAATTGTATTGTAACCGTAATAATATTCCTGATCGTCTTCCAGGAACTGCAGCTTGTGCACCGGCCCCATTGGAATATTTACGATACCGTCATGCTGCATACGCACACTGTCCGGATAATACAGCTTCATTCCCACGGCTCCTGCATGAGGCTGGGATGCTTTCTCCACCATACGCTCCATCCAGCCCTTGCAACGCATTTCTACATCATCATTTAAAAATAACAGAAACTCGCCCTTTGCATGCTGTGCTCCCAGATTGCACATTTTGGAAAAATGAAATTCCATAGGCTCATACACGTAAGTTATGGACACCGGAGCTTCTTTTAAAAACTCCTCAATCTGCTTTCGATTATCCTGACTGCTTCCGTTATCCACCACCAGAATCTCACAGATACCTTCTCCTAAAGTATCATAAACAGACTGCAATCCCTGCTTCAGTATTTCAGGGTGATCTTTGGAGGGGATGATAACAGAGACCATCGGCGTGGCTTTGCTTTCCTTTCCAAGCAGCCGTTCCACAGCATCTTTCATACAAAGTGCCCTGCACCCGGTCTGCTGCTCAGTGCTGTCTGCATGAAACAAAACATATGGAATATGACCGATTGCCTGACAGCCCGGCTTAAAACCTCCTGCTGCCACAGCCAACTTCGCCAGCACCTCTTTTAAGGCCTCATCGGATAATGCTTCTTCTGTCAGATCTTCTGCCTTTACGTCCTGCAGATTTTCCAGCCACTCTTTTCGAATGGCTACCACATTGCCCCAGTACATTTCACTTAAGAAAGTATCCGGAGACCAGTCCGGCTTGAACCATGGGATCCGAAGCTCGCAAGTAACGGGATCCTGTACATCCTCGTCACCGTATGCGATCATCACTTCCGGATGCTTATCAAAATAACTCCTTATCCTGTCTTCCGCTCCCGAAGCAAGCACTCCGTCACTTGCCTGAAGGAGAAGGATGGTACCGTCCTGCTGCCGCCCTGCTACCTGCCCGCGGGTTCCCAAATCAGAATCATGTCCGGCCAGCCACTCCTCATAAGTTACGCTCTTTGCCGCCAACTCTTTTTCATATTGCTGCTCACAGCGCTTTGTCAATCCTTCTTTGATCCGCTCACGGATTCCCATTCTCCTCACCTCCGGCCTGTATCAATTTACAATTCTGTGCTTAATTCCTCTGCTTACCGCTTCAGGATACCGCCCGTCTTCTGCGCCATATCCGCTGCCATTATCATAGGGATCCTGACAATTTCCATCTTCACATTCAGCCTGTTATTCTCCAGCCGATTCAGCCGTTCCAGTCTGATATTAATGTTAGGGTCTATAGTAGGGAATACAATACTTGGCAACACTGATTCTCCGGCTGCTGCCATACGTCCGTTAGCCACCACAATGCGCCGGTTGGTCATATCAACCCTCAGACCGTTCCAGGTCATCTCCTGTATTTTTACGATACAGCTGTCCATAGCAGGGTCGATACGAAGATTTTTCACATCTCCTCCCACTGTAACTGAAAACTCTATGAGATTCTCGCCCTGATAAGCATCCTGTACAAAATAGGAACCTTCCTCCTGATATCCTGCTCCCTTATCCTCGTAAATCTGCACCCGGTTCAAACCGGCTGCATCCTGATATCGGTCGACCCATTTTACCGGCTGCGTGATCTGATAGCCGATATCCTCTCTGATCTGAGCCATAGAACGGTTATTTTCCGTTACAAACTGCTGAAATTCCATTTCCCGCTCTCTGTACAGTGCCGCCTCTGCCTGAGAGATGCCCAGTTCCTCAAGGATACGATCCATCGGAAGCTTCCCTCGCTTCTCATCCTCCAGAAGATAACAATAGATAGCCCGGTATGCAAGCTCTTTACTTTCCACGCGCTTTTGGAAAGTCCACTCATAATCAATCAGCGTCCATTCCTCTCCGGACACCATTATATTGGAAAATACGGGATCCATATCCGTGACATCGCTGTCCTGATGATAACCGATCCGCTTTACAAACTCCCTGAAATACGCCAGGAACCCCTCTTTATCTCCCTGCTCCAGACACTCATCCATCAGCCGGGACAGAGGCACTCCCTCCACATATGCAAAGCAGGCATCCGATTCTTCCAGATGACAGTGATTGATCTGCAGATCAGAATCCTGATAACGCTCAAGCAATGCCTTGTAGGATGCTTCCATTCCCTGCACATGTGCGAGTGCACGGTCAGTCAGAGGGCTTTTCCGTACCAGCCGCTTTCCGCTGCTGTCACAATCTATCTGCGTTCTGATCCGGTACTGCGGTGCACGATCATTGGAATACCTTGCATATTCCACAGAAAAATCTGCTCCCAATACTGCAATATAAGAATTGGAAAATACTGGGAACAATTCTTCCTCAAGCAAACCGTCAAATGCTTCTTTTTCATGGAATAATAACATTCTGTCTCTGTCAAAATTGCGCAGATTATTGACAAGCTCTCCTTTTCCCGGCAGGTGCTTATCACTGTAAAGCGTGGTCATGAATTTATAGTCCGGATAAGGATAGTAAAAATGACTTTCCGCTACACCACAGGCTTCGAAGATCTTTTCAAGACCTTTTCGTCCGAATGTCCGCACGCCGCCTCCATCTGCATAATTCTCGATACCGCTGAAGTAAGTACCCAGATGATCCTCTTTACATCCTGCAAAATATTTCAGGCCGTATTTATTTTCAATGGCAATGATGATCCTGCCCCCCGGTGCCAGGTGGCGCATCAGAATCCGTAGGAAATCTTCATAAGGAGCTTTGCCGCCGATATAGCTTTGGCCATATTCGAATACGCCAATCAGGCAGATGTAATCATAATCTGCCTCCAAAGTAGGTTCAATATCTTTAAAGTTGCCTACGTGAATCGTCACATTTTCGCAGTCACTGTGTCTGTAAGCATTGATAATGCTTCTCTTGCGGGATAAATCCACACAAGTCACAGTACCGGCTTTCTTCGCCAGAGCCCCTGTTATGGCACCGCAGCCGCTTCCCACCTCAAGCACCTTGTCAGATTTCCCCATGGGAATCCATTCCACAATATTTTCACGAAGGGACGAAAGATGATACAAAATAGGCCATTTCTTCCGCTCCTGAATCACCTCCGTATAATCACCGGCAGGATAAGTCTTCACGATTTCAAGAAGCTCGTCCTCCACATTGCCGTCACAATAAAAGTCCTTTCCCGGATACTTGCTGTAATCCAGCTTCACTCTTCCAATTGTTTCTGTTCCAAATGTCTCTGCCATACGCTACCTACATCCCTATTTCCCGGCGTCCTCAACCTTCACCCGGGATTCCATATCATAATAACCTACTGTGTTCTTATCCGATACTACAGTAATATTGAGTACATCGTACAGACGATGATATACCTCAAAGGTATCCTTATTATATCCCGTCACACCCAATGACAACAGATATTCTCCCCCCTGCAAAGTCATTTTCTGGGTAAATGTCACGTTCTTAATCTGCCCGGGCTCTGCACTTTCCAGAAAAGCCTTTTCAATCATGGTATTGGTACCGGTAATCTCCGTACCTATAGCATTTTTTAAGGAAAAAGCAAAGATAGGTGACGGGATATGCTCCAGGATCCGTACCCTCACGTGGATGGTAAATTCACTTCCCTTGATAACCGCAGTCGTCCGCACATTATTATCATCCGTCAGATAAAACGCTTCAATCTGAGCCTTCTTATCACCGTACTCCAGGACATTGGGATTCTCCGCACCCGTTCCGGCTGCGCCGCCCGCCTTGCTGCTCTTGCCTGCCGCTTCTATCAATGCCTTATCATGGAGCAAGTTCTGATGCTCTTCCTTATCAGGCACCTCATACTGCCCTACCAGCACACGCTTATAAGCATCAATCATTTCCTTGGGACTGCCTTCTCCAAGCAGCACACCCTTATTTAAAAGAAATACCCTGTCGCAATACTTGCTGATACTGCTCAAATCATGGCTGACGAATACGATGGTCTTGCCCATCTTCTTGAACTCTTCAAATTTGTGATAACACTTTGCCTGGAAAAATACATCTCCAACGCTCAGCGCCTCGTCTACAATTAAGATTTCAGGTTCGATATTAATCGCTACCGCAAATGCCAGACGAACGAACATACCGCTGGAATATGTCTTTACCGGCTGATTGACATAATCTCCGATATCCGCAAATTCCAGTATATCCGGAAGCTTGGCATCAATCTCTTTCTCCGAAAATCCCATCATGGTACCGTTTAAATACACATTCTCGATGCCGTTGTATTCCATATTAAAGCCGGCTCCCAGCTCCAAAAGAGCAGAAATTCTGCCGTTCACCTGTACATTGCCTTCCGTAGGATTCAATACTCCGGTGATGATCTTAAGCAGCGTGGATTTTCCGGAACCGTTGGTCCCAATGATTCCCACCGTCTCGCCCTGGTGGATATTCAGGCTCACACCATTTAAAGCATAATGCAGCTTGTGATTCTTCTTTTTACCAAGGCCAAAAGCCTCTTTCATCCGGTCGGAAGGCTTGTCATACAGCTTATATATTTTTCTTACATCTTTGACTTCTATTGCAATGTTTTTTTCTTCCATGTTTTCACCTTTACTCACAGTTCACACGTCATTACTGCTGTATTTTACAGGAAATATCTTCCTTTCCATACCACTCGGCTATTGCCCTGTTGGGTTCCGCACTGCCATCTTCTGACAAATCATCCACGCACAGAATCCATGGTCTGAAATGATAAGGCTCTACCGCAACACTGCTTTCGCCCTCCTTGATAGTCTGTACGCGGTTCAGATACTCCTGATAAAAGTTGAAAGCTTCTCCGGTATGTACATAATAGTATGCCCCATAAAAAGAATAGGTGCCGGCGATATTAGAGGACGTCAACATAATGAACAACATAACTGCTCCCATCGCCGGGAAGAACCACCAGAACATGGGCACTTTTCCGGATTTTCCTGCTGCCTCACGCTTTCTTACCAGCCATCCGATCCAGTACATTTCATTTAATAACAATAATATCTGATACGTAATTTTCACCGCATTCAGGGTTCTGCTCAATCCCTCATGTCCCAGAGAATAGAAACTGGGCGTAAAGCCTGTCGCGAACAGACAAAAGGAAGCCAGTGACACCAATCCCGGCCAGGCAAATCTAAACCCGGTCCGTCCTGCCATATTCCAGAATACCGGTATCATCAGCACCAGGACAGCCAGCATGATCCACCCTCCAAAGCGGAAGAGATACTCTGCCGCCGCCAAAAAGGAATGTATAATCGCTGAGAATGCATCCATCCCCAGTCCGGCACCTTCCAGCTGTGCCTGACGCACACTATTCCCGGGTGCCGATATATTTTTATAAAAGCTGACCGCATATACTGTCAGTGCCGGCGTCAGCATCCAAACCCGCCTGCGGTGCAGTGCAATCCCTAATAGGATCAGAAAAACCAATATCAGAATTCCCTGCAGAGAAGTCACATAGTTACTTCCTCCCGCAATCACAGCACCTATCATGGTCCAGAGAATCAAAAAGCCGGCTGCCGCCTTATTCCGTACATAATAGAGATGTATTCCTGCAGCAGTCAGAAGCAGCATAAAACTGTGCATACCCACATAGTGAACCCCTGCATTATACCAGTAAAATCCCGCCTGCGAAGAATGAATTAACGCAACGGCTACCCCGGCTGTCACTGACTGTAAGAGCAAAGTGTCCCAGCGATCCAGCTTCAGTACATCTCTTGCCATCACTCCTGCTATCGCAAAGCAGCCTGCCAATAAAAGTGCCACCAGGAAAAGCGGCCCCCAGAAATACTGGTTTTCTCCCCAGATTCCCGGCATCAGTGACATGAAGAAGATAGAAGAAAATGTTCCCTGCCACGCATACCAATTGGTTCTTACAGTATAGATTACCCCTTTCATCACTCCCATGAAAGAATGTGTCTGCTCCCAGTAACGGCGCCCCACCAGGGCATAATTGTAATCGTCATACCAGGGAACTGTATATTCCATGATCCTTATTATCGGTACCAGCATCACAAGCAATACCAGAAATGAGCCTGCTGCTGCCAATCGTCTGTCAAGCCTAAAAGTCAGGACAGTGCGCACCCATCCTGCTGTTTTGCCTTTCTCTTTCATAACTATTTTCCTTATCCTCTTACACTTGCGGTATCATCTTACACTTGCAGTATCATCTTACGCTTGCAATGCAAAATGTGTACTGCCATTACAGCACATCCGCAAAATGAACCTTCAGACGCTTAAACACCAGCGCGCCGATCCCAAACAGTACAACTGTCACAATCCAGAAATACATAGTTGAAAAGAAGTCCCGGAAGAACCATTCTCTTTCATATATGGCACTGCGGTAACCATTTACGATATAAACCAACGGGTTCAGTTTCAGAACAGCAATCCACTTTCCGTTCAGCGCATCCATATTCCAGAGAATCGGCGTTGCCCACATACCGATCTGCAGCGCGATGTTGATGATCTGGGACAAATCCCTGAAAAATACGACAACCGCACATGTAGTATAGCTCAGTGCCAGCACAAAGATGAACAGGCAGAAGCTGTAATATACAAGCTGTAACGTATAAATACTTGGATAATATCCATATACTGCCGCAATGATCAAAAGCAAACACACAAAAAATACGTGAATGAAGGTAGCTGCAATTACCTTGATAATAGGCAGGATACTGATCTTAAAAACCACCTTTTTCACCAGATAATTGTACTCTAACAGAGCGTTGGTACCATTAGTCAGCGCTTCCGTGAAAAAGAAC
Source organism: Acetatifactor sp. (assembly GCA_045545375.1). Taxonomy (GTDB): domain Bacteria; phylum Bacillota; class Clostridia; order Lachnospirales; family Lachnospiraceae; genus Acetatifactor. The sequence goes on from JAZQAT010000057.1 coordinate 156,122, forward strand.
CAGGGCACCAGTCCCGCTGTCAGGTACAGTACAAAGGGAATTTCCACACCGCTTCTAAGCACATTGGCGCTGCTGTCCATAATCACATCGAATACCACATAATACATGGCAACCGTGACCACAGGCTGCGCCATTGCCCAGACTGCCCCCAGATAAGAACCGGCATACCGTTTCTTGAAATCGTTCTTCGCCAATTTCCAGATAAGATGCCTGTTCTGATATAACTCTACAGGAAGGACCGTAATTTTATCATACAATTTTATAAAAATAATACAGGAAAAGAGAATCACAACGCAGGAGATGATTTTCTTGATCAGCTCCTCTGTAGGATCCGCTCCCGGATTGTTATGAAATATGATGATGGCCGCCACTACTGCGCCGAGAGTCAGCGCCAGGGCAATTCCATGCTTCTTCGTTATCCTCATGTGTTATTTCAGTCCTCTTTCTGCCTTATAAGCCGACAGGCCGCCCCATTTAGTATCCTTTTCAGACATTACAAGTTCCATTCCCTCAGGAATAGGCCATTTCACACCAATTTCAGGGTCATTATAGATCAGACCGCCCTCATCATTGGGATGATAGAAATCCGTACATTTATAGGTAAACTCCGCATAATCAGATAATACAAGGAATCCGTGTGCAAAATTCTTGGGGATGAAGAACTGCTTCTTATTTTCCTCACTGAGCAGTACACCATGCCACTGTCCGAAAGTTGGAGAACCTTCTCTCAAGTCCACAGCCACATCGTATACCTCTCCCCTAATGACACGTACCAGCTTGTCCTGAGGAAATTCTTTCTGGAAATGCAGTCCTCTCAGGACACCTTTTCTGGAAGCAGACTGATT
>JAZQAT010000058.1:0-43866 GCA_045545375.1 Acetatifactor sp.
AGAAAAGCCTTTTCTGGTGTATGACAGTATCATTCGCGAAATGATACCGACAGTATTTGAAAAGCTTTCGGTTCCTTTTCTTTGGGGCAGTATTACTTATCGGGAATACCGAAATGTGGAGTACAAATATACCGATTCTCAGGCAAAAGAGCTGCTGAATCAAAAAATCAATAAATTTTTTTCAGATTTAGAGGAAAAAGGGGTACAAATTATTGAAAAAAATGTTAGAATAGATACTGATAACGAGCAGTGGATACTGTCTGCCGATTTAATTGTGGAAGAATTGGCAGGGAAGAAGGTTGATACCGTTATGGACGAGAACCGGCCTGTGGCAGAGGCTGATGCAATGGAGTAGATTTAGAATGAGTGAAATATCCGAAAAGATGGTAATTCCCGGAGAACATATGCAAAAGATATTCGGTATGCAGGATGCTTACCTGAAGAAGTTGGAACGTGACTTTCAGGTAATGGTGGTAGATCGTAACGGAAGCGTGGTCATTACCGGAGAAGAGCGCAATGTTCGTAAAGTGAAAAGTATTTTGGAACAGTTGACAGAGATTTCCCGTCGGGGCAATGAGATAGAGGAGCAGAGTGTGGATTACGCGATAGCTATGGGAATGGAAGAACAGGAAAATGTAATAACAGAGATCGACAGTGATGTAATCTGTCATACCATAAACGGAAAGCCTATCAAGCCAAAAACATTGGGGCAGAAGAAATATGTGGATGCAATCCGAAAGAACATGATCGTATTTGGTCTGGGACCTGCAGGAACGGGCAAGACGTATCTCGCTATGGCCATGGCAATCACTGCTTTTAAGAATGACGAGGTAAGCCGGATCATTTTGACAAGACCTGCTATAGAGGCCGGTGAAAAGCTTGGATTTTTACCGGGAGATCTGCAGAGTAAAGTGGATCCTTATCTGCGTCCCCTTTATGATGCTCTGTATCAGATCATGGGAGCAGAGAGCTTTGCTAAAAATATGGAGAAAGGCTTGATAGAAGTGGCGCCCTTAGCTTATATGAGAGGACGTACCCTGGATAATGCTTATATTATTCTGGATGAAGCACAGAATACCACACCGGCTCAGATGAAGATGTTCCTGACACGTATCGGTTTCGGGTCCAAGGTGATTGTGACAGGTGACTCCTCACAGAAGGATCTGCCGGCAGGCAGCAAGTCCGGTCTGGATATCGCGACCAGAGTCTTAAGCAAGATTGACGATATTGCTTTCTGTAACCTGACCAGCAAAGACGTAGTCCGTCACCCGTTGGTTCAGAAGATTGTTAAGGCTTATGATGATTTTGAGGCAAAAGAGAAGACACGCACCCATGAAAAATATGGACGCAGCAGGTTCGACAGGGGATAAATAGCATATCAATGTAGATTTTAAGGAGGACGAAAGATGACCTTTTATGTAGAGAATGAAACGGAAGTAACTTTTCCTTTTAATGCGGAAGAGATTGTTGAGAAAGTGGTTTTGGCTGTTTTGGATGCAGAGAAATGTCCTTATGAAGTAGAGTTGAATGTGCTGCTGACCGATAATGCAGGAATCCACGAATATAACAGGGAGTATCGTCAGATTGACAGGGAGACGGATGTACTTTCTTTTCCTAATCTGGACTTTGCAGAGCCGGGAGACTTTGAAATTGATGAGGACAGAGAAGCAGATTATTTTGACCCGGACAGCGGAGAACTGATTTTGGGTGATATTATCATTTCCGTAGATAAAGTAGCAGAACAGGCAGAGAGTTACGGCCACAGTCTGAAAAGAGAGTTCGCCTTCCTGGTAGCGCACAGTATGCTGCATCTGAGCGGATATGATCATATGGAGCCGGAAGAAGCAGCTGTTATGGAAGCTAAACAGGAGCAGATATTACGCGGCCTTGGGATTACAAGAGAGGATTAAGGAGTTACGAATGAATCAGGTGGAAGTAAGAAAAAAGCAGATCCATGCAATTATCAGTTTATTGGGGGTGATTACCTGGCTGCTTCTTGGCAGATGGATCGGATATAGCGGGATTGCCTATTTTGCCGTTGCCATAGAATGTCTGGCTTTTTTGCTGGCCGTTATGGCAGAGCGCGTTCCGGATGCTCTTGGAAAACTGTTGCGGGGAAGAAATGCAAGAGGACAATATAAAAATGCGAAGACCATTCGGATCAGTGTGTTGATTTTTCAGGCGATATTAGGTGTATTGGGGGGGATTTTACTGTTCCTCCTGGCAGATATTTTGGCTGAAAAGGTATTTCTGATGCCTTACGGAATGTTGGCAATGCGGATACTGGCACCGGCGCTTATGCTGAGAGTATTAACCGGTGTGCTGTTGGGATATTTTCAGGGAAAAGGAAACCTATTGCCTTCATTGGCAGTTGATCTGCTTCGTCAGATATTCTACCTGGGATTCGGATGCCTGTTTGTTAAACTCCTGAGGAGTTATGGTGAAAAAGTGGCGTCGCTTTTGTTGAATGATGCCATGCCGTATATGTATGGCGCTGCAGGAATGGCAGTCGGGGTGGCATTGTCGGAAGTACTGGTACTTTTATTTATACTGATCGTCTATCTGGCAGGTGGTAAATCAAAGAAAAAGCAGGAAGAAGGGCTTAAGAAGACGGAGACTTTTCTAAGTGCCACCGGCAGTCTGTACAGTTCCATGGGGCTTATGGTACTTAGGGATGTGCTGGCTTTCCTGCCTGTAGGAATTGGTTGTATTTTGTACCAGAGAAATGTAGAGGATATCTATGCAGCATCTGCCAATTACGGGATATATGTAGGCGGATACCTGGTTGGCTGTGCAGTGCCGGTACTTGTAATTGGCAGTATTCTTCATTCGGTTGCTGCCAGAACAGCTGCCGCTGTCCGTAAAGGGGAGCAGAGATATGCCAAGGATATTTTCGGTGCAGGTTTTCATATGACGTTTATTTTGGGAATATTTGCTGCGCTTTTCATGACATTGATGGCGAAGCAGGTCGGCTTTGTGGTAGCTGCTGATTCTGAAAGTGCATTGCTTCTTACATCCTTACTGCAGAAGGGGGCGGTGGCTGTTCTATTGACAGTGCTTTCCCTGTTATTTGGCAGGATACTGGTATATACCGGTAAGACTTATCATGTAATGGCATCGCTGGGAATATATGTGATCGTATTTGTGGTGGGATCTGTAATCTGTTTGCGTCCCATGGATCGTGACATAGAAGGTCTTGTTTTGGCAGGCATTGCCGCCTTAGTGGTATTGTGTATCAGTATGGGTGCCTTTGTTTTCAAACAGCTGCGTGTGAAAGTGGATTTGATGTATTGGATCGGAATTCCATGTCTGGCAGTTTTGATCTGTGGATTGATCTGGTACCTTTTGGGCAGATTCCTGACACCGTACCTGGGTTATCTTGTTACCATGATTCTGGGGCTGCTTGTGGGAAGTGCTGTTTATTGGGCGATCCTTATTCTATTACGCAGCTTTAGCAGGCAGGAAACGGAGATTCTGCCAGGTGGTTGGATATTAAGTCAGCTGAAAGAATGGATGCATATTGTATAAATTAGGAAAATCAGCCAATACTGATACCAAAAGGTGGTAAAGAAACACCTGTTGGTGAGGTTGGCAATGAGAGCTTTAAGATATTTCGGAATTTATTTTGTTTATCCCGTTCTTCTGCTTGGGACAGGCTTCCTGGGAGGCATGATGTTTATGAATTATTTTTATCCTGGAAACGCCGGTTCAGGGATTGAACAGTTCGCGGTTCCCGAGGAAAGTATTGCGGTACCGGAAGAACTCATGGCAGAGCAAGAAGATAATGTGGTCACAAATAGTGTTGGACAGGGAGAGAGTGGAGATGGCTGGCAGAGAGTGTCCGGTGAAATTACGCATGGAGAAGAGAAAAGCGATAATCAAGCCATGCAGTCATCTGATTCGGCAGAAGTCATCTTCCGGGAAGAGGTATTGAATGCGGATACTGCTTATGTGCTGGAGGAAACAGATCTTCGCAATGATTCCGTGGTGGAGACCACATGGAAGCTTCCGGCAAAATATATTGGTATGAACAGGGAAGAATTTCTGGAGGCTATGGAAATTTATGAAGCATCGCCGCCGTTAGAAGAGTTGGAGAGAGGCTTTGTCAGCCTGGAGGTTCTCTCTTTCTCAGTTGGAAAAGTAGTGGTACAGATGAATTACGAGTATGTCCAGCCGGGAAGCAGTTTTTATCTGACGGTGGAAGATAATTATGTGGTTGTCTATCTGGAAGACAGGAAAACGGTCTATATGGATACCGATATTTTGTTAAAGGATCTGCCTGAGGAACTTCAGAATGATATTATTCAGACGATGTTTGTTCCGGATGAGGAAAGTTTGTATGATTTTCTGGAGAATTATTCCAGTTAAATAAAGAAAGCGGTTGTAAGGATATGAAACAAAAGAATATAGCAGTTATTGGAGGAGGCGCCTGCGGAATGACGGCTGCCATTGCGGCAGCCACAGAAGGCGCCTGTGTTACGATATATGAGAGAAATGACCGGCTGGGGAAGAAGATTTTGGCCACCGGCAACGGAAAGTGTAATCTGGGCAATCTGCAATTGTCCATCGAAGACTATCACAGTGATAATCTGCCGTTGGTAGAAGCATGTCTTGCTAAATTCGGGACAGAAGAGACGATTGCTTTTTTTGAAAAGCTTGGTCTGATGGTCAGAGAGAAAAACGGTTACTTATATCCTGTCAGTGAGCAGGCTGCCGCCGTATTGGATGTATTGCGTATGGCTGTGGAAAGGCTGGGCATCAAGGTATTATATGATACAAAAGTAAATCATATTGCCAGGAGAAAAGACGGCCAGTTGGAGGTAGGATGGGATTTGGAAACTAGTGACCGCCAAAGCGCTAAGATCAACAATCGTCAAAGTGCGAAAGCCGTGTATGACCGTGTCATCATCGCCTGTGGAAGCAAAGCAGCACCTAAGACCGGCTCAGACGGAAGCGGCTATAAGCTGGCAAAGCAGATGGGTCTGACCGTGACACCGGTTATGCCGGCGCTGGTACAGTTAAAATGTCAGGAAGATTTCTGCAAGGCTATTTCCGGTATTCGGACAGATGCCGGGATACATATTTTGAACGGGAAGAAATTCGTGACAGAAGAAAGAGGAGAACTACAGCTGACTGAGTATGGTATCTCCGGAATTCCAGTATTTCAGCTGAGCGGACAGGTGAATAAACTGCTGCGGGATGGCACAAACGGAAAGCTTGTAGCACACATTGATTTTCTGCCGGATGTCACAGAAGCAGAATGGCAGGAGTTTGGCAATAGACGAATAGAAGCGGCTAAGGCCTACAAGGATATGACGGTGGAAGGATTCTTTACCGGTATGCTTCATAAAAAGCTGATGACCTTATTCCTGAAAATGGCCGGTTTGAAAACCAATATAATGGTAAAGGATGTTCCCAGGAAGCAGCTGATGGATGTATTTTCACTGTGTAAAAATTTTTCTCTTCATATTGTCGGAAGCAATTCTTACGATAATGCCCAAATCTGTACAGGTGGCGTCAGTATGAAGGAAGTTACGGGTTCGCTGGAAGCTGTCTCAGTAAAGGGACTGTATTTTGCAGGAGAAGTACTCGATGTAGACGGAAGATGCGGTGGATATAATCTTCAATGGGCATGGACCAGCGGATATCTGGCAGGAAAGGCTGCAGCAGAAAAAACGATCTAGTAAAAGATATGACTTAGTAAAAGAAACGATTTAGAAAAGGAAACGATTTCGCATGATAAGAATTAATCAGATAAATGTGCAGGTGAATCAGAAAAATACGGAGCAGCAGCTTCGAAAAAAGGCATCTCAGATATTGAAGATTTCGGACAAAGAGATTAAAAGCCTGCGTATCGTTAGGCAGTCTATCGATGCCCGCAAAAAGCCGGATATTTTCTACAGCTATGTAATCGATGTAGAAACGAACCAGGAAGAAAAGGTCTGCAAGCGTGCCAAAAATTCGCAGGTAAGCCTGATAAAGCCGGTGGTATATCGTTTCCCGGTAGAGAAGAAAACGAGCGAAATGATTAAGAACCGGCCGGTTATCATAGGGATGGGACCGGCCGGTCTGTTCTGCGGATATTTTCTGGCAAAGGCGGGCTTTCAGCCCATTTTGTTGGAGCGCGGAGCCGATGTGGATACGAGACTGAAGGATGTAGAAACATTCTGGCAGGAGGGAGTCTTGAAACCGGATTCCAACGTACAGTTCGGTGAGGGAGGAGCAGGCACTTTTTCGGACGGCAAGCTGAATACTCTGGTAAAAGATAAAGACGGCCGCAATTCTGCAGTGCTTAAAACTTTTGTAGAATTCGGTGCAAAAGAATCCATTCTGTATGAAGCAAAGCCCCATATCGGAACGGATGTGCTGTGCGGTATCGTCAAGCGGATACGTCAGGAAATCATCAGGCTGGGCGGAGAAGTCAGGTTTGACAGTAAGGTCACGGAGTTAAAGCTTAAGGGTGACAGGATAACAGGAGTTATCATCAACGGAAAAGAAGAACTTTCCTGCGATCATGTAGTGCTTGCCATTGGGCATAGTGCCAGGGATACTTTCGATATGCTGTATGAAAAGCAGGTGCCTATGGAAGCAAAGTCCTTTGCGGTGGGACTTCGCGTAGAGCATCCTCAGACTATGATAAATGTAAGTCAGTATGGAATGGCAGAGCCCGGTACTTTGGGAGCGGCGCCATATAAAGTGGCTGCCCAGACCAGTCTGGGAAGAGGTGTCTATTCCTTCTGTATGTGCCCAGGCGGGTATGTGGTCAATGCTTCTTCAGAACCGGGCAGACTGGCAGTCAACGGTATGAGCTACAGCGGACGGGATGGGAAAAATGCAAACAGCGCCATTATTGTATCGGTGACACCTGAGGATTTTGGATCGGACCATCCTTTGGCTGGAATCGCTTTTCAGAGAGAATTGGAAAAAAGGGCATATGAACTGGGGCAGGGAAAGATTCCTGTGCAGCGATATGGGGAGTTTAAGAGATGCGTGGAGCAACAGACGAGTGAGAAACTGCAGGGTACCCGGCAACCGGAGTCTCCTTTTACTCCGCAAAATAAAGGCGGCTATGTCTATGCAGATGTCAGTCAGATTCTGCCAACCGAATGCAACAAGGCATTTGTAGAGGGAATGACCAGATTCGGTCAGATGATTCCGGGATTTGACAGAGAGGATGCGCTTTTGTCAGGGGTAGAGAGCAGAACGTCTTCACCAGTACGGATTCACCGAGATGATACCTTGCAGTCTGCCGTGGGAGGATTGTATCCTTGCGGAGAAGGGGCTGGCTATGCGGGAGGAATCACTTCGGCGGCTATGGACGGTATCAGAGTAGCGGAAGCAGTGGCGATGGCAATCTGCAAGGATGCATAAGCATGCAGGGGAGATTAACTGAAGAGGAAAGTGAAATGAAAGAAAAGAGTCTATCTAAAAATTTTACAAGTGGAAATGTGGCAAAGCAATTACTCTGGTTTGCGCTGCCCTTTATGGCATCCAATGCATTTCAGGTAATGTACAGCACCATTGATATGATCATTGTGGGAAAATATGTGGGTACTGCCGGGCTCTCAGCTGTTTCGCAGAGCAGTCTGATCCTGAATTTCGGTACCATGGTATGTCTGGGGTTCTCCAACGGCGGGCAGGTGCTGGTAGCGCAGGCACTTGGAGCAGGAAAAAGAAAAGAGATGAATGACATCATCGGAACATTATTCAGTCAGATTGTGCTGATAGCGCTGGTATTATCGGCAGTATTTTTGATCGGGCGCAGGTGGATCCTGAACATCATGAATATTCCCGCTGAATCCTATAACATGGCAATGGATTATCTTGTAATCTGCGGGTTGGGATTGGTTTTCACTGCCGGATATAATATGGTTTCAGCAGTACTTCGGGGAATGGGAGATTCTAAACGTCCGTTTATTTTTATTGCCATTGCGTCAGCCGTAAATCTGGTACTGGATATTCTGTTTACGGGAATATTGGGTATGGGTGTGGCAGGTGCTGCTCTGGCAACGATTATTGGACAGGCTGTTTCCTTCCTGTTCTCCCTATATTTCCTTTACAAAAATAAAGAATCATTTGGCTTTGATTTTCAAAAAGAAAGCTTCAAGATCAAAAAGAAATACGCTAAAATGATCATGGAATTGGGAACCCCTATGGCAATCCAATCCGGCTGTATAAATCTGTCCATGATGTTTGTGAATTCTATGGTTAATAATGTAGGTGTGGTTGCTTCCGCAACCTTTGGTGTAGGGGTGCGAATTGATGATATTATCAATAAAATATCTCAGGGAATTCAGTATGCAGCTATGCCTATGATCAGTCAGAATATTGCAGCCGGACAGCAGGAGCGGACAAAGAAGGTAGTTTATTATGCATGGGCTTATGCGGCGGTTTTGACAGTTGTATTTATGGTAATCTACCTTGGCTGCGGTAAACAGCTGTTTATGATGTTTTCAGATGACATTCTGGTGCATGAAATGTCAGGTATCTTTATCAGTGCGATTCTATGGATGTTCCCCGCAATGGCAATTATGCGGGGAAGTAATGCTTTTGTTCAGGGAATCGGTAATGCAAAGCTGAGTATGTTGCTTTCTCTTCTGGATGGTGTAGTACTGCGGATAGGTTTAAGTTGGCTATTCGGTATCGTACTGGAATGGGGGTTTTATGGTTTTGTGCTTGGATACGGACTTGCACCTTATGGCTGCGGTGTCCCGGGATTGATTTATTTTGTTTCGGGTAGATGGAAGAAGCGGAAGGTTCTGGCCGAGGATATCTAGAGAAGTATTGGTGTGACCCGGAAGATGTCCATTAGGAAGTATATGCTGTCAAGGAATATCCTGACTATTCCGCCCTTTTGGCAGTAGCAGATGCAGATTATGAATTTGTATATCAATACAGTCCTTCAAAACGTTCAGATCCGGACGCACTACAGCAGGCAAAAGAAGATGGTTGTGTGATTATGGAGGATGGTGATGTGACTGGGGGATTACATAGACCACTATACTATCTATACAGATTTGCAGTAGGAAAAGAAATTAGAATGAATGGAGAATCAGACAGTGAGCAAACAGGAAATTGAACTTCAGCATGGAGTAGAGCGTATTATTATCTATCCATATGAACATCATGCAAAATATTATGAAACGGATCAGATGGGAATTATTCACCATTCCAATTATGTCAAATGGATGGAAGAAGCAAGGATGAACCTTATGGATCAACTTGGTTTAAGTTATAAGCAGATGGAAGAAATGGAAATCATCAGTCCGGTTATTTCTATCAGTGTCAATTATATAAGTATGGTACATTTTGACGATACCATCGTGATTGAAACACACATTACAAAGTATAACGGTGTGAAAATGGAATTGGAGTATGTCATGTATGATAAGGAAAGCGGAGAAAAAAGAGCAACTGCAAAGAGTAGTCATTGCTTTTTAACAAGAACCGGAAGGCCTATTTCATTAAAGAGATCATATCCGGAATTGGATACGAAGTTTTTTGAGTTTAAATAAAATTGCAGGCTCCAATGTAATGACAGTGCTTGCCGATACAGCTGTTTGGTATCAGGACAACATCTTCCGGAGCGAGTATTTAAGTTCTCCTTTTGTACGAGGTCCTGCGGATTAATAGAGTCCGGTCGATAATTTCAGGCAGAAGAATCACACAGGACTGCTATTTATTGGGATTGGGGGTTGTATTTTTTGAAATTTCCACATATAATAAAAATGTGATAATGAAGCACGAAAACTCCAATAAAAATGTGAGGAGTGAATCTATGGAACGATTTATTTTGAAAAAGCTTCTGGACTGGAAGAATTCTCCCTACCGCAAACCCTTGATTCTAAAAGGTGTGCGTCAGGTAGGCAAGACTTGGATACTCAAAGAGTTTGGCAAGCGTTATTATGAAAATACTGCTTACTTTAACTTTGACGAAAACGAAGAATACAAGCAGTTCTTCGAGACTACCAAGGATGTTGACCGCATCCTGCAAAATCTAATGCTGGCAAGCGGGCAGAAGATTGTGCCGGAAAAGACTCTTATCATCTTTGATGAGGTTCAGGACTGCCCCAAGGTCATCAACTCTATGAAGTATTTCTGTGAGAACGCGCCACAGTATCATATTGCCTGCGCCGGTTCTCTGCTGGGCATTGCATTGGCGAAACCATCTTCTTTTCCGGTGGGTAAAGTCAACTTCATGCAGATTGATCCTATGACATTCTCAGAATTCCTGATTGCTAACGGTGATGAAAACCTTGCTAAATATCTGGAAAGCGTAGACACTATCGAGCCGATCCCAGATGCCTTCTTCAATCCTTTGTACGAGAAACTGAAGATGTACTATGTCACCGGTGGTATGCCAGAACCTGTGTTAATGTGGACAGAAGCCCGTGATGTTTCTGCTATGCAGGAAGCACTGTCCGGCATCATTGGTGCTTATGAGCGTGACTTTGCAAAGCACCCTAACATCAGCGAGTTCCCGAAGATATCCATGATCTGGAAGTCGATACCGTCCCAACTGGCAAGAGAGAACAAGAAGTTCATCTACAAGGTTGTCAAGGAGGGGGCAAGAGCCCGTGAATACGAGGATGCCCTGCAGTGGCTGGTAGATGCTCGACTGGTGCACAAGATCTACCGTAGCTCCGCTCCCGGCCTGCCGGCGGCTGCTTACGATGACCTTTCTGCATTTAAGATTTACCTGGTGGATGTGGGCCTGCTCCGTCGATTGGCGCAGTTGGCCCCTACGGCTTTCGGAGAAGGTAACCGTCTGTTCACTGAGTTTAAGGGTGCACTAACCGAGAACTTTGTATTGCAGACCTTGATCACGCAGTTTGAAGTAGTTCCTCGTTATTGGACCCAGAGCAATCCTCCTTATGAGGTGGATTTCCTGATCCAGCGTGAGAATGACATTTTCCCTGTTGAGGTCAAATCTGAGGTCAATACATCCAGCAAGGGTCTCAAGAAGTTCAAGGAACTGTTCCCGGATAAAGTCAAACTCCGTGTGCGGTTCTCTCTGGATAATCTAAAGCTGGATGATGATGTACTGAACATTCCTCTGTTCATGGCAGATCAAGCGGATCGGCTGATTGGAATGGCATTAGAAGAAAAAAAAGAATTGCTTTGATCAACAATAATTTACCAATGCATGGTTATGATGGCACCGGATTTCCGGTTGTGAAGGAACAGTTTGAGAGTGTTTTGAGGGCGTCCATGGAAGAGCTGATGACGGAAGAGAATGGTCAATCCTATACAGTTGCAAAAAGAAGGGCAACCGGCTGAAGGAACCGGAATATCTTGAAGCTGTGAAAAATCCTGTGCTTTCAGAAAACGTTACGGTTTCTGCTGTTTCTGTTCATTGGTTCAATCCTCTGCTCTGGCTGTCTTTGTAGTAGTAGTAGTTGTTGTTGTGTGTTTTCTTACTAATCCGGTTACAACATCCTATAGTGAAAGTCTGATTGAGCTACAGATGGAAGAAATTGAAAAAGGCAAAGCCTTTTACATCGGTTTTGCCTTTTTGTGACCAGCTTTTGCTTTTCCCTGAATTTCAGGTACGGGAGGAACATCATTTTTAGGGAAATGGGTCTTATGGTTACTTTCTGTTCCGTGCGGTTCTTTTGGGTCAGGTCGTTTCATACCGGCTTTAGCCATAACGCAATTACCTCCGATGTGAATTTTGTAATGGCTGTGATAACCTGGGCGGTGGAATCGTAGATAATCTTTACCAGCCGTACATTGACGGAGAAAAAGAGATTTCTGAAATCAATGGGGAATATAGAAGAAAGTTTGTAAACGGATAGACCGCGTGGAAAAATTTGTCTATTATGAAAGAGGAGATATACTCCTCTTTTTTATTTTGAAAAAGGTATGTAATGTTTTGTTCTTATTGCTGTCATATAAGGTGAAGAGAACTTAATTCGCGAGTGGTTTGCCGGAAAAGGAAAGAAATGTTTTTATCAGAAGGTATTTTTATACAGACTCCATAAAAGATATTTCAAAACGATATCATATTTCAGAAAATAATGTTCGGGTAATGCTGAATCGTACCCGGAACAAATTGAGAATCAAACTGGAAAAGGAGGGTTACCTTTCATGAAAAAGGAAGATTTATTTGAAGGATTCGGAACATTAGATGATGACTTGTTAATTAGAAGTGAAAAAGGGGGAAATACGGTGAAAAAAAGAAGAAATATTAGCAGAATGATAAGTTATGGAAGCATTGCAGCATGCTTAGTGATTGCAGTGGGTGTAGGGGTGCTTTTTATGGATAATAAGTCTTTTGAGCAGGACATTGATCAGATAGGCAATATAATTGCAGAAGAGAATGATAATGCTACAGCAGGTGAGCGGAATGATATACAGGAGAAGCCGGAAAGTTATGTTGATGTATCAATGCTGTTAGCTTCTAATGAAGGTGTAGAGAAACAGGTCCTTGAATTCGCGTGTGTAGAAGTAGGAGAATTCCCTGCAATTTATTACAAAGCAGCATCTGTGAAAAGTAGTATCTTAAAAGAAAGTATTGGCAGTAAAGTAGAAGGAACGCAAAATTGGTATAAAGTGTCCGGTCATGAGGATTTGCAGTACCTGATTTCCGGTGATAATAATGAGTACTCATTGTGGGAATTTAATTCATTTCAGAAAGTAAACTATGCATATAATGATGTATTAGAAATCATCTACAAAATTCATTCTGCGGATGATATTACAGAAATTATTGTCGAGCCCGCTAATATGGATAATACGGATGAAGGAAAAGAACTTCAAAATGAAATCGGAACAATTATCATCACAGATTACACTGATATTGAAACGATTTATTTTGTGCTGTCAGGATTAACATGTTATGGATTGATCATTGGGATATGATTGGATTAGCAGATGATTCTCCTTCAGGTATGAAGAATCAGGTAATAGCAGGCCGGTATTTAATATTGGTAACATCTCATGGAATAACAATCGATACGCTGAAATGTACGGGAATTTCAGGAATGTTCTATGAGTATGGCGGTATCGCTTTTAGTGCATTGACTAATCTGCGGTTGAAGAAATCCTGAAGATAGAGACAATAGAAGAGAAAAGCGATGATTGCACAAATCAGGGGAACATACAGGACGAAGCTGTTGCTGAAGGAACAGAAAAGAATGAGTCTGCAGGAAAGGTAACATCAGATGCTCCTGTAAATGAAAATACTTACCGGGAGGTCAGAGATTATTCTGCAGAACTGACTGATCTGCAGAACAGAGTCAGCCAGGTAATGATGGATAAAGAATTACCTTTTGTAATATCATCTGCTATCCTTAAGAATCCGGACAGACTTCATGTTATTGTAAAAACAAAAGATGAAGATATGATCGCGAAGCTAAAAGCATTTGATACAACAGGTGAATTGCTGGAAATTGAATACTCTGAAAGTACTCCGGTAAAGGAATTGCTTGGGTCGAAAGGAGAGTAAGTGCGAGAACGAAAATTGTGATGAAATAGAGGTTTGCCCTGTAATCTGGGGGCAAACCTCTTATTGAGATATCTTTCATTTGGTGGTAAAATGATGGAGAAAAATCTAAGCTGAAGGAGAGTTGTAGCGATTGACGGAACAGAATCGAAATAAAGTCATTGCTGAGGGAGGGACTGAAATGTCGAATGAGAATAAAAAAGATTTTAATGCTATGCTACACGACAATAAGGATATGCCTAAGTTTCAAACAATTACTGATTTGAAAAGCATCGAGAAATATGGTGGAGACCGAATGTATTTTGCACCGCCCATCGATTACGACAAAATAATGAAGCAAATCCCGCATGGCAAAGTAATCACTGTTGGTAAAATAAGAGAATATTTTGCAAAAGAAAACGGGGCAGATTTTACAGAACCCATTACTGCAGGAATTTTTGTATCTATCGCAGCATGGGCGAGCTATCAACGTGAAGAAGATGAAACTCCTTATTGGCGAACACTAAAGGCTAATGGTGAGTTGAATGAAAAATATCCTGGTGGCATTGAAATTCAAAAGGAAATGTTGGAGAAAGAAGGACATACCATTATTCAAAAAGGACGAAAAAATATTAAATACTATGTGAAGGATTATGAGAGTGTTCTTTTTGATTTGAAGTAACAAATTTCAGATTGGTTATGAACACAGGTAAATGGTGGCAGTGCGATTGGCATAATAAAAATGGGAGACAGCAATGGGTATTGAGAAAGCATGGAATATACAAATCGGAAATATGAAGATCGGACCGAGAAATAAAATAAGCGATGTGGAGGGAATACGGGTAGGTCATTGTACTCTTGCCAACGGAAATGTTCAAACGGGAGTGACGGCAATTCTACCTCATACCGGCAATACATTTCATGATAAAGTGATGGCTGCTAGCCATGTGATCAATGGCTTTGGAAAAAGCGTGGGGCTGGTACAGATTGATGAACTGGGAACCTTGGAGACGCCCATCCTGCTAACCAATACCCTGAGTGTGGGAACTGCCAGTACGGCGCTGATCCGTTATATGCTGGAACGTAATTCTGATATTGGAGAGACTACAGGTACCGTAAATTCGGTGGTCTGTGAGTGCAATGACGGTGGCCTGAGTGATATCAGAGGACTTCATGTGAAGGAAGAACATATCTATCAGGCTCTGGCAGACTGTAAAGAAGACTTTGAAGAAGGCGCAGTCGGAGCAGGAAGAGGAATGCGCTGCCATGGATTAAAAGGTGGAATAGGTTCTGCGTCCAGACAGTTCTTACTTGATGAGCAGACTTTTACTATTGGAGCGCTGGTATTATCCAACCATGCGCTATACAAAGATCTGATGATAAATGGGGTTCCTGTGAGTAAAGTACTATCTCATTTATCAACGGAAGAGAGCGATAAAGGATCAAGCATAATCATATTGGCGACAGATGCTCCGTTAAGCGAACGGCAGCTGAAGCGGATCTGTAAAAGAACCGTGGTGGGACTGAGCCGGACCGGTTTTTATATGGGCAATGGAAGCGGCGAGATTGTAATCGCATTTACCACTGCGAACCGAGTGCCACATTATCCTGAGACAGATATTCTGGAGTGCAGATTCATCAGTGATACTGTTATAGATACCGTATTCAGGGGTGTGGCGGAAGCAGTAGAAGAAGCGGTGCTCAGTTCCTTAATCCATGCGGAAACGGTTGTTGGAAAAAATAACGTAACAGCAATATCACTGGCAGATATACTGAAAGACGGCTCTATACATTAACTCAAAGATTTTTGATGTAAAGAAATAAAGATATTTAGTGCTGACCAGGTTTTGGAATTCATGGAGAAGTTTGCTATTATTTCAATTTTGCTAAGGGAAGTGCAAGAAAGAGCCTTGTAAATCAACCCGGAAAGAAAGGAATAAAAAAAGATGAAAATTGAAACCAAAAGACTTATAATTAGTGAATTTGATATGAGCATGGCTGAAAGCGTACATATCAATTCCTTGGACGAGGACAACCGCCGTTTTGTCCCGGATGAAGTGTTTGAAACAGTAGAAGAAGCTGCGGAAACAGTTGAATTTCTGATGGGCTGCTATACTTCAGGCGAGGGACCGCTTGTATATCCTGTGCTGCTGAAGAACGATACATACATCGGCTACGTGCAGGCTGTTCCTTTTGATGATGGCACATGGGAGATTGGTTATCATATTGGTGGTAATTATACGAAGTGTGGATATGCTACAGAAGCGGTTGCTGCTTTCTTGCCGGTCATTATGAAAAAGATTGGAATTAAAGAGATTGCAGGGATCTGCCTTGCAGAAAATGTTGCTTCTGTAAAAGTTATGGAGCGCTGTGGCTTTACCAAACTCTATGAGGGCAACGGTAATTATCAGGGACAGGAACGTGCAATCTGTAAGTATATATATTCGGATATAACCGCTAAAGATCTTGTATAAATGAGGAATAATTACATTTCCTGAATGCGCAGAATAGATGATAGTAGAATGAATAAAAACTAATGTTCCAATCTTCATTCAGTATCATTGATCAGATCATGATTGGTCAGTTAGGAAGCATTAGTGTAGCTGGTGTGGGATTGGCAGGTAAATTTTCATCGATTTTTTCAGTTCTTGCATCTGCAATCGGAGCAGTTGCCGGAATCATGATTTCCCAATATTTGGGACAGAAAAACAAACAGGAAGTGCGCAGAAGTTTTTATCTGAATCTGCTGATCGTTATGGGAATGGCATCAGTGTTTACATTCTTGTGTATTGCATTCCCAAGGAAGATTATGAGCTTGTATACTCAGGAACACGAAACGATTCAGGCTGCAGCAAGCTACCTGACCACAATTGCCGGAACATTTCTGCCTATTGCAGGCGCAACGCTGCTGTCAACGTTGTTTCGGTGTATGGAACGGGCGTCGCTGCCGTTATATGCCAGCATCATTGCAGCTGTACTGAATACCGGATTGAATTATATTTTGATCTTTGGAAAAATAGGTTTTCAACCCATGGGCGCGGAGGACGCGGCAATTGCGACACTGGTTTCGCAGATTGTGAATTTTCTTATGATATTCCTGCTGTTTTTAAAATATAAAGAGATTCTTACAGCGGATACTAATGTTGGATCTGCTGCTATTGGCGGATTTAACTGGAGTCAATATGCGGCTATGTTACTGCCAATTTTAGTTTGTGAACTTATGTGGAGCCTGGGCGAAAATGTTTACGCCGGAATTTATGGGCATCTTGGTACGGAGAGCTGTGCTGCTATGACATTGACCAATCCGGTCCAGGGATTGATGATTGGTGCTTTGTGCGGTCTGTCTCAGGCAGCCGGTGTTATCGTTGGTAAGATGCTCGGTAATGGCGAATACGATCAGGCATACAGTGCATCCAAAACGCTGATTCTGTATGGAATGATCGGAGCATTATTCCTTTCCGTAGTAATCATCGTCACAAGCCCATATTATGTGGAGATTTATCAAGTGGAAGATTCTGTGAAAATGCTGACAAGACAGATTTTGACTGCATATGCCATAATTGCGCCGTTCAAAGTACTGAACATGATTCTCGGAGGAGGAATCATCAGAAGCGGAGGGAAAACAAAATATGTTATGGTAATCGACCTGATAGGAACCTGGATTTTTGGGGTACCGTTGGGATTGCTTGCTGCTTTTGTATTGGAGTTCCCCATTCCTCTTGTATATTTTATTTTGTCACTGGAAGAATGTATTCGTTTTGGAATATCAGTCTTTGTTTTTCGAAGAAAGCAATGGATGCAAGTATTGAAAAGTTAATATACCGGTTCATTTTGCAGCTAAGACAATGTGGTAAAGAAATTCAAATTGACGTAGAGAGAAAAATGAAGTAGAATAGGAGAAATCAGGAGTATTTTGACAGAGGCGAAAGGGAAAAGGATATGAAGCAGTATCGTGAATTACTGAAAGATAAAAAAAGGATTGTTGTGAAGATTGGGTCTTCCTCTCTGCAGCATAAAGAGACTGGAGACTTGGATTATATTAAGTTGGAGAAGTTGGTCAGAGAGCTGTGTGACCTGAGGAATCAGGGAAAAGATGTGGTACTTGTAACATCCGGTGCTATTGCCGAAGGAAAGAAAGCAGTTCATTTGAAGGAGATTATGTCAGAGAGCGAGGCGAAGAGCATTGCAGTAAAGCAGGCTTGTTCTGCAGTAGGGCAGGCTAGGCTGATGATGACGTATCAGAAGCTTTTTGCAGAGTATAATCAGGTAGCTGCTCAGATTCTGATGACGAAGAATACAATTGTAGATAATCTGAACAGATACAATGCCCACAATACATTTTCAGAGCTTTTAAAGATGGGCGTGATTCCTGTGGTAAATGAAAATGATACGGTTGCAACATATGAAATTGAAATCGGAGACAATGATACACTTTCCGCTATTGTTGCAGCGCTGGTAGATGCAGATCTGTTGATTTTGTTATCCGATATTGACGGATTGTTTACGGACGACCCAAGGAAGAATCCGGATGCCAAGTTTATTGAGCAGGTAGATGAGCTGACTGAGGAACTGATGGGAATGGGTAAGGCTACTACCGGAAGCAGTGTGGGAACGGGTGGCATGAATACCAAGATGGTTGCTGCTAAGATTGCTACCAGCTCGGATATTGATATGATCATTGCCAACAGTAAGGATATCGGCATTATCCATCGTCTGGTAGAGGGTGAGAATGAGGGAACTCTTTTCCTGGCCCATAAAGATGAACACTTTGATTTGCCGCTGTTTGTACAGACATTACATAAAAATTAATGCCAATTGTAAAATGGCTGATAAAAGGAGCAGGTACATGAATCTGGAAGAAAAAATCAAACGTATTAATGAATTATATCATAAATCCAAGGCAGAAGGACTGACGGAGGCAGAGCGCAAGGAACAGGCAGAACTCCGCAGTGAATATGTGGCTAATGTGCGTGCCAACTTGAGAGGACAGCTTAACAATATCAATATCCAGAAAGAAGATGGGAGTATTGAGAATCTGGGTGAGAAATTCGGGAAAAAGGGAACGCACTGATTCTGTTGAAGCATGGGCAATCAGCGAAGCATAAAACATGGAGTAACATGCGCGAAAGATACAACAGGGGCAAAAAACACGATATGGACGAAATGAACACAGTGAGTGCAACAGCGGACGTGAAACGTCAGCTGCGCAAGGAAGTACTGAAACGCAGGGATTCATTAAAAGAAGCTGAACGTAAGATGGCAGCCATAAAGCTTGCAGACAGGATCATCGGGCATCAATGGTTTTACCGCTCGGATCGTCTGTTGATCTTTGCTTCATATGGCAGTGAGATCGATACTTCGGAAATTATTTCAGAAGCCTTAAGAATGGGAAAAAGAGTCTATCTGCCCAAGGTAGAAGGTGAAGAGATGCAGTTTTACAAAATTGAATTCCCGGAGGAACTGGAAGAAGGCTATCGGGGAATACCTGAGCCTGCCGGAAGCAGTGAACAATATCGTTATTGCGAGGAAGAGGCAGATCGTACCTTAATGATTATGCCGGGAGTGGCTTTTGACCCTTATCGAAATCGCATCGGCTACGGAAAGGGCTTTTATGATAGATTTCTGGCGGATAAGGAAGCACTTAAGATCAGGACGATAGCTGTTGGCTTTCAATGCCAGATGGTAGAAGAGATACCACAGGATTTAAATGACATCAGGCCTTATCAGGTAATTTTGGCATAGACCGGAGGGAAAAGACATGATTAGTTTACAGGAAATGGGACAGCGGGCATGTGAAGCAAAATACAGCCTGCAGAAAATGACGGCAGAGCAGAAGAACCAGGCGCTCCTTGCTGCAGCCAAAGCACTGCGTGAGGAAGCAGAGGATATTCTTTCAGCGAACAGGGAAGATATTGCAGCCGGAGAAGCTAACGGAATGCATCCCGGAATGATAGACCGCCTGCGCCTGACGAAAGCGCGCATTGATGCAATGGCAGAGGGGCTGGAGCAGATAGTGGAACTGGAAGATCCCATCGGGCAGGTCATGGAGACCTTTGAACGTCCTAATGGTCTTGTGATTGAGAAGAAGCGAGTGCCTCTTGGTGTGATTGGAATTATCTATGAGTCGAGACCAAATGTAACTGCGGATGCTTTCGGGCTGTGCTTTAAGACAGGAAATGCCGTTATATTAAAGGGGGGAAGCGACGCGATTCACTCTAATATGGCAATCACAAAAGTACTTCGAGCCAGTTTAAATGCTGTGGGTGTTACTCCGGATGCCATTCAGTTGATAGAAAATACAGATAGAAGCATCACTTCTGCTTTTATGAAATTGAATGATTATGTGGATGTGCTGATCCCTAGAGGTGGTGCAGGACTGATTCGTGCGGTAGTAGAGAACAGTACCATACCTGTAATTGAGACCGGAACCGGGAATTGCCATGTGTATGTAGATAAGGCAGCTGACCTTGAAATGGCAGTGAAAATCATCATGAATGCTAAGACGCAGCGTATCGGTGTGTGCAATGCCTGTGAGTCCCTTGTGATTCACGAAGCGGTCAGAGAGAAGTTCCTGCCTATACTTGCCAATGAACTTCGCAGCAAAGATGTGGAGATGCGCGGAGATGAAGGTGTCAGAGCATATCTCGAGGATTGTATCCCGGCTACGGAAGATGACTACGGAAAAGAGTACCTTGATTACATCATTTCCATGAAAACTGTAAGCAGTGTCGACGAAGCCATTGCGCATATCAATAAATATAATACAAAGCATTCTGAGTGTATTGTGTCAGATGATCCTGCTGTTGCCGAGCAATTCTTGAACGAAGTGGATGCTGCATGCGTCTATGTGAATGCCTCTACCAGATTTACAGATGGTTTTGAATTTGGCTTTGGTGCGGAGATCGGTATCAGTACCCAAAAGCTCCATGCAAGAGGGCCTATGGGGCTGAAAGAACTTACTTCTTATAAATATATTGTTCACGGAAATGGGCAAATTCGCGGATAATCTGTACATTTTGCATCTTTTTTTTGAAAGAAAAATGTGATATGATTTTAGCGAAAAGCAGAAGATAAGAATTGAATGAGCCCTTTTCTGAGGCTAAATGGAGGTAACTATGAAAGAAATTAACGGAAGTATCTGGCACAGTATGAGTACCCAACGGGTGACACCCACTGACTTTATCTGTGTCATTGAGATTTCAAAAGGAAGTAAGAATAAATATGAGCTGGATAAAGAGACCGGTTTCCTGATTCTTGACAGAATCCTGCATACATCTACTCATTACCCTGCCAACTATGGTTTCATTCCCAGAACATATGGTGATGATGGAGACCCTTTGGATGTGTTGCTTTTATGTTCGGAACCGATACAGCCTCTTACACTTGTGAGAGCTTATCCTATCGGTGTCATTTCCATGCTGGATAATGGAAAGAATGATGAGAAAATCATTGCAGTTCCTTTTGAAGATCCGAATTATAACTGCTATCAGGATATTTCAGAGCTGCCTCCTCATGTAGTGCAGGAGATGGAACATTTCTTTACGATTTATAAGGCGTTGGAGAACAAGACGACTGCTGTTAATGAAAAAGGTAACAGAGAGGAAGCTATAGAGGTTATTAAGAAGTGTCTCGATAATTATATTAATACGTTTATAAAGAGTTGGTAGGTTTAAGTGTTATTTAGCCATGTCTTACCTTTCAGCTGTGAAATTGAATGCTGAAGGAAACCCCGAAAACCGAAGTGATGGAACATATCACATTGGTCTTCGGGTTTTTGTTATTTAATTTGATCGAATGCAAATGATAATCAATTTCAACGGGAGGGCGGAAGTTTTCCGAGGAATATCATGACATTATACGAAGTAAAAAAAGAAAAGATCTATATCATTGAAAGATTGTATGTGGAACCGTCTATTACAAGACGATTACAGGCACTGGGATTGAATGATGGTACTAAAATCAAGGTATTGAACCGTAAGAAAAAGGGTGCGCTGATCATTCAGGTAAGAGGAACCAGACTGGCACTTGGAAAGCATATATGCGCAAGTATAGATGTACAGGAATGCGTATCTTCAGGGGAGGATATGGATCATGAGTAAGGAAACACAAAAGACAGAACAAAGAGCTAAGAATGTGAAAAATCATATCAATGTTGCCTGCGTGGGCAATCCTAATTGTGGTAAAACGACGCTGTTCAATGCACTGACAGGTTCAAAGCTGAAAGTAGCTAACTGGCCAGGCGTAACGGTCGAGAAGGTGGAAGGGCAGACAAACTATGAAGGAACAGGCATCACATTGGTGGATACCCCGGGCATCTATTCTTTGACTTGTTATACTATAGAGGAGAAAGTGACCAGAAACTGTGTGATGGACGATGATATTGATGTCATTATCAACGTAGTGGACGCATCCAGTTTGGAACGTAATCTTTATCTTACCATTCAGCTTCTGGAGATGGGCAAACCGGTAGTTCTGGCGCTGAATATGATGGATATCGTGAAAGAAAGAGGCATGGAAATCGATTTACATCGTCTTCCTGAGATGCTTGGGCATATCCCTGTTGTACCGGTTTCTGCTGCCAAACGTACCGGCTTGGATATTTTGCTCCATGCAGTTATCCATCATTTTGAAGAAGGAATGGATGAATATATTCTGGAATATCCTGAAGAAATTGAATGCAAGATAAACATGCTTGAAAATTTGATGAAGGACAATTATCCCACTCATTCTTCTGTAAGATGGCACGCTATTAAGTTGATGGAGAATGATGAGGATGTAATGAAAGAACATCCCATACAGGCGGATCACATTATTGATCGAAGTTATGAAAAGGAAATTATTCAGTCTAAATATGTCTACATAGAAAAAGTAGTGCAGGAAACACTATTTCATAAGAATAAAAAAGCTGCAAGTACGGATAAAGTAGATAAGCTGTTGACCCATCCGGTGCTTGGAATTCCTGTATTTTTGTTAATTATGGTGCTAGTATTCTTCCTGACGTTTATGGTAGGTGATGCAGTAAAGGGCGTGTTTGAGACAGTGCTGGACCTGGTGTCTCAGAGTACGCTGTCCCTGCTGCAGGCTATCAATGTCAGTGATTGGCTTCAGTCCTTGATCGTAGATGGTATCATAGCAGGTGTAGGAGGTATTTTGACCTTCATCCCCAATATCTTCATCCTATTCCTGGCGCTTGCTATTCTGGAAGACAGCGGTTATATGGCTCGTGTGGCATATGTTATGGATAATGTGATGGGGAAGGTGGGATTGTCCGGAAGAGCCTTTCTGCCTATGATCCTGGGATTTGGATGTACAGTGCCCTCCATTATGGCTACCAGAGCGTTGGAAACAGAACAGGACAGAAGAAAGACCATGATGGTAACACCATTTATGTCTTGCTCTGCAAGATTGCCCATATATGTATTGTTCTCTGAAATGTTCTTTGAGAAATATGCAAGCTGCGCAGCGTTCTCTATGTATGCTATCGGCATGATTGTGGCAATCATTTCAGCTATGGTACTAAATAAGATGGAAAAAGGTAAAATTAATGATTCTTTATTAATTGAACTTCCGGAGTATAAGAGACCTAACGGACGAACCATTTGGATTTATGTCTGGAACAAACTAAAAGATTACTTGACCAAAGCCGGAACTACGATCTTTATTGCTTCTATTGCAATCTGGTTCGTTTTGAATTTCGGTGTGACCGGAATGGTAGAGAATCCTTCAGACAGCTTTGGAGCTATGATTGGGAAATTGCTGGTTCCTGTGCTGGCGCCTGCCGGCCTTGGCATGTGGCAGATTGCAGTAGCACTGATTTCAGGTGTCTCCGCAAAAGAAGTGGTAGTATCCAGCTTCGCAGTATTGTTTGGGGTATCCAATGCCAATTCAGCAGCCGGTATGGAGACTATAATTGCCAATGTACATGCGATAAACCCTGACTTTGGACCGTTAAATGCATACTGTCTGATGCTGTTTTGCCTGCTGTATATTCCCTGTGCAGCTGCAGTGGGAACCATTAAGAAGGAAAGTCATTCCTGGATATTTACTTTAAAAGTCATGGCATTTGAATTGGCGATTGCATGGGTTGTGGCTACCATTGTGTACCAGGTTGGAAGTCTTGTTCTGTAACTGGTTAAAAAGAAAACATATAGGAGCTAGGCACCCTGCAGGATTTAGAACTTGCAGGGTGCTGTTGTGTGCAATAAAACAGGTGAGTTTGCAAGCCTGATAGGCTACAGGGGCAAGATTGACAAATCAAATGTTGTATTTTATAATGAAATCATTATTTGGATGAGGAGCATACAGATGAGTAATATGAGAGGAATCGACACGCCGGTTCGTAAAAGAAGAAGGCGTGTATTTAAAGAAGTAGCGAATCTGGCATTCAATTCCACTAATCTGAAAGACGATATGGAAGCGTTGCCTTATGAAATCGTAGATTATGAAGAAACAGAATATTTGGAAAGTGTATATCGTGACAGAGCAATTATCAGGGAAATGATACGACTGGCTATGGGAATGAGCCTGCGCCAGGAGAAACGTAATCATCCGGGACATCTGACGGAAGGTCTGGAGGAAAGTAATATTGATGAAAAATATTATGAGCCGCCTCTGATGCAGGTAATTCCTTCGGCGTGTAATGCCTGCCCTGAGCATCATTATGAGATTACAGATTCCTGCATGGGTTGTATGGCGCATCCCTGTCAGGCTGTGTGTCCCAGAGGTGCTATCAGCATGGTAAAGGGTCGTTCTGTCATTGATCAGGACAAATGTATCAAATGCGGTAAGTGCAAAGATGTGTGCCCTTATGATGCCATTTGTCACAAGGAGCGACCTTGTAAAAAAGCCTGCGGTGTTAATGCCATTAGAAGCGATGCCAGAGGCAGGGCAATCATTGATAATGATATGTGCGTTTCCTGTGGCCAGTGTATGGTAAGCTGTCCTTTCGGTGCTATAGCGGACAAGTCCCAGATCTTCCAACTGATTCGTGCGATGCAGTCGGGACGTAAGATAATAGCTCAGGTAGCGCCTGCTTTTGTTGGACAGTTCGGTCCCAAGGTAACACCTGAGATGTTCAAGACTGCCCTGAAAGAATTAGGATTTGCTGATGTATATGAGACTGCTATCGGTGCAGATTTGGGCTGTATGGCAGAAGCAGAGCATTATGTAAAAGAAGTTGCCAGCGGTAAGCAATCATTTGCCTTGACTTCCTGTTGTCCTTCCTGGTCTGTAATGGCGAAAAATCTGTTCCCTGAGACCATTGATAAGATCAGCAATGAGCTGACTCCTATGGTGGCTACTGCTAGGATTATCAAAGCTGAGCATCCTGATGCAAGTGTAGTGTTTATCGGTCCCTGCGCATCCAAAAAATTGGAAGCCAGCCGCCGAACCATTCGTTCCGATGTAGACTTTGTTATTACTTTTGAAGAGCTGACCGGTATGTTCGAGGCCAAAGGAATTTTGCTGGATGAAATCAAGGCTATGGATCAGATGCAGGATGCAACCGGTGCAGGTCGTGGTTATGGTGTAGCGGGCGGTGTAGCCAGCGCTATTGAAGAATGTATCAAGAAGTATTATCCGGGCACGGAAGTACATATTGAACACGCAGAAAGTCTGGCAGAATGTAAGAAGATGCTGCTGCTTGCAAAAGCCGGCAAAAAGAATGGCTGTCTGATCGAAGGAATGGCTTGTCCCGGTGGCTGTATAGCAGGGGCGGGTACGAATATTGCAATACCTCAGGCGGCTAAAGAGGTGCAGAGGTTTAAAACTGCAGCTGAAAAACAGGTTCCTGAGAGTACATGTTAGAGTAGCTTCAGCCTTTCTGGTACATGGTTTTGAAAATAACCGGACTACTGCAAAATACCCTTGCAGTTTTTCCTAAAAGCGTTTACAATGTAGTAAGTACGTTTTATGGAGGAAAAAACAATGACTAAGATTAGAACAAGATATGCACCCAGCCCAACCGGTAAGATGCATGTGGGAAATCTGCGTTCTGCTTTATATGAGTTTTTAATTGCAAAGCATGCGGGCGGAGATTTCATGCTCCGTATTGAAGATACAGACCAGGAGCGTTTTGTGGAAGGAGCCACGGAGATCATTTACCGTACCATGGCTAAGACAGGACTGATTCATGACGAAGGTCCCGACAAGGACGGCGGTTATGGTCCATATGTACAGAGTGAGAGAATGAAGACCGGCATCTATATGAAGTATGCCAAAGAACTGATTGACAAGGGAGAGGCTTATTATTGCTTCTGTGACAAGGAGAGACTGGCAAGCTTAAAGACAGAGATCGTGGAAGGCAAGGAAATCATGATTTATGATAAGCATTGCCTGCATTTGTCCAAGGAAGAAGTGGAGGCTAATCTTGCTGCAGGAAAACCTTTTGTTATCCGCCAGAATAACCCGACAGAGGGTACCACTACCTTTCATGATGAGCTTTATGGAGATATCACAGTCAATAACAGCAAACTGGACGATATGATTCTGATCAAATCAGACGGATATCCTACTTACAACTTTGCAAATGTAGTTGATGACCATACCATGAATATTACTCACGTAGTGAGAGGTAATGAATATCTGTCTTCTTCACCTAAGTATGTAAGACTTTATGAGGCTTTTGGCTGGGAGGTACCGGTGTATGTGCATCTGCCTCTGATTACTGATGAGAATCATAAGAAGCTGTCCAAGAGAAGCGGACATTCTTCTTTTGAAGATCTGATTGAGCAGGGATTCCTGACAGAGGCGATTGTAAACTATATCGCATTACTGGGTTGGAGTCCTGAGGATAACAGAGAAATCTTCTCCCTGGAAGAGTTGATCCGTGATTTTGATTATAGAAGAATCAGTAAGTCTCCTGCAGTCTTCGATATTGTGAAGCTGCGCTGGATGAACGGCGAATATCTGAAAGCAATGGATATTGATGCTTTTTATGAGCTGGCTGAGCCGTATCTGAAAGCTGCACTGACCAAAGAGTTAGACTTAAAGAAGATAGCTGCTATGGTGAAGACCAGAATCGAAGTCTTCCCGGATATTGCAGCACAGGTGGATTTCTTCGAGGAGCTTCCGGAGTATGATTCTGCTATGTACGCACACAAGAAGATGAAGACCAATGCAGAATCTTCCCTTGAGGTACTGACAGAAGTACTGCCTCTTTTGGAAGAGCAGGAGGATTACAGTAACGATGCGCTGTATCAGACACTGCTCGGTTATGTAGAGAAGAAAGGTTGTAAGAATGGTTATGTTATGTGGCCGATCAGAACTGCTGTGTCCGGTAAGCAGATGACACCGGCAGGAGCCACAGAGATTATGGAGATTCTTGGTAAAGAAGAAAGCTTAAAACGTATCCGTAAGGGTATCGAGCTTTTGCAGAATGTCTGACCAATTAAATGAAGCACAGTGTAAGGCTGTGATGCACGGAGAGGGACCCATGCTTGTTCTGGCGGGTCCCGGCTCCGGCAAGACATTCACCATTACCAATAGAATCTCTAATCTGATCACTCATTTTGAGGTACCACCTCAGAATATTCTGGTTATCACGTTTACCAGAGAAGCTGCAATGAATATGCAGCGCAGGTTCCTGGCATCGCAAAACAGGATTTGTCCTGTCAATTTCGGAACCTTTCATGCTATCTTTTATCAGATGCTCATTAAGTCCGGCTGCAGGCAGGCGGATGCTATTCTAAAGGATTCTGACAAGAAACACTTGATGATTCCCCTTTTAAAAGATTATATTAAAACAATCGGGCAGACTACCTCTCCCGGTAATGATGTGCTGAACGAGGATGCAGGTAAATGTCTGGCTGCCATCAGTTATTTTAAAAATACAGCCAATTCTGATAAGGCTGCAAAGATTTTGGAAGAACCCTATCGACAGGGATTTACTCATATATTGGCTCAATATGAAGAGAAAAGAGCAGCAACCGGTAAGATGGATTTCGATGATATGCTCTATCAGTGTCTGAGAATGCTTCAGGATGATAAGAATATATTGAAAATCTGGCAAGAGCGATTTCAGTATATTCTGATTGATGAATTTCAGGATATTAATCCCATGCAATACAAAATTGTCAGATTGCTGGCAGGAGAGAAGTGCAACCTCTTTGTGGTGGGAGATGATGATCAGTCCATCTACGGATTTCGCGGGTCTGAACCTTCCCTGATGAAGAATTTCCAGAAGGATTATCCCGGGTGTGAGCAGGTGCTACTTGACAAAAATTACCGTAGCAGGTCGGATATTGTAAAAGCATCTCTTAAAGTAATCAGTGAAAATAAGAATCGTTTTGTGAAGGAGCTGAAAGCTGCTAAGGAGGAGTATTCAAAACAAGTCAAAGCTCGGGTAACTGTCAAAAGTTATGTGGATAAGGGTGAAGAATACCGGTATCTGACAGGATGCTTATCCACGTTGAGTGAAGAACAGTTAATAGAAACAGCAATATTATTCCGTACCAATTCTCAGATGCAGAGTTTTGCTTCCGTACTGTTAAAGGCAGGTATTCCCTATGTAATGAAAGAGAAAGGAAGCTGCATCTATGATCATTTTGTGATGCAGGATATCAGCGCTTTTTTCAGAGTGGCCGGTGGCGATTTGAGAAGGAGCCAGTTCTTACAGATTATGAATAAGCCCTATAGAGGCATTCGGAGGGAAGCTTTGGAGAAGGAAATTGTAACGTTTGAGGACATCAGAACGTATTACAGGAAATATGCTTATCCTGAGGAACTTCCAAGGCTGCTCATACAGCTGGGAGAACTGGAAGATGGTCTGAAACGTTTAAGAAAGTTGAGTCCATATTTAGCCATTTCCTATCTAAGAAAAGGAATGGGATATGAGGCTTATTTGCGCAGAAAAGCTGCACTTGACAAAGCAAAGTTCTCGGAATGGATGGAATTGCTGGAAATGGCCGGCGAAGAACTAAAGGGCTATTCTAATACGAAAGAATGGATGGAATATCAGGAGGTATTCAGACAGGAGATGAAAAAAAGGACTGATAAGAGGAACTCGTTCGATGAAAGTAATGAACGTATCAATCAGCAGAATTCCGCCAAAAGTGGGGTGAGGCTGATGACCGTGCATGCGTCTAAAGGATTGGAATTTGAGAGGGTATGGATTCCTGATGTAAATGAAGGAACATTTCCCTATGGTCACATGCAGTCGGAGGAAACAGTGGAAGAGGAACGACGGATGCTGTATGTAGCTATGACCAGGGCAAAAGAATACCTGGAGCTGACCTTCGTGACCGGCACAAAGGAACGCCCCAGGTTGATGTCCAGATTCTTAAATCCGCTGGTGCAGAAGCAAGTTTGGAATAAGATGTTGTAGTGAATCTGATGAGTTCTATTCCTGACCGTCTACCAGTTCATCAAATTCGCAGTTGTCCAGATACTCATCAAAAGCATCGGATACGCGCTCGTATTCATCGTCATCATCAATGAAACTAAGCTCAGGCTCTTCGTTGGGATCGTCCGGATTCTCGCTGTAACGATAGAACCATACTTCTCCGTCCTGATTTTCACCATTCTCGTCCAGCGGCAGCAGAACAATATAATCTTGTCCTTCTACGGCAAGGATGGTGATGATTGCACAGTTGACTACCTCACCGTTTTCAAGTTCCAGTTCAACGGTCATTTCTTCGTCTTCGTAATTATTTTTACCCATATGATTTCCTATCTGCGCCAGGCGATTGCGCAAGGGAGACAAACCCGCCTATTCTTTCGTCTGTCTTCTATAATATTACCACTTGAAGATTTTTTGCGCAATAGATTTACAAGTTTATGGAAAAAAAGTATAATGGGGTTGGTTGCAATTTTGGGGAAGTCAGCACTGATAGTGGATACCACCCAGGACGGTGGCTGTATTTATTGGCAGGGAGAGGAAAGAGAATGAGTAAAGTCTGGAAACATTTTAAAACTATAACATATCATAAATACCTGGTAGCAAAAGGTTGTTTCGCTATAGGGTTATACAAACAGGGAATTCTTCATGATATATCTAAATATAGTATTACGGAATTCAAGGTGGGAATTAAGTATTACCAGGGGGACAGAAGTCCCAATAATGCAGAACGGGAAGATATCGGTTATTCCACTGCATGGCTTCATCATAAAGGACGCAACATGCATCATTACGAATATTGGATTGATTATAGTCTGGATGATGTGCCGGGCGGAATGGCTCCGGTCCCTATGCCGGATAAGTATATTGCGGAAATGATGATGGATCGTATTGCTGCATGCAAAGTATATCATGGAGATAACTATACGGATAAAGCACCCCTCGAATATTATTACAGAGGAACAGACAAGGCACCTTTACATCCCTACACACGCAGAGTATTGTTGGAACTTCTGGAAATGTTAGCTGAAGAAGGGGAAGAGAAGACCTTTCGGTACATCCGTGAAGAGTTCCTGAGGAAGGCAAAGACAGGCACAAAATTTTAAATTGGGAATATGATAAAGTAAACCAATCAAAGGAAGATTTGATAATGAATTGCCTGTGGATTTTTCTGCTGCTGTTTTGCTGTGGAGGAAACAGATGCGGCATGAGAAGCGGCTGCGGCGATGGCTGTGGCCGTGAAGATGACTGTGACTGTATAGATAACCGTGGACGAGAAAGTAACCGTGACTGTAACAATGGCTGTAGCCGTGATAATGGTTCTGGACGTGACAATGACCGTGGCTGCGATGATGACCGAAGACGCGATAATGATCGTAGACGGGATGATGACTGCGGCTGCGATGATGACCGAAGACGCGATAATGACCGAAGAAGAGAAGATGATTGTGGCTGCGATGAAGATCGCAGACGTAATGATGACCGTAGATGGGAGGGCAACCGCAGATGGGACGATGATCGCAGACGAGAAACACCTGTATCCACATCAAGGTACCCCGATATTTCCAGAAATGAGACATGTGGCTGTGACAACGACTGATCTTAAACAGTCAGCACAGAAACGTGCGATTTGCGGGCAGCATAGTATTGACTATGCTGCCTTTTCTAATAGTACTGGTTTCAGCTGCAACAGGTCATGACAGAAAATGTTACTGTTCAGCTCGCGCCATTCGCAAAGCCGCGCCTGCGGCGCTTTCCGCTGCTTCGCAGCTATCTTTGCTCATAAGCAGGCGCTCTGCTCATGGCCCGTACAACGTGCTCATTCATGCAAGCATGATTCGCTCGTCATACGGGCTATGGCTGAACTGTAACAGAAAAATCTATTTTTTAACGGAAAGGGTATTTCATTCATGGTTGTTTTGTGGTAAACTATATGAAAGATTGCGAAGGAGGGTAAGTCACATGGTTAATAAAAAGAAAGATAATTATGTTGCTTATGTTTCTACATATACAATGGGTGACAGCCATGGCATCAGAGTATACAACGTAGATATGGAAAATGGCAGATTCAAGGAAAAAGATAAAGTAGAGATTTCCAATTCATCTTATATTTCGATTTCCCATAACAGAAAATATCTTTATTCTATTACAGATTTTGGCGTAGAAGCTTATAGTATTCAGGCAGATGGCAGCCTGGAACTGATTAATTTTGCTCCCATCAATGGTATGAGAGGATGTTATCTGTCAACAGATTATACGGATTCTTATCTTTTTGTTGCGGGATATCACGATGGTAAGCTGACAGTATTGAAACTGGCAGAGGATGGATCTATCGGAAAGATAACAGATGAAATTTTCCATAAGGGTCTCGGAAGTGTTGCAGAACGAAATTTCCGCCCACATATTAACTGTGCCCGCATGACTCATGACAACAAGTATTTGTTGGTAGCTGATCAGGGAATGGATCATGTAAATGTATATCGTTTTGATGTGAAGCGTGGAACTGTGAAGCTGGTGGATGTCATCAGAAGTGAACTTGAATCGGCGCCCAGACATATTAAAATTTCTAAGGATGGTCAGTATGTTTATATAGTGCATGAGTGGAAATGTTATATAGATGTATACCGTTATGAAGAGAGAAATGGAAATCCCTGGTTTGAAAAGATTCAGACGATTGCTACAATCGCAGATAGTGACAATCTTGCGAATAATGCAGCAAGTGCGCTCAGCTTTTCCGATGATTATAAGTATCTGGTAAGTTCAAATGCAGGTGACAATACTGTGGTACTATTTGATGTGGATATGGAGAATGGTTTGCTCACCAAGAATTTCTGCCTTCCTGTCAGCGGAGATTATCCTAAGGATGCAGAGTTGTTCCCGGGAGGAAAATTCCTGGTATCACTGAACCATGAAACTAATAATATGACATTCTTTAAAGTAGACACAAAGAATCATACGATTATTATGAACGGGCCCGAAATTAAGATAAACCAGCCTAACTGCATTGTATTCTATCGTTTGGATAATTAATGCTATATGTTTTGAACCAAAAAAACTGAGAATGAAATGAAAAAGCAGAGTCTTAGAGAAATAAGATGAATTCTCTAAACCTGCTTTTTCTGTCTTTTTAGTGATAGCTTCTAAAAAGTGCTTTGCATTTACTTGGTGTAAAACTGTTCCAATGAATCCATTCTGGCTGACATATTGACCATCATAGCATCAAGCACAGTGAGGGCAGCCATACACTCCATGACAACGACTGCTCTGGGTACGATAATGGGATCATGACGACCTTTAATCTGCAGTTCGATTTCTTCTCCGGTCTGTGTTACCGTCCGTTGGGTCTGGAAGATAGAAGGAGTAGGCTTCACATATGCACGGATAATAATATCGCTTCCGTCACTGATGCCTCCCAAAATACCTCCGGCATGATTGGTGGCTTTGGTGATATGATTGCCTTTCATTAGAAAAGCATCGTTATTCTCGCTGCCCTTTCTGGAGGAAACTTCTGTTCCGTCCCCGATTTCTACAGCTTTTACAGCACCTATGGACATCATGGCTTTGGCCAGGTTAGCATCCAGCTTTTCAAAGACGGGATCACCGATGCCGGCAGGAGCACCTTTGATGATACATTCCATGCAGCCTCCTGCGGAATCACAGGCTTCGCGGGATTTCTGCAGATAATCAAAAGCTTTCCGGCTTGTTTCATAGTCAGGCATAGCAGTAGGCGTGGAATAAATCGCATCTTTATCAAATCTGGTATAATCAATTGTAAAAGGACCGATACTGCGTGTATAAGCAAGAATTTCGATTCCTAACTGATTTAATATCTTAGCTGCAATGGCACCCGCAGCCACACGGCCGATAGTCTCGCGTCCGGAAGAACGTCCTCCACCTCTATAATCCCGGAAACCGTACTTGGCATCAAAGGTATAATCTGCATGTCCCGGGCGATAACAGGTGGCGATATTGCCGTAATCTCTGGATATCTGAGAAGTATTGCGAACCATAAGAGAAATCGGGGTACCGGTGGTCCTTCCTTCAAATACTCCGGAAAGAATCTCTACTTCATCAGCTTCTTTGCGCTGGGTGGTGATGCTGCTCTGACCGGGCTTGCGGCGGTCGAGATATTTCTGGATATCAGCTTCGCATAACGAAAGGCCTGCCGGACAGCCGTCAATTACAACACCCAGTGCCTTGCCGTGGGATTCCCCCCAGGTGGTGATGCGAAATATCGTGCCAAATGTGGAACCTGCCATATGTGTGTACCTCCATATTAAGGGTATAAAATTAACAATTTTTCTCAAACTACCAATTGATTATATAAAATCTGTAAGAAATTCGCAACTGGAATTATGAAAAATACTTTATCTTTTGGTGAAGAAACGATATAATAGGATGAAATGATGATATTGATGTTGCATATCCATTTGGACATCATATAATCAGCTTAGAAAACAGGAGGTATTATTTTCATGTATAGATTGTTAAAACAGGAAGGCCGTGCTAAACGTGGGGAATTCCATACTGTGCATGGTGTCATTCAAACCCCGGTATTCATGAATGTGGGAACTGTGGCTGCGATTAAAGGAGCCGTGGCGACTTCAGACTTGGAGCAGATCAAGACCCAGGTGGAATTGTCTAATACGTATCATTTGCATGTGCGTCCAGGTGACCGCATTATTAAGCAATTAGGCGGACTCCATAAATTCATGTCCTGGGACAAGCCAATTTTGACTGATTCCGGCGGATTTCAGGTATTTTCCCTTGCAGGGCTTCGCAAAATCAAGGAAGAGGGCGTTTACTTTAATTCTCATATAGACGGACGCAAGATTTTCATGGGACCTGAGGAAAGTATGCAGATTCAGTCCAATCTGGCATCTACAATTGCTATGGCTTTTGATGAATGT
Organism: Acetatifactor sp.; assembly: GCA_045545375.1. Lineage (GTDB taxonomy): Bacteria > Bacillota > Clostridia > Lachnospirales > Lachnospiraceae > Acetatifactor. The sequence goes on from JAZQAT010000058.1 coordinate 33,671, forward strand.
GCACCAAGTAAGGCTGACAGGAAATATGTGCAGGCTTCCGTGGAACGTACCACCAGATGGCTGGAACGTTGTAAACGGGAGATGAATCGTTTAAATAGTCTTGAGGATACCATTAATCCCCATCAAATGCTATTCGGCATTAATCAGGGCGCTATTTATGATGATATCCGTATTGAACATGCAAAACGGATTACAGAAATGGATCTGGATGGCTATGCCGTAGGCGGTCTGGCAGTGGGAGAGACTCATGAAGAGATGTACCACATTCTGGATGAGGTGGTGCCCTATCTTCCTTTGGAAAAACCTACTTACCTGATGGGCGTGGGTACCCCCGCCAATATTCTGGAAGGGGTAGAGAGAGGTGTGGATTTCTTCGACTGCGTCTATCCCACAAGAAACGGACGTCACGGGCATTTGTATACCAACCATGGTAAAATTAATCTGTTCAATGCAAAATATGAATTGGATGACAGACCGATTGAGGAGGGATGTAATTGTCCGGCCTGCAAACGGTATTCCAGAGCATATATCAGACATCTGCTGAAAGCGAAAGAAATGCTTGGCATGCGCCTTTGCGTGCTTCATAATCTCTATTTCTATAATACGATGATGGAAGAGATACGTGATGCCCTGGATGCAGGAAATTTTGCTGCATATAAGAAACAGAAGCTGGAAAATATGGCGACACCGCTGGATTGAATCGGGACATTGCAGCACTGTAAAAAGAAAATACAGCCCTGATTACAAAAATTTTATACTTTTATTGTAGAAACTACTTGCCCATATGAACATTTTTGTGTATTATTGACTGTAAGGCTTGAATATTAAGCAATACAATGCAGGAGGAAAGAAAATGAACATTTTATTAACCGCTACAGATGCAGCATCTGCTGAAGCCGCAGGAGGAACTATGGGTCTTGTTATGACCTTTGTGATTTATGCTGTTTTGATTGGTGCTATGTGGTTTTTCTTCATGAGACCTCAGAAGAAGGAGCAGAAGAGAGTTGCTGCTATGCTTGCAGCTCTGGAGATCGGTGATTGTGTACTTACTACAGGTGGAATGATTGGTATTGTTATCGACATAACAGACGATACTGTAATCGTTGAATTCGGTAATAACAAGAACTGTCGTATCCCTATGGAAAAGTCTGCTATTACCCGTGTTGAGAAACCAGGAGAGGCATAAGGGATCAGTTGGAGATACAACTGCTGAAATCATAAATCAAAGAGACGCACTCAATCAGGCGCACAGACGACTTCCGGGGGCGGTCACAGTGATATAAGACTTGACTAACAGCCTGTATTTTGACAAAGAACCAGTATCAAATACAGGCTGTTAGCAAGTCTAATATCACTGCGTTTGCCCCCGGAAGTTTGTCTGTGCGCCTGATTCTGTGCGGTTTTGCGAATGGCGCGGGTGTGAACAGTAACAATATGTCAATGTGATTCATAGCTTTTATTTAGAAAGGGCTTGAAATTTGAGTGAGTATCGGGTATGATATTTAGAAAGTCTTTAATGGTGCACTTTGATAAAGTACAGTGTTGAAGCATTTGAAGAATTTGAAGAATACATAAAAGGAAAAGGTGTTGGTTATGGAATTACGGATTACGTGTATTCCCGGTGATGGAATAGGCCCGGAGATTGTGGCTGAAGCTAAAAAGGTCTTAAACCGGGTGGCTTTAAAATATGGCCATACGATGAATTTTACAGATATTTTGATGGGTGGTGCTTCTATTGACGTGCATGGAGTGCCTTTGACAGAGGAGGCGATTGCAACGGCAAAAGCAGCAGATGCTGTGCTGATGGGCTCAATCGGCGGTGATACGACGAAATCTCCCTGGTATAAGCTGCCCCCGAATCTTCGCCCGGAAGCAGGACTTCTGGCAATTCGTAAGGCTTTAAATCTGTTTGCCAATCTTCGTCCGGCTGTGCTTTATGAGGAATTGGCTGGTGCTTGTCCTTTGAAAGAGGAAATCAGTGCGGCAGGATTTGACATGATGATCATGCGTGAACTGACCGGTGGCCTTTATTTCGGAGAACGTAAGACCATTGAGGAAAACGGTGTACTGAAAGCCATTGATACCCTTACTTATGATGAGAATGAAATTCGGAGAATTGCTATCAAGGGCTTTGATATTGCAATGAAGCGTAACAAGAAAGTTACCAGTGTAGATAAGGCTAACGTACTGGATTCTTCCAGGCTTTGGAGGAAAGTAGTAGAAGAGGTGGCGAAGGATTATCCTGAAGTGACCTTAGAGCATATGTTGGTGGATAATTGTGCCATGCAGCTGGTTAAGAATCCGGCACAGTTCGATGTGATTCTGACTGAGAATATGTTTGGTGATATTTTATCTGATGAAGCAAGTATGGTAACAGGTTCCATCGGTATGCTTGCAAGTGCCAGCCTGAATGATACCAAGTTTGGATTGTATGAGCCCAGTCATGGTTCTGCACCTGATATTGCAGGACAAAATATTGCTAACCCTATTGCCACTATTCTGAGCGCGTCCATGATGTTACGCTACAGCTTTGATCTGGACAAAGAAGCTGACGCGATTGATGCTGCAGTAAAGCAGGTTCTGAAGGATGGTTATCGTACCGTTGATATCATGTCTGAGGGATGCACTAAGGTAAGCTGCAGTCAGATGGGCGATCTGCTTGCAGAGAGAATTTAACCAAACCACGATAGCGGTTATGAGATTATGAGCAGGTAGCGAAGCGGATTGCGAATATCTGCTTGATCATAGATAAAAATAAACAGAGAGGATGAAGAATATGAGAAGTGATTCAGTAAAGACCGGTGCACAGCAGGCACCGCACAGAAGTCTTTTTAATGCTTTAGGATATACAGAGGAAGAGCGCAGACGACCTATGATTGGTATCGTAAGCTCTTATAATGAGATTGTTCCGGGTCATATGAACCTGGATAAGATTACGGAAGCTGTTAAAATGGGTGTTGCCATGGCAGGTGGTATGCCTGTTGTATTCCCAGCCATCGCAGTATGTGATGGTATTGCTATGGGACATGTAGGAATGAAATATTCTCTGGTTACCAGAGACTTGATTGCGGACAGTACAGAATGTATGGCTCTGGCTCATGGTTTTGACGGTCTGGTATGTATCCCTAACTGCGACAAGAATGTACCCGGCCTTTTGATGGCAGCTGCAAGATTGAATATTCCTACTATTTTCGTATCCGGTGGTCCTATGATGGCTGGTCATGTACATGGACAGAAGAGAAGCCTTTCTTCTATGTTCGAAGCAGTGGGAAGCGTGGCTGCAGGCACCATGACGATGGAAGAGCTGGCTGAGTTTGAGGAAAAGGTATGTCCTACCTGCGGTTCCTGTTCCGGTATGTATACTGCTAACTCAATGAACTGTCTTACTGAGGCAATCGGTATGGGCCTTAAAGGCAACGGAACCATTCCTGCTGTATATTCCGAGAGAATCCGTCTGGCTAAACATGCCGGCATGAAGATTATGGAACTGGTAGAGAAGGATATCAAGCCCAGAGATATTATGACTGAGAAAGCATTCCTGAATGCGTTGACTGTAGATATGGCACTTGGCTGCTCAACTAACTCCATGCTGCATCTGCCTGCAATTGCAAGAGAAGCCGGCGTTGATCTGAATCTGGATCTGGCAAATGACTTGTCTGCTGTGACCCCTAACCTGTGCCATCTGGCTCCTGCAGGTTCTACTTATATGGAAGATTTGAATGAAGCAGGCGGTGTATAAGCCGAAATGAACGAACTGACCAAGAAAAATCTGCTCCACCTGGATGTGATGACTGTTACAGGAAAAACTATGGGTGAGAATATTGCCGGATGTATCAATAAGAATCCTGAGGTCATCAGACCTGTGGAGAATCCTTATTCCGAAACCGGTGGAATCGCTATCCTGAAGGGTAACCTTGCTCCTGACAGCGGTGTGGTAAAGCGCTCTGCAGTTGTGCCTGAGATGTTGGTGCATGAAGGTCCGGCAAGAGTATTTGACTGTGAAGAAGATGCAATTGCAGCGATCAAGGGTGGCAAGATCGTAGCCGGTGATGTAGTAGTCATCCGTTACGAAGGTCCGAAAGGCGGGCCCGGCATGAGAGAAATGCTGAATCCTACTTCTGCTATTGCCGGTATGGGACTTGGCTCCAGTGTTGCATTGATCACTGACGGACGTTTCTCCGGTGCTTCCAGAGGAGCATCTATAGGACATGTATCTCCGGAAGCAGCTGTGGGTGGACCAATTGCACTGGTAGAAGAGGGAGATATCATCAGCATCAATATTCCGGAAAATAAACTGAATGTACTGGTATCAGATGAGGAACTTGCTGAAAGACGTGCAAAATGGCAGCCGAGAGAGCCTAAGGTTACAACAGGATATCTTTCCAGATATCGCGAACTGGTTACAAGCGGTAACAGAGGTGCTGTTCTGGATGTTCCCAAGAAGTAAAGAGGAGGATAAGAGAAATGCAGTTGACAGGTGCTGAAATTGTTGTAGAATGCCTGAAAGAGCAGGGGGTAGATACCGTCTTTGGTTATCCGGGAGGAACTATCCTGAATGTATATGATGCTCTTTATAAGCATTCCGGCGAAATCAATCATATATTAACATCTCATGAGCAGGGTGCTGCTCACGCTGCTGATGGGTATGCCCGTGCTACCGGTAAGGTAGGCGTGTGTATGGCTACCAGCGGGCCCGGTGCAACCAATTTAGTTACCGGGATTGCCACCGCATATATGGACTCCGTTCCTATGGTAGCAATTACTGCCAATGTAAATCTTCCTCTGCTTGGAAAGGATTCTTTCCAGGAGGTAGATATTGCAGGCGTTACAATGCCGATTACCAAGCACGGCTATATTGTAAAGAATGTGGAAATCCTTGCAGACACCATCCGTAAGGCATTTCATATTGCAAAGAGCGGTCGCCCGGGTCCGGTACTGGTTGATATCACCAAGGATGTAACAGCTGCAGTTTGTGAGTTTACACCTCAGGCTCCGAAAGCGATGGAGAGAATCAACCGCTATACAGAAGAAGATATCGATAAAGTTGTGGAACTGCTTACGAATGCCAAGAAGCCTTACATCTATCTTGGCGGTGGCGCAGTGGCTTCCGATGCTGCAGAGGAAGTGGCTCAGTTTGCTGAACTTCTGGATGCACCGGTATGCGATACTCTAATGGGGAAAGGTGCTTTTGACGGAAAGAGCGACAGATATACCGGTATGATCGGTATGCACGGTACCAAGACTTCCAATCTGGGTGTAAGCCAGTGTGATCTATTGGTTGCTATGGGTGCCAGATTCTCTGACCGGGTAACCGGTAATCCAAAGAAATTTGCTGAAAATGCTAAAATCATACATATGGATATTGATGCTGCCGAAATCAATAAGAACATCCATGCAGATGCTGCTGTTATTGGTGATTTAAAGGCTGCACTGGCAGAAATTAACAGCAGATTGACTAAGCAGAACCACAGTGAGTGGATGGCTCATATTAAAGAATTGAAAGAAAAATATCCTCTTAAATATGATAACGAAGTATTATCCTGCCCTTATGTAATTGAGACCATTGATAAGGTGACAGAAGGAAAAGCTGTCATCACAACTGATGTGGGACAGCATCAAATGTGGGCTGCCCAGTATTACCAGTACACAAGTCCTCGTACTTTCCTTTCATCCGGAGGACTTGGGACTATGGGATATGGTCTTGGGGCATGTATCGGAGCTCAGTTAGGACAGCCTGATAAGGTCTGCATCAATATTGCAGGTGATGGATGCTTCCGCATGAACATGAATGAACTGGCTACAGCAAGCCGCTATAACATTCCTGTCATTCAAGTGGTAATCAACAACCATGTATTGGGTATGGTTCGCCAGTGGCAGACCCTCTTTTATGGCAAGAGATATTCCCAGACAATACTGAGTGATAAAGTGGACTTCTGTAAAGTGGCTGAGGGACTTGGCTGTGCAGCTATCAGAGTTACTACCAAAGAAGAAGTGGAACCTGCTATTCGTAAAGCCATTGAATTGAAAGTACCCGTTCTGATTGAATGCATGATTCCTGAAGATGATAAGGTATTCCCTATGGTTCCTGCAGGAGCACCTATCAGTGAAGTATTTGACGGGGATGATCTGAAGAATAAGCAGGCATAGTCATTTAAAGATAGTATTAGAGAGTTTTACGATACAAAGGAGCTGTAAAGCGGACATTACAATGAAAAAGAAATATAATCCGGTAAATAAACTGAAAAAAATGGTAGTGTTTGTCGGAATGCTATGTGTTGCTGCAGTTATGTTATATGTGGTAATGACATGGTATTATATGAGTCGTTTTACAATGAATACATGGATCAATGGTATCTACTGCACCGGTAAGACTGTAGAAGAAGTAAACTCGGAGTTTCTGCAGATAGCAGAGACTCCGAGTATTCGTATTGTAGATTTGCAGGAGCGTAATTATGAGATTACAGCGCAGGAGCTTCTTTACTCTATGGATTATACGGAAGCACTTTGTGACCTTCTTGTTTCTCAGAAAGCATGGCAATGGCCGATCGGACTATTTGTACGGCAAGAGCTGGCAGCAAGTCCTAAAACGGATTATGATGAGACCTTGTTGTATGATTTCTGGAAAAGTCTGTCTTGTGTCAGGGAAGCGCAGGAAAATGATGATTCTTTGTCTATTCTTTGGACGCAAGAAGGCTATCTGCTGAAAGGTCTGACTGAGAACAGGCTGGATGTAGAAGAAGGTTATGCCCGACTTAAGGATGCAGTGGAGAATGGGCGGACAGAACTGAATCTTGTGGATGAAAGTCTATATCGTGCTGTTGAAACCACAGAAGAGCAGAAGAAGATTCTGGCACAATGGGAAAAGATTGAGGAGTTTCAGCAGATAGAAATCATATTCGATATGGGGGATGAACAGATTGTTCTGAATCAATCCAATATCGGTGAATTTTTAATGTGTGAAGAGGATGGTACTTTTCAGGAAGAGGAAGATGGAAGCCTGGCTATTTCCAAAGATAAGACTGATGCGTTCATAGATTCACTTGCTGATGAATACGATACCTATAAGAAAGAACGGACTTTTGCATCTACAAGGGGGGATATAATTACTCTGACAAAAGGAAGTTATGGTACGCTTCTGGATCGGGAAGCGGAGAAAACTTATCTCTATGATGCACTGGTAAATCGCATCAGCGGTGTGCATGTGCCGGAGTATGAAAGAGAAGCTTACCACAGAGGTCTGAATGATATCGGCGATACTTACATTGAGATAGACATGACAGATCAGAAAATGTACCTTTATAAAGATGGAGAGTGCCTGGTAGAAACTGACATCGTCACAGGTAACATGAGCAAGAAGTGGGGGACTCCGGAGGGGGTCTACTATGTTTACGCCAAGCAGAAGAATCGCATACTGAGAGGCCCGGGATATGCTTCCCCGGTGAAATTCTGGATGCCTGTCAATGGGAACATTGGAATCCACGATGCCAGTTGGCGAAAAAAATTCGGTGGAGAAATTTACAAAACATCAGGTTCCCATGGATGTATCAATACTCCTTATGAAAATATGAAGGTGATATATGAGGAAGTGGAGGTCGGGGTACCGGTAGTTATGTTTTACTGATGATACTAATAGTACTTTGGTACTAAATTTGAAAATAATTTAACAATTTAGTTGACTAAAGCGCACGAAATGATTACAATGTGATTTATATTTTTAAAACAAATGGAGGAAGAGATATGTCCAGAGTTTACAATTTTTCAGCAGGCCCGGCAGTTTTGCCTGAGGAAGTACTTCGTGAAGCAGCAGAAGAGATGCTTGATTACAAGGGCACAGGAATGTCCGTAATGGAGATGAGTCATCGATCTAAAGCTTATGACACGATTATTAAAGAAGCTGAAGCTGATCTTCGGGAACTGATGAACATTCCAGATAATTATAAAGTATTATTCTTGCAGGGGGGGGCAAGCCAGCAGTTTGCAATGATTCCTATGAACCTGATGAAGAATGGTGTGGCTGATTATATTGTAACCGGCCAGTGGGCAAAGAAAGCTTATCAGGAGGCATGCATTTATGGAAAAGCAAATAAGATCGCGTCCTCTGAGGATAAGACATTTTCTTACATACCTGATTGCTCTGATCTGCCTATCAGCGAAGATGCAGATTATGTATATATTTGTGAAAACAATACCATTTACGGTACAAAGTTCAAGACACTTCCCAATACCAAGGGTAAGACTCTTGTAGCCGATGTGTCCAGCTGTTTCCTATCTGAGCCTGTAGACGTTACTAAATATGGTGTCATCTACGGTGGTGTACAGAAGAATATCGGCCCGGCAGGTGTAGTCATTGTCATCATCAGAGAAGATCTGATTACCGAGGATGTTCTTCCCGGAACTCCTACCATGTTGAAATACAAGATTCATGCAGACAATGATTCCCTGTACAATACACCGCCTGCATATGGTATCTATATCTGCGGTAAAGTATTTAAATGGCTCAAGAAGCAGGGTGGTCTGGAAGCCATGAAAGAATATAACGAGAAGAAAGCTAAGGTTCTGTATGATTTCCTGGATGAGAGCAAGCTGTTCAAGGGTACTGTTCGTAAGGAAGATCGTTCTCTGATGAATGTTCCTTTCGTAACCGGTAGCGAAGAATTGGATGCTAAGTTCGTGAAGGAAGCGAAAGCTGCAGGATTTGAGAATTTGAAAGGTCACCGTACTGTTGGCGGTATGAGAGCAAGTATTTATAATGCAATGCCTATTGAAGGTGTTGAGAAGCTGGTTGAATTTATGAAGAAGTTTGAAGCAGAGAATGCTTAAGCTGAATTTAGTTTAAGTTTCTGCAATACATATCCGAGAGAGGAAGGAAAAGAAGATGTATAAGATTCATTGCCTGAATCCTATTTCTAAAGTAGGTTTGGAGAAATTAACTGCAAATTATGCACTGACCCAGAACGTAGAAGCTGCTGAAGGCATTCTGGTAAGAAGCGCTTCTATGCACGAGATGGAACTGCCTGATAATCTTCTTGCAGTAGCAAGAGCAGGTGCAGGTGTAAACAATATACCACTAGAAAAATGTGCTGAGAAGGGTATCGTTGTTTTCAATACCCCCGGTGCTAACGCTAATGGTGTAAAGGAACTTGTAATTGCAGGTATGCTTCTGGCAGCCCGTGATATTGTAGGCGGTATCGAATGGGTGAAAGCTTCCAATGAAAATGCTGACATTGCTAAGACTGCTGAGAAAGAAAAGAAGAAATTTGCAGGAACCGAGCTGATGGGCAAGAAGCTTGGAATCATCGGACTTGGTGCTATCGGTGTCAAAGTAGCGAATGCTGCTGAGAGCCTTGGCATGGAAGTATACGGATACGATCCTTATCTGTCTGTAGATGCTGCATGGAGCCTGAGCCGTACTGTAAAGCATGTTTTGAATGTAGATGATATCTACTCTAACTGTGATTTTATCACTATTCATGTGCCTCTTATGGATTCTACCAAAGGAATGATTAATGAAGAAGCAATTCATAAGATGAAAGATGGTGTGATTCTTTTGAACTTTGCAAGAGATCTTCTTGTAAAAGAAGAGGATGTACTGGTTGGGTTGAAAAATGGAAAGATTCGCCGCTATGTATCTGACTTCCCTAATCCCACCACTGCAGGTCAGGAAGGCTGCATCGTAATTCCTCATCTTGGTGCCAGCACAGAAGAATCTGAAGACAACTGTGCAAAGATGGCTGTAAAGGAAATGATGAATTATCTGGAGAATGGTACTATTGCTAATAGTGTAAACTATCCTAACTGTGATATGGGCGTCTGCACACAGGCAGGACGTATCGCAATTTTCCACAAGAACATCGCCAACATGATTACCCAGTTTACTGCATGCTTCGGCGAAAATGGAATCAATATTTCCAACATGATGAATAAGTCCCGTGGTGAAGCGGCTTACACCATGATTGATGTTGAAACAGTACCTAATGCAGATATCATTGAAAGACTGCAGGCTATCGAAGGCGTATTCAGAGTACGTGTTGTAAAATAAGTATATATAAATAAAAGGTAGTGTAAAATAGTTTGTGTTTTTGGTAAGAAATGGCTCCTTTTTGGTAAGAATTCAGATATGACAATTCTTATCGAAAAGGAGTATTTTTATGGCAGTTGCAAAGGAACAAATTCGACAGATTATCTCAGAAAACAAC
>JAZQAT010000059.1:0-13859 GCA_045545375.1 Acetatifactor sp.
AAGCAGTACCTGAATGATGGAGTGCAGGGAAGCCATGATGGAATGGATTATCTGGAATTCAAGAAATTCTTTGAGGCACTGCGCAACGATACACCTATGCCTGTAGATGTATATGATGCGGCAAGCTGGATGGCAATTACAGCGCTTTCAGAGATGTCTATTGCAAAGGGTGGAGCAGTGGTAGATATTCCGGACTTTACCAATGGCAGATGGCATATGAATGTCTTGGACTAAAAGGATAGGGCGGCTAATCATTGAATGGTTAGCCGCCCTATCTGCCAGTTACAAAGCTTGATGTAATATTGCTTGCCTGTGAGACGATAGATTAACGATTTTTATACATCTTTTCATAATAATCCTGATATTCCCCGGAAATAATAGTTTCCCACCATTCCTTATTATCCAGGTACCACCGGATAGTCTTCTTGATACCATCAGCAAACTTGGTCTCAGGCAGCCAGCCCAACTCATTATGAATCTTGGTAGGGTCGATAGCATAACGCATATCATGACCCTTACGGTCAGTTACATAAGTGATCAGGCTTTCCGGCTTACCCAGTTCCTTACAGATGATCTTTACGATATCGATATTTTTCATCTCATTGTGTCCGCCGATGTTGTAAACCTCACCTACGCGGCCCTTGTGGATGATCAGGTCGATAGCCTTGCAGTGTTCCTCTACATAGAGCCAGTCACGCACATTTTCACCCTTACCGTATACAGGCAGGGGCTTATCATTCAAAGCATTGGCGATCATCAGAGGAATCAGTTTCTCAGGGAAGTGATAAGGACCGTAGTTGTTAGAGCAGCGGCTGATGGTCACAGGCAGGCCGTAGGTTCTGTGGTAAGCAAGTACCAGAAGGTCTGCGCCTGCTTTGGAAGAACTGTAAGGGCTGCTGGTGTGGATAGGAGTCTCCTCAGTGAAGAACAGGTCAGGTCTGTCAAGAGGCAGATCGCCGTATACTTCATCGGTAGATACCTGATGATAACGGGTGATGCCATATTTGCGGCAGGCATCCATCAGGACTGCAGTTCCCTTGATATTGGTATCCAGGAAAACTTCGGGATTCTCAATGGAACGGTCTACATGGCTCTCAGCTGCAAAGTTTACTACCATGTCAGGATGCTCTTCCTCGAAAAGCTTGTATACAGCTTCTCTGTCGGTGATGCTTTCCTTTACAAAACGGAAATTAGGGTTGTCCATAATCGGTGCGAGAGTAGACAGATTACCTGCATAGGTCAGGCAGTCCAGACATACGATTCGGTATTCCGGGTATTTGTTTAACATATGAAAAATAAAGTTGCTTCCGATAAATCCGGCACCGCCGGTTACAATAATAGTCATTTCGATTCTCCTTGTGTTTTATAATGATCTGTTTCTATTAATACAAGCCGTCCTGATATTTTCCGTCCAGAACATCTTTCAGGTACTGGCCGTACTGATTCTTCTTCAAAAGCTCATATACCTTCAGCACTTCCTCTTTGGTGATCCAGCCGTTTAAATAAGCAATCTCTTCAAGACAGGCAATTTTACGGTGCTGATGAGTTTCTACAGTCTTTACAAAGTTGGTAGCGTCTACCAGACTTTCGTGGGTACCGGTATCCAGCCAGGTGAAGCCCTGTCCCAGAAGTTCTACATTCAGGCAGTCCTGCTCTAAATAGATGCGGTTCAAATCAGTGATTTCCAGCTCACCACGTGCACTGGGCTTTAAATTCTTGGCATATTCTACAACTTTATTATCATAGAAATACAGACCGGTGACACAATAATTGCTCTTGGGCTTTGCAGGCTTTTCTTCAATAGAGATAGCTTTTCCTTCTGCATTGAATTCAACGATACCAAAACGTTCAGGATCGTCAACATAGTAGCCGAATACAGTAGCGCCCTTGCCGGATTCTGCATTTTCTACGGCAGTCTTTAAGCGCTTTTTCAGACCGTGGCCTGCAAAAATATTGTCACCCAGAACCATGGCTACAGTATCGTTGCCGATGAATTCCTCACCGATGATAAAAGCCTGAGCCAGTCCGTCGGGGCTGGGCTGTACAGCATAGGACAGTGTCACACCGAACTGATGACCATCGCCTAAGAGCTCCTTGAATCTGGGAGTATCCTGAGGAGTAGAGATGATCAGGATATCACGGATACCTGCGTTCATCAGAACAGACATGGGATAATAAATCATGGGCTTGTCATAAATCGGCAGCAATTGTTTGGAAGTTACCATGGTAAGCGGATACAGACGGGTACCGGATCCGCCGGCTAAGATGATTCCTTTCATTGTATTGTCTCCTTTATTTAAAATCAATAATTTCGAATGTTACTATATATAGTATAAAAGGTGACCCAACGTCACCTTCAAGTACTTTTTTCAAAAAAATATAAGTTTAGCTATTTTTTACAAAGAAAGACACCTGCGTCTTTTGTAATATGGAAATTATTGTGTACTTTTTCTTCTGCAAAAGTCCGAAAGTCCTTATAACGGTCAAGAAGGATCTGATTCTGGTTACCGTGACAGGAGAGGATATATTCAATGAGTGGTTCTGCCTGATTGATCATGATACAATCCTCATAGCGCCGAAGCATCACCTGAGTAAAATGAGGCGACAGTATATCATAACCATTTTCCAGTCCGAAGTGTTCATACAGATTTTCGGCAGCAAGCACGATTCTGTTATCAAAAGCTTGTACCAGCTCCGTGATTTCTTTCATATGATGCGTGCCGTAAGTACTGCTTAAAAATAATCCATCCGGCTTCAAAACACGGGCAATTTCTCTGCAGGCCCGACCAATGTCTTCACAGTAAAAAAGCACATGATTGGCAATCACCAGATCAAAGCTGTTATCCGAAAAAGGAAGCTCATGACAGTCAATTACCCGGAAATCAAAACGTCCATCATCCGTACCGATATTGCGTCTGGCATCCCTGAGCATCCCTTCTGAAATATCAGTAAGCGTAATAGCTATCTGTAATGGTAGTCTGTCCAGATTTTCCGTCCATAATGCGCCGTTGCCACACCCGATTTCCAGAATCTTCATGCCGTCTGTAATTTCGGCCTGTTCATAAATCCATGGAAACCATCCCTGCGTATTTTGGGAAAACTCCCTATGAAGCCTGATCCTCGCAGATATATTGCTGGCATTCTGATACTGGTCCTTCAGACTCTTCTCCATTCCTGTCAGGTGAATCAGATCAAGCATCCGGCTCCAATCCGGCTGATGCTCCTTCTCGATTGCCTCAACCGTGCTGTCAATCGCCTCCACAACCAGCTGCAGCTGCTCCATACGGTCCTGCACCAGCTTTTTCTGCAGATTCAAAGAACTGACCATCAAATGATAATCATTGTCCCCAATGGTCATTTCCCTGATATCATCCAGAGAAAATCCCAGATACTTCAACAATAAAATCTGCTGCAATCTGCCCAGATCCGAGTCCGTATAAAACCTTGCCCCACCAGCCGAAACAAAGGATGGCTTCAAAATATTCTGTTTATCATAAAACCGTATCGTCCTCACCGAAACCTGCGCCATCCGCGCAAACTCCCCAGATGAATAGTACCCTTCTAATTTCATCCCAACCTCCATCCAGCTAACGCTTGCATCAGTTGGGGACAAAAGACCTTTTGCCCCCAACATCTATTATAGTATATATCAAATAAAAAATCTACTAGCCAATCCCTTGATTATGATGTATTATATTACTTGTGATTATGAGTAGCATTTATAGAATGCGCACGCCAGTACGAAAGGATCGCTTATGGAGGAATATTTGGATTGTAAGGAATGTGAGCGGCTGATACCGGAGTTCATCGAAGGAAAGATGGAATATTTTGCTCTGAAGCACTTTTGCGATCATATCAGGTCATGCAATGAGTGTAAGGAGGAATTGACCATACAATTTCTGGTTACAGAGGGTATGGCAAGGCTGGAAGATGGAGATGCTTTTGATTTGAACCGGGAATTAGACAAGCGGTTGGAGGAAGCGAAGCGTAAAATCAGACGAAGCGATAAGGTATTGAATTTCGGGGCATTGCTGGAGTTGATTTCCATGGCGGCGATTTTGTGTTTTGTTCTTTGGATCGTTTTCAGATAATAGATAGGAAGGAAGAATAGATGAGTGAAAAGCTTGTTCTGATAGATGGACATAGTATATTGAACAGGGCGTTTTATGGTGTGCCTGAGTTGACCAATGCACAGGGACTCCATACCAATGCAGTGTATGGATTTTTGAATATCTTATTTAAAATATTGGAGGAAGAGAAGCCGCAGTATCTGGCGGTTGCTTTTGATGTGCATGCACCGACTTTCCGCCACGAGATGTATGCTGAGTATAAAGGTACCAGGAAAGCCATGCCGGAGGAACTCAGGGAACAGGTTCCGGTAATGAAAGAGGTCCTGAAAGCCATGGGCATCGTGATCATGGAGCAGGCGGGTCTGGAAGCAGATGATATTCTTGGAACACTGGCTAAGAAGGCAGAGGCAAAGGGCATTGAGGTATCGCTGGTGTCCGGAGACAGAGACCTTTTACAGATTGCTTCAGAGCATATCAAGATACGGATACCCAAGACCAAGATGGGTAAGACAGAGATAGAGGACTATTATGCAGCAGATGTACTGGCAGCATATCAGGTGACCCCATTGCAGTTTATTGAGCTGAAGGCATTGATGGGGGATACAGCGGATAATATTCCCGGGGTACCGAAAGTAGGGGAGAAGACTGCCACAGCCTTAATGACGGAATATGGTTCCCTGGACAACCTGTATGCTCACGTGGAAGAAATCAGTAAAAAGAGTATCAGGGAGTCTCTGATTGCCAACAGGGATCTGGCGAGGCTGAGCAAGGTGCTGGCTACCATTCGAACCGACAGTGAAGTGGAACTTGATTATGATACGGCCAAAGCAGAAGGATTCTTTACCCCGGAGGCTTATTCTTTATTTAAACAGCTGGAATTTAAAAATATGCTGAATCGTTTTGATAAAGATCAGACGGTAGATGTGGGCGAATTGACAAAGAGCTTTCAGGTGTGTGCTGATGCCGGTGAATTCATCAAGGTTATAGAACGTGTATCGGGCAGAGTCGGTCTGGGGCTGGTGATTGATAAAAAGCAAGAAGCTGAAGAGAGAGAAGAACCGGTTGCGGTTCAGATGACGCTTGAACAGTTTTTGACGGGCGGAGAGGCTCTGACAGAGAAAACAGCAGCCTCAGAAGCAACAGCCGGCGGAGCATCAAACAGTAGAGCCGCGGCCGGGCGAGGCAGGATGCTTGCTGCAGCACTGTCTTTGGAGGAGAACGGTACCTTTGTTTATTTTTTGAAAGAGAAAGAAGAAGCAAAGATTCGGGATACTGTTATGCAGATGTCGAAGAAGGTTTCCATTGCCGCTTTTGATATAAAACAAATGTATGACTTCCTTTGTCAGGACAATACAGAAAGTTATTTTGATGTACTGATTGGGGCATATCTGTTGAACCCGCTGAAGAATGATTATGATATAGAAGCAATCGCGTCAGAGCATTTGGGGCTGATGATACCGGGGTATGCAGAGACTTTCGGTAAAATGTCTCCCATAACAGCTCTGGAGCAGAAGCCTGACCAAATGGGGCAGTATCTGTGTTACGGTGCCTATGTGGCCCGCATGGCAGCCGGTGTTTTAGAGCAAAAGCTTGCAGCAGCCGGTATGGACAGCCTGATGAGAGAAATCGAAATGCCGCTTTCCCTGGTACTTTATGATATGGAGAAAGAAGGCGTAGAGGTCAGAAGAGAAGAACTGAAGGCTTATGGTGATGCCCTTGTAGCGCGGATTGAGGAACTGGAACAATCCATCCATGAACAGGCAGGTGTAAACTTTAACATTAATTCACCAAAGCAGTTGGGCGAAATTCTCTTTGAGACGATGAAGCTTCCCGGCGGCAAGAAGACCAAGACCGGTTATTCCACAGCAGCGGAGGTGTTGGAGAAGCTGGCTCCCGAGCATCCGATTGTGAATGACATCCTGGAGTACAGGGGACTCACCAAGCTGAAATCCACCTATGCGGATGGATTGGCTGCTTTCATAGGAAAAGACCGGAGGATTCACACTAATTTCAATCAGACAATTACAGCCACCGGCCGAATCAGTTCCACAGAGCCTAACCTGCAGAACATTCCCATGAGAATGGAATTGGGAAGAAGAATCCGTAAGGTATTCGTGCCCAGAGAAGGCTGCGAATTCATGGATGCCGACTATTCACAGATTGAACTGAGGGTGCTTGCACATATGTCGGGAGATGAACAGCTGATTGAAGCTTACCATATGGATCAGGACATTCACAGAATCACGGCTTCGAAGGTTTTCCATACACCCTTTGAAGAAGTAACGGATCTACAGAGAAGAAATGCCAAAGCGGTCAATTTCGGTATTGTATACGGAATCAGTTCCTTTGGCCTCAGTCAGGACCTGAGCATCAGTAAAAAGGAAGCAGCAGCTTACATTGAACAGTATTTTGCTACGTATCCGAAAGTGAAGGAATTTTTGGATATGCTGGTTGCAGATGCTAAGAAAAAGGGTTATGTGACGACTATGTTCGGACGAAGACGCCCTGTGCCGGAACTTTCCAGTTCTAATTTCATGCAGCGTTCCTTTGGAGAGCGTGTGGCGATGAATTCCCCCATACAGGGAACAGCAGCGGATATCATTAAGATAGCTATGATCCGGGTATGGAAGGGGTTAAAGGATGCAGGCCTGAAGTCCAAATTGATTCTGCAGGTACACGATGAATTGCTGATAGAAACAGTGAAAGCGGAAGAAGAGCAGGTGCGCAGAATTCTGGAAGAAAATATGAAGTCTGCGGCAGAACTGGCTGTAAGTCTGGAAGTAGATCTTCATACCGGTGACAACTGGTACGAAGCAAAATAGAATAAAATAACAGATAAAAAGATAGGGGAACCGTCATATGAAATTAATAGGCATTACCGGAGGAGTGGGAGCCGGTAAATCAGAGATCCTGCAATATATTAAAAAACATTACAAATGCGAGATTTATCTGGCAGATCAGGTGGCACATGAGGTACAGTCTCCGGGACAGCCATGTTACCGGAAAATCGTGGAACTTATGGGAAAAGGCATTTTGCAGGAAGACGGCACTATAGACAGGGCGAAAATGGCTTCCAGGATATTCATCGAAAAAGAACTTTTATTAAAAGTAAATGCATTAGTGCATCCTGCGGTACAGAATTATCTTTTGGATCGTGTACAAGAGGCTAACCGGAATCCGGAAGTGGAATTGTTCTTTATCGAAGCGGCACTTTTGATTGAAACCGGCTATAAAGAGATCGTTGATGAAATGTGGTATATTTATGCGGATGAAAAGGTACGCCGTAACCGCCTGGAAGCAAGCAGAGGTTACACACCGCAGAAAATTACCCAGATCATGGACAAGCAGTTATCTGAGGAAGCGTTCCGTGAGGCTTGTGATTTTGTGATTGATAACAGTGGTGTGCTGGAAGACAGCTTCAGACAGATAGATGAGCGTTTAAAGACATATTCCCGGAGGGTGTAACAGATGAGATTATGCAGTATTGCCAGCGGAAGCAGCGGCAATTGTATCTATGTAGGTTCAGATGCCACGCATTTGCTGGTAGATGTAGGTATCAGTGGTAAAAAAACAGAAAGCGGGCTAAACAGCTTAGGGCTCAGTGCCGGGGATTTAGATGGGATTCTCATTACCCATGAGCATGCAGATCATATCAGCGGTCTTGGAGTGTTAGCCAGAAAATATGAGATTCCCATATATGCCACAGCGGGAACGATTGATGCAATCCGTTCCACCAAGGGCATGGGTGCCATAGATGAAGAACTGTTCTGTGAAGTAAAAGCAGATAAGAAGCTGGTAATCAAGGATTTGACGGTGAATCCTATGCGTATCAGTCACGATGCAGCAGAGCCGGTAGCATACCGCATTGGTTATGGCAGCAAAAAAGTAGGAATCTGTACTGACCTTGGAATTTATAATGATTATACCGTGGAAAGTCTTAGGGGGATGGATGCGGTGCTGATAGAAGCTAACCATGATGTAAATATGCTTCAGGTAGGTCCTTATCCCTATTATTTGAAGCAGCGAATCCTGGGGGACAGAGGACATCTGTCCAATGAAAATTCCGGCAGGCTTCTTTCCAAGATTCTTCACGATAAACTGCAAGCGATTGTTCTGGGCCATTTGTCCAAAGAAAATAATCTGCCGGAGCTTGCCTATGAGGCGGTCAGAATGGAGATTACCATGGGAGACAATCCGTACAATGCCAATGATTTCAGGATGCAGGTGGCTGATCGCAGTGAGGTATCACCGGTGATTCACATTGCGTAGATGAAGAAATGCTTGCAAAATGGAATGGGTTCTGTTAACATAGTCGAAAAAGAGCAGTCAAACTCATAAAACCGGCTGCGACAAAATGGAGGAGATCATGAAGAAAACAATTATTACAGTGGTAGGTAAAGATACAGTAGGCATTATTGCAAAGGTATGTACATATCTTGCAGAGAATGGAATTAATATTCTGGATATTTCCCAGACCATTGTACAGGGATATTTTAATATGATGATGATCGTGGATACGAATGGTATGAGCAAGCAGTTTGGCGATATGGCAGATGAACTGGCTGCACTGGGCGAAGAAATCGGCGTGGTAATCAAGTGTCAGAAAGAAGAAATCTTCGATAAGATGCACAGAATCTAATAAGAGAATACTCGAAACCAAGGAGAAAATTCCATGATAAATATATTTGAAGTAAACGAAACCAATAAGATGATTGAGAAGGAAAATCTGGATGTTCGTACCATTACTCTGGGTATCAGTCTGCTGGATTGCATCGACAGTGATCTGCAGAAGCTGAATGATAAGATTTATCATAAAATCTACGAAGCAGCCAAGGATCTGGTAAGTACCGGAGAAGAGATCTCCAGAGAATTCGGAATTCCTATTGTAAATAAAAGAATTTCTGTAACGCCTATTGCGCTCATTGGTGGTGCGGCATGTAAGACTGTTGAAGATTTTGCATCCATAGCCCGGACATTGGATCGCGTAGCAAAAGAAGTAGGCGTAAACTTTATCGGTGGGTATTCTGCGCTGGTATGTAAGGGCATGACACCGGCAGACGAACTGCTGATCCGTTCTATTCCCCTTGCTTTGTCTACTACAGAGCGTGTCTGCAGCTCTGTGAATTTAGGTTCCACCAAGACCGGTATCAATATGGACGCCGTAAAGCTGATGGGTGAGATGATCCTACAGACAGCAGAATACACCAAGGAAGATGATTCTCTTGGCTGTGCCAAGCTGGTAGTGTTCTGTAATGCACCGGATGATAATCCATTCATGGCAGGCGCTTTCCATGGTGTCACAGAAGCTGATAAGATTATCAATGTCGGTGTCAGCGGTCCCGGTGTAGTCAAAACTGCTTTGGAAAAAGTAAGAGGAGAGAATTTTGAGGTTCTCTGCGAAACGATTAAGAGAACTGCTTTCAAGGTTACCCGTGTGGGACAGTTGGTAGCTCAGGAGGCTTCCAAGATGCTGAACGTACCTTTCGGTATTGTAGACCTTTCTCTGGCACCCACTCCTGCGATCGGAGACAGTGTAGCAGATATCCTCTGCGAAATCGGTCTGGAATATGCAGGTGCGCCCGGTACAACAGCAGCCCTTGCCCTGCTCAATGACCAGGTAAAGAAGGGGGGCGTTATGGCATCTTCTTACGTAGGTGGCTTAAGCGGAGCATTTATCCCGGTCAGTGAAGATCAGGGTATGATTGATGCGGTAGTAGCCGGAGCCCTTACCCTGGAAAAACTGGAGGCCATGACTTGTGTCTGCTCTGTAGGACTGGATATGATTGCCATTCCGGGAGATACCAAGGCTACTACCATTTCAGGGATCATTGCGGATGAAATGGCTATCGGTATGGTGAACCAGAAGACAACAGCTGTCCGTGTCATTCCTGTTATTGGTAAAGGTGTGGGCGAGACAGTAGAGTTTGGCGGTCTTCTTGGATATGCTCCGATTATGCCTGTCAGCCGGTTCTCCTGCGATGCCTTTGTAAATCGCGGCGGAAGAATACCGGCACCGATTCATAGTTTTAAAAATTAGAATGTTATAGGACGATGATGGGGGTGCTGTATTCGTTGCGGATGGGGGCGTTGCATTTATTGGCTTCTATGGCGTTGTATAGGTGGCTGATCCGGATGTCTTTGGTTAGCATGTCAAAGGCGGGGGCTTCCAGGAGTTTGTCTGCGTCGGCCAGTTTGGTCACAAGAGGGATGGAAGAGTTGGCCTTGATAGCGGAAAGCAAGGGGGTCGCATCTTTTTTCAGGGCGAGGACGCGGGCATAGGGGGCGTAATCCAGGTCTTTGTATCCGGTCATATCCTCGTTAGTGATGTTTAGGAGGATGTGGAGCAGGCAACGGCTGATGCGGGTGTGGGTGAGGTCTTTGCTTTTTAAAAGGTCACAGAAGCTGTCAAAGCCGGTGAATTGATACAGGGTCTTCCTGATTTTATCGGACAGGTCAGGAGTGACATCCAGATAGTGAGCGAAGCCGGCTGATTCTTCTGTGATTAGTTTATAGAGCAGAGGAGCAGATAAATCATCTGTTTGCATGGGATGAGAGTATTCCCAGGTGTTTTTTAGAATTTCGAAAGTGCTGTCTGGCATTTGTTCCTGCAGAGTATCCAGGTTGCCATGAGAGAAAATAGCATGCCGCAGGGCAAGGGCAGAAGGCTGGGTGTATCCCAGTCTTTTTTCATGGTATTGTGAGCCCACACGTTTAATGGTGAAGGGACGAATGGAACTTTGTCTGCGGATCAGGGCTTTGATATATTCGATTCCCAGAATGTTATTTGGAGATGTAAATACATTGTTGATATCTCCAAGGGAAGGACTGAAATCGAGCATGGCAAGGGAGCGGGCAGTAGGAAAAGAGTATCCCTGGGACAGCTTTGCCGTCAGATGTTTCTTGAAACCTTCCGGCTCCTCTGCCAGAATGCCGGCAATTTGCTTGAGGGATTCTATTTCTCCGCATTCACTTCCGAAACAGAGAAAATCTACTACACCCAGCTTATCCAGCAGAGACACGGCACCGTGAGCAAAATATTCTGCACTGCCGCAAGCAAAGAATGCGGGAATTTCAAGCACCAGGTCGGCTCCGCCTTTTAATGCCATTTCAGCTCTGGCATATTTGTTCAGTATGGCGGGCGTACCTCTCTGCATAAAATCACCGCTCATGGCAACAATGGTAAAATCAGCACCTGTGCGCAGTCTGGAAGCTTCCAGATGATATTTGTGTCCGTTGTGGAAGGGATTATATTCAGCTATGATTCCGTTGACTTTCATATCGTTTCCTCTCTTATACCTTATACCGCAGAAATCCAAAGATTTGCAGTAAACGCTAAACCGTTTAAAAGTGTCAAAAACGCATGTGAAAAAAATAACATACTTGAAAGCGCTTACACCTCTTGATTTATCAGCGTTTTTCGTTAAATAAAAAACAAGCTGTATCCGAAAATGTACAATTTAACGCATATTTTACCTTGTACTTTGAACTTACATTTAGTATAATACAAACAGAACAGTTTGTTAAGCCCCAAATGTATACACGAGGGAAGCAAATTTTTACAATTAAATGTACGAAAAGGTAAGACAGCGTGAGGAGCGCAGCGGAGAAACCGCGGGAAAGGAGAATTGACATGTCATATATTGACAAGATTAAGGAACGTGCAAGATTCGATAAGAAGACAATTGTATTGCCGGAGACCACTGATAAGAGAACTTTGTTAGCAACAGCTAAGATTTTGGAAGAAGGAATTGCCAACATCATTATGGTTGGTAATGAAGAGAAGATTATGGATGGTGCCGGATGGTTGGAAATCGATCTTACCGGTGTTACCATCGTCAATCCTGCAACAACTCCCAAGCTTGATGAATATGTAGAGCTTTTGTATGAAACCAGAAAAGCAAAAGGTATGACCATGGAACAAGCCAGAGAGATTCTTTTAAATGACTGGCTGACTTTCGGTATTGTGATGGTTAAGGCAGGTGATGCAGACGGTATGGTAGCGGGTGCATGCCATTCTACCGCTGATACTTTGAGACCTGCATTGCAAATTCTCAAGACCGCTCCCGGCGTGAAGCTGGTATCTGCTTTCTTTGTTATGGATACTCAGTTTAAAGATCAGGGCGATGACGGTACCTTTATCTTTGCAGACTGTGGTCTGAATCAGGATCCTACAGCAGAAGAACTGGCTGCTATTGCGGACACTTCTGCAAAGAGTTTTAAAGCACTGGTAGGTCCTAAGCCTGTAATTGCGATGCTGAGCCATTCCACCAAGGGAAGTGCAAAGCATGCACTGGTAGATAAAGTGGTAGATGCTACCAGAATTGCTCACGAGCAGTATCCTCAGCTGGTACTGGACGGCGAACTGCAGCTGGATGCAGCACTGGTTCCCAGTGTAGCCAAGTCCAAGGCTCCCGGAAGCCCTGTAAACGGTAAGGCTAATGTTCTGATTTTCCCTAATCTGGATGCCGGTAACATCGGATATAAGCTGGTACAGAGACTGGGTGGAGCAGAAGCATATGGTCCTATGCTCCAGGGTATTGCAAGACCTGTCAACGATTTGTCCCGTGGTTGTTCCTGGGAAGATATCGTAGGTGTTGTTGCTCTGACTGCTGTTCAGGCACAGTTGAATTTCGATTAAGCAAGGGTTTGGCTGAAAGCTGAACTATAATAAGATTTATGTATAGGAAAGGTGAATAAAGTAAAATGAATATTTTAGTTATCAACTGCGGAAGTTCTTCCTTAAAATTCCAGTTAATCAATTCCGAGTCCGAGCAGTGTATTGCAAAAGGACTTTGTGAACGTATCGGTATCGATGGCAGCATGATTACCTATACTCCTGCAGGCGGTGAGAAAGAAAAGAATGTAATTCCCATGGCTGATCACACAGATGCAATTCGTCTGGTATTGGAAGCTCTGACCAATGAGAAGACCGGAGTGGTGAAGAACCTGGATGAGATCGGAGCTGTAGGACATCGTGTCGTACACGGCGGAGAGAAATTCTCTGCTTCCGTAGTGATTACTGACGAAGTTATGGCTGCAATTGAAGAGTGTAATGATCTCGCACCTCTGCACAATCCTGCTAACCTGATCGGAATCAATGCATGTAAGACTCTGATGCCCACCACTCCCATGGTAGCCGTATTTGATACTGCATTCCATCAGACAATGCCTGAAGAAGCTTATATGTATGGTCTTCCTTATGAATATTATCAGAAGTACAAGATTAGAAGATATGGCTTCCACGGTACCAGCCATTCCTATGTATCTAAGAAAGCTGCTGAGGATCTGGGTAAGAAGTATGAGGATCTGAAGATTATTGTTTGCCACCTGGGTAACGGTGCCAGCGTATCTGCTGTTAAGAATGGTAAGTGTGTAGACACTTCCATGGGTCTGACTCCTTTTGAGGGTCTGATCATGGGTACCCGTTCCGGTGATATTGACCCGGCCATTATTGAGTTTATTGCACATAAGGAAGGTAAGGATATTGATGAGATTATGAATATCCTGAATAAGAAGTCCGGTGTACTTGGTTTGTCTAACAATCTTTCATCTGATTTCCGTGATTTGGAAGCAGGCTGTGACAATGGTGACGAACATGCTATTCGTACCATGAAAACCTTCTGTTATAATGTGGCAAAATACATTGGTGCTTATACCGCTGCTATGAATGGTGTAGATGTTATCTGCTTTACCGCAGGTGTTGGAGAGAATGGACCGATTGTCAGAAACATGGTGTGTGAGTATCTGGGATATTTGGGTATTGAGCTGGATCAGGAAGCAAATCATAAG
>JAZQAT010000060.1:0-10150 GCA_045545375.1 Acetatifactor sp.
GTCCCTTCAGCCTCTTGGGTACTTCTCCAGATAAGCTGATTCATCAACTCTATAAAATTACCAGGGAAGAATCACATTCGCTCCCAGCGGAGAGAGTGGGATTCGAACCCACGCGCCCTTGCGGACAAACGGTTTTCAAGACCGCCTCGTTATGACCACTTCGATATCTCTCCAAACAAGCACTGTGCTGTTTGTTTTCCGTTCTCGCTCAGCGCAAGACATATAATATCAAAAAAGCTTCCAACTGTCAACAACTTTTTTCACTTTTTTTCAAAAATTTTTTTGAAATGCCGTAAACGCCCATTTTATCAGCATTTTTGCAAAAAGATTTCTGCCACATCCAGATCCTCCGGTGTGGTGATTTTAATATTTTCATAGGATCCTTGTACGAATTTTACTTTTTTATCCGTAAACAATTCTACCACACTGGCATCATCTGTCACAAAAATTCCCTTGCCAAGCAATTCCTCTTCACCATCAATCAATTTCTGATAGGCATCACTGATTAAAGGTAAGGCAAATACCTGAGGTGTCTGTATAGTCCAGACCAGGCTTCTCTTAGGAGTACTGGCGGCATATCCTTCTTCATCCGCAATCTTAATGGTATCTTTCACAGGCATTCCGACTACACATGCTTGCTCTCTCTGCACACAGGCCAGGGCAGTCTCAATTATTTTTCCGGTGACAAAAGGTCTGGCGCCATCATGAATAAAGGTGTAGCTCTCGCCCTCCCCATAGGCTTTGGCAGCCTGAAGACCATTGTAAACAGAATGATATCTTTCTTTTCCGCCCTCCACGATGCAGCGTACTTTGGTAAAACCATATTTTTCTACGATTTCTTTCTGAACGTATTCCTTATCAGCTGCACCTGTAACCAAAATGATATGGTCTATGCAGCTGTCCTGGAATGCTTTCAGAGAATAGTACAGAATAGGTTTCTCCTTTAGCAGCAAATATTGCTTGGCAGTGGCACTGTTCATTCGTTTGCCTTGGCCGGCGGATAATACAATAGCAATGGTTGTAATTTTTTGAGGCATCATTTATCGCTCTCCCAGTTTCAGATTGGGTACTGCATTCAGATCCAGTCCGCTGCGAACCCCATTCAGGTATTCATAGTATCCCGCCACACCGATCATGGCCGCATTATCCGTACAGAATATAGGGGATGGATGGTAAAAAGTCACATGGTTCTTCGCACATGCTTCTTCAAACGCTGCACGCAAAGAAGAATTGGAGGCGACCCCTCCGGCTATGGCAAATTTATCGAAACCAAATTCTTTCACTGCATGGAGGGAATGCTCCACCAGTACTTCTATAACCGCTTTCTGGAAAGAGGCTGCTACGTCTGCCTTGCAGACAGGTTCCCCTTTCATCTGACAGCCATTCAAGTAATTCAGGACTGCTGATTTCAACCCACTAAAACTGAAATCATATTCATTTTCCTGCACTTTAGCTCTTGGAAAATGAATGGCATCGGGATTTCCTTCTTTGGAAAGCTTGTCAATCTTCGGACCACCGGGATAGCCCAGCCCGATAGCTCTTGCGACTTTGTCAAAGGCTTCTCCTGCCGCATCATCTCTGGTACGACCGATGATTTCGTATTCTCCGTAATCTTTTACTACCACCAGGTGGGAGTGTCCACCGGAGGCCACAAGGCAGACGAACGGCGGCTCCAATTCCTTATTTTCAATAAAATTAGCGCTGATATGGCCTTCAATATGGTGTACACCGATCAAAGGTATGCCTGTCGCAAAGCTGATAGCTTTGGCTGCGGATACTCCTACCAAAAGTGCACCTACCAGTCCGGGACCGTAGGTCACTGCGATGGCGGTAATATCTTTAAGGGTTACACCTGCCTCTTTCAGGGCTTCTTCAATTACCTGGTTGATTTTCTCGATATGCTTCCTGGATGCAATTTCCGGTACTACACCGCCATACAGAGTATGCAGCGCGATCTGAGAAGAAATCACATTAGACAGCACCTCTCTGCCGTTCTTCACCACAGAGGCTGCTGTCTCATCACAGGAACTTTCTATTGCTAAAATGATTATATCTTTTGTATCACTCATTGCTTCTCTTCCTCATCTTCAAACTTAAGCTCCATAGTTCTGCCATCTCTGGCCGCAACTGCCCGGGGAAAAATCTTTTTTACATCTTTCATAAACTCTTCCGGATGGGTCATGGAGGGGCTGTAGTGAGTAAGCCACAGTTGGGGAACTTCGACCGCAGCTGCAATTTTGGCAGCCTCATACATGGTCATATGCTTATTTTCTTTGGCTTTCACCAGCTTGTCCGGCTCTCCGTACATTCCCTCCAATATAAGAAGGTCAGAGCCAACTGCATGTCTTTCGATGCTTTCCGTAGGTCGGGTATCTGTACAATAAGTCACTTTCAGTCCTTTTCTGGCCTCTCCCAACACCATATCCGGCGTATAGGTCATATCACCGTCAATAATGGTTTCCCCTTTTTGCAGCTTGCTCCAGTAGGGCTTAGGGATGCCCATTTCCAATACTTTTTCCAGTTGGAACCTGCCTGCCCGTTCGATAACCATACTGTATCCATAGCAGAGAACATTATGGTTTACACGGAAAGCTTCCAGGCGGAACCCGTCAAATGAAAAACATTGTTCGTTTTCAGTAATCTCAATACACCGGATTTCAAAGGGTAACTCCGGTGCGATGACACGCAGTGCGCTCACCACACGGTTCAGTCCTTTAGGCCCGATCAGAGTAAGAGGCTCTTTGCGCTCCGCGTTGCCCATCGTGAGCAGCATCCCCGGCAAGCCGCTGATATGATCTGCGTGGTAATGGGTAAAACAGATAATATCAATAGGATTGGGGCTCCAGCCCTTTTCCTTCAAAGCAATCTGGGTTCCCTCCCCACAGTCGATCAATATACTCTTTCCATTATATCTCATCATCAGAGACGTAAGCCAACGATAAGGCAGCGGCATCATACCACCGGTGCCCAGTAAACATACATCCAGCATATTTTTCCTCACTTTTCATAATTTAAAGCAGTTCTTCTACCTCGTCCTCATCCACAGGAACAGCAAAGCTGCTGATCATTCTTTCATAACATGCTTCGCACAGGTCAAAGCGATGGCGTACTCCATCCTTTTGGCTGAAATATCCAAAGATTTGTTCAGCACTGAAGCATTCTTCTTTCAGGTAACCGTTTTCTACCCGCAGTTCTTTTCCGCAGCCATTGCACACTACTTTTGCCAGTTCATTACATTCTATTATATGATATTCACGCATAATAATCCTCCCTTTAACATTTGTGTGGGTTATATACTTGTTACAGCTCTGATTATAGCGAAAATTTTGTCATATTTAAGTGGTAATTGCTGGTACTGTCTGCCTGCGCCACATGATCATGGCATCTTCTATCGGTTTTTCATAAAACCCGGGACGGATCCCCTCTGAACGAAATCCGAGTTTCTCATAGACATGAATCGCCGATGCATTGCTGACACGCACTTCCAGAGTAAACTCTTTGATCCCCAAAGCTTCCCCACGGCATATCAACTCGGAAAGCATATCAGAAGCGATTCCATGCCCTCTGTATTTTTCTGTAACAGCTACATTATTAATGTCACCTTCTCCCAGAATATTGGTGACACCGCACATTCCTGCTACCTGACCGTCTATGACAGCCACAAGGTACAGGTACTTTTCATCTTTCAGTACGTCACGATATGCTGACGCAGACCAGGGCATGGTAAAGCATTCTGCCTCAATTTGGCTGACACGCTCCACATCCTCCGGCTCCATAGGACGAATTATCAGATTTTCACTCATGACTGCCTCCGGCTTTCCCATATAATTAGTGCTGTTCCTGCGCATGCTTGTTCCCTGCCCGCTCTGCTTCTGCGCGTTCTCTCTCTGCCTGGCTCATGCGCAGGTATTCGGGCTGATGCTCTGCTGCCGTCACAGTTTTACCCTGAGCATAATAAACAACCCCCAATGCTGCCACACTGGCAGCAGACTGACGGTTACAATGAGCCGGGGCGAAGCTGTAAGGAACTTTCATTTCTTCTGCAAGCTTCTTTGCAAATACGGGAACGCCATCTCCCAGGAAGATCACTTCTTTTCCCAACTCGTTACAGCTTTCTATCATCACAGAGATATCCACCGCGCACTGTTCTTTAACCACATCCATACGGAAGCTCAGGCCTTCGCGGCAAAAGCTGTAGATTCCGGAATATACCTGATTTCTTCTTGCATCCATAAGTGGGCATACCAGCCTGTCTGTGCCGCAAAGCTGATAAGCCAATCCCTCCAAAGTGGGCACTTCTACTAACGGTTTATCAAGGGCCAGCCCCAGTCCTTTTGCAGTTGCCGCACCGATTCTGAGCCCGGTAAAGGAGCCCGGTCCTGCTGCTATGGCAATGGCATCTATGGAGCCAAGGTCCATTTCTATCATACTGCGAATCTCATCCAGCATGGGAAGCAGCGTCTGAGAATGTGTTTTCTTATAATCCACAGTATACTCGGCCAGAAGCACATCGTCTTCCACAACTGCCACACTTGCTACCAATCCCGAGCTGTCCAGTCCCAATATTTTCATCTATCTGTCCTCCACTGTTATCTTTCGGTAATCGAAGCCCTTATCCAAATCTTTTTCAATGGTGATCCGGATATAGTGTTCCGGCAAAATCTCCTCAATTAAATTGGCCCACTCAATCAGGCATATTCCTTCTCCATAGAAACAGTCCTCGTATCCAATTTCTTCCATTTCTTCCACATCTCCGATGCGATACACATCAAAATGGTAAAAAGGCATCCTGCCTTCCTCATAAATCTGAACGATGGTAAAAGTAGGACTGTTCACGGGCTCTGTAATGCCAAGTCCATTTGCCACACCCTGGGTAAATACGGTCTTGCCCACGCCAAGGTCACCAATCAGGGTATATACCTGACCGGGCTGCGCTTCTTTTCCAATCTGTTCCCCTATTGCAAACGTCTCCTGAGGGGAATGACTCTCTATCACTTTCAACGCCATTTTATTAATCCTCAATCCTCTTATTCTTTGATTTTCACCTTTGCAGGCGGCATATGAGTAGAAATCATTTCAATTAAAGCAGCCTTCTGATCTCCCAGTTCCCTCTTTGGGAAAATCGTTGCATTCACTTTGGAGGTATACACAATGATGCTTTTGGTGGTGGACACTGCCTTCACCATATCTTCCCATGCCTGCTTCTGCTCTACGCCATCCTGGGATACCGTAATGCCTTCTTCATTTAACACATAATGAAGCGGTTTTAGGAAAGCCGGATTCAACGCCTGCTGTCTGCTCTTGACAAACAATGTCCAAGGCAGATACACCAAAAGGACAATTCCCGCAATCAGATATATCCACTGAGATTTCAACAGGGCAACTACCACCAGCAGTGCGCCAAAGCAGCTGCCAACCAGACCCGAAGGTCCATTATAAGTGTGCATCAACAGATAGTCATACAAATCCCCCGCTTGAATCTTTACATCTACTTCTACCATGTTTTTTCCTTTCTCAACCGGTAACATCGTATCGTTTTCTTTTTACTCAAAATGTGCGCCGCCGGACGCATCTATTGTAAAAAGCACCTGCTTGTGCAGGTGCTTTCATTCTATTGCAATTTCAATAAAAACGCAAGTATTTCTTTTATCATTACAATTCAGCCCATGCCATACACCCGGAACCTTTGGTGCTTTGGGGTGCTTACATACGGTGTCCTGTTTTGATAATCGGGCTTAAAGGCTTATATACTGCCATGGTTATCACAGAAGCCACCGTCCCCTTCAGCAGATTCATGGGGGCTACACACGCTATCACAAAATTCACAATACTGTCTCCTGTTGCCAGCGGGTTCACCGCAGCCCCTGCCTGCAGGATGGATTCCACGGACATGCCGAAAAGCCTGGAGAACGCCGGAAGCAGATACACTGCATTAAAAGCGGTTCCGAACACGGTCAGTACCAATGTTCCCACCACACAACCGACAATGGCACTCTTTTTCTTTTTTCCAAATGCATAAATAGCGGAAGCAGGCAAAATGAAGCTGCATCCGATGACGAAATTGGCCAGATCCCCTACAAATGCGGTAGTGGTTCCTTTGATACAGAGTTTCAACAGAATCTTGAGAAATTCCATCATCACTCCTGCTGCCGGTCCAAATGCAAAGGTACCGATCAGGATTGGCAGTTCACTGAAATCCAGCTTGTAAAATGGCGGTGCAAAGGGTATCGGGAAGTCGAACAGGTGCAGGATCATGGCTATCGCTGAGAACATACCGATCATGGCCATCTTTCTGGTGTTAAAGATGGGTTCTTTCACTCCCCGTTTCTTCCGGGCCATTTTCTCAAGCGCTAACGCCACCACAAACAGCCCTACGATAATGGCCAGAAATTCCAGCACAAAGGTTACATTTTGAGTTACACTTTTAATCAATTCATTCACTTTCATTAAAATATCTCCTTTCAAGTTAAAAACTGTGAAAAGGAAAATTCTCCGCCTGCCAGACTACAAAAGAAAAGCCCCGGACATAAACACATCCGGGGCGTAATGTACGCTGACAGTACCAGACTTTCGCCTGATATCTTTTCTTCTTTCATCCAGACTATACTGTTGGTCCCGGACTTGCACCGGATCAGCCGCAAGAAAACTTGCGGGTCGCGGACTTCAGCTTATGCTGTTACCGCCAGTAGGGAATCTCACCCTGCCCCGAAGAACTTTACCTTTATGAACGAAATTAGTATAGTACTTTTTTACTGGTTTGGCAAGTAGTTTAGTTCATTATTTAACAACTTTTATTCCTCCGCCAGCCAGTTCTCAAGCCACTGATGTACCAGCCCGATCCATGCAGAAGCAGCCCCCTCCGGTCTGTGACCGACATTTCCTGTCAGTCTATTAGCCAAAGACAGTCCATGTCCACCTTTCTGGAAGATATGGTACTCTACCGGTATCTTATGCTGTACCAGTGCATTTACCAGGAACAGGGAGTTTTGAATCGGTACAGCCTGGTCTTCATAGGTATGCCAGATAAATGCTCTCGGTGCATTCTCGGTGACACAATTCTCCAGAGAAAACTCTTCTTTTCTGGTCTCATATTCATCACCCAACAGGTTCATGAAGGAGCCCTTGTGAGCATATGCTCCGGAAGTAATTACAGGATAGCACAGAATCATGGCATTGGGACGAAGCACCTCTTTCTCTACTCCCATCTTCTCAGCCATCCAGTTCTGATGCCAGAACAGGCTGTAGCTGGCTGCCAGATGACCGCCTGCTGAAAAGCCCAGGACAGCAATTTTATCAGGATCCACATGCCACTCAGCGGCATGCTCTCTGATCAGTGTTACTGATTTAGCTACTTCCAGGATGGCTGCCGGGAAGACAGCCGGTGCAACAGAATATCTCAATACTGCTGCATGATATCCCATAGCTGCAAACTGCAGGGCAACAATTTCAGCTTCTCTGTCAGAAGTAAAATGATATCCGCCGCCGGGGCAGACGAGAATCATCGGCCTTAAGTGAATATTAATTTCTTTGGAATCCTCTAACAGGTACAGATGAAGTGCGGCATAATCCTGAGAGCCGCTGTTTTTAATGTCAACTGTTTCGTGTATCATGTTCTTTTCCTCTCTGTTTCATGCCACACCTTTACTTCCTCGTGGCAATTATTGGATGAAGAAAGTATAAGCCTGTTTCCATAATTTAGCAAGTGTTATCTTCATAAAATATGAAACTTTTTACAGAAAAAATTGGCAACAACTCACAAATCATACTACGACACCTTTCTGTAACATAACATTAGCATACAAAGCGCCTTCCCCTGTTGCAATGATCGCATAAGCCGTCTTCGCTTCCTCATAGAAAGCAAATCTCTCAATATGACCGATTGCAGCACCGCCTCTTTCGTCGGCTGCTGCTACGATTTTCTCATACTGGTCCCAGATAGGGGTCTCCACATTATCTCCGGGCATAACCTCCATAAGGTTTACAGGCTTTTCCACATAAGTATCCAGAGGGAATACCTGCAGGATAGCTTCCAGGACATCACAGGCACCGTGGCCGTCCATGCGGATGACTTTGGCATTTTTGCCGATAGATTCAGACGGAAAATTACCGTCAGCAATGACAAGCCTGTCGCTGTGTCCCATTTCACATAAAACTTTTAAAAGCTCCGGCGACAAAATCTTAGGAATTCCTTTTAACATAGCTTCTCCTTATTTGTACAGAGGACCGTATGCTGCACAAGCACGGTAGTCCTGGCCTTCTTTATCCATACCGAACGCATTCCATGCAGCAGGACGGAAAATCTTCTCTTCCGGTACATTATGCATGCTTACAGGGATACGCAGCATAGAGCACATGGTTATCAGATCAGCACCGATATGACCATAGCTGATTGCTCCGTGGTTAGCGCCCCAGTTGTTCATTACGTCGTAAGCAGTCTTGAAAGGACCTTCCTTGCCGTCGCATCTGGGAGCAAACCAGGTACAAGGCCATGTGTAGTCAGTACGTTTCCACAGAACATCCGTCACTTCTTCAGGAAGCTTTACAGTCCAGCCTTCTGCAATCTGCAGTACAGGACCTAATCCCTTAACAAGGTTCAGACGAATCATGGTGACAGGCATCTCAGCTTCTGTTACGAATCTGGAAGAGAAACCGCCGCCACGGAAGTAGCCGTAGTCAGCCGCATTCCAGGTAGTTGCATCCAGAATGGCATCCATGTCTTCCTGAGTAACTTCATACCAGGGCTTCATCACGTTATTGCCGTTTTCATCCTTAGCCTGCCCGTTGGCATCCAGACATGCTGCACCGGAGTTGATCAAGTGGATGAATCCGCCGGCCTCTTTTGCAACGCCTTCAATTTCATAACCACCGGTAGCTTTCTTAACAGCCTCAGGACTCCAATAAGTACGAACGTCTGCGAAAATCTGTGCACGGTTGGTCAGAAGCTTCATGAACAACATGCCGATTCCATTTAATACGTCATTTTCGGTAGCCAGTATGTAAGGCTCTCTTGCACCATTCCAGTCGAAGGAGGTATTTAACATAGCTTCCGGGAAGTCACAGTTAGGATAAAAGTCTGTCCACTGACGCTGGCCCTGGAAACCGGCAGCAATTGCATTATGTCCAACCATCTCTTCTTCGCGGCCCTCAGGAAGGTTAGGGTTACCGTTCATCAGATCTTTGATGATGCACATCATCTTTACAACAAACTTCAGATCTTCTTCTGTCTGTTCAGGAGTCTTCTGAACTTCTACAGGGTTCTTATCAAAGCCCAGTTTACACTTTTCTTTGGTCCATGCATATGCTTTCCGGAATTCCGCCTCATCATAGATGCCTTCGCTCATACGACGAATGATCTCAACTTCATCTACAGATTCAACGCGCATACCCAGATATTCTTCAATAAAAGCAGGATCGATAATGGAGCCGCCGATACCCATACAGATGGAACCAATCTGGAGATAAGATTTACCTCTCATGGTAGCTACTGCAACCGCTGCACGACCAAAACGAAGCAGTTTCTCTACTACATCCTCAGGAATATCCGTTGCATCCGCATCCTGAACATCATGTCCGTAGATACCGAATGCAGGCAGCCCTTTCTGGGCATGGGTAGCCAGTACGGATGCCAGATATACTGCACCGGGACGCTCGGTACCGTTAAAGCCCCATACGCCTTTGATGGTCTTTCTGTCCATATCCATGGTCTCTGCACCATAGCACCAGCAGGGAGTCACGGTCAGGGTAATCTCAACGCCCTCTCTTGCAAAATAATCTGCACACCGGGCAGCTTCTGCCACACGGCCGATTGTGGTAGGAGAAATCACAACCTTTACAGGCTCTCCGTTGGAGTAGCGAAGGTTCTCCTCAAATAATTTCTTAGCGGCTTTTGCCATATTCATAGTCTGATCTTCCAGGGATTCTCTGACTTTCAGATATCCTCTTCTTCCGTCGATAGTAGGACGGATACCGATTACAGGATACTGTCCGATTAATCTGTTCTCTGCCATAATATCTCTTCCTTTCTTTACAGTAATTTAAGGTATTTTTATTTTATCATTGATTGATGTGTCTTTCTTGTGGTATAATCTCTCAAAATGGTAAAATAATCACTTATAGTGGAGAAATATTATGCATTCACTTACTTTTCATG
>JAZQAT010000061.1:0-12620 GCA_045545375.1 Acetatifactor sp.
ATACCTGACAGAAGATTCCACGCTGGAGCGGACGGTGAAGCCGGCTGTAGATGGCTATACCATACATACCACCATAGACGCTAATATTCAGGCTGTAGTGGAAAAGTATTTAAAGAAGTTTAATGATGAGCATGCCGATACGGTAAGACCTGGTAATGGCGCGGAGAATCTGGGTGCCATTGTTTATGATGTGAAAAAAGGTGAAGTATTGGCTATGGCTAACTATCCCTATTATGACTTAAATAATACAAAGGATACCACTTCTTTGCTTGGTGCCATGATGGTGGAAGAGATAGAGAATGAAAACGGCTATATGGAACTGCATAGGACAGATACCGTTATCACGGAGGAAATCATAAATGGATGGAGCCAGGACGAGCTTTATCTGAATCTGAATAATCTGTGGAAAAATTTCTGTATTTCAGATACTTATGAACCGGGTTCTACGGCGAAGCCTTTTACAGTAGCAGCAGCCCTGGAAGAGGGTGCCATCACCGGCAACGAAGTGTATCAGTGTAACGGTGTACTGGTAAGAGGCGGCCATAACATTCATTGTCATGGCGGCTATGGTCACGGTCCTGTTACGGTACAGAATTCCATTGCATGGTCCTGCAACGTAGCACTGATGAAGATAGCAGAGACACTTGGAGCGGAAGGATTTTGTAAATTCCAGGAAATATTTAACTTCGGTTTAAAGACTAATATTGACCTGGCGGGAGAGGCACGTACTGCCGGCTTGCTTTGGCCTCTGGAGAATATGAAGGAGGCTGATCTGGCAACCAATTCCTTTGGACAGAACTTTAATGTAACGATGATTCAGATGATTGCAGGCTACAGCGCTTTGATCAACGGTGGTTATTATTACGAGCCTCATGTAGTAGACAAGATTACCAATTCTTCAGGAGCAACGATTGAGACCATTGAACCCAGGATTTTGAAGCAGGTTGTTTCTGAGTCCACGTCTGAGAAAATCAGACAATACTGCAGAGCAACTGTTATGGAAGAGGGTGGTAGCCAGAGAACCGGACAGACAGCAAGACCGGCAGGATATGCCATCGGTGGTAAGACCGGTACGGCCCAGACACTTCCAAGAGGAAATGGTGAGTATGTAGTATCCTTTATGGGGCATGCACCTGCTGATGATCCTCAGATTGCAATATACGTGGTGGTGGACAGAGCCAACGCGGAGAGACAGGATAAGGCAAGTTATGCTACCGGTATCGTTCGAAATATTTTGACAGAGATTCTGCCTTACCTGAATATTTATATGACAGAAGAACTTTCCGAAAATGAAATCAAGTAACTGCAAGAAAAACACCTGGAAATCACCAGTCAGTATACCCAGAGCCCTGAGCAGGATGATTTAGAACAGACCCAGGGCGAGGATAAGGGCGAAGGAACAGAAGATGGCGGTCAGGGAGAAAACCTGCCGGATTGGATGAACTTTCCCATAGACCCGGGGACAGGTTATCGTGTGGATCCTTCTAACGGGAATTATCTGGATGCTGAGACGGGAGAGTTGATCAACAAAACAGTAGATGCCATTCCGGCAGGAATGGATGGAGGAAATGGGGAGTAATGAATCCGGGTTTTACGGAATAGAGTATAGTAATACCGTATGGTAAGGTGTTATATGCTCAGTAAACTAAAAAAGACAGCACACAGGAAGAAAATTACGATAGCAGTCGTTCTTTGCATTCTTGTGTTGGTAGGATTATTTGGCAGACTTGTTTATCTGATGGTGTGGAAAGCTGAATACTATTCAGAATTGGCCACACAGCTTCACGAAAGAGAACGTAGCATCAAAGCGGCAAGGGGCAGGATCATAGACTGCAATGGCACGGTGATTGCAGACAACAGAACAGTTTGTACCGTATCAGTTATCCACAGTCAAATAGATGATGCTGAAACTGTAATCGATGTACTTTGCAAAGAATTAGATTTGTCACGGGAATATGTGACACAAAGAGTAGAAAAGTATAGTTCTATTGAAAGAATCAAAAGTAATGTAGATAAGACAATCGGTGACAGGATCCGGGAGTACGATCTGGCCGGGGTAAAAGTGGACGAAGACTACAAGCGCTATTATCCATATAGTGAACTGGCAAGTAAAGTTCTTGGCTTTACCGGCAGCGATAACCAGGGAATCATCGGTCTGGAGGTAGTCTATGAAAAATATCTGGAAGGCACCTCCGGCACAATCCTGACGGTAACGGATGCTTCCGGTATAGAGGTGGAGGAAGAAGGGGAGCGCAGGATAGAGCCTGTGAATGGAAAGGATCTGTATATCAGTCTTGATATGAATATACAATCCTATGCAACTCAATTGGCACAGCAGGCCATGGCTGCAAAGGAAGCGGAGAGTGTATCCATCCTGGTCATGAATCCTCAGAATGGTGAAATATTAGCCATGGCCAACGTACCGGAGTTTGATTTGAACAATCCTTATGAATTAACTGTAGATGCAGACACCGATATATCCGATACCGAAAAACAGGAACTTCTGAATCAAATGTGGCGTAATGGCTGCATCAATGATACTTATGAACCGGGTTCCACGTTCAAGATCATCACTGCAGCTGCCGGGCTGGAGGAAGGTGTGGTGACACCACAGAGTACTTTCAGCTGTCCCGGATACATCATTGTAGATGACAGGAAAATTAAATGCCATAAGGTAGCAGGTCATGGAGGAGAAACTTTTGTACAGGGAACCATGAATTCCTGTAACCCGGTATTCATTACCGTAGGCTTGAGATTGGGAGTAGATAAATATTATGAATATTTTGAAAAATTCGGACTAAAAACCAAAACAGGTGTGGATCTTCCGGGAGAAGCGGGAACTATCATGCACCGCAAAGAGGATATGGGAAATGTAGAATTGGCTACTGTATCTTTCGGTCAGTCTTTTCAGATTACGCCGATGCAGCTGGTGACCACCGTTTCCTCTATTATCAATGGCGGCAACAGGGTAACTCCCCATTTTGGCGTAAAAGTTATGAATACGGAGGAGACGGAAATGGAAGTCCTGGAATATCCGGTACAGGAGGGCATAGTGTCCGAGGAAACCTCAGCTACTATGAGAGAAATACTGGAACTGGTGGTTTCGGAAGGAACCGGCAAGAACGGTAAAATCGAAGGATTCCGAATCGGGGGCAAGACAGCCACCAGTCAGACACTGCCCAGAGGCAGCGGCAGATATATTGCATCCTACATAGGATTTGCTCCGGCAGATGATCCGCAGGTGATTGCACTTGCTATTGTCAACAATCCTCAGGGGGTGTATTATGGAGGACAGGTGGCAGCACCTATCGTCAGACAACTTTTTGAAAATATTCTTCCCTATTTAGGGATTATGAACTATAATGAAGAGTAAGTTGTAAAATGTGGAGGTCGTATTATGAAGGGACAAAAGTATCTGGTAGTCGGTTCGGGTATCAGTGGAATAGCAGCAGTAAAGCTCCTTGAAATGCAGGGAGCAGAAGTGATTTTATATGACAGCAACAGTAAGTTGACTGAGCAGGATATTAAACGCAAGCTTCCGGAAGATTCGAAAGCAACTTGTATCGCGGGAGAATTGCCGTCTGATCTTGGCATTGATCAGATCGTATTAAGCCCTGGGGTACCCACGGATCTTCCCTGGATCAATCATATGAGGGATAACGAAATCCCTATTCTTGGTGAGATCGAACTGGGATATTTATGTGAGCAGGGAAAAGTGGCTGCAATCACCGGCACAAACGGTAAGACTACGACCACCACTTTGGTGGGCGAAATCATGAAAGCTCATCTGGGAGCCGGAAAGGTATTCGTAGTAGGAAATATCGGCAATCCGTACACACTGGAATCTATGAAAACCGGACCGGATACAGTGACAGTCGGAGAAATCAGCAGTTTCCAGCTGGAAACGATACATACGTTCCACCCGAAAGTATCGGCTATATTAAATATCACTCCGGATCATCTGGACAGACATCATACCATGGAGGCTTATGTTGCTGCCAAAGAAGCAATTGCATCATCACAGACAAAAGATGATATCTGCGTGCTGAATTATAATGACCCTTATACCCGCGAATTTGGAAGCCGATGTCCGGCAAAAGTGGTGTTTTTCTCCTCTAAAGAGGAACTTCAGGAAGGCTATTTTATAAAAAATGATATGATCTGCCTTGCTCAGGATGGTAAGGTAACAGAGCTTATGAATATTTACAGTGATATGAATCTGGTAGGTATCCACAATGCAGAGAATGTGATGGCGGCGATTGCCGTTACAAGAGGTCTGCAGGTTCCTATGGATACGATTCTTCAAGTGGTAAAGAACTTTAAAGCAGTAGAGCACAGGATCGAATTTGTAGCTGCTAAGGGTGGTGTGGATTATTATAATGATTCTAAGGGCACTAATCCGGATGCAGCCATCCAGGGAATCCGTGCTATGAGAAAGCCCACTATTTTGATCGCAGGGGGCTATGATAAACATAACGAATATGATGAATGGATCGAAAGCTTTGATGGGAAAGTAAAGTGGCTGGTACTGATCGGACAGACGAAAGAGAAAATTGCTGAGTGTGCCAGAGCCCATGGTATCGAGCAGATCCGTTTTGCAGATACCTATGAAGAGTGCCTGAAGCTGTGTACTGAACTGGCAGAAGCAGGTGATGCCGTATTGTTATCTCCGGCGTGTGCAAGCTGGGGAATGTTCCCAAATTATGAGGTTAGAGGAAATTTGTTTAAAGAATATGTTAATAGTCTTAAGGAGTGATGCCGGTGGCTGCACAAAGAAGAAAACAAAAAAAGAAGAATAATAAATCTGAATACTTTTTTGATTATAGTCTGCTGTTCATAATATTATTCCTGCTGGGCTTTGGTATGCTGATGATCTACTCTGCCAGTTCCTATACGGCTTATCTGGAATATGGGGATTCTGCCCAGTATTTGAAGAAGCAGCTGCTGGCAAGTATACTGGGGCTGATCGCCATGACGGTAGTAGCCAACATACCCTATCATTTCTGGGAGAAGTTTGCGGTTCTTGCATATGTGGTGTCTATAGCCATCATACCGGTGGTTCTGACACCCCTTGGCATTTCCAGCCATGGTGCGAGAAGATGGTTCAAGATTCCCGGAATTCCTTTACAGGTGCAGCCGGCGGAAGTGGCGAAACTGTGTATGATTCTGTTCCTGGCATGCCTGGTATGCAAGCTGGGAAAGAAGGCAGGTACCTTTAAAGGTATTATTTTGATGTTTTTAGCGCCGTTACCTCAGGCAATCATGATTTGGAGGATTACAAGTAACTTAAGTTCTGCCATTATCGTAGTGGGTATTTCTTTGCTCATGATCTTTGTGGCAGATCCTCATTATAAGAAATATCTTGTGATAGGCACAGGAGCTGTTGCGGGAGTGATTGCGCTTGTCTATGCAATCATCAATATGGAGACATCCGAAGGTGGCTTCCGAATCAGAAGAATTGCCATCTGGCTTCATCCTGAGACAGATCCGGAAGGCACAGGCTTCCAGACACTACAGGCTCTTTACGCCATCGGAAGCGGGGGTATCTGGGGAAAAGGTCTTGGACAGAGTATGCAGAAGCTGAATTTCCTGCCGGAAGCTCAGAACGATATGATATTTTCCATTATCTGTGAAGAACTGGGGCTATTCGGTGCAGTGGCAGTTATTTTAATGTTCATTCTTCTTCTTTGGAGA
Organism: Acetatifactor sp.; assembly: GCA_045545375.1. Classification (GTDB taxonomy): domain Bacteria; phylum Bacillota; class Clostridia; order Lachnospirales; family Lachnospiraceae; genus Acetatifactor. The sequence continues at coordinate 5,695 of JAZQAT010000061.1, forward strand.
ATGATGATTATAGCCAATAATGCACCTGATCTGTTCGGTGCCATGTTGGTTGTAGGCGTTATCGGCCACATTGCCATTCAGGTAATTTTAAATATAGCCGTAGTAACCAATAGTATTCCAAATACCGGAATTTCCTTGCCCTTTATCAGTTACGGCGGTTCCTCTGTCATGTTCCTGCTGATAGAGATGGGGCTGGTGCTCAGCGTAGCCAAACGGATTCAGCTGAAAGAAGTATAGTACAAGGTACCCTGTACAAGTCCGGTACATAGAATAAATCAGGTTATAATTTTTTGAAACCGGATGGTGCTATATGGAAGCGATTCATGTTCACGGAGGTGTCAGTCTGCAGGGCAGTGTCAGGATACATGGTTCCAAGAATGCTGCGCTGCCGATTCTGGCGGCAACGATACTTACCAAGGATGAAAGTATCATCAGCAATTGTCCCAGGATCAGTGATGTGTATCAGATGCTTCAGCTTCTGAATGCGCTGGGCTGCAAGGTCTGCTGGGAAGGGAATGGTATCAAAGTGGATGCCGGTAATGTGACGCAGTCTAAGATGCCGACGGAAGCTATTACCGGAATGCGCTCTTCACTTTTTCTGATGGGAGCTTTGCTTGGGAGAAACAGAGAGGTCGTGATGGAGTATCCGGGAGGCTGTGTTATTGGCAAAAGACCTATTGACCTGCACCTGGAGGCGCTGCAGCAGATGGGGGCAGTCTTTGAAGAAAAGGACGGCAGAATCTGTGGAAAGGCGCCTGAAGGACTGCATGGTGCTGATATCCACTGGAACATCTCAAGTGTGGGAGCCACGGAAAATATTATTCTGGCGGCGGTTACCGCACAAGGGAAGACTAAGATCCATGGCGCTGCCAGAGAACCGGAGGTGGAGCATCTGTGCCGATATCTTCTTGCCTGCGGCGGAGATATAGAAGGTGTTGGGACGGACTGTCTGTGCATTTCCGGAGGAAAAGTACTGCGGGGAACACATTATACTGTGCCGGCTGACAGAATCGTAGCAGGCACATATCTGCTGGCTTGTTTGGCTGCAGGAGGCTGTGTTTTATTGGAAGAGGCGCCTGCGCATCAGATGGCATCGGTATTGGAACTGGCTTCTTTTATGGGAGCAGAGTACCAGAAATCAGAGAACGGGTTGTATGTGCAGGCTCCCGAAAGACTGCTGGGGGTCAGGGAACTGATAACTTTGCCCTATCCAGATTTTCCTACAGATCTTCAGTCTGTGGCCCTTACGGCAATGACAGCCGCTGATGGAGAATGTCTGATTGAAGAAACTATTTTTGAAAATCGCTTCCGCGTAGTAGAGCCTTTACGAGAAATGGGAGCTGATATCCGCCAGCTGGATGCAGCCAGAGTGATTGTAAGGGGACCGACCAGATTAGAAGGACGTGAAGTGGAAGCCGTAGAGCTGAGAGGAGGTGCAGCACTGGTAGTGGCCGGATTGATCGCAGAGGGAGAGACTGTTGTCAGAGGATGCCGCTATATCGACAGAGGCTATGAGAATATCTGTCGTGATCTCAGAGAGTTAGGAGCGCGGATTTACAGTGTATAACAAGAATAAAAAGAGAAAAATCACATGGTTACTGGCAGCCGTTGTGCTGCTTTGTATTCTGGCAATGATAATGATTGCTGTGCTGCAAAGACATACCGTGAAGAATGTGTATGTGGAAGGCAATCTTCATTATTCCCGGGAGGAAATCAAAGAATTTGTGATGCAGGGACCATTGGGAAATAATTCGCTTTATCTGTCTTTTAAGTACCGAAATAAGGGGATTGAAAATATCCCTTTTGTAGATGTGATGGATGTGGATATCCTTGCGCCGGATACCATCAAGATCATTGTATATGAAAAAGCACTTGCAGGTTATATCCGGTATATGGATTCCTGTATGTACTTTGATAAGGACGGATATGTGGTGGAATGCTCCGATGTGAAGACAGAGGGGGTTCCCCAGATAACCGGTCTTAGCTTTGACTACATGGTGCTTGGGGATAAATTGCCTGTTGAGGATGGAGCGGTGTTTGACAATGTCATGAATCTTACCAAACTGTTGGACAAGTATGAATTGGAGGCAGACACGATTTTTTTTCATTCATCCGGAGAAATAACCATTTATTTCGGAGAAATAAAAGCAGCCTTAGGCGATGACAGCAGTCAGCTGGAAAACAAAATGATGCTTCTGCCGCAGTTTTTGGCGAAGCTGGAAGGAAAAAAAGGAACATTGCGGATGGAAAATCTGACGCAGGACAGAACAGATGTTTCGTTTCATCTGGAAGAGTAGAAAAAAGAGCAAAAAAGCGAAAGAAACATTGCAAATTTCTTAAAAAATGGGTTGATTAATTTGTAAAATAATTATATGATAGAATATATGGAATTTAAAAGAATGAAGGAGGACGAACCTTTGCTGGAGATTAAGACAAACGATGCTGAATCTGCTGCCAAGATCATAGTAGTAGGTGTTGGTGGTGCAGGTAACAATGCTGTAAATAGAATGGTAGATGAAGAGATTGACGGTGTAGATTTCATTGGGGTGAATACCGATAAGCAGGCTCTGAAACTGTGTAAGGCTCCCAGAATTTTACAGATTGGTGAGAAACTTACCAAGGGACTTGGTGCCGGTGCCAAGCCGGAAATCGGTGAAAAGGCTGCTGAGGAGAGTGCTGAAGATGTTGCAGCAGCACTTCAGGGCGCAGATATGGTATTTGTAACATGTGGTATGGGAGGCGGAACCGGTACCGGTGCAGCTCCTGTAGTTGCCAAGATTGCAAAGGATATGGGGATCCTGACGGTCGGCGTAGTGACCAAGCCTTTCCGTTTTGAGGCCAAGGTACGCATGACCAATGCTTTGGCAGGAATTGAGAAGATTAAAGAGAATGTAGATACCTTAATTGTAATTCCTAATGACAAGCTGTTAGAAATAGTAGACCGCAGAACTACAATGCCGGAGGCTCTGAAGAAAGCTGATGAAGTGCTTCAGCAGGCTGTACAGGGAATTACCGACCTGATCAATGTACCCGCTATCATCAATCTGGACTTTGCTGACGTACAGACTGTCATGAAGGACAAGGGTATCGCACATATCGGTATCGGAGAAGGCAAGGGCGATGATAAGGCCCTGGAAGCTGTCAAGATGGCTGTAGAAAGTCCTCTTCTTGAGACCACAATCTCCGGAGCTTCACATGTTATTATCAATGTATCCGGTGATATTACATTGTCAGATGCTTCTGACGCAGTAAGCTATGTACAGGATATGGCAGGAGATGAAGTGAATATTATCTTCGGTGCCATGTATGATGACACAAAGTCCGACAGCTGCGTGATCACAGTAATCGCTACCGGTCTGGAAGATGCAGCAGTTGCGCCTCAGACCAATGTGGTTCAGACCAATGTGCCCCCTTACCGCAATCCTATGGGACATACTGTTCCTAACACTCTGCAGGGAATGAACCAGCCGAGACAGCAGGCGCAGCCTTATGGACAGGGTAATTACGCCCAGAGCAACTATGGACAAGGCGGCTACAGCCAGAGTGGATATACCCAGCAGAATTACAGCCAGAATAATGCTGCCCAGAATGGACAGGCTCAGACCGGCTATACACAGCCCAAGCCTGCGACTGCTGCCAGACCGCTGTCAGGCATTAACCGTCCTGGCGATATCAGAAGCTCTGTAGAAGAGAAATCCCTAAAGATTCCTGATTTCCTGCAGAGAAAGTAATCGCGAAGCAGCTGCTGAAACTGCTGAATAGTGACATGTGATGTGAATTTATTTACTCTATTATCGAAGTGAGTTTGAAAGAAAGATATACGAGGCATTTCGCCCCTTGATAAGTGAATCATGGGGTGGAATGCCTTGTTTTGCATTTCTTTAATGCAGCTGTCGAAAAACGTAGATAAAATAAGAGAAAATACTGTGCTGTTCCGACAAATTCTGCAATGCATAACAGGTATACTGTAGAGGAGAAAGGAGCAGAAAGGTGTATTACGAAATCTACATAGACAGTCTGTTACTGGTCAATTTTGTTATGAATCTGTATTGCCTGGAACTGGTGAACCTGATCTGTCTGCGCACTGCCACGCGCAGAAGGATTCTATTGGGCGCTGTTCTGGGCGCTGTTTTGTATCTGATTCCTTTTCTTTTGCCGGGGAAAGGATGGCTGAAGATGCTGATTTTATTCCCGACAGCTGCAGTCATCATGATTTTTGTGACATTCAGACTGAATGAACTACAGGCTTTTGCACGAGTATTTTCGTTGCTGCTTTTTTCTTCCTGCGCACTGGGAGGATGCATGATTCTGCTGTTACGGCTGCTGCCTCAATCTTCAGGACTCCGGCCGGGAGTCCTTGGCATCATGGGAATGGGCGGAATTGTTTTCCTGGAGGCAGTTCATCTGGTGCAAAAGAATAGAGGAACAGATCTTTGTAAAGTGGAGTTAATAGGGAAAGGCGCCAGAATTACGGTAAGTGCACTGATTGACAGTGGGAATGGACTGATCGAACCGGTGAGCGGAAAGCCTGTTTGCATTTTAGAAAAAAATATCTTCAAAGGCTTGTGGAGAAACGGGCAGCCGGAAGGATTTCGAGTAATTCCGTATCATACGGTAGGAAAGAGCAGTGGTATCTTATATGGTTACTTGATACCGGAATTGATCATCAATAAAGAGGGGATGCTGATAAGCTGTAAAAATATTTACGTAGGAGTTGTGGATGAGAAACTTGCTTCGGAGGGCGGATACCGTATGATTTTAAACCCGCTGCTCCTTCAGGAAAAATACAGAAGAACAGGATAGAAGGAAAACGCAGACGGAGGTAACAAAATGATCATAAAGATAGCCATACCGGGTAGGTTCCAGTTCAAAATGGTACGCCGGGAAAATATCCTCCTGCCAAAAAGAGGTGACATCCATTACATAGGAGGAGCAGAAGTACTGCCGCCGCCACTGGAAGCCGAGAAAGAGACAGAGGTAATAAATGACCTGGGAACTGAATACGAAGATGAGGCAAAATCCATTTTAATTGAGCATAATTTAAGGCTGGTGGTGTATATTGCCAAAAAGTTTGACAATACGGGAGTGGGAGTGGAGGATCTGATTTCTATAGGGACTATTGGGCTGATCAAATCTATTAATACTTTTAACCCCAATAAAAATATCAAACTGGCTACCTATGCATCACGGTGTATTGAAAATGAGATTCTAATGTACTTAAGACGAAACAGCAAGACAAGGCTGGAGGTGTCCATAGATGAACCTCTGAATGTTGATTGGGATGGCAATGAACTGCTTTTATCCGATATCCTGGGAACGGATGAGGATGTGATATACAAGGATCTTGAAAATGAAGTGGAACGCAAGCTTTTGCTGAAAGCCGTCAGTAGGCTGTCTGAAAGGGAAAAGACGATCATTAACCTGAGATTTGGTCTGGGAACGAGAGACGGACAGGAGATGACCCAAAAGGAAGTAGCCGGTCTTCTTGGAATTTCTCAGTCATATATATCGCGATTAGAGAAAAAAATAATGAAACAGCTGAAAAAAGAAATGAGCAGTTGCACCTGACTGCTCATTTTCTCTTGGCAAATGGGGAGGGATAGTATATACTAATAAAGTGGGCATATTGCCTGATAAAATAATACGAAAAACAGTTGAGGATACGAAAATGATTCAACGTGAAGATATATTATCCATGGAATTTTTAAAGAAAACAGAATTCACCGGATGCCATCAGGGGATGCGTTATCGTCTGGAAGGAATTAATGGAGAGGACGGAAAGAAATTGAAAGTGACGGTGTGGCCGGAACCCTTCAATTTCTTTAAGACACCGGATGAGAAGAAACAGAGTGCGGAATTCGCCTTTTCAGAGGATGGTGTGGTGGAAGCGGTTGCGTGGATGAATGATAGACTGGTAAGCGACCATGACAGATGGCAGCATTCCTGGGATCGTTGGACAGACTATAAGATGGAGTAAGTTATGTTGAAATATATTATCCGGGATTTAACGTCAATGCTGCACTTTGCACCATATGGGATATTGGCAGGGATAGTGGTATTGTTGCTATGTGTTCTTATGAATGCCTGGCGGACCATTAGGAGAAGAGAGAAGGTGCCGGTACTGGCAGCAGTGTGCTTTTACATGTATGTAGTGATTATTCTGGTAATCACTTTTTTCTCCAGAGAAAGTGGCTCGGGGAAAGGGCTGGATTTGAAGCTGTTCTCTACTTGGGGAATCAATGACAGGAACAATGCTTACGCGATAGAAAATATTTTGTTGTTTATTCCATTTGGCTTTGTATGCCCGTGGCATATGAAAAAGGTAAGAAGTTTTCTTAAGTGTTCCGGAATGGGATTCCTTACCAGCTTAGCCATAGAATGCATGCAGCTTGTGACCTACAGAGGGGTTTTTCAGATCGATGATATTCTTACAAATCTGATAGGAAGCATGATTGGTTTTATCTTTTTTAGGTGTGTTTTTCCCTACACAAAAGAGGAGTGTTGACAGAGATTTTCTTTTGCACAGGGAAAAACGGCACTGTGGCTAGGCAGTCAGATAAGCCCGCATGGTACGGAGCGCACTTTTCTCCAGGCGTGATACCTGTGCCTGGGAGATTCCGATGATTTCGGCCACTTCCATCTGGGTCTTGCCTTCAAAGAAACGCAGAGAGATGATTTCGTGTTCCCTGTTGTTAAGCTTTTTCATAGCATCGCTCAGGGACAGATGTTCCACCCAGGTCTCCTCTTTATTTTTCTTATCGCTGATCTGATCCATAACGTAAAGCGCATCTCCGCTATCGTTATACACTGGCTCCTGCAGGCTCATAGGCGCCTGAATGGCATCCAGCGCAAATACGATATCCTCCTTTGAAATACCGATTTCATCCGCAATTTCCTGTACTGTAGGTTCTTTTAGTTTTGTTTTC
>JAZQAT010000062.1:0-12575 GCA_045545375.1 Acetatifactor sp.
GGAGCGACTGACTATGAAGCTTTTAGGTGAAGACAACGTAAGAGAGACGACTCTCTTCCCAAGAGATCTGAGCAGACTGGAGCCGTAAAGCAGGCAAAGAAAGGAAGTTTACAATGGCAAATATGATCAATGATGAGACAATAGATTATGTAGGAATCCTCGCAAAATTGGAGCTGAGCCCACAGGAAAAGGAACAGGCCAAGACAGATATGGGAAGGATGTTAGACTATATTGATAAATTGGGAGAACTGGATACCACAGGTGTGGAGCCCATGTCCCATGTATTCCCGGTTCAGAACGTATTCCGCGAGGATGTTGTGACCAATGGTGATGAGAGCAAGGCTACTTTGCAGAATGCTCCGGGTATGAAGCAGAATATGTTCAAGGTACCGAGAACAGTAGAGTAGAGGGGCAGGTAAAATAAAGATGAGTATATTATCATTAACGGCAGTAGAACTGTCCGATAAAATCAAAAAAGGTGAAATCAGGGTAACACAGGCACTGGATGAAGTGTTTGCGCAGATTGAGGCAAAGGAAGAACAGTTAAACTGCTATGTGACCCTGGAAAAGAAAAGGGCTTACGCGCAGGCGGAGGAAGTGCAGAAGAAAATTGACAGCGGAGAACTGACGGGGCCTTTGGCAGGTGTACCTTTTGCTATTAAAGACAACATGTGCACAGAAGGGATATTAACCACCTGTTCTTCCAAAATTCTGGAGAACTTTGTGCCAACCTTTACCGCAGAGGCAGTCAAAAATCTGGAAGCTGCAGGAGCTGTCATTATCGGAAAGACCAATATGGACGAATTTGCCATGGGAAGTACCACGGAGACTTCTTACTACGGTGTGACCCGCAACCCACACAATCCGGAACACGTACCGGGAGGCTCTTCCGGCGGTTCCGCTGCAGCTGTGGCAGCAGAAGAGTGTTTTGCGGCGCTGGGATCTGATACCGGCGGAAGTATCCGTCAGCCGGCTTCTTTCTGTGGCGTAGTGGGAATGAAACCTACCTATGGCACCGTATCCCGTTATGGACTGATTGCTTATGGCTCATCTCTGGATCAGATTGGACCTCTGGCCAAAGATGTAAGAGACTGCGCTACGATTTTGGAAACCATAGCTTCACATGACAGTAAGGATTCCACTTCCGTTCCCAGAGAGGATACAGATTTTACAACTGCTCTGGTAGATGATGTAAAGGGCATGCGCATCGGTATCCCCAGAGACTATTTTGGAGAAGGGCTGGATCTGCAGGTCAAGAATGCTGTGCTGGCAGCTGCTCAGGTGCTGAAAGAAAAAGGCGCTATTGTGGAAGAATTTGATTTGAGTCTGGTGGAATATGCGATTCCTGCTTATTATACAATTGCAGCAGCCGAAGCCAGTTCCAATCTGGAGCGATTTGACGGTATTAAGTATGGCTATCGCGCTTCTGAATATGAGGGGCTGCACCACATGTACAAAAAAACCCGTTCTGAGGGCTTTGGACCGGAAGTAAAGCGACGTATCATGTTGGGAAGCTTTGTGCTCAGTTCAGGTTACTATGATGCTTATTATTTGAAAGCTCTGCGTGTGAAAGCGTTGATCAAGAAGGCTTTCGATGAAGCTTTTTCAAAATATGATGTAATACTGGGACCGGTTGCTCCTACCACGGCACCAAAGATGGGAGAGAGTCTGGCTGATCCCATCAAAATGTATTTGGGAGATATCTATACCATAGCCGTGAACCTGGCAGGACTGCCGGGAATCAGTCTTCCATGTGGAAAAGATGAGAAAGGTCTTCCCATTGGCTTGCAGCTGATTGGAGACTGTTTCCGGGAGAAAAAGCTGATCAGAGTGGCTTACAGCTATGAGCAGAGCAGAGGAGGAAGATCATGAGACAATATGAGACAGTCATTGGTCTGGAGGTTCATGTAGAACTTGCCACCAAAACGAAAATATTCTGTGGATGCTCCACTGCATTCGGAGGTGCTCCCAATACCCATACCTGTCCGGTATGTACCGGAATGCCCGGTTCTTTGCCGGTTCTGAACAAAAAGGTGGTAGAATATGCCATTGCAGTAGGTCTTGCCACCAACTGTGAGATTACCCGATACTGCAAATTTGACCGTAAGAATTATTTTTACCCGGATAACCCACAGAACTATCAAATCTCTCAGCTGTACCTGCCTATCTGTCACGATGGTTACGTAGAGATTGATACGCCTGCAGGCCCTAAGAAAGTCGGAATCCACGAGATCCACATGGAAGAGGATGCCGGAAAGCTGATTCACGATGAGTGGGAAGACTGCTCTTTGGTGGATTACAACCGTTCCGGTGTACCTTTGATTGAAATTGTTTCCGAACCTGATATGCGAAGCGCGGATGAAGTCATTGCTTATCTGGAAAAATTGCGTCTGATTGTTCAGTATCTTGGAGCTTCCGACTGCAAACTGCAGGAGGGTTCTATGAGAGCTGACGTCAACCTTTCTGTAAGAGAAGTGGGCAGCGAGAAATTCGGCACCCGCACCGAGATGAAGAACCTGAACTCCTTTAAAGCTATTGCAAGAGCCATTGAGGGAGAGCGTGCCCGCCAGATTGAGCTTTTAGAAGAAGGCAAGAGCGTCATACAGGAGACAAGAAGATGGGATGACAACAAGGAATATTCTTACGCGATGCGTTCAAAGGAGGATGCCCGGGACTATCGTTATTTCCCGGATCCCGACCTGGTGCCGGTATTTATCAGTGAAGAATGGCTGGAAAAAATCAAATCTGCCCAGCCGGAGCTTCGTACGGAGAAAATGAAGCGCTACAAGGAAGAGTATGATATTCCTGATTACGACATTGATATCATAACAGGTTCCAAGCACATGGCAGATCTTTTCGAAGCATGCGTGGCAGTCTGCAAGCAGCCGAAGAAGGTATCTAACTGGCTGATGGTAGAAACCATGAGACTTTTAAAAGAACAGGAGATGGAACCGGGAGAAATCAGATTTTCTCCCGAACATCTTGCTGACCTGATCCTGATGGTCGATAAGAAGGAAATCAACTCTACTGTGGCCAAAGATGTATTTGCTCAGATGTTCGACCATGATGAGGATCCGGTGGCTTACGTGGAAGCACATGGCCTGAAATCACGGAATGATGCAGTCGAGCTTAAGAAAATCGTGGAGAACATCATTGCAGCCAACCCTCAGTCTGTAGAGGATTATCATAACGGCAAACAGAAAGCAATCGGCTTCCTGGTGGGTCAGACCATGAAGGCTACTGCCGGCAAGGCAGATCCGGGGACTGTAAACCAATTGCTGAAACAACTTTTATAATGGAAGAAAATAAGAAAGCAGCTGCAATCACAAACAGCTGCTTTCGCTATGTTTTTTATTCTGCGGCCCCTTCAAACAGATAATCCAGGAAGTTCAAAGCATTTTCCTGATTGGGTCCGTTTACAACGATACCAAAGACTCCATTATCCTGGAAGACGTATGTATTTTTGAATTCCTCAGCAGCATTCTCCAGGTAGATACCAACGGGAATGGGGGTAGCCATCTCCTCGGGCTTGGTAGGATCCGGACAGGTTCCGTTGTATTCCTCCATATTATCGGCTGCTGCTTGTTTTGCTTCCAAAACAGTATAGTCAATGTAGTAAAAATAGGGTTCATAAGCTTCTAACTGTTCAGGTGTCAGAACCGTTCTTAAGTCTGCAAGGTAATCAATATATGCGTAATACTCAAAAATATCTGCGTTTGTTACCAACGTATCAATTTCTCCGGCGGCAACGTACACACCCATTTTCTGAATTGTATTATAGGTATTTTCATCGGTCATGTTCTCCAGGTCGATATACATGGAGGTGTCTATCATGATTTCATATTCATTCGGATCGATGCCGATTGCCTGCGTAACAGCCTGCTTATAAGCTTCCCCTTGATCTTCTGCTATAGTGAAACTGTTGAGGAATGCGGCGTATAATGCATTATCTTTGCGGGTAACAGCCTCGTAAATAAAAGAGGCGATGACTGCAATTGCTGCCACTGTACCGATTACATGCCATTTGTAATAACACCAGAAATATTCTAATTTTTGCTTAGGAGTACCATTTTTCAAAGCTTCTCGCTCTTCGCGGAACTCATCCATAACTGCCATGGGATTAAACCTGCCTTTCTTGCTGCATCCTGTTTCTTTCCATAATAATAGGAAAATGTCTCATTGTCAATGAATCCTTCCTAACCAGATTCTAAAAAAAAGATAAAATAAAGGAAAAGACTGTAATCTCACTTGCAAGTTATCTCAGGATGTTATATCATAAGAAGTAGCAAATAACGTTTGATACAAACGGGAAAAGGACAGGAAGAAATCATGAATGATACTTATGTAGAATGCCTTGTAAAACAGAAGCAGGCCGGATGGGCCGGATTTTTAAAAGTATTTTTGATTGTACTCACAGTCATACTTGCAATTGCGATGTTCGTAATACCCTTTGCATTTTTGTTTGCATTGGCAGCAGGCTTTGGAGCATATGCAGTTAATATGTTTACCAACTTGGAATTTGAGTACCTGTATCTCGACAGAGAACTGGTAGTGGACAAGATCATGGCCAAAACCAGAAGAAAGAGAGTTGGTTCTTTCAGCTTGGATAGAATCGAGGTGCTGGCTCCGATTAAGTCCTATCATCTGGATAATTTTAAGAACCGTAAAGTGAAAGCTAAGGACTACAGCATCGGGGAGGAACTTAAGCCTGATAAAAGATATGTCATGTATTTTGAAGGCGGTGAGAAAATCATCTTAAGTCCGTCAGAAGAGATGATAAAAGTTATGAAAAATGTAGCTCCCAGGAAAATATTCAATGATTAATCCGGATGAATGCAAGCGTGATTTACATGTCTAATACGCTAAGTCTGAACTTTAAAAACATAAAATTTTTGTAAAATTTTAGATTGACATTGAGATTTAATTTTGATACACTCAACTGCATATCAAAAAAATCAGGAGGAAAGAAAATGGGACAGATTATTGGTGAAGGTATTACTTTTGACGATGTGCTGCTGGTACCGGCATATTCCCAGGTAGTTCCGAATCAGGTGGACATCACCACATGGCTTACAAAGAAAATTAAACTGAACATTCCTATGGCGAGCGCAGGAATGGACACCGTTACCGAGCATCGCATGGCAATTGCCATGGCCAGACAGGGCGGTATCGGTATTATTCACAAGAACATGTCTATTGAAGTACAGGCTGAAGAAGTAGATAAGGTAAAGCGTTCTGAGAACGGCGTTATCACAGATCCTTTTTCACTGACTCCGGAGCACACTCTGGCTGATGCCGACGCGCTGATGGGTAAATTCCGTATTTCAGGTGTGCCTATCACGGAAGGACGCAAGCTGGTAGGTATCATCACCAATCGTGACCTCAAGTTCGAAACAGATTTCACCAAGAAAATTAAAGAATCCATGACCAGTGAAGGTCTGATTACAGCACCCGAAGGCACTACTCTGGAAGAAGCTAAGATGATTCTTGCCAAAGCAAGAAAAGAGAAGCTTCCCATTGTGGACAAGGATTTCAATTTAAAAGGCCTGATTACCATTAAGGATATCGAGAAGACTGTAAAATATCCTCTGGCAGCCAAGGACGCGCAGGGAAGACTGCTTTGTGGTGCATGCGTAGGTATCAATGCAAATGTACTTGACAGAGTAGCAGCACTGGTTGATGCGAAAGTCGATGTGATCGTACTTGACAGTGCTCACGGTCACTCCCAGAACGTAATTAACTGTGTTAAGATGATCAAAGAAAGTTATCCTGATCTGCAGGTTATTGCAGGTAACGTTGCAACAGGCGATGCTACCAGAGCCCTGATTGAAGCAGGCGTAGACGCAGTTAAAGTAGGTATCGGACCCGGTTCCATCTGTACTACCCGTGTAGTTGCAGGTATTGGTGTTCCTCAGGTTACTGCTATCATGGATTGCTATGCTGTAGCAAAAGAATATGGTGTGCCCATTATCGCTGACGGCGGTATCAAATATTCCGGAGATATTACCAAGGCAATTGCAGCAGGTGCTAACGCTTGTATGATGGGAAGTATGTTCGCAGGATGCGAGGAAAGTCCGGGACAATATGAACTGTTCCAGGGAAGAAAATATAAAGTTTACCGTGGCATGGGCTCTATCGCAGCCATGGAGAACGGCAGTAAGGATCGTTATTTCCAGGAGAATGCCAAGAAACTGGTACCCGAAGGTGTGGAAGGCCGTGTAGCTTACAAGGGCAGCGTAGAAGATACCGTATTCCAGCTGATTGGCGGACTTCGGTCCGGTATGGGTTACTGTGGTGCCAATGATATTGAAACTCTCAAATCAACCGGCAGATTTGTAAAAATCTCTGCTGCATCCCTGAAAGAGAGCCATCCCCATGACATCCACATTACGAAGGAAGCTCCTAACTATAGTGTTGACGACCACTAAAATTCTTGTAGGTTGGCAGCTAAGGGCCGCTTTGGGACTTGAAGTATAATTGGGACTTGTGGAATTCGCAAAAAGATAGTATTATAAAAACAGAAGTTGCACGACTGGCGGAAAGCAGGTGACTGCGGTAGGATTACCTACAGGGAGTGTAGCAAGAATATCATTAAGCCGCCCGCCTGGGCATCACACGACCCCTTTCGTGCCATGCCCGGGCGGTCGTTTGTGTTAGAATCAGACTATAAGGTCTGATAAGCTTTACTAAATAGAGCTTGCGACAAATTAACTTATTAGCATTAATATTACAAAGGCTGTTCATAATATTGCCGCTAGACCTGCCCCGGGGCGGCTCTGGCGACCATAATATGACCAGCCACCCTAAGGAGGAAACTTATGTTGGATTTGAAACAAGAATTGGCAGGTAATGCTTATCCGGGACGCGGAATTGTGATTGGCCGCTCGGGTAATGGTAAGTATGCGGTAACAGCATATTTTATTATGGGACGGAGTTCTAACAGCCGTAATCGTATTTTCAGTGTAGAAGGAGAAGGGATTCGTACAGAGGCATTTGATCCTTCTAAGCTGGAGGATCCCAGTTTGATCATTTATGCACCGGTACGTGTGCTGGGAAATGATACGATTGTAACTAACGGTGATCAGACAGATACGGTTTATGAAGGATTTGAAAAGGGACTTACTTTTGAGCAGTCTTTGAGAAGCAGAGAGTTCGAGCCGGATGGTCCTAACTATACGCCCAGAATTTCCGGTGTGCTTCATGTAGAAGATGGAAAGTTTGCTTATGCTATGTCTATTTTGAAGAGTAATAATGGGGATCCTTCTTGCTGTAATCGCTATACATTTACCTATGATAAGCCGGTGGCCGGAGAGGGACATTTTATTCATACTTATATGCATGACGGCAATCCTCTGCCCAGCTTTGAAGGTGAGCCTAAGCTGGTAACAATTGATAATGATATTGAAAGCTTCACACAGATGCTGTGGGAGAACCTGAACGAGGAGAATAAGGTATCTCTGTTTGTTCGTTATATTGATATTGCAACCGGAAAATATGAGACTAAGATTATTAATAAAAATTGTTAATTCATCAAGGAGAAAATCAACATGAATGAAATACAGTTAAAATATGGATGCAACCCGAATCAGAAACCTTCCAGGATCTTTATGGAAGACGGAAGTGAACTGCCTGTAACCGTGTTGAACGGTAAGCCCGGATATATCAACTTTCTGGATGCTTTCAACGGCTGGCAGCTGGTAAAGGAATTGAAGGAGGCGACAGGACTTCCGGCTGCTACTTCTTTTAAGCACGTATCTCCTGCAGGTGCTGCAGTCGGTCTTCCTTTGACAGAGACCCTGGCTAAGATTTACTGGGTAGATGATTTGGGAGAATTGTCTCCACTGGCATGTGCTTATGCGAGAGCAAGAGGCGCTGACAGAATGTCTTCTTTCGGTGATTTTATCGCACTATCCGATGTCTGTGATGCAGATACTGCAAGACTGATCAAGCGTGAGGTATCCGATGGTGTCATCGCTCCCGGCTATACTGAGGAAGCACTTGAGATGCTGAAAGCCAAGAAGAAAGGCAACTACAATGTGATTCAGATCGATCCTTCCTATACACCGGCACCTATCGAGAGAAAGCAGGTATATGGCATCACTTTCGAGCAGGGCAGAAATGAGCTGGATATCAACGGTGATCTGTTATCTAATATCGTAACAGAGAATAAGGATATTCCGGAGGAAGCTCTCATTGACATGAAGATTTCCCTGATTACGTTAAAATATACTCAGTCCAACTCAGTGTGCTACGTAAAGGGCGGCCAGGCTATCGGTATCGGTGCCGGACAGCAGTCTCGTATCCACTGTACCAGACTGGCAGGCCAGAAGGCAGACAACTGGTATCTGCGTCAGGCTCCTCAGGTGCTGAACTTACAGTTCCGGGATAAGATCGGTCGTGCTGACAGAGATAATGCAATTGATCTGTACATAGGTGATGAATATATGGATGTACTGGCTGATGGTACCTGGGAAAATATCTTTAAGGTAAAGCCTCCTGTATTTACCGCAGAAGAAAAACGTGCATGGCTTGATGGAAATCAGGATGTAACCCTGGGGTCCGATGCGTTCTTCCCGTTCTTTGATAATATTGAGAGAGCACGCAAGAGCGGTGTAAAGTATATTGCACAGCCGGGCGGTTCCGTAAGGGATGATGCTGTTATCGACTGCTGCAACAAGTACAACATGGTAATGGCCTTTACAGGTATCAGATTGTTCCATCACTAAGATTTCGCGGGAGGAACTCCCCACGATTGACTGTTTGGTTTCTTTGTGATAAGATAAAGGATACTTAGTACAAGCGAAGTTATTTATAGGAAAAGTGAGGAGTTCTTATGAGCGAGATGGAAAAGAACAACAATACCGAAGTGGAACCTGAAGAGAAGGTTTCACGAAATTTTATTGAACAGATTATTGATAAAGACCTGGCAGAGGGGGTATACGATACCGTGCATACCCGTTTCCCTCCAGAGCCCAATGGTTATCTCCATATCGGACATGCCAAGAGCATTCTGTTAAACTATGGACTTGCACAGCAATACGGCGGTAAGTTCAATATGCGTTTTGACGATACCAATCCTACCAAGGAAAAGGTAGAGTTTGTTGAATCTATCAAGGCTGATATTCAGTGGTTAGGAGCAGATTGGGAAGACAGGCTGTTCTTTGCCTCCAACTATTTTGGAGATATGTATGAAGCAGCTGTAAAGCTGATCAAGAAGGGCAAAGCATATGTGTCCGATTTAAGCGCCGAGGAGATCCGTGAGTACAGAGGAAGTCTGACAGAACCCGGTAAGGATGATCCTTCTATTGGCAGAAGTGTGGAAGAGAACCTGAAGCTGTTTGAAGAGATGAAAGACGGAAAGTATGCCGATGGCGAAAAGGTACTGCGTGCCCGCATCGATATGGCTTCTCCCAATATCAACATGAGAGATCCGGTTATCTACCGTGTGGCTCACATGACCCATCATAATACCGGGGATAAATGGTGCATTTATCCTATGTACGATTTTGCACATCCTATTGAGGATGCTATTGAAGGAATCACCCATTCCATCTGTACCCTGGAATTTGAGGATCACAGACCTCTGTATGACTGGGTAGTAAGAGAACTGGAGTATCCTCATCCGCCGAAGCAGATTGAGTTTGCAAAATTATATCTGACAAATGTGGTAACCGGTAAGAGATACATCAAGAAGCTGGTAGAAGAAGGCATTGTAGACGGTTGGGACGATCCGCGTCTGGTATCCATCGCAGCGCTCAGAAGAAGAGGATTTACACCGGAGTCCATCAAGATGTTCGTAGAACTGTGCGGTATCTCCAAGAGTAATTCTTCCGTAGATTATGCAATGCTTGAGTATTGTATCAGAGAGGATTTGAAGGTTAAGAAGCCTCGTATGATGGCAGTGCTGGATCCGGTGAAGTTAATTATTGACAATTATCCGGAAGGACAGACTGAGATGCTGGAGGTACCTAACAACCTGGAAAATCCTGAGCTTGGCAGCCGTCAGGTTCCTTTTGGCAGAGAACTCTATATTGAGAGAGAGGACTTCATGGAAGTTCCTCCGAAGAAATATTTCCGTATGTTCCCGGGCAACGAAGTACGTCTCATGAACGCTTATTTTGTGAAATGCACAGAATGCATCAAGGATGAAGCAGGTAATGTGACAGAGATTCACTGTACCTATGATCCTGCAAGCAAAGGCGGCAACAGCCCGGATGGCCGTAAAGTAAAGGGAACTATTCACTGGGTAGCAGCAGATCAGGCCATTAAGGCAGAAGTCAGACTATATGAAAATATTATTGATGAAGAGAAGGGGGTATACAATGAGGACGGAAGTCTGAATCTGAATCCCAACTCTCTTACTGTGCTGAAAGAGTGTTATCTGGAGCCCGCTTTTGCAGGAGCAAAGGCATATGACAGCTTCCAGTTTGTACGACAGGGCTTCTTCTGTGTAGATGCAAAGGACTCAGCGCCGGATGCACTGGTATTCAACCGTATTGTATCGCTGAAGAGCTCTTATACACTGCCTAAGTAATCGGACACATGATAAAGAAGAGGTAATATGTACGATCTGACCATTCAGCTTAAGCCAAATAGTGAGAAATGTTTGTATGAGCAGATTTATGAGCATATCAGACAGGAGATAAGGGAGGGGAAGCTTCTTATGGGTGAGAGGCTTCCCTCTACCCGTTCTCTGGCTGAATATCTTCAGGTAGCCAGAAGTACGGTGGACGTAGCCTATGCCCAGCTGCTCAGTGAAGGCTATATCGAATCCAGGCCATACAAAGGATACTATGTGTGCATGATGGAGGAATTATTTCAGCTGAAAACGGGAGCTGATCAGAGTTCCGGAGCATATTTTGCCGATATGGCAATTGCAGTCCCGAAAGAACCTGTCTGTCTATATGACTTTTCTCCTAACGGCATCGATATGAGTGCCTTTCCCTTTGGTGTATGGAAAAAGATTACCAAAAATGTGTTGAGTGACGACAGAAGTGGTCTTTATCTCCTGGGCGAGCCACAGGGGGACTATGATTTGAGGCTGACCATCAGCAGATATCTTCATTCTTCCAGAGGTGTAAACTGCAGCCCTAAACAGATTATCGTAGGTGCAGGAAATGATTATCTGCTGCTTTTATTGGAAAAGATCTTAGGACCGAATGTCCGGATCGCCATGGAGAATCCAACCTACAAAAGGGCTTATCGTATTTTTCGTTCCTGTGGCTATGAAATTGCCACTGTGGCAATGGACGAAAATGGTATGCGGGCGGATTGCCTGGAAAGAGAAAATGTGACTGCAGCATATGTCATGCCCTCGCATCAACATCCCACAGGTGTTGTTATGCCGATTGGCAGAAGGTCTGAATTGCTGCATTGGGCCGGGCAGAAAGAGGACAGGTATCTGATAGAAGATGATTATGACAGTGAATTTCGTTACCGGGGGAAGCCTATTCCTTCCCTGCAGTCTTCGGACAAACATGGCAGGGTAATTTATATCGGAACCTTTTCCAAAGCCATTGCACCGGCTATCCGAGTAAGTTACATGGTACTGCCTCCGCAGCTTTTAGAACGTTATATGCGGAATTGTTGCTTCTATTCCTCAACGGTATCCAGAATCGACCAGAGAATTTTGAATGAATTTATAAGAGAAGGCTGTTTTGAACGGCATCTGAACAAAATGCGTAAACTGTATCGTGCAAAGCATGAAAAAATGTTGGAATGCTTGAGTGCATTTGAAGGAAAGTTTTCCGTGTCCGGAGAAAATGCGGGTCTTCATCTTCTCCTTACTTCCGGAGAAGGAAGAAGAGAAGAGGAGCTTTTAAGACTGGCCGGACAGCAGCAGGTCAGGGTATATGGTCTGTCTGACTGTTCTATCGGAATAGATACAGAGAAAAGCACACCGGAGTCCTCAACTGTACTGCTGGGCTTTGGGGCACTTACAGAGGAGGAAATCGAAGAGGGAATTGAGAGACTGAAAAAAGCATGGCTGTAAGAAACAGCCATGCTGTGAAGCAGCAGGATATGCTATGAGCGCGCTAAAGCATCCGATTGATTATTCTGAGTCCTCTTCACTGAAGAATTCTTCTGTTTTTTCTATTTCTTCGCTTGGGATTTCGTCAGCCGGAACCTCCTGGTCTGCAGCAGTTTCAGCAGCAGGTTCCTTAGCCGGGGCAGATGAATCGTCAGCTGGTGCTTCACCGACCGGTACCTCTTCGGAATGTTCTCTATGAAGAGGAACGTAAGAGCGGGAATCTGCGTCAGTATCCTCATCCAATTCATCGCTGAAATCATCATAATCCTCGTCTTCGTCATCATGAAGAGGGGCATCCGAATCTTTTTTCTGCAAGTAATAAACGGCAGCAGCTGCAGCAGTGGTAACAGCAGCGGTCAAGAGTAAGATTTTTCCAAATTTTTTTGCCATAAGGTTACTCCTTTCAAGTACTTTGTGTTATATTTATATTAATACTATTTTGAGGAAAAGAAAAGAGAATATGTATAATATTTTAAAAAAATTTATTCATTACCAGTTCAGCCATAGCCTGGATAACGGGCGAATCATGCTTGCATGAATGAGC
>JAZQAT010000063.1:0-9154 GCA_045545375.1 Acetatifactor sp.
CATCACACTGAATGGTGCATTTACCCCTCTTTGCAGCGGCGGTTTTACCGGTGTACTGGAGGGAAATGGATATACTATCTCAGGCCTTAGCATTTCTGCAATGGTGCTTCAGGGAAAGGAATATGCCATTGGTTTGTTTGCTAAACTGGAAGGTGAGATTTGTAACCTGAAGGTGGCAGGACAGATTGATATTCAGATGGGGCCGAAAGACTGGCTTTCCAAAGGATCTTGCTTTGTGGGCGGCTTTGCCGGAGTGGCAGAAAAGGGCGCCATGCTTGAGAACTGTGTGGCTGACGTCGATATCAATGTGGAGCAGGAGATCGTAGGCGTCTTCGAATTTGAAGGTTTTGCCGGATTAATCGGCGCTCACTTAGCAGGCGGCGGATATCCCAGCCGTATCGATTTTTGCCGCAACCTGGGAGATATTAAGGGAAATGCCAACACCGCAGGTATCATTTATGAGTACAGTGCAGGTGGAACCATCCTGAGCATTACCTACTGTGTCAACGAAGGGGAGATCCTGGGAAATTATGATGTAGGCGGCATCATGGGAAGAAATCATGGAGAAGGTTACATCATTGGCTGTGTGAATAAGGGAATGGTATCTGCAGGTTATAACGTAGCAGGTATTACTGCTTACAATTGCCCTTATATGGAATTGAGAGACTGCCTGAATATGGGACTGATCGCTGCAAACGGAAATAGAGGAAGCGCGGTAGGTATTACGGATGTTAATGATTTCCGCAGAGTGGAACGATGCATAAACGTGGGAGAGCTCCGTTCCGGTGGCCAAGGTGCTATTGCCAGTGTGAATACCGGTGGAATCTATGATTGTTATTATCTGACCGGAACTTTATTCGATAATGAAGGCGGCCGTTATCCTGCGACTTGTACAGACACTACAGGTCTTTTAACCGAAGTGCAGATGGCGGATCAGTCCAGTTTTGTGAACTTTGATTTTGAATCCATGTGGACGATGGACAACAACTTAAGACACCCTTATCCGACTGCACTGATGAAGGACGATCAGTTAAAGAACCTGTATAAGTTCCAGTACATCGCAGACCACAATGATGCCGTTGACAGTTCTATGCAGTATTTGGAGATCATGACCATGCTTCTTATGAGAATGCGGAGGCGCTGAGCTCCGCGGTTGAGATGTATCTGACGATTCAGATTCTGGCGTGTGATTACGCGATCGGTTATCATGAAGCTATCGTATCTGCTGCTTTAAGTGATATGTTTGGCGGCATCGAAGATGAGCTGGCGGCAATCATCATTTTACAAGATGAGAGAAATATGCTGTATCAGTTCAAAGAGCAGGGAACCGATCTGTATATCGGTTTAGATGGAACCATCGGTGGTTTTGTATCTGCATGTCCCGTTACTGTTTTGATTGAGACAAGAGAAGGCGAAGAGATTGCCCGCGTAGAAACCGGAAAGGTATCCTTGGCAGAGGGGATTTTTTCTCATTTTGACATTATGGGAACCGAAGGAGAGAAAAAGACCGGTTTCTTTGACCCGGATCAGCATAATCTGAAGATTTTGGGAACCGGAAAAGGCACCATGGATCTGGTGATCTATTACGGAAAAGATGGGGAATTGACAAATACGTTCCCGTTCCAGGATGTGGCAGTGGAGAAGAATAAAACATTCTCTTGGAACGGAGAATCTCTGATTGCGGAAAAGAGCGGCAGCGGTGCAGGATTGATCATCACAGGTGTGGCAGTTGTTGCTGCAGCAGGCCTGGGATTTGTATTCCTCCAGAGAAAAAAGAAAACCAAATAACCATATAGACAGGCGGGCTATCATCAGAACTTTTATTTGGCAAGAGTAATTATCCGATCGGGGTGGTATTGTATGGGCTGTTAAAAACCGGTGAATACCTGAAGGATGCAGAGATTTTATCATATGCACATGAATATTTAAGATTTTTAGAGCAGATTGACGAAGTAGGTATGCTTCATCAGGTGCTTTGGGATCATGAATCGTATGCAGAGGCATCCTGCACTGCTATGTGTGCTGTGGTTCCGGTTATTCTTTCCGGGAGGAGTATTATAAGTATGAGCTTCCATGGGTATTGAATGATACACACGGTACAGGTATTGTATTGCTTGCTATGGTGGAAATGGAAAAGAATACCGCATTTAGGGAATGGCTATGATGCTTTACTAGGATATGGAATGATGTGATGTAAATAAACTCAGTTCTTTGCAGCACCAATCACCTTGTTATAGAAGATGGTGATTGGT
Source organism: Acetatifactor sp. (assembly GCA_045545375.1). Taxonomy (GTDB): domain Bacteria; phylum Bacillota; class Clostridia; order Lachnospirales; family Lachnospiraceae; genus Acetatifactor. Next base: position 2,253 of record JAZQAT010000063.1, read on the forward strand.
GCAGACCATTATCGCTATGAATTATAAATTGGTTAAGTCCTGTGGAATACCGCCTTGTTCCCGTGATTTATCAGCCATGTATACACACATGTGCCCCATCATGGAATCGAAAATAGAAGTACAGGCGAGACTTGGTTCTTCTCCGCAGATAAATTTGACAAAATCTGCGGTAAGTCTTTCATCACCACCGCCATGACTACCATAAGCACCGACCATATCACCAGTGATGTTCAAAGAACTTCATGAAAGAACCCTGGAAAAAGGGAGAATTATTGACATAATATTCCAGTTGTGTTAAAGTAATGCTAGTTCACGTGAATCAATCTAATATCTGTTTTTCGAAATGGGCACTTGTCGTCCGATTTCCCCAGACAGAGAAACTAAAGAGAACCTTTTTGTATCGTTACAGCAGTAGCACAAAAAGCAATTATTTTTTTGTTGCCATTTTTCGGATAATAGTATACAATAAAAGGAGAAATGAATGAAGACACTACAGGAACTGACATTAACAAGCAAGTTTTTGTTCGATCAGACAATGGACATTCCCAAAGCTCATGAAGCTGCTTTGCAGATTATTCTGCAAGATGATTTGATCAAACTGTTAAACCCTTCTCAAACAGAGAAAGAAATCCGCACCATGCCATGGCTGCGTTCTATCAGGCTGGATGTATATGCCATGGATCAGGACAACACTTTGTACAATACGGAGATGCAGGCTGAGAGGAAAGGTGACCTGATTAAGAGAAGCCGCTACTATCAGGGACTGATCGATTCATCCCTTCTGGAGCCGGGGACTGTTAATTTTAACAAACTGAATAATACGTGCATTATCATGATTACGCCCTTCGATTTGTTTGGCAAAGGAAAATATCAGTATACTTTCCGAAGTTATTGTGAGGAAAATAAGGAGTTGGAGCTTGGTGATGGGGCGGTGCGTATCTTTCTTAATACAAGAGGAACCAACGATAAGGAAGTGAGTAAGGAACTGGTAGATTTCCTGCATTATATTGAGAAGACTGATGATGAATCGGCTGAGGCTGCAAATAGTGAAAGAATACGGTTAATCCATGAATGTGTACGTAAGATTAAATCCAGTGAGGAGATGGGAGTGAAGTATATGCAGTCGTGGGAAGAGAAGGTTTATGAAAGAGAAGAAGGAATAGCCATTGGAAAGGCTATTGGAAAGGCGGAAGATATTCTGGAAGTTTTGCAAGAGTTGGGGGAGGTTCCCGACGAATTGAAAGATCGCATTTTGGCACAGCAGGATATAGTGGTACTTAAGGACTGGTTGAAAGCTGCGATAAAAGTAAGTAGTATAGATGAGTTTCAGAAGATGATATTTGGGTAATGAGAAAAGCATTGTGAGACTCGAGTGACGATAAAATTACTGAATAGAACACAATAAAAAAGATGGCTGCCGTTATAACGATGGTCATCTTTTTTATTGGGAAGTCAAGAATAGTTGAAAAATCAGACAAAAGTAATGAGGAATAAAAGAAATAAAAATATTTAATAAATATTTGAGAAATGTATTGACAAATTTGCACTTTATGGTATAATAAAATCAACAAAAAAACAAGATCTAAACAAAAAACATTCACTAAGAAAAAGTGAAAATATCAAAGAAAGCGAGGTACGGTCCACCTAAATACTTAATTTAAAACCAAATCCCGGAATCAAATTATAAGATATCAGAATTCAGAAGATATGAAAAGATGACAGGTGGGTGCTGGAAGTCTTAAAAAGGTGATAAAAGTACTAAGTAAGGCTACCAATTCTCAGATTCCATCCAGAAAAGGAAGAACTACTTAATATGGGTTACCTTTAAAGTATAAGAAGAATTCAAAATATCAAGTAAAGAGGTTCAGGCAATATTCTTCTAGAAGAAAGAAAGTGAGGAACAGACCATTGAATAATGAAGTCTGAAAGAGCGTATCGAAAGAAATATCAGTCGATACGCTCTTTATCATTGCACAGAATTGAAATCTCTGTTATCATGTATCATATAGTGAAACCGCAAACCAATTGCGTAGGACAATCAACGTATAAGGAGTTTACATAGATGAACAACAGAGAGAGACAGGATATTGATAGAAGAGAGATTAGAAGGAAGAGACGTCACCGTAATCAGGTGATTGCTTATATTGTATTGTTCCTTTTTATTACCTTTTTGTCGGCAGGTATCGTATATGGGGTGAAGATGTATACAGAACGTGAGAAACAGAGTGATACTCAGACAAATCAGTCACAGGTAGAAGAACTTTTCCAATCAGAAGAGCCGTTGGTAATCGTGGAACAATCCACAGAAGTGACGGAACCGGAGCTGACACCGGAAGAGAAGCTGGATGAAATCGTGGACGCTGCCATTGAAGTCATGCCGTTGGAAGATAAGGTAGCAGGTCTTTTTATGGTTAGACCGGAATCCATCACCGGTGTGTCTACTGCAGTAAAAGCAGGCGATGGTACCAGAGAAGCTCTGGCGAAGCATGCAGTTGGCGGAATCGTTTATTTTGCCAAGAACATCCAATCGGAAGAGCAGTTGAAGGAAATGATCAGCAATACAAGATCCTATTCCAAGTATCCTCTGTTCATCGGTATAGATGAAGAAGGAGGCAGCGTCAGCAGACTTGCAGACAAGAGCCTTGAGGACAGGGTGGACTCTGCGCAGGTGATAAGTCAGACGCTGGATGCTTCCAATGCGTATCAGGCAGGAATGACAATTGGTACGTACATGGTTGAGTATGGATTTGATCTGGATTTTGCACCGGTTGCAGATTTGACCAATATCAGAAATAGTATTATGACAAAGAGATCCTTCGGCTCAGATGCTGCTTCGGCGATTCCTTTTGTTACATCCATGATGCAGGGGCTGGAGGAACAGGGGATAACGGCTTGTGTAAAGCATTTTCCGGGAATCGGCAGTACCGTTCAGGATACTCATGATGGACTGGCTGTGAGCAACAGGACGGCAGAGGAGTTTCGGGCTGAGGAGTTTACCGTGTTTAAAGCTGCGATTGATGCAGGAGCCAATATGATTATGGTAGGACATATGGCAGCACCTTCCCTGGTAGGGGACAATACACCGAGTTCGATGTCCTCAGTCATCGTTACAGATATTCTCAGGGACGAACTGGGATTCGAAGGTGTTATTATAACGGATGCCATGGATATGTCGGCAATATCTGAGTACTATGAGTCGGATCATGCAGCTATTATGGCATTGAAAGCCGGTTGTGACATGATACTGATGCCGGATGATTATGAAGCGGCATATAATGGAGTGCTTCAGGCTGTGAAAGATGGTGTGATTTCAGAAGAGAGGGTAAACGATTCATTGCGAAGGATATATAGGATTAAGTTAGCTGATAAAGTGGAATAAAAAACAGTCTTGCCATTGAACAAGAGTCAAACAGCGGAAGCCCCGTAAAATAGGGCTTCCGCTACCAAATAAAAAAGCGCGAGACGGGGATCGAACCCGCGACCCCCTCCTTGGCAAGGAGGTGCTCCACCGCTGAGCCACTCGCGCATAATAAAAAGGTATGAAATTGAAAAACTATTAGCGAGTGAATATACCCGCAATCGGATGTATTCATCCGATAAGCGGGTGATGGGAATCGAACCCACGTATCCAGCTTGGAAGGCTGGTGTTCTACCATTGAACTACACCCGCATATATGTGAAGCTTTCAAGTGTTGAAGGCTTTTTTAAATGCCCAGAACCGGAATCGAACCAGTGACACGAGGATTTTCAGTCCTCTGCTCTACCAACTGAGCTATCTGGGCTTGCAACACAGCAATCGGATTATGTAAAACTTTGTCTGCGCAACAATCTTGATTATAATACAATGTTCTCGAACATTTGTCAAGATACATTTTGGAAAAAACAAGAGAATAAATTTCTTTCTAAAAATAGAAAGTGAAAAATATTTTTATTTTATGTTGATTTTTTACTTGTCTAATAGTATAGTAATAGCAGAAACAGTGCTAACAGGGTGTTTGTGCCCATGCAATCATATTTTTTGGAGGACATACATATGAAGATTTATGCAGTGAAGGATTATAAGGAAATGAGCAGAAAAGCAGCAAATATTATTTCAGCAGAGATGATCTTAAAACCCAATGCAGTTCTGGGACTTGCTACCGGCTCCACACCGGAAGGAACTTATGAGCAGCTGATTGACTGGTATAAGAAAGGCGACCTTGATTTTTCTCAGATTACCAGCGTCAATCTGGACGAGTATAAAGGACTTTCCGGGGATCATGATCAGAGTTATCGTTATTTTATGAATACCAAACTATTCGACCATGTAAACATCAATAAGGAGAACACTTATGTTCCCAATGGACTGGCAGAGGACGGTGAGGCCGAGTGTAGACGTTATGATGCTCTGATCGAATCAGTAGGAGGTATCGATCTGCAGCTTTTAGGAATCGGTGGTAACGGTCATATCGGATTTAATGAGCCCGCTGATGTTTTTGAGACAGGCACACATCTGGTGACTCTGACTGAGGGAACGAGACAGGCTAATGCACGTTTCTTTGCATCTATTGACGATGTTCCTACGCAAGCGTATACTATGGGTGTGGGCAATATTATGATGGCAGGAAAGTTGCTGCTTTTGGCCAGCGGGGAAGCAAAGGCACAGGCACTGTATGACTCTCTGTACGGGCCTGTAAATCCTAAGGTACCTGCTTCCATCTTACAGCTGCATCCCGATGTGACGGTTGTGGCAGATGAAGCCGCATTGTCCATCATTCGTGAAAAAGGATTGTTGGAGGCCTAAAAATATGATTATCCGAAACGGACTGGTTTTTGAAGAGAATAAGACTTTTGTATGCCGCGATTTGTATGTAGAAAATGGTGTGATCGTAGATTCCGCAGAGCAGGTGACGGATCAGAGGGTGATAGATGCGCAAGGCCTTTATGTTCTGCCCGGTCTTATAGATGTACATAGCCATGGTGCCGTGGGATATGATTTTTCTGATGGGAATGCAGAGGGACTGAAAGAAATACTGAAGTATGAGCGTGCTCACGGTATCACTTCTTATTGTCCCACATCCATGACACTTCCTGCCTGTCAGTTGAAAAAAATCTTTGCAACAGCTGTGGAAGCGCAGTCGGCAGAGGATACTTCCAAAGTGGGGCAGGCGGATATTGCCGGAATCAATATGGAGGGACCGTTTCTGGATCCTGCCAAAAAAGGTGCTCATGTGGAGGCTCACATCCTTCCTCCCGATGTCAATTTATTCAGGGAGTGTAATGAAAGCTGCAAGCATATGATTCGCCTGGTAACACTGGCGCCTAATATGCCCGGTGCCATGGAGTTTATTCGGGAATTGCATGATGAGACGGTGATTTCCCTGGGACATACTGCAGCTAATTATGTGGAGTCTAAAGCAGCAATAGAAGCGGGTGCTAAGCATGTAACCCACCTTTATAATGCGATGATGCCTCTTGGCCATCGTGATCCGGGGCTGATAGCAGCTGCCGCTGAGGATCAGGATTGTATGCCGGAACTGATCTGTGATGGTATCCATATCCATGAAAGTGTGATAAGAGCTACGTTCCGTCTTTTCCCGGACAGAGTAGTACTGATCAGTGATTCCATGAGAGCTGCGGGTATGAAGGACGGTACTTATGATTTGGGGGGGCAGCAGGTTACTGTGTGCGGCAAACTGGCCACACTTGCTGACGGTACGATTGCAGGTTCTGTTACCAATCTATATGATTGTATGCGTACGGCAGTATCTTTCGGAATTCCGTTTGAGGAAGCGGTTGCGGCTGCGTCCATGAATCCCGCCAAAAGTATTGGCATCTATGACAAAGTCGGTTCCCTTTCACCCGGTAAGCGGGCAGATATTTTGCTGGTGGACAAGGGATTGAATCTGGTGAAAGTAATTTGATTTGACCGGTAAGACAAAGGAGACAGCATATGCTGTCTCTCTTCTTATATGGCAAAACAGGGCTGTAGGTTATTCGCAGCTGAAAGATGATATAAATTTTCAACCGGACAATTTCATTGTAGGAATGAGTGAAATCCCATGAACTGCAAAGATAGTCATTGTTTACGTCCTCTGTGGAAATGTACCATTCCTGCCTTCTTTAAAGCTACCATAATAACAGGTATCAGGATTAGCTGCAGGATAATGCCCGGGATGGCATTCAAAAGTGCACCGGCCAGGAACATTTGCCAGGTAAAAGCATTTCCGCTGATTCCGAGAAAAATCATTTGTGCAATGCCCCATACAATCCGTCCGGCTATCATGGCCGGGAGAAGAGCGCGGTATAGGGAAAAGATGCATTTCCATTGAGAACGTCCGTACAAAATTCCGGTAACTACACCATAGGTGGCAAGCTCAAATGCCATGGAAGCTGCATTTGGAAAGAAAACCGGCATACCAAAGCATACGGAGCGAAACAGGGGCAGGAAAAAACCCACGGCAAGCCCATAAGGCCAACCGCAAATCAGGCCGCATAAAAGTACCGGGATGTGCATGGGTAATAACATATTTCCAATCTGTTGAATTTGACCGGTTAAAAAGGGCAGCAACATGCCGATTGCCAGGAACATGGCAGATAAAGTCATATTTTTAAGTGTTTTTCTCATAGTATATTATTCCTTCCTGATTTATATTTAAACGAGGGCAAAAATACAGTCGATCCGTTAGATATTCTGTGGAGAACTTCCTCCCTCTACGGTGCTTTTATTTACACAAACGTTTACGTAATTGAAATATTAAATTGCACTCAGATTAATTTATCCTGAATTATTCATGAGACCCTAATTCTCTCATAATAATTCGTTATCTTGTTTTTGAACCGATAAGCTAAGTCAGCGAGTAGCGAATTTACCTAAAAATGGGCATAGTATTCCTATAGATGTAAAAATATCGCTTCTTTTG
>JAZQAT010000064.1:0-65014 GCA_045545375.1 Acetatifactor sp.
GTAGTCATAAATTTTCTCCTCCGTGAGTTGTATGGTGGTTGGTGGTACTTCTATTATACCATAAGCGGAGAGAAAATTTATATAAAAGTAACAAGGAAATCCAGTAAAATCAAGGGTTTCCGGCATTTAACAAATGCCTAAGTACTTTTGAAATATAAGGAGAAAAAATGAAGAAGCTAGTTGACCGTTTTCCAATAACCCCAATTACGGCAAATGATATCATCCCCGTCCGCGCAGGATACCAGAAATGTTCCCCCGGCTATAGCTTTGGTCCCACATGCCGCGACAGCTTTACGATTCAGTATGTGTTCAGCGGTTGCGGTACCGTCTATAAAAATAACCACAGCATTAAGGCACACGGCGGCGAATCCTTTATTTTACGTCCGGGAGAAAACTTTCGGATAGAAGCCGATATATTAGACCCCTGGTCTTATATATGGGTGGGTTTCCGCACTTCTTTGATCCTGCCCGAACTGTACTTGCAAGATGTGTTTCCAGCAAAGAATCTGGAAAATCTTTTTCTTGAAATCGCAAACTGTAATAAACTGGAAAATCGTCCTTTGGAACCTCTGCTTCTTTCTTACATATGGAAGTTGATTTTTCGTTTAAAACAGTTTAATACCATATCCAATAAAAAGTATAAAAAAGCTGAAGACTATGTAGACCAGGTATGTCTACTGATTTCTAATCACTATGCCGCTATGAATATCAATCAGCTTGCAAATGAACTTCAATTAGATCGCTGCTATCTAAGCCGTATTTTCAAGCAGCGCACCGGACTTTCCATCAAGACCTATCTGACTAATGTCCGACTTCAGGCAGCACGGAATTTGCTTTTGCAAAATTATACTGTTACCGAAACAAGTACTATGGTAGGATATGCAGATATTGCCAGTTTTTCCAGAGCCTTTAAGGCTTACTATAAGTTTTCTCCTACGCAATATGTTCAGCTAAATACACAAAGCCTAACTCCAGATGCTACAGATGCAACACAAATTTCTTAAATAATCAGAAAACAAGGAGGTGCCTCACAAGTCATTTCTTGACTTGTGAGACACCTCCTCACCTTGCAGCACCGTTATCCAATCATATCCTGACCTTTTCTGATCAAAGTATAGCATGCATTTCCATCCAGCTGAATTCTGCTCTCGCCCCGGACATCCTGTGAAGAAGCCGCTGCATAGATGATATATTCACCCATTTCTACTACCCAACGATTCAACATGACATTGTAATATGCAAAATCTTCCATATCCAGCGATATCTCTACTGCAATTGTTTCTCCTGCCTTTACAAATACTTTTCGGAAAGCCTTCAACTCTTTTACAGGCCGCTTCACGCTGGAATCGCAGCTTCCTACATAAATCTGAACCACTTCACTTCCATCCGTTTCCCCGGTATTGCTTATTTGAAGGCTCACCAGAACAGAATCTCCCTGTACCTGTGTCTTAAGCTCACTGTATTCAAATTTACTATAAGACAGACCATGCCCAAATGGATAAACGATTTCCTCCGGATGCTTATCATAGTAGCGATATCCCACATCACCCTTCTCACGGTATTCCACCACATTCCCTTCTCCGGGATAGTCCAAATCTGTACGCACTCCTTTGGGGAATGTCTCCGGAAGCTTACCGGAAGGATTCACCTGACCGGTCAGTACATCTGCAATGGCTTTTCCGGCGCTTTCTCCTGCAAGCCACATCTGCACAATTCCGTATACACGGTTACGCCACTCGCCCAATACCATGGCACTGCCCGTCTGCATCACTACGATCACTTTTTTACCAATATCACATGCCATTTCGATAAATTTCTCATAGTTCGGATTGAATCTTGCTGAGCGTCTGTCAAAGCACTCCGTATCTTCAGAAACCATAGAACCGATAAACATAATTACCACATCAGAATCCTTGATAAAACTCTGAAACTCACCACGTTTAGGCCACAGCATAGTATCTGAATATTCCCGCTTCCGGTACATCTCCTTATATTGGATTTCTACATCATCGCCGAGATTTTTCTTAAGCTCTGTCAAAGGACTGTCTATATATTCCGGCCAAACATTCACTTCTGCGCTGCCCTGTCCGCAGATATTAGGGCTGTCGGCAAATTCTCCGATCACAGCTATCTTGTGATATTTTTCCTTCGTTATCGGTAAAATATCCTGCGCATTTTTCAAAAGTACGATTCCTGCAGATGCAATTTTCCGGGCAATTTCATGCTGCTTCTTTCTGTCATAGGTGGTACGTTCCGGTTTTTCTTTGGTGACAAAACGAAGCATTCTCAGGACTGCCTGATCGATTTCCTCCATTTTCACTTTGCCCTGCTCCAAAGCAGATTTCAATTCTTCCACAATATGAGCATTGCGCGGCATCTGAAGATCCAGCCCCGCTGCAATCGCATTCCCGATATTATGTACGGCACCCCAGTCAGAAATCACAAATCCCTCATAATTCCAGTCATCTCTAAGTACATCTGTCAGTAAGAATCTGTTTTCGGAACACCAGATGGAATGCACTCTGTTGTATGCGCACATTACGCTTACCGGCTTTGATTTTTTGACCGCGATCTCAAATCCTTTCAGATAGATCTCACGGAGCGAACGCATGTCCACATCCACGTTTACGTTAATTCTGTTGTCTTCCTGATTGTTACAGGCAAAGTGCTTAAGGCTGGTACCGACACCTTTATCCTGCATACCATTGATATAGGCTGCCCCAAGATTGCCTGCCACCACAGGATCCTCTGAAAAATATTCAAAATTTCTCCCGCAAAGAATATGGCGCTTGATATTGATACCGGGGGCAAGCAGCATGGAAATCTCTCTCTCGATACATTCCTCTGCCAGAGCTTCTCCCAGCTCATAAGTCAGATCCACATCCCATGTGGCACCCACACTGCACAGATTGGGAAAACTGGTGCAATTCTCTTCCATATCAGTACGCACACCATGAGGCCCGTCCGCCATTTTTTTCGGGGGGATTCCCAATCGCTCTATGCCATACGTACTCATACGTCCGGCTCCTGTCAGCAAAAGCACCTTTTCTTCAAATGTCATTTCCTGTAAAATTTCATGAATCGTCATCTTTACCTCCTGCGTCTGCCGGTCTGCTCAAGAAATTGTCTGCATGGAAGCAGGAAATCCGTCTGAATGATGTCATAGCCTTTATCGGCAATCCAGCCCCATCCTTTTTCCGGGTTCTCCACCAGCGAAATATCATCATTATGTCCGGCAGCTAATTCATCCTTATAATTATACACGATTCCGTTTGCCCACACAAGCATTTCATCACTGTGCATACGATTAATATATTCCTTTTGCGCTACAGGAGCAGTTTCTTTTGCAAAAACCACTTCTACTCCGACGTAATTGATATTACGTTTCCGAATCTCCTCGTAGGTGGTATCCTCATCTTTCACAATGGCCATATAAGGAAGATCCGGAGCATATTTTTCCACATCATCAAGATATTTAGGCTTATTTGATGTTTTGATAATGACCTGATCTTCCATATGTAGCTTTCGCACCAGTGCAGCAATCTCTTCGGGATGCTCCCAGAACTTGTCGATATTCACGATACATTTATCCTTAAGCATAGTCAAAGCATCCTCCAGACACATAATATGCTGGTCGGTGCGAGTCAGATCACAATTGGAAAGATAAAGTTTCTTCACCACAGAGGCAGGATAATTCTTGATAGAATCCATCAGACGCAGATGTACCTTCTCCATACCGGGGTGCTGAATGAAAAGCTCTCCGTCAAGGCTGCTTTCCACATCCAGTTCAATGATATCAGCTCCCTGATTTAATGCAATCTGAAAAGCCTGCCGTGAATTACAGGGAATATTTCCGCCTGCAACACCTCTGTGGGCTGCTAATAAAATCTTTTTCTCTTTTGCCTGATCAAATAATTTCATCTTAGGACCTCTTTTCTCCCATTTTCTGTGACTTAATATACTGCTGCGGAGTCACTCCCACATGCTTTACAAATGCTCTCCGGAAAGTAACCTCATTTTCATATCCGCATTTACGCGCTACATCCATCATATCAAAGTTCCCTTCATCGATCAGCCGTTTGGCCGCCTCCACCCTCATCCTGTGAAGATAATCAATGAAATTCATATTAACCGTCTCTTTAAACAGCTTGGATACTGTTGGTCTGGACACTCCGAAATGATCTGCAATATCCTGCTGAGACAATCCTGAAGACATATAATGCTGCTCCACATATTCCACTAGGCTGCTTCCTATCGTCAGGAAACGGTGACTTCTGTTATAAGCATTTATAATCTCGCGCAGCCGTTCTTCCAAAAAGTCCCACAAACCTTCCATATCCTGAGTCTCTCTCATTTCCTGATATCCAAGTATCTTTTCATTCCATACCAGATTTAGCTCCAACGCATATCGGCAGAAGGTCTCATAAATCAAACCGATGACTTTGCATTCCACTTCCGGCATCAATTTACATGCCGTATTCTCTTCCCTTATCTGATCCAAAACTAACGCTGCTTCCTGGAAATTTGCCAACTGCAGGCATTTTATCAGCTTCACTTCCACATCAAAAGGATAAAAATAAGTAAGCTGTTTTTCTTCAATTCTATTGTGAGCGAACTTTGCTTTGATTTCTTTATAAGATTTGTGTATTCCTTTAAATCCTTCGTAAGGCTCTCCAATATAGAATTCTGCATCCTGTTCCTCCAGATATTCTTTCACATGCTCACTGATTCTCTCACTCTGTATGATAAGCTTCTGTTCGCTGCCCACATATCCCATAATAAGCAGTAAACAGCCTTCCATATAGGATACCACCGCAGTAATGCCCTGATAATAACAGTCCATCTGCAGTTTCAGTGAAATATCCATCACGGGCTTGCGTTTTTCGCTATCAGACATAATATCGGCAAATGCTATGACCTGATATGTCATGCTATCAGAAAAACCCGTATGAAATTTCTGAACATATTCCCCTATCTTTTCTTCGTCATAAGTTCCCTTCAATAAGCTTGTAAAAAAACTGTTCTGGCCAATCATATAGTACTGATTTGCCAGTTCCTCCATTCCTTCCTTTTGATTCTGAAGATCCAGGAAAATATTTTCCAGACCCTCCAGTCCATGAAAACGTTCCTGCACATTTACTCCGAACCGTTCCAACAATGCACCAATAGGTCTGTATGTCAGCCTGGCCAGCATATAGGATACCACAACCGCCGCAATCATAAGAAACAGGCATCCTAAAACAATGTATATTACATTTACAAAGGTATCCTGATAGTAAGATAAGCCCACTTTGAATCGGTATTCCCATTGATACAACGTGGAAGGCAGTGTGATGTCAAACTGCTCGCTGCCCTTTACATTACTCTTTTGATAAGAGAATATTACTTCATTATCATAACAAATTTGAAAATCTTCAGCATCTACAAGATTCGTCTCTATATATTTGACAAACTGCTTTGCATCTACCAGGACAAAAAGTACCATTCTGGAGGATTGGTCATAATCTATTTGTTTTAAAATGCAGAAATCCCCGCTACTATTCTCAGATTCACTACATGAGAATAATACCTGGGCACCATATTTCCCCTCCAGTTTTTCTTTTACCGTATCCAGCAGATTACTGTCCAAATCTATGAACTTAAAGTATCTCCCGCATTCCCAGATTTCCTTTCTGTCTACCGCCAGATTCCTCTTGGGAAACAAGACAGCAGTAGATTTTGCAATCCGCAAAATATCATTGAAAACACCTAATTCCTTTAAGATTTCCTTCTTTTTAAAGTAATCCACTTTGGAATTCAATATCTCCGATTGCGATGCCAAATAAGGAGACCAGCTGGAAGCGCCCACATGGGTCGCCACCAGCTCTATTGTGCTGAATTTATCATCTATGATCTGTGTCATCAGTTCTGCGGAAGCTTGCGCTTCCTGCAGAACCATTTCCTTGTTCTCCATCTGTTTTTGATAGATAAAAGTAATGTACAATAGCAGAATCAAGATCGTCATTATCGATATGTATATCAAAAAAGTATCTCTGAAAAATCGATTCTTAAAGTAATTCAGCATAGTCATCCTTCACTTTCATCTACTATTATTTATTAGCACGGTCGTAACGATTCTGGGATATCTCGATGAGTTCGTCCAGACCAAGCTCCTTCATCTCAGCAATGTAGGTATCCCAATCATCCATAGATGACTGTCCCATGATCAGCTTTGTCAGGAGTTCCTTATAATAAGTATCCAGATCAGCTCTTAAGTCAGCACTTCTCTGAGTCTCATCTTCTGTTGCAACTGCCAGACTTGCAGACGGAGTCATCCGGGTAAATACATAATTCTCTGAATTTTCATAAATATCTTTGATGACATTTGCCTTATCTGAATACCCTGATCCTTCGTAACCGACAGAATAACCGGCTTCTACTACAGTAGCAAGCTCCTGAGCACGGTCAACAATCTCAAGTCTGGGCAGAATCGCATTGTTAGTCCACAAGGCAGGCAGGTTGGAAATCAACTGTACTTCACTGATTTCACTGTCAGTAATCTTCACCTTCACACCGTCTACTACTTTGTAGGAATAACCTTCAATACCATACTCTGTTAAAGTACTGAATTCTTCGCTGCAGAGATAATCCAATAATCTTCCAACTGCTTCCTTATTTGCCTGTGAAGTAAATGCAACTTCATAGCTGGAATTCTTCTGAATACCGTCCTGAATGCTTATTACAGGACTTACACCTGTTTCAGGATCACAGTTAATACCTACATAATTAGCACCAGCCTGTCCTTCGGATACAACAACTGCAGCTTCTTCATAAGTTCCGGCCCACCATGAGCAGATCAAAGCCAGTCTATTCTCAACCTTATTCTCTGTTCCGGATTCTGCAGTGTCCAAAAGGCCTGCGTCATACAACTTTTTCATAAAGTTGATGTAATCTTTGATACCATCCTGATACCAAGGTGAAGTAACTACTCCAGACTCATAATCTGTAAAGCATACGAGATCTGTTCCCAATCCGAACATCTGTGCAATTCCGTTATAGAAACTGCTGAGAGAAGCTCTTGTCAGTTCATCTTTAGCACCATTACCGTTGGCATCCTTCTCCTGGAAAGCAAGTAATGCATCATACAGCTCATCAGTAGTCTCAGGCATCTCGATGTTCAGCTTGTCCAGCCAGTCCTTACGGATCATAGCACCTTTCACACTGCCCCATGATTCTCCCTGATAATCACCGATGGTGATAGGAGACAGCCAGTAAATATTACCGTCTTCCATTGTGTTAAGCTCTAAAACTGCTCCGTCACCGGTAGTGTAAAATTCTTTTGTAGCCTCTTCTGAATAAGTATCCCAAATCTCATTGACAGGAACAAGTACTCCCTGTTTGATCAGATTCATTCTTGTTTTGGAATCTACACCGTGGATATTAACCATGTCACAATCAAGACCTGCTGCAATCTGTGTCTGAATAACAGTTGCATACTGGTCTTCTGCAATCAGGTCAAGCTCCAGCTGAATGCCTCTCTCAGCAAGATCGGATGTCAACTGCTGCCATATTTTACTGTCACCGTTTACCCAGTCAGACAAATATACCGTATTACCGGCATTATCTGTTCCCGCACGGTCAACACCCAGAATTCTTATGGTGTCCAACTCCTTGGTCTCTTCTTTCACGGATTCACTTGCGGAACCAACTTCTGTTTTCTCGGCAGAGGTGCTCTTGTCTTCTGAATCTTTTGCACCACAGCCTGCCAAACTTCCCATTACCATTGTCGCTGCTAATAAAGCAGCCCAAATTCTCTTTTTCTGCATAATAACCTCCTAGATATATAATATATTATTTCTCTGTAAAAGGCCAGAGATAAACCTTCATGTAGTAATATTTCTATTCCTTCAGTGACCCCATTACCATACCTTTCACAAAATACCTCTGGAAGAAAGGATATGCAAACAAAACGGGAAGGGTCGTAAAGATAATCATGGCATATTGCAGCTGTGCATTAGACAGCTCTCTGGCTGCAGCTTCTTTTGCTGCTGCAGGATCCATAGCCTGTGTCACGGTTCGCGTTGATTCTACCAAGATCCTTCTCAGATGCATCTGTAAAGGCTGCCAGTCTGTATGTGGCAGGTACAGCATCGCTTTGAACCAGCTGTTCCACGTAGCCACTATGGTATAAACTGCAATTACCGCAAAAATCGGTTTACCCAGCGGAACGAATATCTTCACCAATATCTGTAAAATGCCTGCTCCGTCAATCTTAGCCGCCTCTGACAAGGAATCCGGTATTGACCGGAAATAAGACCTTACCAAAATAATGTTCCAGATAGAAAAAGCAGCCGGTATAATCTGTGACAAAGGACTGTCATACAATCCCAATTTTACAATCAGCAAAAAGGAAGGAATCATTCCACCGCCAAAATACATAGGTATCAATAAAAACATGGTGAGAAACTTTCTGCCGATCAGTTTCTTATAATTAAGTCCAAATGCAACCGTCGTACTGGTAATTACCATGAGTATGGTATTGGCGATTACATACAAAAAAGTATTTGCATAAGCCCGCCACATTTTCGAATCTGTTACCAGGACCTCGTATGCTCCCAGATTAAATCCTTTCGGAATCGTATATACCTTCATTGTTGCAGCATACTGCGGCTCACTGAGTGACAAAATAAGTACATAATACATTGGATACACTGTAATAAAAGCCATCAGAGCAGCTAACAGGTACAATATTACGGTGACTGCACGATTACCTTCTTTTATCTTACTCTTATATTGATTTCTATTTTTCATATCGCACCTTCCTACCAGAGACCAACGCCAGCCAATTTATTACTTATTTTATTTGCCACATACGTAATTGCAAATCCAATTAACGAAGTAAATACTCCGGCTGCCGTGGTATAACTGTATTGTCCTTCCAGAATACCAAGTCTGTATGTATAGGTTCCGATAACATCTGCCACATCATAGGTAGCAGGTGTATAGAAAAGAAGGATCAGATCTGTATTCGTCGACAGAATATCTCCAACCGTTTTAATCAAATTAATTGCAATTACCGCTTTCAATCCGGGCAATGTTACATGCCATACCTGCTGCCACCTGTTGGCACCATCCAATTTGGCAGCTTCATACAATCCAGGATCAATAGATGAAATTATGGAACAATAAAGAATACTTCCGAATCCGAATCCCTTCCACACATTGGTGAATGTGTATATCCAAGGAAATGCACCGGAATTCGTACGGTAATTCTCCCTTGCAAATCCAAAAACTGAAAGCAAGCTGGTAATCAGACCATCCGTATCAACAAAGGAAATCACCATACCTGCAACGACTACAGTGGAGATAAAATAGGGCATGTAGCTGGCAGTCTGAATGAATTTCTTGTACCTCAGATGCTTGATCTGATCAAGAAGCAGTGCAAACAGAATCGGTGCGGTGAATCCAAAAATCAGATTTAAAATACTGAGCACCAACGTATTTTTTAATAATCTGGTAAAATAATGTCCTGTAATAAACTGCTTGAACCATTTTAAGCCTACCCAGTCCACATCTTTTCCAATGAAAGACGATCCAGGCACATAGTCCTGAAAAGCAATGATGATCCCATACAGTGGCACGTAACAGAATATCAGAATCAGTAATAGTGTAGGAAGCATCAGTGCATAAACCTGAAGATTCTCTTTAATAATCCCTTCGCCATACTTCTTCTTTTGCTTCGTTCCTGATTCGCCTTTCATGTTATGAATCTTACGAAACATAAATAACAATCCTCCTTTTCTTTGCTTTTGCTAACACAAGTATAAGGTTGTCATTCCCTTTATTTCAATTGCCAAAATGTTCTGCGGAAGTCAAAATGTTCCTACCCTGTACAAATAGAGCAGGAACACTTTGTTCCAAAAAGAACTATTTTTTCTTAAGGTAAAACCGTCTTTACATTCATCGCTAAAAGTAAAATGGACCTTACACTAATCGCTTAATGTAAAGTCCATTTTAGGGGATTATCATATATTCAAATATTAGTTAGTTGGCTTATTTTATCTGGCCATGCATTTCCAATAGCCGTAAATTACAGCTGCCACACAACCGACTCCGACTACCTCAATTGCCAGTACCTGCAACACCTCTTCGATAAACAACATCATTGTTCATGCCCTCCTTTAAGGTATCTTTTTCTTTTGCTTCTGCTTTTTCTTTATTTAAATAGAACAGTGGAAGTCCTAAAAATAGGATGCCTCCCAGAATATTACCAATGGTTACCGGAACCAGGTTCCCAAGAAGATAATTCGTGGCATTCAATGCATCTAACTGCTCGCCTCCATATCCGTATTGTTCCATTGCAAGCTCTACATAAGTGGAATTGGTCTTTGCCAGAAGACCTGCCGTAATATAATACATATTAGCTACGCAGTGCTCAAATCCTGCAGTAACAAACAGCATAATGGTAAAGAAGCATGCCAACAACTTTCCGGTAATGTCTTTTGCACAAAGCGCCATCAAAACAGCTGCACATACAAGAATATTACACAGGATACCTGATACAACCGCTTTGGAGAAAGAAATTCCTGCCTTACCTACTGCTACCTTGATCGTATATGCTCCCAGCATTCCGGCTGAGTAATCCAATTGACCGCTCATTGCAATCAATACTGCCAACAAACTGGCGCCGACAAAATTTCCGAAATACACCATTGCCAACACACGTACTACATCTTTTATAGAGTTTTTCCCGGCAGATACACCCATTGCCATGAGACAGTCTCCGGTAAACAACTCTGCACCCAACAGTATTACCATCATAAGTCCAACAGGAAATACAACCGCAGCTGCCAGTCTTGCAAGTCCAACATCAGCAATCGTATGAGCCGCCACACTGCTTGCAGCTGCACCCATGCCAATCATGACTCCTGCCAGGATTGCCTTACCAAACAGACGCTCATTTGTCATCTGTGCCTTTGCCTGACACCCTGCTATATATTTGTCAATTGCTTCCTTCGTTGATAAAAATCCTTCCACTGTCTTCTCCTCTTAATCTATTCACGATTCTTGGTTTCTTTAATTCTTCATTAAAATAGCAGATATCTGTTTTTTATGGAAATATAAATTTAAAAACAGCGCCATATGTTTTCGCATATAGCGCTGTTTTGCCAACTTACCTATTTAGTTATACTTTGCAGCAGCCACTTCCACCTTGGACTCATAGATTTTCTTCTGAAAAAGTTTGTCGTACTCACCAAGCTGATAATCCTGCCTGTAGATCAGCACGTCCTTGTACAGATTGTTCTCCATCTTGCAGGCACGCTGTACCAGACGGTTTTTCTCCAAATAAGAATCCGGAATAGGGGAAACCCACATGTATGTAGTGGGTACATTTGCCAAAAGATCAAATTGACTTCCTCTCTCATAAACATAAATGGTCTTACTCTCCGGAGCTTTTCCTGAAGCTATAGTTTTTCCTGTAGTTTTCGTATGGGGAGCATCGATATCTGCATGGGTAATTTTCACATAGTCCTGCAAATCCTCCACAGTAATAACCGGCTTATATGCTAAAGGATGTTTTATTGACATTACCAATACATACTCAAATTCCCAGATGGTTTCATGCTCCAGCTTATTATTTTTCAGACAGGTTTTAAAATAATCTTCATCCGATTTCTGATACCGGATGATTCCCATATTATATCCACGATCTGTCACATTGGATATGGTCTTCAAAGCATTGGTTTCATTAATAGTGATGTCTATGCCATGATTGATCTGCAGTTCTGATACAAAGGCTGTAAAGCCATTTGCAATATAACTGCCTCTTGGAATAGATATTTTAAATTTCTGATTAGCATCACCGTTTTGTTTCGATATCTTCTCCATCTCAGCAAGCTGTTCCATCATTTTTCGGGCATGATACAGAAACTCGCTCCCCTTCTCTGTGACTTTAATTCCACTGGAAGTTCTGCTGAAAATGGCATATCCCAATTCTTCCTCCAGATCCTTTATCGCTTTGCTTAAGTTCGGCTGTGCCATGTACAGGCTTTGCGCTGCCTGTGTGATAGAACCTGCACGTTCTACCTCTAATGCGTATTTAAAATATAGTGTATTCATTTTTCCTCATTCAATCTGTGCCCCGATTACGTTGGCTGATCGAATTATCTCCTGCAATCGACTAGGCGCTATATGTTCCTCAATATGTTTTCTATATATTAACATGAATTAATAAGTTTTATACTTTAGTTGGGAACAATAGACCTTTTGCCCTCAACATCATTATAATGCATTTTTGCGCCATTTTCCTCTTCTGTAAAAAATGGCAGTTAGTATTGCTCCCAGCACCCAGGAAACAAGCAATGAAATAAACAGACATTCCAACCGGCCGTTCGGGTACGCATCACTCTTCGTCAGATAGACCAGACCATATGCCAGGGGCACGCGTATAATGATCGTCTGTACAATGGAGATCCACATGGGTGTCATCGTATCACCTGCGCCACGCATGACACCTGACAGACTCTGAGTTACTGCGACTGCAATATATCCTGCTGCCAGAATACGCATCATGCTCATGCTAAGTTCTACTAATGATGTTGTATCTGTAAAAATACCCATGAGGTACTTGCCAAAAAGTAATATAGCTCCTGTAATCATGACAGATGTGCCAATTGCCATAACAGTTCCCTGTTTGGCACCTTTTGAAACGCGGTCATATTGGCCTGCTCCCACATTTTGCCCGGCATAAGTAGTCATTGCTGTACCAAATGAAAAGTTGGGTAGCATAGCAAAACCATCCACACGCATAATAATAACATTAGCAGCTATAAACTGTTCTCCAAAACTATTGGTAAGTGCCTGCACCAGAATCATGGCCATGGACATAATAGCCTGTGTGATACCGGAAGGCAGCCCCAAGCGAATGACATTCCACGCGATTTCCTTATCCAGTTTGAAATATTTCAGCTTAAAGTCAAACAAATCTTTCATTTTCATCAGCTTTCGTACACAAAGCACCGCCGATACTGCCTGTGCGATCACTGTTGCCAATGCAACACCGGCAACTCCCATATTTAATTTTGCCACAAAAAGTATATCCAGAACAATGTTCAGTAAGCTTGCCACTACCAGGTACAACAGCGCAGAGACAGAGTCGCCAAGACCTCTCAACACACCGCAGAGAATGTTATAATACGCCAGTCCTGCAATTCCGATAAACAGAATCTGTAAATAAGAGGTGCACCAGTCAAGGATACTCTCAGGCGTATCCAGAAGTATCAGTAACGGCCTTGAAGCAAGTGTGGCAACAATCATAATAAATACAGATGCAATCGCTGTCAGAACGATGCAATTCCCAATAGTCTTGGACAATTCTTCTCTCTTTCTCGCTCCAAAATACTGAGATACCATGATCGTAGCACCTGTACTGATCCCAATGAACAACACAAGCAACAAATTAAAAATGGGACCGGCGCTTCCTACTGCGGCAAGGGCATTATCCCCAATATATTTACCAACGACAACACTATCTACTGTGTTGTAAAGCTGCTGGGCAATATTTCCGAGAAGCATCGGGAATGTAAAGAGCAGAATCTTCTCCCACGGTCTTCCATCCGTCATGTCTACTGCTGCAAATAATTTCTTTAAACGTTCCATACTTTTGTCCTAAAAGGCGCTATTTGAAAATTCATATAGCGCCCGTATTCCTATTATTTTTCTTGTTACAGTGCACTCGTCAGCTCAGTCAGGAAAAGCGCCGTAGGCGCGACTTTGCGAATGACACACGTGAACCTCTTGTTTTAGAGGAATCTGTTCTTTTTCACTAAGGAAACAAACTCTTTGTTATTCCTGGTGCGTGAGAACATATCCAGGATCTTGTCCGTTGCTTCATCCGGCTTCAGACCGTTCAGTGCTTTACGCATGATGTTGATAGCTTCCAGCTCGTCCGCATCCAACAGAAGATCCTCTCTTCTGGTGCCGGATTTCTGTAAGTCGATAGCCGGGAAGATACGCTTCTCGGAAAGCTTACGGTCCAGGATCATTTCCATGTTACCGGTACCTTTGAATTCCTCGTATACTACATCGTCCATCTTACTTCCGGTATCTACCAGCGCAGTAGCAAGGATAGTCAGGCTGCCGCCTTCACGCATATTACGTGCCGCACCGAAGAATCTCTTCGGCATATGCAGGGCAGATGGATCCAGACCACCGGACAGCGTACGTCCGCTGGGTGGAACTACCTGGTTGTAAGCACGTGTCAGACGGGTGATACTGTCTATCAGGATAACGACATCTTTCTTATGTTCTACCAATCTCTTGGCACGCTCAATCACCATTTCGGATACTCTCTTATGATGCTCCGGCAATTCGTCGAAAGTAGAATAGATTACTTCCACATTTTCGCCCTGAATAGCCTCACGGATATCGGTAACTTCCTCAGGACGCTCGTCAATCAGAAGGATCAGCATATGCATACGAGGGTTGGTGCGCAGGATGGACTTTGCCACTTCCTTCAACAGAGTGGTCTTACCTGCTTTCGGCGGGGATACAATCATACCACGTTGTCCCTTACCGACAGGGCTAACCAGATCCATAACTCTCATGGCTACGCTGCTGCCCGGGGTTTCAAGGTTGATTCTTTCATTGGGGAAAATAGGGGTCATATCCTCGAAGTTCATTCTTCTGGATGCTTCTTCCACAGTATATCCGTTAATGGAACGCACAAACAAAAGGGCACTGAACTTCTCCTGCTGGGTCTTGATTCTCTTATTTCCTTTTAAAATATCACCGGTTTTCAGACCGAAACGTCTGATCTGGCTGGGCGCTACATAGACATCGTTCTCACCGGGCATATAGTTCTCGCAGCGAATAAATCCATAACCATCCGGCATTACTTCCAGTATACCGCTGGCTTCCACACCACTGTCCAGTTCCTTGGGATACTGGCTCTCATCATATGCCTCCTGAGGACGATAAACTGCACGCTGCTGACGTTCTTCTACTGCCTCACTATTGTCACTCCGCATATCATTTCTATTATCACGCGCAGCATTGTCAGTACGGCTGTTATCATTCTTCTTATAATTATTATAGTTACCGGAATTACTTGCGTAATTATTATTTCTGGTGTAATTTCCGTTACCTGATGCTTCGTATCTATTAGAACCACCTTCCACTCTGGAGGCTGACTGACTTTCGTTGCGCACGAAACTGATTCTGGACTCCGGCTTTCTCTGGAATTCCTGATTCACTTTAACTACAGTTCTATTCTGGGCAGGCTTTGTCCCTTCTTCTCTGGCAGGTGCTGCAGCTTTGGGTGCTTCTTCTCTGGCAGGTGCTGCGGACTTAGGTGCTTCCTCCTTAGCAGGTGAAGGCTTTTCACTTTCTGTCTTGCTCTTCTCTTTCTCATCTTCAGCCAACATCAATTCAATCAATGCAGCCTTCTTCATGATAGAGACACCTTTCAAGCCACGTGCTTTTGCAAGTTCTTTCAACTGTACAAGCTGTAGTGATTCATATTTTTCTCTCATTCGGTTCCTCCTGAATATATTAAATGAAAATGAACCCGGCATATGCCATTCATTCAATTAACTTATATAAATAGTAAATTGGGGGTAAGGGTTAATTGTATTCAATCAAGATGTGTCTTGGACGTGTGACCATGACTTCAAGACTCGATTTGTCGTACTGGGGTCATTATAACTCATTTTTTTCCAAATAGCAAGCCCAAAACACTTGCGATGTATCAAATTTTATTATATTATTGATACAGTTCAGTAGAACAATTATTTCACCTGAATCAGAAATACACTATATAATCAGAAAAGAGGATGTCGTCATGACTACAAACGAAAAAGCATTATATCTGCATGAACAATGGAACGGCAAGCTGGAAACCATTTCCAAGACCCCTGTGAAGTCCCGTGAGGATCTGTCTCTGGCTTATACTCCCGGTGTAGCCGAACCCTGTAAAGTCATCGCCCAGGATAAAGAAGCTGCTTATAAATATACAATGAAGGCAAACACGGTAGCGGTAGTTTCCGATGGAAGCGCCGTACTCGGTCTGGGCAATATCGGACCTCATGCTGCCATGCCTGTTATGGAAGGCAAAGCCGTTCTTTTTAAAGAGTTCGGTGGTGTCAATGCAGTGCCGATCTGCCTGGATACTCAGGACACAGAAGAGATCATTAAGGCTGTCACCTGGCTTGCTCCCGGCTTTGGCGGAATCAATCTGGAGGACATCAGCGCTCCCCGCTGTTTTGAAATCGAAGAGCGCCTGAAAGCCACGCTTGATATTCCTGTCTTCCATGATGATCAGCACGGTACCGCCATTGTAGTATTGGCAGGTATCATCAATGCCCTGAAAGTGGTCGGCAAAAAGAAAGAGGATTGTAAAATTGTAGTAAACGGTGCAGGAAGTGCAGGAGTGGCAATTACAAAGCTCCTTCTCACCTACGGTTTTCCCAATATTGTAATGTGTGACAAGGTCGGCATCGTTTCCGGAGCTACTGAAGGACTCAACTGGATGCAGAAGAAAATGGCCGAAGTGACCAACCTGCAGAATGAGACCGGTACTCTGGCTGATGCACTGAAGGGTGCAGATATCTTTATCGGTGTGTCCGCTCCCAATATGGTATCTCCTGAAATGGTCGCTTCCATGAATAAGGATGCCATTCTCTTTGCCATGGCTAACCCCGTTCCCGAGATCATGCCGGACGCAGCCAAGGCAGCCGGTGCCCGCGTAGTGGGAACAGGACGCAGTGACTTCCCTAATCAGGTGAATAACGTAATCGCTTTCCCCGGTATTTTTAAGGGTGCCCTTGAGGGACGTGCCACCCAGATTACCGAGGAAATGAAGTTAGCCGCTGCAGAAGCGATTGCAAGTCTGGTACCTGCAGAAGAATTAAATGAAAATAATATTCTGCCGGAAGCCTTCAATCCTAAGGTCGCAGAACTGGTGGCTGAGGCTGTAAAGTCTCACATTAAACGCTAATGTCAAATAAGGACTGTAAGGTACAGCTGCCGGATAACTGGCTGGGCAAGCCCTACTATTCTCTGGATGCTTACTGCAAATATACGTTTCATCATAAGTGTTATAAAATCGCCCTGGATGCCCATATGACCTGTCCCAACCGGGACGGCACCCTGGACAGTCGGGGCTGTATCTTCTGCAGCGCAGGAGGCAGCGGTGATTTTGCAGTCAGTACCTTGGGACGTACCATAGAGGAACAGCTGAAAGAAGGACTCACTCTTTTTCATGGAAAAAAGACAGGAGAACATTTTATAGCTTATTTTCAGGCTTATACCAACACTTATGCTCCGCTTTCCTATCTGGAGCAGGTTTATACACAGGCATTAGAACACCCTGATATCTGCGGTATCTCCATTGCAACCAGACCGGATTGTCTTGGGGATGATGTACTTTCATTGTTGACTGAACTTATGCAACGCTACCCGGAGAAATTTATCTGGATTGAGCTTGGATTACAGTCCATTCATGAAGCTTCTGCCGCCTTCATTCGCAGAGGTTACGATTTGAATTGTTTTGCAGACAGCTTCTGCAAATTGAAAGAACGCTCCATTCCGGTAATCGTGCATGTCATACTGGGGCTTCCCGGAGAAACACCGGAAGATATGTACGAGACCATTCGTTATCTGAACCACTGCCAGCCTTTTGGCATCAAGTTACAGCTTCTTCATGTGCTGAAAGGAACCGATCTGGCTTCTCTTTATCAACAGGGCAGTTTTGAGACGTTATCCAAGGATGATTATCTTGATATCCTCATCCACTGCCTGGAATTGCTCCGTCCCGAGATCGTTGTCCACAGAGTCACCGGTGACGGGCCGAAAGAACTGACCATTGCTCCGTTATGGAGCCTTCATAAAAGGGATGTGCTGAATTCCCTGCATGCAAGGATGCGCATACAGGGGGCTTATCAGGGCAGACTTTACAAGTAATATTGGGAGGAAAACTTATGCTTCAGGATCCGCTTACACTTTACAAATTAATCGTTCTCTATATGCTGAACAGGGTTTCCTTTCCGCTTACCACAGCACAGATCAGTGACTTTATCCTGGATAAGGACTATACCAATTTCCTGACACTGCAGCAGGTCATCAATGAGCTTACCGAAACCGGCATGATTTCTGCCCAGACTATTCGAAACAGAACTCATCTGGCAGTCACTGATGAGGGTCGGGAAACGCTTCAATATTTTGAAAATCGTATCAGTGATACCATAAAAAATGAAATCAATGAATATCTTCGCAAGAATGAGTTCACGCTGCGAAATGAAGTTTCTGTACTGGCTGATTACTATAAGTCCACTTCCGGCGAGTACGAGGCCAGACTGATTGCAAAAGACCGCGGTGTCAATCTGGTAGACATCACCTTGTCTGTTCCTATGGAAGAAATGGCATCTTCTATCTGTGATAACTGGCAGAAGAAGAATCAGGCAATTTATAAGTATCTGATTGAGCAATTGTTTTAACCAATTTAAAAAATGGCAGGACAGAAAAGGGTTTTTTCAACTCTTCTGTCCTGCCATTTGCAGACTGCACAGTCTTATTCATACCGCTCCTTTTGTCCCGCTTCCCGCCTGATTCTGCGCATATGTTCCTTTATCTTCACCTCATATCCGTTCCCTGTAGGTCTGTAGAATTCTTTTCCGTTTAACTCATAAGGAAGATACTGCTGTTCCACATAATGATTGGGATAATCATGTGCGTATTTATATCCTGTTCCGTGTCCCAATTTTGCCGCTCCTTTATAATGGGCATCCTGCAAATGTGCAGGGATCGGCAGGTTGCCTGTCTCTTCCACTTCCCGCATAGCTTCAAACACTGCATTACAGGAAGCGTTACTCTTTGGGGCGCTTGCCACATAAGTGACCGCCTGGGCAAGAATAATCTGTGCCTCCGGCATCCCTACTCTTTCTACCGCCAGAGAAGCGTTGACTGCCACTACCAGAGCGTTAGGATCTGCATTTCCTACATCCTCAGATGCGCAGATCATGATCCGTCGTGCAATAAAAGTCACGCTCTCTCCCGCATAAAGCATTCTGGCCAGATAATACACCGCTGCATCGGGATCTGAGCCCCGCATACTTTTGATAAAAGCGGAAATCGTATCGTAATGATTATCCCCGTTCTTATCATATCTGACCGCCCGTTTTTGAATGCACTCCTGTGCCACCTCCAAGGTAATATGAATCTGACCGTCCTCTGCTCTCTGAGTCGTCATAATGCCCAGTTCAATGGCATTTAAAGCATGTCTGGCATCTCCTCCCGCGATATCTGCCAAGAAATCCAGTGCATCCTCATCGATGACTGCATGGTAGGCCCCCATGCCCCGTTCCGTGTCATAAACCGCTTTCCTGAGAAGCTCCTTCACCGCCTCTTTTGGAATCGGCTTCAGCTCAAAGATGACAGATCTGGATATCAATGCACTGTTTACCTCAAAATACGGGTTCTCCGTGGTAGCACCTATGAGAATCAAGGTACCATCCTCTACAAAAGGCAGCAGATAGTCCTGCTGGCTTTTATTAAAGCGATGGATTTCATCAATAAAAAGGATGGTTCGTTTCCCGTACATCCCCTGCAGTTCCTTTGCTTTGGCTACTACTTCCTCCATATCTTTCTTGCCCGCCACCGTGGCATTGATCTGAGTAAATTCAGCACTGGTAGTGTTGGCTATGACCTTTGCTAAAGTCGTCTTGCCGGTTCCGGGCGGTCCATAGAAAATGACAGAGCTGATCTTATCCGCTTTGATTGCCCGGTAAAGCAGTTTGTCTTTACCGATAATGTGCTCCTGTCCAACGACTTCCTCCAGCGTTCTGGGACGCATCCTGGCAGCCAGAGGCGATTCTTTTTCCATATTTGTAGCCCGCATATATTCAAAAAGATCCATTCTTGCTTTCCTCAACTTTCTGCAGTTCAGCGATTCATTCATTGACTGAACTGTAATTATATTCATTATATCCGCGAAACTGGTATTTGACAATATCTTCCTGATAAGTTACTATTTTAGTTAAGTTACAGTTCACACGTCAGCCACTGTCAGGAAAAGCGCATGCTCGCATGCGGCTTTCCCTGCCAGTGGCTGACGAAAGGAGCGCCATTCTATGAGCAAAGTTAGCTGCGAAGCAGCGAGAAAGCGCCGTAGGCGCCTAAAGAACCAGAGGTTCTTTGCGAATGGCGCGGGTGTGAACTGTAACGTTACAAGGTTACACGGATAACATCAGGAGGAATTAAAATGAGCAACAAATTAGCGAAAGCGAATGCTTCAGAAAAACATTTTATTACAAAACTTTATCAGGAGAATGCCAAAATTCTGGATTTCCTCACCTGTATCTTCATGCTGACGGTCATTGCAGGAATACCGCTTTACAATAAATCAAGTTATGCTAAGATTGGTACCGATAAAAGAGAATTCTTCACTTCTTTCCTTAAACATTTTGACAGATTCCTGCTGATTTTTATACTGATACAGCTGATTCTGTACATCATCCGGGCTATAAAAACTTCAGATTTGCACTTGAAGTCTTTGAAAGTATATTCTGTCACTGATTTATTTGTAGCATGCTACTTTTTATCCGTGCTAGTATCGTATTCCTTTTCCGATTATCAGGAAACAGCAGCCTTAGGCTCTTCCAGCTGGACCATGGGCGCTCTGATTCAGCTTTCTCTGGCAGGTATTTATTTTCTGATTTCTCGCTTTTGGAAAAAACGTCTTTGGATTGTCTTTCTGATGCTCCCGGTCTCTGCGGTTCTTTTTGCTCTGGGATATCTGAACCGTTTCAACATCTGGCCAATTCCAATGGATACCAATACAAATCCGCAGTTTATCTCCCTTGCCGGTAATATTAACTGGTATTGCGGTTATATGGTGACCCTTTTGTTTGGCGCTGTCTATCTGTCCTGGTCCGATGCATTTTGCAGAAAGTGGCAGAAATACCTGCTAAACACTTATCTCTTTATTGGCTTTGGCGCTCTGGTTACCAACGGCAGCAGCAGCGGCATTCTGACCCTTTTTGGTATCTTTTTTGTCCTGCTCCTTCTGTCTATCTCTGATGGGTACAAACTGGAGCGTTACTGTGAAGTCGTACTGATTCTGGGGTTATCCTGTCTGTTTACATTGGGAATCCGCCTGCTATTTCCGGACGCCATTACCTATCAGGAAACTACCAATAACCTTATGACTTATACTCCCCTGCCAATATTCCTCACTCTTCTGGCATTGGCAGCTTACCTTTTGGTTCGCCGCTTCTGTAGGCAGGGACGATATCCGGCCGAGCTATTTCGCAGGTTGGGATTCGGTATGGCTGTTCTTTGCGGAGCCGTTGTGTTACTTTATATCCTTCTTCTGATTATAAATACAATAACCCCGGGAAGCATCGGTTTCCTCTCTGACTATTCCTTATTTACCTTTTCCGAAGAATGGGGAAGCCGCAGGGGGGCCACCTGGAAAGCCGGGGCACTGGCTTGGTGGGAGATGCCGTTTCTTCGAAAATTGATTGGCGTGGGACCTGACTGCATGGGAGAATTTCTTTATGCGGATGCAAGCGAATCGCTTTTATCCATGCTAAACAGACTCTGGCCAAGCAGCAGTCTGTCCAATGCACATTGTGAGTGGCTGACTGTCCTAGTGAATCTGGGACTTATTGGACTTCTTAGCTTTGCAGGAATGATTATCAGTGCCGTTTACCGCTTTCTGAAAAAAGCAACAGATACAAGTCATCCGTACCACTCTCTGGTCGGTGCCTGTGGGCTTGCGATTCTTGCCTATTCTATACATAATATCGTAAGCTTCCAACAGGTTCTGAACGAACCGGCCATGTTCGTGATTCTTGGTATTGGTGCAGCTTATTGCAGGCCCTCACAATCATCCACGGATTGATTGACTCTTTTTTTAAAAAAGAGGAATTATTCTGTTCCTTTTAACATATAAAATAAAAAAATCCAGGATCTTTTTATGAATCAGAAACTGGAAAATCTATTGAATCTGGCTTTGGAAACACCGGAAAATATCAGGGAACAGACCGATAATCTAAATGTTGGATTTGCTTCCACTGACCGTACTTGGGAATTGATTGTAAAATATCACGGAAGCCTGGACTATCTGATCACCTTAAATATCCGGGTAGAATACCTGATTGCAGGATACGCGATTCTGACGGTACCGGAACAGCTTGTGGATTCCGTTGCTGAACAGGATGAAATAGAATATGTGGAAAAGCCAAAAAGATATTATTATTCTGTCCCTCAGCTTACCATGACTCAACTGACCGAATCCGTTTTTTCGCCTACGGATTTCCTGACCGATGCCTGCATCTATCCCGTCACCAGGAGGGAGCCTTTTCTTTCGGGTGATGGCGTATTGATTGCTGTTATAGATTCCGGCATTGACTATGCACGCAGGGAATTCCGCACAGAAGATGGCTCCACAAGAATTCTTTCTCTTTGGGACCAGACTGCTGCTTCCGGGCAACCACCTGCAGGTTTTTTCCTGGGCAGCGAATACAGCGAAGCTCAAATTAACATGGCGCTTGCAGCTTCCACTCCAACTGAAAAAATGCAGCTGGTTCCCAGTATTGATGTAAGCGGTCATGGCACTGCTGTAGCAGGTATTGCAGCCGGCTATTCTCCGGAATCAACTTCTGAAGGTACTTACCGCTATGAAGGCCTGGCTCCAAACAGTAAACTTCTCATTGTCAAGCTGGGACTCCCCAGTGAGGGAGGATTTCCCCGCACCACCGAAATTATGCGCGGTGTCACCTATGCGATCCGAAAGGCATTGGAACTGGGCATGCCTCTCGTCATCAACTTAAGCTTTGGCAACAGCTATGGTTCTCACGACGGAAGCAGTCTGCTGGAACGATTTCTGGACAATGCTTCTGAAATCGGCCGTACTGTTATCTGCGTAGGAAGCGGCAATGAAGGAAATTCTGCAGGCCATGCTGCCGGCAATGCACTTTCCTCCTCTGCCACTGTTGATCTGGCTGTTGCAGACTATGAATCAAGTCTCAGCGTACAGTTGTGGACGCAATATAGCGATAGCTACCGTATTTATCTCCGATCACCGGGAGGTACGCGTCATGAACTCCCAATGGGCATCCAATCCGGGAAATATACGCTTCGTGTAGAACAAACCGATTTACTGATCTACCTGGGAGAGCCTTCTCCTTATTCTGTAAACCGGGAACTCTATATCGAGATGATTCCTGCCAGTGGTTCGTATATTGGCAGCGGCATCTGGCAATTCATCCTGGAACCTGTAGAAGTAAGTGTAGGACAGTATTATTTTTATCTTCCCTCAGCTGCCGGCAGAAACGAGCGAACCGGTTTTACGGCACCTACTCCCCAGGTTACCCTTACGATTCCCTCTACTTCCGCCAAGGTCATTACGGTGGGGGCATATGACAGCACCTATAATTCCTATGCAGATTTCTCCGGAAGAGGTTATGAAGGAATAAATCGTACGATTGGTGTGGTAACCGCGGGCCTGGTGAAACCGGATCTGGCGGCACCCGGAGTAAATCTTCCGGCTCCGGACCTGTATGGAGGATACCAATCTGTCACCGGCACTTCTTTTGCTACCCCTGTCGTAAGCGGCAGCGCTGCGTTGCTTATGGAATGGGGCATTGTAAAAGGTAACGACAGTTTTCTCTATGGCGAAAAAATAAAGGCATATTTAAGGCGTGGTGCACAACCAATCAGAGGAGAAAACGTATATCCCAATAACAAGGTAGGGTTCGGTGCTCTATGCACCGCAAAAAGTCTGCCCATATAATTACGGGCAGACTTTTCATTTTTCATATTATACTATTTTATTCTTGATAAAACTCTTTTAAAGCTTGTACACAATACCAGGTATCCATCACTCCTGCTGTTTCCACTGCCGAATGCATGGACAACTGCGGCAAGCCGATATCTACGCTGGATACCGACACATGTGCCGTTGAGATATTTCCCAGTGTCGATCCACCAAGAATATCCGAACGGTTAGTATATGTCTGGAATGGTACTCCTGCCTTCTTGCAGAGACTCTTCATTTTGGCTGATGAAACAGCATCAGAGGTATACTTCTGACTGCCATGGTATTTGATGACAATACCACCATTCAGATAAGGACGATTCGTGGGATCTGCTTTTTCGGGATGGTTGGGATGGACTGCATGGGCATTATCTGCTGATATAAGGAAGCTTCCGGCTACCAACTGACGATATTGCCCCGGTGTCATGCCTGCCGCTTCACAGCTCCTGATCAATACATCCTCCAGAAATGTAGAATCTGCTCCCTGCCTGGTACCGCTTCCAACCTCTTCATTGTCGAAAACTGCACATATATTGATGTAGTCTTTGGGCGTGCTTTCCAAAAATGAGGTCATGGAAGCATAGACACATTGCAGATCATCCAGTCTGGGGGAAAATATAAATTCTCCGTTTGCCCCCAGTATTCTACCGGGCTCTCTTGTATAGAGAAATAAATCCTGTCCGAGAATCGCCTCCGGTTCGACTCCGATTTCCTCCGCAATCATTTTCAGCAGAGAATTCTTTGCATCCTGACAATCTTCTCCTTGCTCTGAAGAGAGGCTGCCTGCCATCAATGGAAGCATGTCCACCTGGGGATTATATTCCACGCCTTTATTCATCTCTCTGTTCATATGAATAGCCACATTTGGAATAACCAACAGATCCTTATCAATGTTTACCAGCCTGGTCTGCACCGTTTCTCCCTTGCCTACTACGATTCTTCCTGCTACAGAAAGAGCCCTATCCAGCCAGGTAGACAGAATCATACCGCCATATTTTTCTGTATTCAGTTTTACATACTGCTTCTCTACAAGAATTTCAGGTCCTTCTTTTACCTTAAAAGAAGGGGAATCGCTGTGAGATGCAACCATATGAAAACCTTTGATATCCTTGGCAGCCGGAAATTGCAGCGCTATCAGTGATGAGTCGTTACGCACGACGTAATATTTTCCACCCTTTACAACATTCCATTCTTCTGTCTCTTTCCACTCTTTATAACCTTCTGTTTCCAACATACCTTTTAAATTTTCCACTGCATGGAAACAAGTCGGACTCTTTTGTATAAAATTCAGCATTTCTTCAGCTGCCTTGCGCGCTGTCATATTCATTTACCTCAATCTTTCATCCTGTGTATCTGTAACAGGCACATAATCACCACTCCGGTAATCGTACCAATGATAAATCCAATCAAACCCCATAACATAACATTTCTCCCTTTTGCACATTGTATAAAGAGCATAACACTGCCCTATTATCATTATATGCAAAAAGGAGAAAAATAATTAAACTTATTCGCCGTAATTTCCGTAATACTTGCCGTAATATTTGCCGTAGTATCCTTTTGAACTGATATTTACCTTATTCAGAATACATCCCAGTATCTTACAATCAGCCATTTTTAACTGACCTATTACTTTCTGTGCAAAACGATAGCTGATGGCTCCGCTCTGCATAACTAATGCAACACCATCACACTGTTTTGCCACAATCGCACTGTCAATAACACTTCCCAAAGGCGGCGTATCAATAATTATGAAATCATACTGCTTTATGCTTTCTTCCAAAAGCTGCGTAAAATATTTTCCACTCAATAATTCACTCGGATTAGGCGGAACAGGACCTGCAAATATCATGTCAAAATTAGGTACATCTGTCTGGCAGATTACCTCCTCCAGATCATTTCGTCCGATCAGATAATGGGACAGCCCCAGTCTTACTTTACCGCTTTTATGATTTCTTCTCATTACAGACTTGCGCAGGTCTGCATCTACGAGCAACACCTTCTTTCCATTCTGTGCAAAGGATTTTGCCAGGTTAAAAGACACTTCGCTTTTGCCTTCATTAGGGGTACAGCTGGTAATCGCAACACATCGGATGTCACTGCTGCTGAATTCTATATTGGTACGCAATGTCTTATATGCTTCTTTGGTTCTGAAGTCCAAAGCTTCTTCCTTTAAAATAATGTTCTGCATTGTCTTCACTCCTTCATATCATCCACATCAGAATTTTTCCTGCGTTTATCAGAATTGGCTGCTTTCTCTTCTGCTCCATCCCTATGCTCCATCATGCTCTCGTCCAACATTCCTTCTTCAACACCGGTCTGAATAATCCTGTTTTCTCTTTTCTTTTCTTTTCGTGCTTCATTTTCATCCATCATCGGAATCATGGCAAGTGTGCTGAGACCCAGGAATTTCTCCACATCTTCGCTGTTCTTAATCGTATCATCCAGTAAGAATTTAATCAAAAGAACTGCCATGCACAGGAAAGCTCCAAGCAATAATCCCAATGCAGTCCACTTCTTTATGCTGGGACTTGAGGGCTCTATCGGCAGATTGGCTTCATCTACAACATTCATTGCTTCAATATCCGTAACATTCTTAATATGTGTGCTGGCTACATCCCTCACCTCATTTGCAATACTTTGTGCAAGAATCGGGCTTGCATCTGTTACTGTGATTGCCAGAATACGCCCATCCGTTGGGGTAGATACTGAAATTCTCTTCTCCAGGGAATTATAGGTAGTATCCAACTCCAGCTTTTCAATTACCTTTTCCAGAACATTTCTGCTCTTAATAATCTGAGGGTAATCCTTAGTCAACTGGGTACCCATCTGAAGATCAGTGTAGGTTAGCGAACTATTATTATCTTTCTTACTGATAACATACACCTGAGTGGTAGATTCATACATCGGTGTTATGGCAAACCGGCTGAAACAAAAGGCTGCAGCACCTGACACTACCGCACAAAGAACGATCAGCCACAGATAATGCCACATCATCACCACTACCGCGCCCAGATCTATTTCAATCTCATCTGAATAGGAATTGTTAACATTTGTTTCCATCATTATTCTCCTTTACCTAAATCATTTCTCCCCTGATCATACGCTCTGCATTAGAATAAAGCAAAGCGGAAGCATAAGCTTCTCCACATTTTTTCTGAAGATAACTTGCACATACCTCAATCTGCGGAGCTCTCTTTTGGGCATCGTGTGCATCTGTAGCCACAAAATGAATCATCTGTTCCTTCAACATCTTCTTTACTGTCTGTTTCATCTTAAAGCCCAAAGCACCCGTAACACTGGATGCATTTACCTGAATCAGCGCGCCACGGTCAATGGCATAAGCTACATTATCCAGTTTCGAAGACATACAGTGATACCGTTCCACATGAGCCAACACCGGAATAAAACCAACGCTCTGCACGTCATAGATTGCCTGCCTGATATAGGAGAACTCCTCTACAGGCATAAATTCCAACAACACATATTTACTGTCTGCCAATGTGCACAGCCTGCCCTCTTCCAACAGTTCCGTAACACCGTCACGGTAATAGATTTCGCATCCCGGATAAAGTGTTATCGGAATATGATTATCATCTGCCAGCTCCTGCAGCAGTGTCATCCTGCGGTGTATTCCTTCCACCGACACATTCCTGTGTTCCGCTTTATTGTGCGGTGTCAAAATCACGGTATCAATCCCATTTTCTGATGCAATCTTAAGCATCTCCAGGCTTTGCTCCTGGCTTCTGGAGCCGTCATCTACCCCCGGTAAAATATGTGAATGAATATCAATGTATCCCACCTCTTCTCCCCCTACCGTTTTATGAATGATATACAATTCCGTTAGCAAGTTCTTCTGCCTTTCCTTCTCCGCATAAAACTGAAGTAATTGCAAGACCGAACGCAATCGCACACCCCATTCCTCTGGAAGTGATTACATGATCTGAGATAACAACGGGATCTAATACAACCTCTGCTCCTGTCAACTCCTCTTCCATTCCGGGATAACAACAAGCCTTTCTGCCCTTCAGCATACCTCGATGTCCCATAACAGTTGGAGCCGCACAGATTGCTGCAACATATTTCCCGGATGCATAGAAAACATCCAACTGCGTCATCAACCCTTGATGCCCTTCAAGATTCCGGGTTCCCGGCATTCCTCCCGGCAGTACCAGCATGTCCAGACTCTCAAAATCCACTTCCTCAAACAACAAATCTGTATTTACACAGATTCCATGAGAACCGGTGACTTCTTTTCCTTCCTTCACAGAGACCATTTCCACAGATATCCCCGCTCTGCGGCAAATATCTACTACCGTTAAAGCTTCTATTTCTTCAAAACCATCCGCAAAGAAAACAGCTATTTTATTCATTAACACAACCTCCCGGCAAAAAAACTGCCTCATAGCATAATCACTTTTATTATAATAAGTTTTACTCCATCTGTCATCCCTAAATTTCATGAAAATCCTTGGAAATTGTATCAGATTTCCCCTATATTTTCCATACTATCGACATATTCTTCCCTTTTACTGTAATAAAAAGTAGGGGAGTTGTTTTTTTCCCTGGGATGGGGTATAATACTGGGAAAAGACAGAGCCAAGCGTACAGGGCAAACTACCAACAATTACCACACCAGCCAGGAGTACACATCATGGAAATAGAAAGAAAATTCACCTTAAAGACGCTTCCTAAGCATCTTGAAGCCTATCCCCATCATCACATTGAGCAAGCTTACCTCAGCGTGAACCCTGTGGTTCGTGTCAGAAAAGAAGACGATGATTATTATCTGACCTATAAGGGCAAAGGAATGATGGCAAGAGAAGAAAGCAATCTCCCGCTGAACAGGGAAGCATATTATCATCTTCGTGAAAAAGCAGACGGCAACATCATATCCAAAACAAGATATTTGATTCCTCTGCCGCATCCCGGCTTCAAAGAAGGATGGCCTATTCCTCCTGATGATTACACCCTTACCATTGAACTGGATGTATTCGATCCGCCTTTTGCTCCTCTTATTATGGCAGAGGTAGAGTTTGGAAGCAAAGAAGCTGCTGAAGCTTTCCTTCCGCCGGAATGGTTTGGCAAAGAAGTTACCTATTGCAAAGAGTACCATAATTCTTACATGGCTTTAAATTCCCATCTGCAATGACTTTCTAAGTTAGCGTTTTATATAATCAGCATATGCAAAAAGACAACCCATCGGATGATTGATATCGTAACAGATTCCATCCGCTAAGGGCTGTCTTTTTCTTGTTTCAAGCAGATAATCGAAATCCGCTTACATACCAGTTATGCGTTCAACTTCCAGATATCCTGATTATATTGATCAATCGTACGGTCAGAAGAGAAGAAGCCTGCCTTTGCAATATTGGTAAGACTCATCCGCTTCCAGTTCTCACGATCCTCGAAATCAGCAAACATCTTATCTTTTACAGTGATATAATCTTCCAAATCAAGGAGCGTCATAAACCAGTCCTTGTTCACCAGTTCATTATGCAGTCTTTGAAGATTCTCCGGGTGTCCGGCAGCCAGCGCCTGTTCTCCAATGATAAAATCCACTGCTTCTTTAATAACAGGACTATTGGCATAGTATTGTGCGGAAACATAATCTCCGTCTGCATAATGCTTAATAACAACATCCTTCTTTTGACCGAAAATATAAATGTTGTCATCTCCTACCAGTTCATGAATCTCCACATTGGCACCGTCAGAAGTTCCCAGAGTCACTGCACCATTCAACATGAATTTCATATTACCGGTTCCGCTGGCTTCCTTACTTGCCAAAGATATCTGCTCCGAAATATCACAGGCAGGAATCAGCTTCTCTGCGTATGTGACATTGTAGTTCTCTACCATCAATACTTTCATATAAGGAGATACATCAGGGTCATTATTGACAATCTCCTGCAGTACCAGCAACAGATGGATGATATCCTGTGCAATCACATACGCAGGTGCTGCCTTGGCTCCAAAAATAAAAGCAATCGGTCTTGCAGGCATCTTGCCGTTTTTAATCTCCAGATATTTGTGGATAATATACAGTGCATTCATCTGCTGACGCTTATATTCGTGCATTCTCTTTATCTGGATATCAAAAATAGCATGAGGATCCAGTTCTATCCTTTCATGTTCTGCAATATAAGCTACCAGTTCCTTCTTTTTCTTCCATTTGATAGCAGAAATGGCATCCAGGACTGTCTTATCATCACGATAAGCAAGCAGCTTCTCCAGTTCACAGGCATCTTTCTTAAAACCATCCCCAATGGTGTTCGTCAGCAGCTCTGTCAATTCCCTGTTGCAGGAAAGCAGCCATCTGCGGAATGTGATACCATTCGTTTTATTATTAAATTTGTACGGATAAATCTTATAAAAATGATGAAGTTCCGTCTCCTTCAAAATATCAGTATGGATAGCAGCCACGCCATTTACAGAAAAACCATAATGGATATCGATGTGAGCCATGTGTACCCTCTTTTCCTCATCGATAATCTGTACCTTAGGATCCGGATACATCTTGCGGATACGCACATCCAGGGCTTTAATGATCGGAATCAGCTGAGGTACGGCAGCCTCCAGGTACTTTAAGGGCCACTTTTCCAATGCTTCTGAAAGGATGGTATGGTTCGTATAAGCACAAGTATTGCTTACCGCTTCAATGGCTTCTGCCATAGAAAAGCCTTCCTGTTCTGTCAAGATTCTGATCAGCTCCGGAATCACCATGGTGGGATGGGTATCGTTAATCTGTATCACTGCATGATCCGGCAATTTATGAAGATCATAACCTTTCTGCTTCATCTCAGTCAGAATCAACTGAGCTGCATTACTGACCATAAAATACTGTTGATAGATACGCAGCATATTACCTGCTTCATCAGAATCATCCGGATAAAGGAACAATGTCAGATTTTTCTCAATCGCTTCTTTATCAAAAGAAATGCCATCCTTTACCAGAGATTCGTCTACTGTTTCCAAATCAAACAGGTGCAGCTTATTCACACCATTCTCATATCCTACCACATCGATATCATACATGCGGCTTATCACTTTCCGATCGCCGAAAGCCACCTCATATGTCACATCTGTCTTAGTCAGCCAGGACTGCTTCTCTATCCAGTCATTCTTCTCAGCTTTCTGTAATTTATCGTCAAATACCTGCTTAAAAAGTCCAAAATGATAATTCAGACCGACACCATCTCCCGGCAGGCCCAGCGTTGCGATGGAATCCAGAAAACAAGCAGCCAGTCTTCCCAGACCGCCATTTCCCAGTGAAGGTTCCGGTTCAGCCTCTTCCACAGCGCTTAAAGCTTTTCCCCTTGATGCCAGAAGCTTCTGCACTTCATCATAAACACCAAGGTTAAGCAGGTTGTTACTCAAAAGCTTACCGATCAAAAATTCAGCAGAAATGTAATATACCTTCTTTTCTCCTGTGATAGCTTTCTTATCAACAATCATTTCCTTACAGACATTCAGCAGTACATAATATAATTCCCTGTCACTGCAATCTTCAATCTGTTTTTGATATAGCTGATTGGCCCAACCAGTGATTTTTGCTTCTACGTTCATGTCTTCCTCCAGTTCCGACCTTTACGATCTTAAGATTTTTTTACAGTTCACATGTCAGCTATCGGCATGAAATGCGTAAGCTTGCATGTGAACTGTAACTATTTCCTACTAATTTATATCAATGCCCCGGAAAAAACACTTTATACTTCCGTGCAAATGATATCTGTCTCGTTTTTTTAGCAAATTATATCTTCATATTTCAATCTGACAAGGGTGTATGGCATGAGGACTTCTCGTCCCACTCCATCACGCATCAGATACTGCAATTCTTCCACTGCCCTGGCAGCAATCCCATAGAAATCCTGCCTTACGGTATTCATCTGCTTTCCTGCATATCCCATCAAAGTGATTCCATCAAATCCACAGACCGGGCGGAAGATATCCATTTCTGTCAATGCTCTCATGGCACCAATAGCCATTAAGTCAGATGCACATACAATGACATCCCTGTCTTTTCCATAATCAAATGTCAGCTTTCTGGCTTGAAGTTCACTGAAATTGCCACATTTAACCATTAGCTGCAGGCTCAGTTCTTTCGCCAGTTCCTCCATTCCCTGCGCTCTCAGTTCAGCCACATATCCATTCTTCTTTCCTGTTAAATAAAGCACCCTGTGTCCATTATTCTCCAAAATTGTCTTGCGTGCAACTTCCATCTGGGCCTGTTTCTGATTCACCCATACACAAGAGGTGCTTTCATTTATCAGAGGGGCATCCACCATGACCGTCTTGAAAATCTGCTTTTCTACAAGAGCATTCAATGCTTTGCACTCTCTATTAGTTCCGCAGATAATCAGACCCGTAATATTCTGGGACTTCAGATATACTGTCAACTCTTCCGGGCTCATTTCCTCTATCATGGAAAAGAAGATAGTAATGATATCCAGTTTTCTTTCTTTTGCCTCGTGGATAGCGCCTGCAATATACTGCAAACTAATTTCATCGATTGCCTGAGTCCTATTGTTGAGATGAATCAATAGCGCTGCTCTTCCCGCCTGCTTAGATGATAATGCAGCTGCTACCGTATTGGGTACAAATTGCAACTGTTCTACAGCTGTGGCTACTTTTATTCTGGTCTCTTCACTGATGTTCGGATAATGATTCAATACCTTTGAGACAGTGGAAACTGCTACACCTGCGTGTTTTGCTACATCTTTAATTGATACCATTTCTTTACCCCTTTTGAGATTCCCCTGTGTTTATAAATTAAGAAAACGTTTTCTTTAGAAATCGTTTTCCTAATAATATACTAAGTTTTTATTTTTGTCAACTTTTTTCTTCCACCAGCCCACAACCGGTTACTATTCAGCCATCAAGGCCAATTAAGCTACTAACTAATAAAAGCCGCATGCTTCCATTGAGGTAAACATGCGGCTCTCTTATCTTAATGTATGATAAATATACAGTTATGGTTTCAATTTACAGTGCATTCAGAATATTCCTATTCTCAGTACTTTGTCCCCAGGCATCTAAAGCCAGCTGATAAGTATCTTCAACACGATCCGATACCCGTTTTAACTCTTTGCTGAGCTTCAATTGACCTGCTTTCAATGCATTGGTACCGGATTCTAGCTTATCAAGACGACTGTCTATTACCTTCAAATGGTCTTCCATTCCCTGCATACGGTCTTCCATTCCCTGCATACGGTCTTCCATACTCTGCATGCGTTCCCCCATGCTCTGTATCTGGCCTTCCACGCCTTGCATACGAACATTCATACCCTGCATCTGTTCAATCAGATAATCCAGCTTCTGACTATCAGTCATACATTTCCTCCTCCCGTGTTAATGAATTTCACAAATCTTTTTGGTTGGCATCATTATCATAACACAGAATTTTTCATTTGTCATTATAGTTATAGTATAATTTCAAACAAATAACTGCGAAAAATTATTACACCTTACTCAGCCACCACAGCCCCGGTATACAGCTGATAATATTTACCTTTCTGCTCAATCAGATCGTCATGGGTACCTCTCTCAATAATACGTCCCTGCTCCAGTACCATAATACAGTCACTGTTGCGTACCGTAGAAAGGCGATGAGCAATGACAAACGTAGTACGCCCTTTCATCAGCTTATCCATACCATCCTGAACAATCCTCTCCGTACGGGTATCGATAGAGGAAGTTGCCTCATCCAGAATCAACACAGGCGGATCTGCAACGGCGGCTCTTGCAATGGCAAGCAGCTGACGCTGTCCTTGGCTTAAATTACTGCCGTCCCCGGTAAGCACTGTCTGATAGCCCTGAGGCAGACGATTGATAAAGCTGTCTGCATTGGCAAGCTTTGCCGCTGCATAGATTTCTTCATCCGTTGCATCCAGTTTACCATAACGGATGTTCTCCATAACAGTTCCGGTAAACAGGTGTGTATCCTGCAAAACAATGCCCAAGGAGCGTCTCAAATCAGCTTTTTTAATCTTATTAATGTTGATGCCGTCGTAACGGATCTTACCATCCCGGATATCATAGAAACGATTGATCAGGTTGGTAATGGTAGTTTTTCCTGCACCGGTGGAACCTACGAATGCAATCTTCTGACCCGGAGTCGCATACAATTTTACATCATGCAGAACGATTTTCTCAGGAATATATCCAAAGTCCACACCATCAAATACCACATCTCCGGTCAGTTCCTGATAAGTAACATTCCCCTCTGCTTTATGAGGATGCTTCCATGCCCAGGTACCTGTTCTGTAAGGTACCTCCACCAGTTTATCGCCCTCTTTTTCGGCACAAACAAGCGTTACATATCCCTCATCCACCTCAGGCTTTTCATCCAGCAATCTGAAGATTCGCTCTGCTCCGGCCAGTGCCATGATGATACTGTTGAACTGCATGGATATCTGGTTGATAGGCATATTAAAGCTCTTGTTAAAAGTCAGGAAGCTGGCCAGCTTGCCGACTGTCAGTCCGGTCCAGCCATTCAAGGCAAGGATACCGCCTATCATTGCGCAAAGAACATAACTCATATTACCTAACTGAGCATTGATAGGTCCCATAACATTGGCGTAACGGTTGGCTCTGTTGGCATTCTCAAAGAGCTCATCATTTCTCTTTTTAAACTCCTCAATCGTTGCTTCCTCGTGGCAGAATACTTTTACCACTTTCTGGCCGTTCATCATTTCTTCGATGTAGCCGTTTACATTTCCCAGTGCTCTCTGCTGCCCAACAAAGTTGCTTCCCGACAATCCTGCCACCTTTTTGGTTGCAGCCAGCATAACGGCCACCATGACCAATGTCACTACTGTAAGCGGAACGCTCAGCATAATCATACTGATCAGTACACTGACTATAGTAATCGCACTGTTAATCAGCTGGGGAATAGACTGGCTGATCATCTGCCTCAAAGTATCGGTATCATTGGTGTAGATGGACATGATGTCTCCATGGGGATGTCTGTCAAAATAACTGATTGGCAGGCTCTCCATATGCACGAACAGTGCATCCCTGAAGTTGCGCAGCATACCCTGGGTGATGACAACCATGATTCTTGACTGTGTATAAGCAGCTGCCACACCTACTGCATAAAAACATGCTACTCTCGCAATCGCTCGCAGCAGCCCTGAAAAATCAGGATTCTGCTGCCCAATCAACGGAGTGATGTAATCATCTATCAGGGTCTGCATGAACATAGTCCCCTGAACGCCGGCCAGTACGGAGACCACGATACAGATAAGTACAATGATTGCATGCAATGTATAATCTTTCAAAACAAATTTCATAAGTCTAACAAAAAGACCTCCCGGATTTTCCAGCCTCGGTTTCGGTCCTTTCATGGTTGGTTGACCTGGTGCCATTTTACATCTCTCCTTTCTCATCAAAGTCACCGCCGCCGGCAGTTTGCTGCTCGTATACATCTTTATAAATTTCGTTTTCAGCAAGCAATTTCTCCGGCGTGTCAAATGCATTCACCTTACCGTCATTCATGACGATAACCCTGTCTGCGTGCTCTATACTGGAGATACGCTGAGCAATAATGATCTTGGTAGTACCGGGGATTTCCTCCGCAAATGCCTTACGAATCCTGGCATCTGTAGCGGTATCCACCGCACTGGTACTATCATCCAGGATGAGAATCTTAGGCTTTTTCAAGAGTGCCCTTGCAATACAAAGTCTCTGCTTCTGTCCACCCGACACGTTGGCACCGCCCTGCTCAATAAAGGTGTGATAGCCCTCCGGCATCTTCTCGATAAATTCATCTGCACAGGCCAGTCTGCATGCCCGGATACATTCTTCCTCTGTTGCATTCCCGTCTCCCCAACTGAGGTTCTCGAGAATGGTTCCGGAGAACAATACATTTTTCTGCAATACAACTGAAACTTCATTACGAAGCGTCTCAATATCATAATCTCTGACGTCTCTGCCGCCTACTGTGACGCTGCCTTCCGATACATCATAAAGTCGGCTGATCAGGTTTACAAGACTGGTCTTGGCACTTCCTGTTCCGCCCAGGATACCAATGGTCTCTCCTGTTTTGATTTCCAGATTAATATCTGAAAGTACAGGCTCCTTACTTTCCTTATTATATCGGAAAGAAACATGTTCGAAACGGATGCTTCCGTCTTCCACCTCATAAAGCGGATTTTCAGGGTTAGCAAGGTCGCTCTTTTCATTGAGCACCTCGCAGAT
Organism: Acetatifactor sp.; assembly: GCA_045545375.1. GTDB lineage: Bacteria > Bacillota > Clostridia > Lachnospirales > Lachnospiraceae > Acetatifactor. Next base: position 35,996 of record JAZQAT010000064.1, read on the forward strand.
ACGTTCTGCACTGGCCATACTCATAGTGACCATTACAAATATCATTGACAGCATCATCAGACTCATCAAAATATTCATACAATAAGTCAGGAGACTCATCAAATCGCCTGTGGACATATCCCCCACAACGATCATCCCGGCACCTATGTAGCTGATCAGCAGAATACAGCTGTAAACGGTAAGCTGCATCAGCGGATTATTCAGTGCCAGAACATTCTCAGCCCTGGTGAAAAGCTTTCTCAGCGTATCACTGGCTGCTTTAAACTTCTCAACTTCATAGTCTTCTCTTACGTAAGCCTTCACCACACGGATTGCAGATACATTTTCCTGCACGCTGGCGTTCAGCGCATCGTATTTCTTAAAGATACTGTTAAATGTCTTCATTGTCCTGGAAGAGATCAGGAAGAGGCAGGCTCCCAGCACCAGAACAGCTACAAGGTAGATGCTTGCCACCTTAGGGCTGATGAAAAAAGCCATGCACATTGCGCATATCAAGGTAAAAGGTGCCCTGATACACATTCTCAAAATCATCTGATACGCATTCTGCATATTGGTCACATCTGTTGTCAGACGTGTTACCAGACCTGCGGTACTGAATTTATCAATGTTGGAAAAAGAGAAGTTCTGAATATTGATAAACATAGCCTCTCTTAAATTTCTGGCAAAACCGGTAGAAGCCTTTGCGCCGAAATAGCCTCCCGCAAAGCCTGCCGACAAAGACACGATAGCTGCCAACACCATACATCCTCCCATTATGTAAATATGGGGCATATTTCCTGCTACAATACCATCGTCTACAATTGATGCCATCATCAGCGGAATAATCATCTCCATGATTACCTCCAGCATCATACAACATGGGGTAATAATGCTGGGAAGCTTAAATTCTTTTATCTGCGCTCCAAGCGTCTTAAGCATAATCAATTCTCCCTTCTGACATTTCGTAATTCTTCTTCCAGATTACGATAAATACGAATGTCATGTTTTGTCAATACGGATTTCCTGTGCATTTTTCTGTTTAAAAAACAGCAGCGTTTTTGCAACCACTGCTGTTCTGATAATACATTTATTCTCTTTTTAATTCCATGATATCCTACTTTGCAGCCGGATACTCATTGCACAACAGGCGATAAGGCGCTTCATCCTCTTCAATCTCCGGGAATCTTCCCACAGGAGGATTAAATCTGTTATCTGTATTGTCATCGTTACACTGGCTTACTTCTCCTAACAGAACAGGACCGGTTCCCTCTTCTACAGAAAAGTCATGATACAAAAACTGCTGTACATGAATACTTTCACCGGGAGTGAGACGAATCCGGGTTCCTGCCGGTACAGTGTAGGTACGGCCATCGGTATGTACAGTAACGGGAGATTCGTAATCAATCTCTTCATTCGGCAGAGAATTATATACTTTAATCAGCACATTTCCGCCGCCGCGGTTGATGATATCTTCTGTCTTATACCAGTGAAAATGATTGGGAGCATACTGGCCCTCTTTCAGATACAGCAGCTTCTCAGCATATACCTTGGGATATTTATCTGCCATAGCACGGTTACCGTTACGAATGGTAATCAGTGAGAAACCGAACTTATCAAAATCCCCCATTCCATAATCAGTGATATCCCAGCCCAGCATGCAGTCACGTACTTCATCGTACTCATGACCGATTTCCTGCCACTGCTGGGGTGTAAAGTGACAAAAAGGCGGCAGGTAACAATGATATTTCACACACATAGCTTCCAGTTCTTTCAATGCTTTGTTGATTTCTGAACGTTTCATACGTTTTCCTTCCTTTCAATAGACCTGAATCATTGGATTTTGCAAGACACACATCAACGTATCTTACACATTTAACGTTATTATAAATCCAATACGCTGCACATACCACTCTTGACATGATATTTTTAGTGTGTTATTGTGACATCAGATGGCACCCTGAACTTAACTTCGGCTGCCGCCATATCAGGAGGGAAAGCTATGGCACCTGAACTTTATGATGCAAAAGAATATGTGGAAGCCCAGTCCGGCTGTTTATGCCACTATGTGCGCAGTGACACGGAATTTTTCCAGCTGCACTACCACAACTATTATGAACTATTCCTGGTAGTCAAGGGAGATGTTCGTCATGTAGTCAACAGCAAAGAGCAATTGCTTTCAGAAGGGCAGCTTTTGTTTATTCGTGACTTCGATGCCCATGAATACGTCAGCAGGAACGGTGAGTATTTTGAATTCATCAATTTTGCTTTTTCCAAAGAGACGCTGTATGCCATGATTGATTTTCTGGGGAAAGGCTTTCCTTTTGAAACGCTTATGACGGCAGAATATCCTCCTGTGGTAAGCCTGCCTCCCGATGAAAAGGAACAGCTGGCTTATTCCTTGATCGAGCTGTATCAGGATGTGGACAAGGATGTGATCAAACTGAAAGCCCGCACGCTGCTCGTTCATGTTTTTACACGATTCTTCCATAATTATAGGGAACAGAACAGAGAGATTCCCTCCTGGCTTGCTGTCACCTATGAGAAAATGAAAAGCCCTCAGAATTTTACCGCCGGAGCAAAGCGGATGTACAAGATTTCCGGAAAGAGCCGGGAACATCTGACACGCTGCATGAAGCAGTATTATCATACTACACCTACAGTCTATGTATCTGAGCTGCGCCTTTCACATGCAGCCAATCTGCTGCTTGTCAGCAACTTGAATGTAACTGACATCTGCTACGAATGCGGATTTGAGAATCTCTCCTGGTTTTATAAGGTATTTTCTGCAAAATATGGTGTCACACCCACAGAATACCGCAAAAGATATAAGGACAGGTAAATGTCACCTGTCCTCTTTTTTAAGCCATCTCTTTTTCTCCGGTAAAGAAGATGCCTGCTGCCTTTCTTGTTTTCTCCAGCGTCTCAATCACATTCAGCATTACATCAAGGCGGCGATGACATTCTTTAAAATCTTTTTCCTTTATCATCCTTGCAATTCCCTGTATTTCGTAGTACATGCGTGTCTCTTCAGGCTGAAGATTCATTGTCTCCTCACCCCCACGGGTAACCACCTTAACTTCTGTCATACCATTGCTCCCGTCCTTTACATAAATGTAGCCCTTTTCCCCTTCTATCTGGACGAAATTGATGCCCCAGGTATCCTTTGCTCCCACGTTGCTGCTGATAAAACCGTCATACTGAAGCACAAGCACACCGGAAGTATCCACCTGCCCGGGATACATATTGGGATAATATGCAGTGGACTGAGGCTTGCCAAACATAGCTACATTAAAATAGAGATTGTAAAAACCTATGTCCTGCAGACAGCCACCTGCAAAATCTTTGCTGAACACGTTGGTAATCTTTCCTTCCAACAGTGTATCATAACGACTGGAATACTGACTGTAATTGCTCATGACAAGCTTAAGAACACCGATTTGGGGCAAAGCTTGCTTTACTGCATCAAAATTGGGCAGGAAAGAAGGCGGTACCGCATCGAACAGGAACAGCCCCTTATCTTTTGCAAGCGAAACCAGCTCTTTAGCCTTTTTTAAGGTGGTGGTAAAAGGTTTCTCGCAAATTACATTTTTACCGTGCTCTAAAGCCATTTTGGTCTGCTCATAGTGAAGGCTGTTGGGCGATGCTACATAGACACAATCGACCTGCTCGTCACTCATCATTTCTTCCAGATGAGTGTAGACCTTCTCCACTCTATACCGGGTGGCCAGTACTTCCCCTTTCTCCTGACTTCTGGAGTATACCGCTTCACAGCTAACCCCGTCGGTTTTGGTTACTGCGTCTAAAAACTTGCACACAATTTCTCCGGAACCGATTGTTCCTATTTTCATGGCTTTTCTCCTCGCTTTCGTGCTAACGCCTCCGGCAAGACAGATACTGTCATTTATTCGGATGCGCTTTTTACTATTTTAACTTCTGCAGTCTGCTAGTGCAATAGATTTTTGCCACAACATCATATTATTATTTCATAGTTAAAATATATATGGTATAATAAATTACGCTAATGCAGACCTATGAACACTTTACAATAAATATCATATCAGAAATGAGGGTTAGGAAAATGGGGATGAGAGAAGAATTCGTGACATTTCCGACGCCTGGGGAGAATCTGCCCTTTATTATTGAATTGGCCGGGATCTCCTATTGTGACGGGAGCTATAAGATACACCGAGCTAAGTCAAAATGCATGGTCACGGAATATATTATTGCCGGTGAGGGTACTGTGATTTTGGATGAGAAAAAGTATACTGCCCGGGAAGGGGATATCTATCTGCTTCCTGCAGGGCATGAACAACTTTATTATTCTGATGCAAAGAATCCCTGGACCAAAATATGGTTCAATGCCAGAGGCCCATTGATCGATGAGCTTTTACATATTTATAATACCAGGAATATCCCTGTATTTTCACAATCGGGTGGAAAAGAATACCTTACCACGATCCTTGATATCGGAAGAGAAAACGCTTATTGTGTAAAGGAAAAGCATGAAAAAGCTGCTATCGTCTTTCACCAGCTGCTTCAATATCTGTATGGGATCTTTTATGCCAGGAAAGAGGAATATTCTGAAGAAACTAAGATTTTAAAAGAATACATTGCAAATCATATCACTGAAGATATCTCCCTGAAAGATTTGAGCTCCCTTGTGTATCTGAGCGAATCCCAGATCATCCGTGTCTTCAAGCAGGATATGGGAAAGACACCTTACGAATATATCCTGGAGTTGAAAATAGGACAAGCTAAACTGCTTCTTAGAAGCACGCGGCTTATGATAAAGGAAATTGCATTCAGGCTTGGCTTCTGCGATGAACATTATTTTTCTTATCTGTTCAAACAAAAGACCGGTCAGACACCTTCAGCCTATCGAAAAAGCAGTTCTGTAGGCTAAAAAGAGACTGCAGCAAATCATTTTTATTTTGCTGCAATCTCCTTTTATGTAAAATTAACCTCTGGTCTTACCGCCGCCAACTGTTACAACGATACCGTGAACAAAGCTTGCACGATCACTTGCCAGGAATGCTGCTGTGTTAGCGACTTCAGATAATTTACCATCGCGTCCCAAAGGAATGGAACTTGTCTTGGTATAGCCTTCACGCAGCTGCTCTACTGTAATACCGCGGGTATAAGCCAAAGCAGTCTCATAGGAAAGGGTACGCAGACCGGTAGCTTCCAGAATACCGGGAGCGATACCTACGACACGGATACCCTTACGTCCCAGTTCTTTTGCCCAGGAGCGAGTCAAAGAGTTAACTGCATTCTTGGTAGCAGCGTAAACGCTCTGTCCTTCGGAACCTTCCAGACCGCTCTCGGAAGACATGTTGATGATGACGCCCTTACCCTGCTTCAACATTTCACGTGCAGCTGCCTGAGCACAGAAAAATACACCCTTCAGGTTTACGTTCATAACCTTATCCCAGGTTGCCTCATTCAGCTCGTACTGATTTGCTTCATCTACCAACAGACAGGGAAGATTGATACCTGCGTTATTGATGATGACATCAACGGTGCCGAAACGTTTTTTTACCTGTGCGATCATGGAATCAACACTTTCCTTCTTAGTAACATCTGTAACTACATAAAGAAAACGATCATCTGCTGCATCAAATTGGGGCGGATTGGGATTCATATCACAAACGGTAACATTTGCTCCGTCGTTTAAAAATTCTTTTGCAATCGCATATCCGATACCGGAAGCACCTCCGGTAATGATGACTGATTTGCCTTCCAGACCTAACCATGAACTATCCATTATAATTTTCCTCCTAAATATATTTTTTCCTCTTGCAACCTTTCGTTGCGTGTGATACAACTATAGTAATTGAATCACTATTTGTCAATTTCAATAGATTAAGTAGAAGAAAAGTGCATTTATTGATTGTTTTGCAGATTGTATTGCTCATTATTTGATTGCGGAGGTGCTACAGATGCCATTTTACGAAAGAGAAGATAAGATCATCAATATCCTTTTACAGAAAGAGGTCATGACAGTAAATGAGCTTGCGGAAAAGCTCTATATCAGCAAGCCTACTTTAAGACGAGATCTGCTCAAGCTGGAGCAAAAGGGGATCATTGCAAGGACACACGGAGCCGCTTCCCTGATCAAGAATCCGGCTGATACCAAAATTTCTTTTAACATGCGGGAACAGGAACAGAATAATGCCAAGACAATTATGGCTCAAAGAGCAGTTTCTTTTATCAAAGACGGGGATATCATTATGCTGGATGCCACTACCAGCGCCTATCATATCATTCCCTTTCTGGCCGATTTTCACAACATCATCGTCATCACCAGCAGCGCCAAGACTTCTCTTGCTCTGGGACAGTTGGGCATCCGCAATTTCTGCACAGGAGGGCTTATGATTCCCAAGTCCTTTTCCTACGTGGGCGGAGATGCTCAGGACATGGTCTCCCGCTACAACGCAGATGTTCTGTTCTTCTCCTGCCGCGGCTTATCGGAGGATGGTTATTTATCGGATAATTCTATTGAAGAGAATCTTCTGCGAACGACCATGATGCGTCATGCAAAGAAGAAGATCCTTCTCTGCGACAGCAGTAAAATTGGTAAGGTGAGCCTACATAATCTGTGCCATATTTCGGAGGTAGATGAGATCATCTGCGAAACGAAGGTTCCCCAGACCATTCTGGACAGTCAAAAAAAGGACTGAAGATTCCACTGAGAATCTTCAATCCTTTTATCACCGCGTGTTACTCCAAATGCGTGTTACTCCAAAATATTGGAAGTAATATAGTCAACACCCCATGCAATATATTTTTCAGCATCTTCTGCAGTATCTACGGTCCAGCAGTTTACCTCACGACCATTCTCATGAAGTGCCTGAATCAGTTCGGGTGTAAGCGCTTTATGATAGATATCCAGATCCAGCTTGGCAGCAACCAGTTTCTCTACCAGACCCTCCACATTTTTAGAAATGAGGAACTGTGCTTTCTGGTCAGGAACCAGCGCTCTTAAGTCGATCAGATTCTCCCAGGAGAAAGAAATGAAGATCACTTCATCCAGGTAATCTTGCTCTTTGATCACTTCTACAATCCCGGCAATATCTTCCGGCTTCATTCTGTTCTTCAACTCCAAGACTGCCTTCTTTTCATATTTCTTACACATTTTAATGTACTCTGCAAGCACAGGAATATAAAGGTCTGTTCTATATTTACCTTCCTGCTTGTCATACAGTCGGATGCTTTGCAGTTCTTCCAAGGTGGTCTCTTCCACTACCTTGTTTTCAGCAGATACACGACTGGTATTGTCATCGTGAATAATAGCAAATTTTCCGTCACTGGTTACATGAACATCGGTCTCGATTCCAAAATGACTGCGGTTTCCGGCAGCTACGAAAGCAGCCAGGGTATTCTCCATCTCCAGACCGCTTACACCTCTGTGTGCAATCATACGCACACCCTTCTTATCAACTGAAATGGTATTCATATGAATCCTCCTCATGCTTCTCTATTAAGACAAAAAACGTACCAAAACAAAAGGTTGCCCTTTTGTCTTGATACGTCTCCTCGTCTCTGCATCGTTGTAATTATACCATTGTGTCTGTATCAATGTCAATCATTATGTTCCAATTATGCACTCATGATCAGCACCCCGTCAATATCATCTGTCAACTACTTTTCATCTCAATCAAACAATACCTCCTCCACCGTTACAAACACAAATCCATCCTCCAAAAGCTCATCCACGATTTCCAGCGCCGCCGTCACCGATGATTCATAATAATCATGCAGTAAAATAATATCGTTTTCCTTGGCCTTGTCAATGACTTTACCTGCCACACACACTGCATCATCACTGCACCAGTCCAGAGGATCGATGCTCCACAGAACCGGTATCATGTTCAGTTCCTTCTCCAGTGTCTTATCCCAGCTTCCGTAAGGCGGCCGTACATAAACTACCTCTTCTCCTGTGATTTCTTCGATGACCTCGTTAGTCTTGATAAGCTCATTTTTGAATTGTTCCTTATTGGAATTTCTCAGCTGGATGTGGCTGTAAGTATGATTTCCTATCACATGTCCTTCCTCACTCATACGCTTGATGATATCCGGATGAAGGGAAGCATGTTCACCTGTAACAAAAAACGTGGCTTTTACACCACGTTCTTTCAGCCCATCCAGTAGCTGTTCTGTATAGTGAGGATGAGGACCATCGTCAAAGGTAAGGCAAATCTTTTTGGTTTTCGCATCGCTCATTGCATCTTCCTGAGCCATGTTCTCCTGCAGCATGCTTGCTGTTCCCATACTTTCACGAAATTTACTTTTTTGTTTTTGTTCATATCCACATACTGCCACTAAGAGCAGGCAGAATATTACGATTCCCCCAAGCTTTGCCAACATGATCTTTTTCATATATTTTACTTTCCGCGCAGACATTTTGCCTGTTGCTGCGGTATCTCTGCTCTTATTATAATATATGCCGAAAGACCGTTTCTTATATCCTGTTACAGGCTATTTATACCATAACGGCGTCTTCCAGATTCATGGCCTCAACATATCTGTCCTGAAAGCTGTCCTGTTCGGCCAAATTGATGACTGTTGTCTTGTCAACAATGTCATCGATCGCGCTTTGGGCTTCTGTTTTTTCGCAGAATCCATACCGGAAAATCCCTGCAAGGGCAGTGTTTCCGCCGGACTCCACTTTATGGGAAAGGACCCTGGGAATCAGGCCGATTGCCGCTGCATCCTCTGACTGCAGAAAATAGCCGAATCCGCCTGCCAGTACCACTCTCTTAATCTGAGCAATATCAGAAAGACCATATTTCAAAGCAAGTGTCCCAATCCCGGCAGCGATAGCAGCTTTGGCAAGCTGAAGATTTCGAATGCTCTGCTGTGTCACCCTGACATTGCCTATCAGGACACCTTCCTCGAAATATTCATCAGCCAGCAATCCCGTATCGTCCACCAGACCTTTGCGAAGCAGTTCCGCCGTCAGATGTACCATGTCAGCACCCCAGACTCCGGTAGTCACGCCGCCTTCAAAAGCAGGGCCTGCTGCCGTGGAACAGGCAATGATCCGATCCCGGTTCCCCAGCGCCATCTCACCATTGGTTCCCAAATCAATGAAAAGCGTGATATCTTCCCTCTCAGCCATTTCACCGGCATAGATTCCTGCCAGAATATCTCCTCCCACGAAGGCAGAAAGTCCCCCAAAAACCTCTCCTGTCATTTCACCCAGTTTGATTTCCCGCTTTTTCAGGTGTGAGGCATGAAAAGGCACACGCCCCAGTTCTGCCGGGTCATCTCCCATCAGAAGATAGGTCATGGTAGTGTTGCCTGCAATCATCAACTTCCAGTCATCATTACTCAAGCCCTCACCGCCCCGGTCTCCAGCTGCCTGCTCTTTCAAATGGTTCAGTCCCTGCACCAAAACTTTACGAATTCCTGTCTTCATGACCTCTGCGTCCGCCGGATTCCCCGCAGCCTGAATTCTGGAAAGCACATCTCTACCATATTTTACCTGAGGGTTCACCGTCGCAAAGCGCCCCTCCTCTTTACCATCCCGTCCAAACAACACCATGGCAACGGTAGTGGTACCGATATCTACAGCCACCAGTTTGCGAGACTCTTCACTAAAAGCACACTGCTCCTGCCACACCTTAAGCAGACCACCGTCTGCTACAATCGTCATGCCTTGTGCCTGTCCAAAACACCTGCCACACCCTGTACAGATGTGGCACCTATTTCCTACAAGCCTGCCTTTTGATGTATCTAGTGCCATGTTTTTTCCTGTTACAAGCTTTTCCATTCTACTCACCCGGGTTACACAAACTGATTTCTCTCTTTATCATAAAGATAATCTATAGACGCCAGCTTATCTGTAATCTCTTTCTCTTCCATATCCAGATCTTCACACATAGCAGAAAGACTGGAATAATAATCCCGCAGTTTCAGATTCACGAAACTGAGCAGCATCACCGGATCCTTCGGTATCATCTTCATCCCTCCTACATCTGACTCAATAAAGTTTCTTTTGCCTGTGCAACGGCTTTCGCCACGCTGCCCTCTTCAAAAGGCACTGCAAGATTGGCATAACGCAGCGTCTCTTTGTAGCTCATGCTGCCGCCACAGCTGCACAGCTTCTTGTAATCCTCCCAGGCAGCCTCGTGATTCTCCCGGTTCTTGCCGGCAAACTCCATAGCTCCCATGGTAGTCAGCGTGTAGTTGATATAGTAGAAAGGATAGAGGTAAATATGAAGCTTATGATACCAGTATCCGCCTCTCTCCATAAATTCATCATTATCGTAAGTACGCCATGGCATATATTTTTCTTCCAGCTTATGCCACTCATAAGTACGTTCCTTGGGCGTCAATTCCGGATGAGCATAACAAATATGCTGGAACTCGTCCACTGCCACTCCAAAAGGCACGAAAGTAATGGCATCCTGCAGGTGGGCAAAGCGGAACTTATCAGCCTGCTCCCCGAAGAACCATTCCGCATAAGGGTAAGAAAACTGCTCCATGGACATGGAATGAATCTCCGCAATATCCGTGGATACACCGTAATAATCGGATATAGGCTGATGACGCATAGCCATATATCCCGCAAAAGCATGTCCCAGCTCATGGGTCAATACCTGCATATCTCCGATGGTATGATTAAAGCAGGAGAACACAAAAGGTGCTTTCAGAGAGGGTAAAGTAGTCATATACCCGGTGGAAGCCTTCCCCGGCTTATTCTTCAGATCCATCAGTTCATGATCGATCATGAAATCAATGAACTCCCCTGTTTCAGGACTCATCTCATGGTACATCTTTCCGGCCTGCTCCACCATGAAATCATCATCCCCTGCAGGCTCTGCATTGCCGTCAGGATATACACGATTCTCATCATACACCATGATCTTATCCACACCCAGACGTTTTGCCTGTGCTTCATACAGCTTCCGACACAGCGGTACCAGTTCCCGGCGCACCTGTTCTCTGAAAGAAGCCACTTCCTCTACACCGTAATCTGTCCTGCCCTGATTCATATAACCTAAAGGGATATAGTTTTCAAAGCCCAGATTCCGACCCATCTCATTTCGGATAGTAATCAGCTCATCCCAGATTTCCTCCAACCGTTCTTCATGAGAATGGTAAAAATCAGAATAGGCCCGGAAAGCAGCCTTTCTCTTCTCCCTGTCTTCATGTTCAAAATATTTCTGTATGCCATACAGATTCAGCGTCTGTCCCTCAAATTCAATGGCCGCAGAAGCCATGATCTTCTGGTATTCATCGGTCAGCTTAGCCTCTTTCTGCATCAGAGGAATATTGGCTTCACAGAAAGCCTTCTGCTGCAGCTCCATCTGCACAAACAGCTGCTTTCCGAACTCTGCTTCGAAATCAGGCCTGAATTTGCTGTCCATAAATGCCTGATTCAAAGCAATCAGGTAAGGCATCACCAAAGGATATTGCTCATTCAGATACGCATTCTCCTTCTCATAATATTCATCTGTAGTATCTACTGTATGTCTGATGTGTACGGTACTGAAGCTTGTTGTCAGCTCCTGGGATATTCCATCCATTTCCATCATACACGCTCTGACCTGCTGATATTCTTCTGCTGCCTGCACTCTGGCAGTAAGCTCCTGTGCCTTATTCTTCAAAGCCTCCAGATCCGGCCTTTCATACTTCAATGTAGTAAATTTAAAATCGTTCATGCTATTCCTGTCCTTTCTCGCTAATATTCTCTATTATATAACAGCTTAAACATTTGCGCCACATTTTTACATAAAAAGACTGCTGCAATTTTACTTGATCAAAACAAAGGGTTAGGACAACGATAAGGGCCTTGGATATCATCCAAAGCCCTCCTGCATCAGCCTTCTTAGCTTCTGTCTTTCACCTGTGCCTTCAGTTCCTCATTCTCAACAGTAATCAGAATGGTATCCCCTTCTCTTACCTGGTCTGCCAGAATCAGTTTTGCAGCCAGAGTCTCCACATACTTCTGCACATAACGCTTCAGGGGTCTTGCGCCGTAAACCGGATTATAAGCATTCTCCACGATAAATTCTCCGGCCTGCTCTGACAGTTCAATCGTCAGCTCCTTGTCAGCCAGACGTCTGTTCAAATCATCAATGATCAGATGAATGATACCGCCAATGTTCTCCTTCGTCAGAGGCTTGAACAGAATAGTCTCATCCAGTCGGTTCAGAAATTCCGGTCTGAAATGATTGCGCAGATCATTCATGACCAGTTCTTCTGCCTCAGGCCTGATCGAACCGTCCTCGTTGATTCCGTCAAGCAGATAGTTAGCTCCTATATTGGAAGTCATGATAAGGATGGTATTCTTGAAATCCACGGTCCGTCCCTGGGAATCCGTCACACGACCGTCATCCAGCACCTGCAGCAGAACGTTGAATACATCCGGATGCGCCTTTTCAATCTCATCAAACAACACTACACTGTAAGGCTTCCTGCGGACTGCCTCTGTCAGCTGACCGCCCTCTTCATAGCCTACATATCCGGGAGGCGCTCCAATCAGTCTGGATACGGAGAACTTCTCCATATACTCACTCATATCGATACGCACCATATTATTCTCATCATCAAACAAAGCTGCTGCCAATGACTTGGCCAGTTCTGTTTTACCGACACCGGTAGGTCCCAGGAACAGGAAAGAACCGATAGGCTTCTCAGGATCCTTGATACCTGCTTTGGAACGGATGATGGCTTCCGTTACTTTGGTCACGCCTTCCTCCTGACCGATCACTCGCTTATGAAGTTCGTCATCCAAATGAAGCGTCTTATTCCGTTCGCTTTCTGTCAGCTTCGCTACCGGAATACCGGTCCAACGGGAAATGATTCTGGCAATCTCATCCTCGGATACCTTTTCATGCACCAGAGACAGCTGGGAAGCATTCATACTCTCTTCCTCCTGCTGCAGCTGCTTCTTCAATGCAGGAAGTCTGCCGTAACTAAGCTCTGCCGCTTTTTCCAGATTCCCTTCTCTCTGGGCAATCTGAATCTGGCTGTTGACCTCATCGATCTCCTCACGCAGCTTTGAAAGCTTCTCCACAGAATTCTTCTCATTGTCCCACTGGGCCTTTCGACTGGCGAAATCATCCTTAAGCTCTGCCAGCTCTTTCTGCAGGCTTTCCAGTCTTTCCCGGCTCAGACGGTCATCTTCCTTTTTCAGTGCAGCTTCCTCGATTTCCATCTGCATGATCCTACGCTGCAATTCATCCAGCTCGGTAGGCATGCTGTCCAGCTCCGTCTTAATCAGCGCACAGGCCTCATCCACCAGATCAATGGCCTTATCCGGCAGGAATCTGTCTGAAATATATCTGTTAGACAAAACAGCAGCACTTACCAGAGCATTGTCCATGATTTTTACACCATGATATACCTCATAGCGCTCCTTCAGTCCACGCAGAATGGAAATGGTATCCTCCACCGTAGGTTCATCCACCATAACCGGCTGGAAACGACGCTCCAGTGCCGGATCCTTCTCGATATACTGACGGTATTCGTCAAGCGTGGTAGCACCGATACAATGCAGTTCACCTCTTGCCAGCATAGGTTTCAGCATATTTCCGGCATCCAAAGCACCGTCCGTTTTACCTGCACCTACAATCGTATGCAGCTCATCGATGAAAAGAATAATCTGTCCGTCACTATTCTTCACATCTTCCAGCACTGCTTTCAGACGTTCCTCAAATTCACCTCTGTACTTGGCACCTGCCACAAGTGCACCCATATCCAGAGAGAAAATCTTCTTATCTTTCAGTCCCTGTGGAACATCTCCACGAACGATTCTCTGAGCAAGCCCTTCTACTACAGCTGTCTTACCTACACCGGGTTCACCGATCAGTACCGGATTGTTCTTAGTCTTACGGGACAGGATACGGATAATATTACGAATTTCACTGTCACGCCCGATAACAGGATCCAGTTTCTGGTTCCTTGCCTTCTCTACAAGCTCCTGACCGTATTTTTCCAAAGTATCATAAGTAGCTTCCGGATTGTCGCTGGTCACACGCTGATTGCCTCTTACAGTTGAAAGCGCCTGCAGGAAACGTTCTCTCGTAATTCCGTATTCCTTCCATATCTGCGCAATTTCCTTGTTGGGATTCTTGATCATCGCCAGGAACAGATGCTCCACGGATACATATTCATCTCCCAACTGCTTTGCTTCATCCTCTGCACTGATCAATACCTTATTCAGAGCCTGACCGATATAAACCTGCCCGCCCTGGACCTTGGTACGCTTCTCAACTGCCTGCTTTGCGCGGTTCACAAAATGTTCTTTCTGAATCTCCATCTTTTCGATGAGCTTCAAAATAAGGCTGTCTTCTATGGTCAAAAGGCTGTAAAGTAAATGTTCCTGCTCAATTTCCTGATTACCATATTCATAGGCAAGACTTTCACAGCCTTGCACAGCCTGCATGGACTTCTGGGTAAATTTTTGAATGTTCATTACATAGCCCTCCTTTTTTTGTTCTATCAATAATATAACACAACAAACAAAGAAATCAATAGGCAAATGATAAATATTTTATAAAATTAACAGTTTACACGTCACTATCTGCACACCCGCATCAAATCTTCTCCCGCTTTCACCCGAGGATTATCACACACAATCACATCCCCGTAATCCTTAGCCTCCACAACAGTAATCACAACTGACGGATCATACCCTTCTTCCCTAATCCCTTCAATATCGAACTCCAAAAGCGGCTTTCCCTTATTTACCACCTCATTCTGCACAATCCTGGAACGATAATGCCGTCCCTCCAGTTCCTCCGTATCAATCCCGGCCCGGATCAACAGCTCAATCCCATAATCTGTCTTAAGCCGCATGGCATTCCCGGTAGGATACAGCTTCGTAATCTTCCCTGCCGCCGGAGCATACACCATCCCCTGCTCCGGTACAATCCTCGCTCCTCTCCCGGTTCCTTCCCGCAGATAACACACCTCCCCTGCCACAGGACTCCCTATAGTCCATCCCAACGCTATCCTTTTCTCCCCCGGCATCCCGGCTTTCTTCCCATTTCTTCCATTCCTCTTCCTTCCACTCATTCCTCTCTCTTCTATCCCACCTGTTCCTATCCCATCCACTCCCTTCCCGGTTATTCCATTTCCATCCATCCCAGCCGCACTATCACTCCATCCCTCTCTTTCCCCTTGCTCCTCTTCTTTCCCCTTACTCCATCCGAATCTGCCAATCAACAATCCTGCCAGGAAGAACACCGACGAGCACCAAACATTCACAACCAAATCCATAAAAGCCACCTCTTTCCTTCTTTCCAAATAATTTCCGCCAAACTAAATTATTTTATACATTCTCCTACACATTCTTTTATATTCTTACATACTTAATGCGGAATAATTACTGTTCAGAACCCTTTAAAATATTCAAAAAATTGTTGACACACCGCCCACCCCGGTGGTATACTGCAACTGTATTCTAAATGAAAGTCATTGAACTCACATATTTTTGTAAGTCATTGTTACTTTTAATGATGGTTTACAAAAATATGTGATTTTTTATGTCCTACGTTTTAGAATCACCAACATTAACGGGATTTTTGTCCCATTCCCAAGGAGGAGATTATTATGAATAACGGTACAGTTAAGTGGTTCAATGCTCAGAAGGGCTACGGTTTTATCACCAACGATGCTAACGGCGAGGAAGTATTCGTACATTTCTCAGCTATCAACGCTCAGGGCTTCAAGTCTCTGGAAGAAGGTCAGAAAGTTACTTTCGAAACAGAGTGTGATCCTCAGAACAGCAGCAAGGTTCGCGCTACCAACGTTACTGTTGTAGCTTAATTGCATCAGACGAATCCGGACCGGTAAGGGATACTTACCGGTCACTTTCTTCTTATTGACAAATTTTACCATTTAGTATATGATAGATTCACTTGTGTACATCCTGTGAGGGAGTAGTTGGCGGCAATAACCGCGATAATGTCAACATAATGATGCATCGCGCATCTGGCATTATCTAGGCATCATCCTTGATTTTCCATAGAATATAAGACTTGATATGGGGATTGAAAGGGAATGTGATAATGAGACTCATGGACAATAGCGGCTCATGCCGTTTATTGTCTGTGAGTTTTTTGTTTACTTGAAAGGAGAAAAATAATGAGTACTTTTAGTTTGTTCATCATCGCTGTGGGATTATCTATGGATGCTTTCGCAGTTTCTATCTGTAAGGGTCTGGCCATGCAAAAGATTTCTCTGAAAAAAGCCGGTATCGTAGGCTTATGGTTCGGTGGATTTCAGGCACTGATGCCATCCATCGGCTATATACTGGGAATCCAGTTCGAAAGCTACATAACCTCCATCGACCACTGGTTTGCCTTCGTATTACTGTCTCTGATTGGTATTTCTATGATCAAAGAAGCTATGGGTAAAGAGGAAGAATGTCATGATGACTCCCTTGGTATAAAAACCATGTCCCTGCTGGCCGTTGCTACCAGTATTGATGCCCTGGCTGTAGGCGTTACCTTTGCTTTCCTGCAAGTAAATATTGTCCCCGCAGTAAGCTTTATCGGTGTCATCACATTCCTTTTATCCATGGTAGGTGTAAAAGTCGGCAATGTATTCGGTGTCCGTTACAAATCCAAAGCTGAACTGGCTGGCGGAATCATCCTTATTCTTATGGGCATCAAGATTCTGCTGGAACATCTCGGAATTCTGGGCTAAGTAAATTTTTCTACAAATACAGGGCTGCCTGCAAATTGATATCTGCAGGCAGCCCTGTTTGGCATTTACCCTTCTACTGTTTCCATTCTGTAAAAGCACAGAGACGCTACGGTCATGAAAATAGCCGTTTCTCCTGTTAAGAGTACTGTTATCATGATATAAGCCAGATTCAGGCCTCCCACCATCATACCAAGGATGCCTCCAATGACAGCCACTGTAATGGCGATTCCCATAAGGAACAGCTGAAACATCTGTTTTCCGACCTGTCCCAGAACGTTGCCCACTGCAATCTCAGCCACCGCAAGGATGTAAAGTTTACAGGCATTCAACATCACAAACATAAGAATGGACAATCCTATCGTCAAAGGGGACTGCCCTATGACAATTCCGGCAGGCACCGCCAGAAGCGTACCGTTCACAATTGCCTGAATATGCTGTATTGCAGTTGCATACCACAGTTTGTTAAAAGCGTTGTCGGGAATCAGAAAGGTATAAGGCGATTTTAACTCTACACCCCATTTTCCGCTCAGTGTAGTAAATATAAAGACCACATAAGCCATGACCATCGGAATCATGAAACCGGTCAAGTCTCCGAAACCACCTTCGGAATGATACAACCAGGCTATAAAAATACTTCCGCCCAGGCAGAATAACGTTGTCATATCAAAGAAAAAGAAACGGTTCTTCTTATATTCCAGCAGTTGGCGATAGAAAATAGCTTTGGCTCCACTTCCTCTATAGGAAACAGCTGCCTTGCCGAAGCGCTTCTTCTTCCCGATCCTTAAATCACTGCGGCCCCGTCTGCGGTTTACCAGCAGTTCTTCATAGTCATCTGCAAACTTCATGGCATCTTCATAATACTCTCCTGTACACTTCATCCGAAGCGCCCCAAGCAGCACCACCACAAGCAGCACCAGATACAGTGCACTACAGATAACATTCACAACCGTGGGACCCGTAAACAGAAGATGAATCACTGCCGTATACCATCCGATGACAGGCACCATCTGTACAGCATCACTGTGAAGATATCCCAGGACAAAATCCCACGACAATCCTTCTTTGGAATACCCCACCGCTGCAATCAGAACCAGAATTGCCACCAGCCCATAAGCAGACTTTACCACCAGTGCACGCCCTTTTTCGTCCAGCCTCTGATTTCCATAGCAAAGCAGCATGATTCCGCTCTCCAACAGATTCTCTACTATTACAGAAAAAAGAAAATACAAGACCATCTGCCACCAGGTCACCCTGAAAATATAGGCACCTCCTACTGCCACTGCCAGATTCAGGAACAGATTGACAAACAGATTCTTCACATGGGCATATAACAGCACTTTCTTGGGACTGATAGGGGATGTAAACAGGAAATGCGTATCACTCTTTCGGAATAACAGCCCTTTCCGTTTCGCATAAGCAATCAGGTTAGCAGGTATGACCCAAAAAGCAAATGCAGTAAGCACTGCCGCCATCCCCTCCGGATTATCCATATGAAACTCACTGAACATGGTTTTAAAAGAATAAGGAATCATGAACAGATACAGGATAATAAACGCCAGATATACATAAGTCACCGGCTTACGGATTGCCTTTCGCAGCCGGTTGCGGAAAATATGCCTGTAGAGATACAGAATGGCACTCATTATTCAACTCCCCCTTCTGCCTCCGGGCGCTTTGCCTCCGTCACAGAGAAGAACAACTCCTCCAGGTCTTCATTTCCCACATCTTCTCTTGTATAGCTTCCCAGAATACGCCCCTTATTCATGACAAAAGTAACATCCCACAACTCCTTAACCATCTCCAGCATATGAGTACTGATCAGCACAGTCACCCCCTGCGCCTTCAGTTCCGTTACCACCTGCTTCAATTCCTTGATAGCCGCAGGGTCTAATCCCACCATGGGCTCATCCAGCAGAATCACCCGGGGCTTGATAATCAGGGCACAGCAGATGCTCACCTTCTGCATCATTCCCTTGGAAAGCTCGTTTCCCAGCTTATCCTGCTTATCCAAAAGTTCAAACCGACTAAGCAGCTGCTCTCTCTCCTGCTGTGTCACAGCCACGCTATAGGCGCGTTCCATAAATTCCAAATGTTCTCTTACGGTAAGCGCTTCATACATGTTAGGTATCTCCGGCACATAGGCAAATATCTTTCTGGCTTCTATGCCTCTGGCATCTTTCCCCTGGATTCTGATATTACCGTCATAACGCACCAGCCCCGCAATACTTTTGATTACTGTAGATTTTCCCGCGCCGTTGGGACCAAGCAGAATTCCCACCGTCCCGTCCGGTACCTGAAAGCTGACACTATCCACAGCGAGCAGCTTTCCGTATTTTTTCGATACTTCTATTACCTCTAACATAAATACTCCCTTCTGTGCAGTCCGCTTGCAACTATAAAATCAGTATCCTAACCCCATACAGTACTAACAGATGCAGCGGATAAAACAAATAAAATATATACTTAAGCTTAAGTCCTCTTTCCCCGTTATAAAAGGATATGGGCACAAATCCAAGTGGTGCCAGCAGCTCCGACAGACTTCCGTGACACAGATAGTCTCCGCCCACAAAAGCAATAGAACCGGCCAATATCTGTCTCTTCCTGTTCCCCCTGAAGAGATATAACACTGTAATACACAAGACTCCATATCCGCCATAATCCGTGCAAAGCAAGTCCGCGGTCAGCATTCCCACAAATAGGATTCCGATATCCAATATACCGGTTATCCACTTGTTCACATTGCACAACTTCACTTTCTCCACACCTATCATTACCGCAAGGCCCAGAAACAGGGTAAAGAATACATTCTGATAATTGGTACTTAGCCAGGTATCCGCAAGTGCCAGGTCGAACGGTATCTCTGACACGATTGCGAAAAGAAGCAGCCGCCCTGCATAACGGTATCTGTTTGAAGTCTTCTGAAACCCTTCTATCAGAAGAAAACAGTAAATGGGAAATGCAATTCTCCCAATGGTCAGCCTCATGACCTGGTCTATAGTGTACAACTTAGCAATACCGGTCAGCCCACTGTAAGTCATCGAATTATTAATGATAATGGGTTCCAATATAACAGCTCCGACATGGTCAATCAACATGGCTGCCAAAGCAATCAGTTTCAATGTACTGCCGGTAATACCTCTTTTTGTATGTACCTCTATATTATTCAATTCTCTTTCCTCCCGGGATTCTTCCAAATAATACAACGTTCAGCGCATTTCCTTTGTATTATTTAATTAATACAATAACTCATTCTTATGCAAAAGTCAATCCTATATTATGCACGAATCGTTCATTTAACGTGCAATGCTTGTCACGCAAAAAGAAGAACTGTTAAGCGTATTACATGTGCTTTCCGGTTCTTCCTTTGTCTCTTATCCTATTTTATATCCGGTTCCCCACACTACCTTCAGATAACGCGGCTCCTTGGGATTACGCTCGATTTTTTCACGAATATGACGGATATGTACTGCTATGGTATTGTCCGCACCAATGGCCTGCATGTGCCAGATAGACTCATAAATCTGACTGATGGACAGTACTTTGCCTCTCTCCTGCACCAATAGTCTCAGTATCTTATATTCAATGGGGGTCATCTTAACTTCCTTGCCATCTACCGATACTTTACGCCTCATATCATCTATGACCAGTTCATCTACTTTATAGATTCTGTCGATATTAGCACATACATTTACCAGCTGGGTATAGCGGCGAAGCTGAGATTTCACTCTTGCCAGGATTTCCAGAGGATTACAGTTTACAGTAACATAGTCGTCTGCTCCCGCATTCAGCGCCAAAATCTTCGTACTTTCCGCTGCATCGGCTGATACTATAATTATAGGCACGCTGCTCCTCTTTCTGATATCTGCGATCATTTCAATTCCGCTGCTAAAGCCCTTATCAGGGAATTCCACATCCATCATCAGAAGATGAATGTTCTGCTCCTCCAACGCTTCTATAAGTTCCGTGTAGTCCCCCACTGCTGTCACACGAAATCCTTCCCCCGTGAATAATGGACTCATGCTCTCAACAATCCCCGTACTGTTGTTATACACCAGTATGCCGTTTACCGTACTGTTACTCATCAATGGTTCTCCTTTCTGTCTACGATTCCCTTATTCTCCTCATGTGAGCCTGATACCTCAATATAATATCCCTACTCTACAAAATAAATACTAACATCCAATTGTTTCAAAACTGCATCAACTTCATCATTTTTATACCCTGAAAAGCTAAAAGTTAAATTTCTTCCTTTCACAGAGATTGCGGCATGGGTAGAAATAACCTCTTCTCCCTCCACAGAATCAAATACTTGATATACCAGCCCCTGTTCGTTAGTAACTTCTCTCTCGTTGGCCGCCTCCCCGGTAAATACGGTACTGGACGCATAACTGGGATATTCTCTGTTGTCTGTCTGCCGCATATCGAATCGCTTCTCTCCAAAATTCACGGAGACATACACCATCTGCAAAATATCTGTAATGACTACCCGCTGACTTTCGATATCTTCTGCCGGGCCAAGCCATGTAAGATCCGGGATAGCAATGACTACATCCTCATTTTGCCTGAACGCTTCCACAGAATCATATTCACGTTCTTCAACTGTCTCTGTTTCACAATCCACTGTCTGCTGTTCACCACCATCTTCATCCTGATTTCCTCCATAAGCTGCGATTCCACCTTCCTGAGGTCCTGCTTTAAAAGAAGCAATTTCCGGCATACTCTCCCTCTCGTCAAAGGCTTCAGCTCCCTCTCCCAGGAAAGCAAATCCGTTCCTCTCCACCTTTATCCTGCCGGAATGATAATTGACAGCAGTTACTGTGCCCACACTACACAGAAGGAACAGACATGCTGCCGAAGCCACAGAGATAATCATCTTACGCCTTCTTTCAGCCACCATCCTGCGATGGTGAAGTTCATCCTTTACTCTGTCGGCATCCATATGAAATTCAGGTAATTCACTAACTGACTTGCTGTATTCTTCCCTGAAATTACGCAAAATCATATTCCTCCTTTAATATCTTTCTAAGCAGTTCCCTCCCTCTGGTCAGCTGGGAAGTTACCGTTGACTCCTTACGGCCCGTTGCCACTGCAATCTCTCTCACAGACATTTCCTCATAGTAAAACAGGTGAATCACATCCCGATACTTTGCCGGCAATGTCCCTACCGCCTCTAAAAGCATCCGGCTTTCAACCGCAGCCACAAGATTCTCTTCCGGCCCCGGTTGGGAACTATCATCTGCAAAATTCTCATATAAAACCACATCTTCATCACTTCTGTGACGACTCCAGGCACTGCGCCATACTTTATGACAGGCATTCAATGTCACCCTGATCAGCCAGGCCTTCTCATGTTCACCATCTGAGAATCCTTCTGTTCTCTTCAAATACTGATAAAAGACCTCCTGAACCACATCTTCGGCATCCTGGACACTTTTAAGTCTCAAATATGCTATCTTAAAGAGCATATCCGAATACTGATCAATTATTAATTGTGTCATTTTACTCTTCCGTTTTGCGCTAAACGTTATCTCTACTTATAACATCCCACAGCTTATTATTTTACTGCAAAATTTCTTAATATTTTCAGGGAAATTTTGTACTTCTATCTATAAGACGCTAAATGCCCCTTTATAGTTTCAATAAATCCGATGTTTTATAAAAATTTTATATTTAAAAGAGGTATACATTAGTAGTATACCTCTTTCAGCATGAGACCTTTAGATGGAACAAGTGGTCCTGCCTCCTCACGACTCTTCGCAGCTATCAGTTCCGGTATAGATGCAGCAGTTCTTCTTCCCTCTCCCACTTCCAATAAAGTTCCCATCAGTATTCTTACCATGTGATATAGGAAGCCGTTACCCCGGAAAGTAAATGTGATAAGATTTCCTTCCTGCACAATGTCTATACTATCAATGCGCCGTACCGTTGACTTCTTTCCTTTCTTCGTAGAAGTAAACGATTTAAAATCATGTTCTCCCAAAAAACCGGAAGCAGCTTGCCTCATAGCTTCTATGTCAAGTGTCTGCGGGTACTCCAGCGCATATCTTCTCAGGAATACATTCGGCACCGAACTGTTCCATACACGATACTGATAACATTTTCCTGTTGCATTCAGTCTGCTGTGAAAACGCTCTGCAGCCTCCGTCACCTGTACTACTGCTATATCCTGTGGAAGATAAGTATTAATATATTGTAACATTTCCTCTGTTGACAGAGCGCTATTGGTATGAAAATTGGCCACCTGACCCATGGCATGAACTCCGGCATCGGTTCTGCCGCTGCCCTGCAGCTCAACCTTTTCACTGCACATCTGGCTGAGCAGCTTTTCCAGACGTCCCTGAATCGTATTTTCTGAAGACTCCTGACGCTGCCATCCCTGGTAACGCGTTCCCTCGTACTGAATCAGCAAACGGATATTTCTCATTTTCTATTCCTTTCCGACTTTTTCCGGTTATCTGTCCATCTTTGCTTTTCTGGCACTTTCGTCAGCTTTCATTTCCTCCACAGCTTCCAGATCCTGTGGTTTCAGTCTTCGGAAACGATTAATCCCGGCAATCAAAATCAGTACACTGTTCTTGGTGGTATCAAATGCACCTTCTTCATACATGCTATACAAGAGCAGCCCAAGCGGCACTGCCAGAATCATTCCAATCACACCACTCAGCTTATAGCCAATGAACAGTAGAAAAAGAGTGGGAATAGGTGCCACCCCTACGGAGTCTCCCACAATCTTAGGCTGGATAATCTGTCTCGCCAACTGGCCCACGCCCCAGATGATCAAAAGCCCGATAGCCACCGTATAATCTCCGCTTAATATTTTGATGATTGCCCAAGGCACCATAACCGTACCGGTTCCAAAGAACGGCAGCAGATCCAGGATGGCGATTGCAAACGCGATCAAAAGCACATAATCAACTTTCAGGATGCTCAATCCAATCACTAACAGCAAATACATCCATACTTCAATCTTAAGCTGCGCTTTAAAATATCCACCTACCGATTTCAGCAGACTGCGCTTTATCATCGAAAACCGCTCCACCAGAAATCCGGGTGCATTTCTATGAAACCAGTCATTGATCTGATTTCTCTCTGCAACAAAAAAGTATGATGACAATAGACACATAATGATTCCTATCAGCACCGAAGGAACTCGTTTGGCGATATTTCCTACAACAGCTATAGTCGGACTGCTGATATGTCCAAAAAGATCTCCTATGTAAGCACCTGCTTCCTCAATGATCACCGTAAAACTTTCCTGAACATTCAACGGCAGTTTTTCGTAAAACACACTCATACGCTTGCCAATGTCCATAAAGTCTGCTTCCATGCTTTTCCACATAGAAGGCAGATCATTGATCAGTCCCATAATCTGATCCGACACATTAGAACATATCAGATAAATTACCGTTACTACTAATCCAATTACCACTATAATAACAAACGCACTTCCTGCTTTTCGCTTAAACTTCAGCTTCTCCTCAAAAAAACGCACCAGCGGGCTGGCAATCATGGAAATGATCCATCCGATTACAAACGGAAGGAAGAAAACCAGAAGCCTGGGCAGCAGAAATATCGCTAAAAGCAGCAACACGACTGCAACGGCAATGTTAACCAGAGCTTTACAATACTTCTTCATCGGTGACTCCATAATTTCCAGCCTCCTGTTCAATAATGGCATCAATGATGTCATAGATTTCCTCTCTGCCCTGCTTTGTCTCGGCGGAGAAAGGAATGATAACAGTATCCGGTTCTACCTGCAGCGTGGTCTTGATCAGCTTCACCTGCTTTTGAATCTGGCTGCGGTTAATCTTATCCAGCTTGGTAGCAATGATAATGGGATGATATCCCTGATTGACGATCCAGTCGTACATAATGCGGTCATTCCCGGAGGGCTCATGACGGATATCAATCAACAGGAAAACTGCTTTCAGCTGTTTGGACTTATGCAGGTAATCCTCTATCATCTTTCCCCATTTAGCCTTCACTTCCTCACTGGCTCTGGCATAGCCGTACCCCGGCAGATCTACAAAATAGACTGCATCGTTCACATTGTAATAGTTGATAGTCTGTGTCTTACCCGGCTGGGCACTGGTACGGGCCAGCGCTTTGCGGTTCATCAGCGCATTGATCAATGACGATTTTCCCACATTACTCTTTCCCGCAAAAGCCACTTCAGGATGCGGTGAATCCGGCAGCTTACTCGTGATACCGCATACCGTTTCCAGACTTACCTGTTTGATAACCATAGGCTTACTCCTTTCTGCCCTCCGGCACCTTCACCAGTGCATGTTCCAGCACCTGTGTCATGTTCCCTACAAATACAATATCCATTCCGCCTTTAATTTCTCTGGATATTTCTTCCACGTCAGGGCGATTCTCTTCCGGCACCAGTACTTTCTTCATGCCGGCAATCTTGGCTGCCAGAAGCTTCTCTTTGAGCCCGCCGATGGGAAGCACGCGCCCCCTTAAAGTGATTTCTCCCGTCATGGCCACATCCGCACGGACCGGAATCCCTGTCACTGCAGACATCAGCGCCGTAGCCATCGTGACACCGGCACTGGGACCATCCTTAGGAACTGCTCCCTCCGGAATATGGATGTGGAAGTCATTCTTACGGAATACATCCTCTTTCACATGGTACTTTTTACTGATGGAACGTACGTAACTCATACCTATGATGGCAGATTCTTTCATGACATCACCCATCTGGCCTGTCAGATCAATGTCCCCTTTGCCCGGCATCACATTGACCTCTATCTGCAAGGTATCGCCGCCCACACTGGTCCAGGCCAATCCTCTGACGATTCCCACTTCATCCGTGAGATTTCGCTTATCAGCCGTAAATTTCACATGTCCCAGATATTTCTCCAGGGTTTGACTTGTCACTTTAATGTGGCTATCCGGTTTCTTCAAGATTTCTCTGGCGGCTTTTCTGCAGATTTCTCCCAGCTTTCTCTCCAGATCTCTGACCCCGGCTTCCCTGGTATAGCCATCTATCAACATACGCAGAGCATTATCACTGATCGAAAGCTGCTCTTTGCTCAGACCGTTCTTCTTCCACTGCTTGGGAATCAAATGATCCTTTGCAATGTGGAACTTCTCATTGGCCGTATAGCTGGTAACTTCTATGATTTCCATACGGTCCAGAAGAGGTCTGGGAATGGTGGAAGTGGTATTAGCCGTAGCTATAAAAAGCACCTCGGACAAATCGATAGGGATCTCAATATAGTGATCTCTGAACCGACTGTTCTGCTCACTGTCCAGCACCTCCAAAAGTGCCGCAGAGGTATCCCCTTTATAATCACTGCTTACCTTGTCAATTTCATCTAAAAGCATCAGCGGATTCTTCACTCCCGCCTGCTTCAATGCTCCGGCAATTCTTCCGGGCATAGCTCCCACATAAGTCTTTCGGTGACCTCGGATTTCCGCTTCATCCCGCACACCTCCCAGGCTGATGCGCACATATTTCTTATCCAGCGCTTCTGCTACACTTCTGGCAATGGAAGTTTTACCGGTTCCCGGCGGGCCCACCAGACAAATAATAGGACTGTCCCCCTGTCTGGTCAGACTCCGAACTGCCAGGAATTCCAGGATTCTCTCTTTAACCTGCTCCAAACCGTAATGCTGATCCTCCAGAATCTGTTCCGCTCTGTCAATGTCCGTATTGTCTTTGGACATCTTATCCCAGGGCATCTCCAGCAGCGTCTCTATGTAGCCCCGTTCAACAGAGGCTTCTCCACTATTAGGTGCCAGGCTCTTGAAACGGGAGATTTCCTTTCGGATACGTTCTTTCACTTCTTTTTTTGCTTTCAGCCCGGAAAGTGCTTCCTCGAACTGCTCTGCATCAGAAAATCCGCCGTCTTCTCCCAGTTCCTGTCTGATATAGTTAAGCTGCTCCCGCAGCAGATATTCTTTCTGATTCTTCTCTACTCTGCCCTTTACCTTCTCGCTCAGCTCCACTTTCACCCGGGCGATTTCAATTTCATTGGAAAGCACTCCCGCCAGATATTCAAATCGTTCCGTAACCGTGGATAACTCCAACACTTTCTGCTTGGAAGAAAAGGAAAGGGGCATACTCATAGTAATCAGGTCTATCAGCTTTTCCAGATGCTTCTGCACCTGGAACTGTTTCTCTATACTGCGTCCGACTTTGGGATAATATTTGCTATACCCGCCAAACAGCTCAGCCAGCTGCCTGATCATGGCTTCTTCTGTCACATTATCCAGTTCTCCTTCACAGGTAGGAATCTCCTGTACCTCTGCCAGCAGAAAATCCTCTGACTCCGGAAGAAAACTAAGTAATGTGCCTCTGCCCTGTCCTTCTACCAGCACTCTTACGATTCCGTTGGGAAGCTTGTTCACCTGCTTCACGACGGCAACAGTCCCCACGTGATACACGTCCTCATAGCCCGGTTCCTCTACATCCGGATCTTTCTGGGTCACCAGCATCACTTTCTCATCCACCATCATGGCCTGTTCTACCGCCTTGATGGACTTTTGTCTGCTCAAATCAAAATGTATTATCATATCCGGCAGAATAGTAAGGCCTCTTAAAGCCACTGCCGGTATCTTTTTCGTCATCAATTCATTATCCATTTAAAGTCTCCGAATTCTTCCGTTCCGCGACATTAGCTCCAGTCCGGAGGATTTTATTGCCATATAGGACATTCCGCAGTGATTTCTATATGGCAATAAACGCCGCTGGATTCCAGCGGCGTCTCCTACTTACTTGGCTTTTCTCATCAATGCTTCCCTGTGAATTGTAAGCGGTTCGCTGGTGCCCTCTACAGCTCCCTTAGTCACTACGCAGGACTCAATCGTCTCATCGGATGGAATCCGATACATCAGATCCATCATGGTATTTTCCATAATGGAACGCAGTCCTCTTGCTCCTATCTTACGTTCAAATGCTTTATCTGCTATAGCCAGAATCGCATCTTCATCAAAGGTCAACGCGACATGATCCATATCAAACAGCTTCTGATACTGTTTGATCAATGCATTCCTTGGCTCCTTCAGAATGCGCACCAGCGCTTCCTTATCAAGGCCCTGCAAGGATACACAGATAGGCACACGACCTACAAATTCCGGAATCAAACCGAATTTCACCAGGTCCTGAGGGGTTACTTCTGCAAAAAGTTCACCCACTTCCTTATTGGTCTTCTGCCCAAGTTCGGTGTTAAATCCGATGGACTTACGGTCCAGTCTGGCCTCAATAATCTTCTCCAGGCCATCGAATGCGCCGCCGCAAATAAACAGAATATTGGAAGTATCAATCTGTAAAAGCTCCTGATGCGGATGCTTACGTCCGCCCTGAGGAGGTACACTTGCTACTGTTCCCTCTACGATTTTCAAAAGCGCCTGCTGCACGCCCTCACCGGATACATCCCGGGTGATGGATACGTTTTCGCTTTTCTTGGTAATCTTATCAATTTCATCAATATAGATGATGCCGTACTGGGCTCTCTCTATATCATAATCTGCCGCCTGAATCAGCTTCAGAAGAATGTTCTCTACATCCTCTCCCACATATCCGGCTTCTGTCAGAGTAGTCGCATCTGCAATGGCAAACGGAACATTGATGATCTTGGCCAGTGTCTGAGCAAGATAAGTCTTACCGGAGCCGGTAGGTCCTACCATAAGGATGTTGCTCTTCTGCAGTTCCACGTCATCCAGATCCTTAGGTGCCATTACTCTCTTATAATGATTATACACGGCTACAGACAATACCTTCTTGGCTTCGTCCTGACCGATAACATAATCATCCAGGAAATTCTTAATCTGAACCGGCTTTAACAGGTTGATCTCCTGTCTGCTGCCGACTTCATATTCCTCATCTTCCAACTCTTCTTCCAGAATGTCTGCGCAGATCTCCACGCATTCATCACAGATATAGACGCCGGCAGGTCCCGCAATCAGCTTGCGTGCCTGCTCCTGTGTCTTACCACAAAAGGAACATCTGACATCGTTCCCTATTATCCTTCCAGCCATCCCTCTACTCCTGTCTCAATATCTCAAGCTTTTAGTCCTGTGCTGCATGAGATGCAATCACTTTATCGATCAACCCGTAAGCACAGGCTTCTTCAGCGCTCTTCCAGTTATCGCGCTCAGTATCGGCACAGATGGTCTCATAATCTCTGCCGGTATTCTCAGCCAGGATACGGTTTAGTTTCTCTTTGGTCTTTAAGATGTGCTTGGCTGCGATCTCAATCTCGGTAGCCTGACCCTGGGTTCCTCCCAGAGGCTGATGGATCATGATCTCTGCATTGGGCAGTGCATATCTCTTGCCCTTGGCCCCGCCTGCAAGTAGGAAAGCACCCATGCTGGCTGCCATACCGATACATACGGTAGACACATCACATTTAATATAGTTCA
>JAZQAT010000065.1:0-14734 GCA_045545375.1 Acetatifactor sp.
ACTGTGGATCGTGTTTTTCCAGCCCAAATTCCTCTGCATACACAATAGGATCGAACCAGTTCAGAATCCCAAACCGTTCCAGCACCACCCGGCACAGGCTGGGACGGCATGCGGTAAACATAGCCATCTTTTGCCCTTCCCGGCGGCACTGTCTCAAGTAATCCAGCACCCCCGGCTTCAGCTGCACCTCGTGGGCATACTGATCTGCCGCCAGTGCCTCCCATTCAGCCATGATGTCCTCCGGATCATCGTCCAGACCATAGTAATCTCTGGTAAAATCCGCCGCCACAGGGAAGATCGATCGCCCTATCGTCTCCAGATACTCCGTCGTAGGCTCCAACCCGCGCCGCCCAAGAAACCGATAGTCTACCTCCAACCACAAACTGTTGGAGTCTGTGATCGTACCGTCCAGATCAAAGATATACAGGCTCATTGATACACCGCCCGACTGCCGCCAATGAACTTTGGTCTGGTACGGCCGCACAGCAGCAAAGCCTCGCCAACGCGGCCCAGACTTAACCGCACCGGTACCGCCACGTCCCGCAAGTGCATGCCAATGAGCGTTCCTCCGATATCTATTCCCGCGTGAGCGCGAATGTGTTCTACTGCTACAGGTCGCTCGAAATTCTCCCAGGCCGTGGTGGCAAAGGATCCGCCTGCCTTGGGCTGTGGAATCACACACACCGGTTCATATCCATATTTATCAGCACAGGCCTCCTCTACGATCAGAGCACGGTTCAAATGCTCGCAGCACTGGGCTGCCAGATAGACCTGTGCTTCCTTGGCTGCCCGGTAAATTCCCCAAAATACTGCTTTTGCAAGCTCCGGGCTTGAAAACGTACCGATTCCGGCACCTGCCACCTCACTGGTGGAACAGCCTACTACAAGCAATTGTCCTTTCTTGAGGGCTGCTGCCTGAAGAATCTGTGCAGCTGTCTCGTAGGCTTCCTGCTCTATGAGCCCCAGCTGTTCTGGGGAATCGAGTTGGTCTTTGTATTGTTCTGACATATTAAAACTCCCTTTCTATACTGCAACAAAGTGATACCCGATCAGCACGATCAGGAAAATCAGGTTAGCAGCCGTAAAGTAAATCATATAAGCACCCTTCCGCTCTTTGTCCTCCTGCCCCATATACTTAAAGGAAATCAAACTGGCCATAGACGCAATCAATGTTCCCAGTCCTCCCAGATTGGTGCCCACGATAAGCGCCCGATAATCATTGGTAAATCCGGATAAAAGCAAGGCTGCCGGTACATTACTGATAACCTGGCTGGAAATCACAGCCGTTATCACCTCATGTCCTGCAATCATATTTTCCAGGAAGCTGCTGAACGCAGGAATCCGCCCCATATTGCCGATAAATACAAAGAACCCCACAAAAGTCAGAAGCAAGGCATAATCTACCTTCGCAAGTACCTGCCTGTCCACCCAGAGTACCGCCGCTATCACCACGATCATAGTAATTCCGTAAGGAACTACCCGCGCCACGGTAAGAAGACAGCAGACAAATAAAAGCAGGTATACCATCAATTCCTTGGTGTGAGCGCACACAGAATCGTTTCCTGCCATGGCTCCCACGCTTACAGTACCTCCCTTTTGGAAAAGACACCAGACGACCAGCATCACCGACGACAACACAGAATAAGGAAGCATCAACCGCACAAACTCACCCAATCCCATACCGGCCTGCCCGTACAGATACAGGTTCTGGGGATTGCCGATAGGCATCAGCATACTGCCCAGATTGGCCGCAATGGTCTGCATCGCTACCACAGGAACGGCCAGCTTCTTAGCCTGCTCTTCTCCCGTCATTCTCAGCACAGTAAACGTAAAGGGCACAAATGTAATCAGCGCCACATCATTTGTGATGACCATACTGAAGAAAAAGCACAACAGTACCAGAATCAGTACTAACGCTCTGATACTCTTTACTTTTTCAAGCAGTTTTCCGGCTATCCGGCCGAATACCCCGATCTTCCGAAGTCCTGCCATGACTGCCATCAGGCAAAAAAGAATGCCTAATGTTCTGAAGTCAATGTAATCCAGATATTCTGCATCCGGCAGTATGATCAGGGAGGAAATTACCGCCAGTATCAAAGCAATGCTTAAGACGGTTTCTTTTTTTACAAATGCTATGCACTTTCTCATCAAATTGCTCATTTTCTTTATATCACTCTTACTCTTTATAAGCCGGTTTCAAATACTGCGGCACTCCATCCACAAAAGGCACCTTACTCTCCCCACGGATCAACGGCTTCACGTAATCCAGGAACTGAGACGCAACATCCGTGCCATTCTTAGTGATCCACTCCGCCGGGAATTTCTTTTCCTGATTACAGATCTTATTCACATCCTCCATACCGCAGGTCATTGTGTATTCGCCCTCGCCGCGTACAAAGGTAATCATCTGTCCGGTGCAGCCCTCCAGAGCCTTTTTCACTGCAAAGCTTCCGGCACTCTGCGCTTCCTCGATGTCGGTAAGGGAAGCAATGATTGCAGAGCATCTCTGAGGAAGATTGATTTCAATGGAGCGGCATTTGCAGCCAATCTCCTTCTTTACCATCTGTTCCAGCACTTTGCCGCAGCCGGTGAGCATCTTGTGGCCAAAACCGTCCACGCCTGCATCGGCACCGTATTCGCAGATGAATTTACCATTTTTATCAGAGATTCCTTCGGATACACATACTACTACAGAGTTCTGCCCCTTCAGCGCCTGCTTTACATCTTCGATAAAAGCAGCCGGTTCAAAATCAGCTTCCGGCAGATAGATGAGCATGGGATTCCTGTCGTAATCAGTTCTTGCCAGTGCACCTGCTGCTGTTACCCAGCCTGCATTACGTCCCATCAACTCTACTATTGTTACAACGGGATGCTCATATACGCCTGCATCCAGAATGATCTCTCTTACGGTAGTTGCCACATGCTTTGCAGTGGAACCGTATCCCGGGGTATGGTCTGTCAGGATCAGGTCATTGTCAATAGTCTTGGGCACACCCATGAAACGGATATCAGAACCTACTTTCTCTGCGTATCTGCTCAGCTTGGACACGGTATCCATGGAATCATTTCCACCAATATAAAATACGGCACCGATGGACATCTCCTGAAATTTTGAAAAGATAACAGGATAGACTTCTGCTTCCAGATTCTCCGGCAGCTTGTAACGGCAGCTTCCCAGGAAAGAAGCAGGCGTTGTCTTAAGCAGCGAAAGATCATGCTCCTTTCCATACTGTGTCAAATCAATGGTTTTACCGCCCAGAAAGCCTTCGATACCGTTTACCATTCCATAGACTGTGTCAATTTGGTCAGGTGTATCCAGTGCTTCCTTGATGACTCCGTATAAAGATGAATTGATAACAGCGGTGGGACCGCCTGACTGACCTACTAATATATTGTACATAATATTTTCTTCCTCCTGATGATGTATAAGTGCCAATTTTCCTTCTCATTCTTTCCGGCTAAGTACCAATGCCTCCCAAGGCATCACTTTACCACAAAATTTCTCTCCTGTCACCAAATTTATACAATTATTAATATCTGTTATGATATCCATTCTAACCTGCGGGGGATAGAAATGTCAATGTCTTTCACTGTTCACACACGCACCACTCGCATACCACAAAAACCCATGACTTCCGAAAAAGTCATGGGTGAACCCGGCCAAGTAATTTCCGGTAATGTATTTAAGGCTTTCTATTTGGCTGCATGCACCGGCTTAATATCAAAACCAAATGTAATCTGCTTCTCAGATAATCTGTACGCTTCCTCCAGTTTCGGACCACAGGAATTAGATCCAATACCGGACACCTTGTAATCAATCCTGAGATGAGTCTTGCCGTCTGCTACAAGTTCATCCGTATGATTTGCCTTGTACAATGCAGCTGTGCTGTATCGGGAAACATTGATTTCCATGCCTTCCTGTGATGTAAACTCCAGCTTGCCGATCTTCAGCATTTTTACTTCAGCATGGTTACCGTGCTCCTGAGGACGTACATAATTTACATATTCATTGTCCGCATTGCTGTTGTACATGCCCACAGGTGTCCAATTATGCATATCGCAATAATTCTCCACAGGTCCGCGTCCATAATAGATGAACTCTTTTGAACTCTCGGAAAGTTCAAATTCATAACCCAGTCTTGGCAGCCAGATGACACCATCGCGGATCTGCCCTCTCAGTGTATAGGTAATCTTACCCTTTCCAGAAACGGTGACTGTCTGCTCATAACGCATAAACGGCATTCTGGAAACGCCTGCCAGAGAACCGGTCAATTTGATCACACCATCTTCCACATGACAGTCATACACTTTTGAGAATGCACAATCCAGATTCTCACCTTCCCAGATATTAATGTTCGCCCATTTATTAATAACATTGCGGTCGTTGTCCGTAGGTGCCCTGAAGGCGGAAAGTACGGATTTGCCTGAAAGTTGCTCTTCTCCATCCACCACAATACTTGTGAATGCACCGTAATGCTTGGAGAAGGTGTACGCGAAATCTTCGCCGGAAATATAAATATTGTAAGTATCTTCCGTCATAGCCGCATCGTCGCATACAGTTATACTGTTCTTTGCTGCGCTGTATGCACCTTTTGCATCCTTATTCTCTTTCATCACACAAGGCAGTTTGTGCTGGGTCTTTGCCCAAACCTTGCCGTCCTTTGTAAGCTGCGTATTCAAGTACACACCATATACACATTCCGCTGCTTCATACGGAACCTTAACTTCAATAGTTGTGTGTGGCTCTGCAGGCAGAACCATTTTTTCTTCATAAACTGATCTGCCGTCCACCTCGATCTGAACCGTAAATTCGTATTCATCCAGATTAGTGAAATCCAGACGGTTATATACGCTCAGCACACCGTCTTCATAGGTGGTTCTAACCGGTTGATATGCAGCCTTGGCTTCCAGGGATCCTGCTTTCAGGGTACGATCGGCAAACACCAGACCGTCACAGCAAAAGTTACCATCATGTGTCAGCTCGCCCTCAAAATCTCCGCCATACTTCTGCACGCCGTCTACCGTCACCACATGATCAGCCCACTCCCAGATACAGCCGCCGATCAGTTTGGGATACTTATCAAACAGCTCGCTGTAATAATAAACATCTCCGGGGCCGTTCCCCATAGCATGGGCATACTCGCAGAGGAACACAGGCATATTGATATCATTTGTCTGTGCAAATTTCTCTAAATCCGCCAACGAAGGATACATACGGGAATAAACGTCCGCATTGTGGAACTGCCCCTTGCGGGAAGCATCCTCGCAATGAATCAATCTGGAATCGTCGCGTTTTCTGGTCCATCTGACCATCTCCACATGATTACAGCCGTGACCGCTCTCATTGCCGGTAGACCACATCACAACGCTGGTATGGTTCTTATAATTTTCCACCATACGCTGCATGCGCTCCACATGCTCCCTTTTCCACTCCGGTCTGTTGCTCGGCCAATCATTGGAACTCATATCAAATCCATAGGGCACATTAGAATACCTGCGAACAAATCCGTGTGTCTCAATATCAGTCTCCAGCACCACATATAAACCAATCTCATCGCACAGTTGAATAAATTTCGGAGAAGGCGGATAGTGTGAAGTTCTCACACAGTTCATATTCAGCTCCTTCATCAGCATCAAGTCTGCCCGAAGTTCCTCATCCGTCTGACACCAACCGCGATATTTGCCGGTATCATGGTGATTTACACCGTGAAGCTTTACAGAAACACCATTTATCAGTAATTCATATTGATCGGACACTTCAATCCTGCGCAGACCGGCTTTCAGGGAAATAATCTCTCCTTCACGCTCCAGCTCTACCGTATACAGGAAAGGCTTCTCTGCATTCCACAGCACAGGATTTTCCGGCGCATAGGAGAAGGTATCCTGCATAGTATCTTCTGTCAGGAGCCTATCGCCCGCTAAAACACGAACCTTGGCCTGACCGGCAATCCGGATATGGATTCCGGTATCCTCCGGAATCATCTCCACATCTTCGATATGGCCTTCCGGTCTCTGCAAAAGATAACAATCTCTGAAAATACCGTTAAAACGGAAGAAATCCTGATCCTCCAGATAACTGCCGCAGCACCATTTTAACACTTTCACGCGAATCGTATTCGTTCCTTCTTTTACAAAGGAGGTAATCTCAAATTCTGCCTGCAGGTGACTCCCCTGGGTAAATCCCACGTATTCCCCGTTGATATAAAGGAAGGCACAGGATGCCACACCTTCCAATACAAAATATACCTTGCCCCACTTCTTCGCAATCTCAAATTCCCGCTCATATACGCCGCAGGGGTTATCATCGGGCACATAAGGCAGATCACAGGGATAAGGATAATTAATATTTGTATAATTGGGATTTTCATAGCCCAATATCTGCCAGCAGGAAGGTACCGGAATGGTATCCCAGGCTTCAATCACTTCCGGCACATCAATATCTCTGGAAAAATAAGCAAATTTCCAATCACCGTTCAAAAGCCGGTATTCTGACACCCCGCCCGGTATGTAATAGCTTCTGGGCGACAGTCTGTTTTCACTGGTCTTCTCAGGATTCTCATAAATTCTCATGATTTGTTCTCTCCTTAATTGATTTCAGTATCCTCTTTACATGTCCGCCATTTTCCCCACACGCCCAAAATCGTCCTGTCTGTTCAGTCATCATGCAGGGATCCAAGCATATATATTTTACAAAAAAACTGCTGTAAAATACATATCAAGTATTGCACAATATATGGACAAAATAATACATCATACCGGTACATCGTCCCCCAAATTGATTTGTGGTATATCCTGAGTTTGCCACTTGCAGAAGGGCCGGAAGGACGTCCACCTTCCATTAATTGAGAGCTTCCTGAATAATATTTTAATAAAATGAGTGTCCTCCGTTTTTGTGGAGAACACTCATTTTATTCGTAGTTTGATAACTATCCATATTATTGCACTACATTTGAACTTTCACGTCATACGATCAGATAAACGGCCTTCTATCCAATACCTGCTTCAGCGGATAAGAAGAACGAAGCTCTCCCGGCAGTGCAATCTGCAGCTCTGCCACCGCACAAACCGCTCCGAACAGCATGTGCAGATCGTTCCAGGCTTCATCCGTTTCTGCATCTGTTGCTTCCAGCTGCGGAATATATTTACCTGCAAAATCCCTCAGCAATTCTATCGCTTCCTGCCTGCGATATCCGGTCTGCATCGTGGCACGGTTTAAAGTAAATACCCAATCAATTTCCCGAAATCCCGCACATTTTCCGAAAACATCCGACAGTTCATTGTTCTTGTACAGATCAATACAGGTATCAACTAATTTCTCAGCCTTCGGAAATGGTCGATGCGCAAAATGAAAATTAAACAAATAATGAAACCATCCGTTTAAATGCTCACAAGCCGGCTTGCTGCCATTCCGGATTGCCCCAATCAGACTCATGCCGTAATCCGGATCTGTATGTGCATCCAGCCATTCGAAATACCAATCCTGCCACTCCAAAGAAGCCCCACGGCTTAAAATCATTGCAGCAAAGACACCTGCTCCCTGATGTGCCTGAGACCATGGAGCATGCAGCCAGTCCAGGCGTTCAAGCAACTCCTTCAATCCTTCTTTGGTACGAAACTCATCCAATCCGGTCAGCGGATACTGAGGCAGCGCATCAAAAAGCTCCAGCGCCGCCGTACAATGTGCGGTACAGTGCAGTTCATGGTGAGTTCCCTCCCAGAATAATCCCGTTTGCGGATTTTGAAACTCCTGAAGTGCTTTGACACGAGCCTGACGCACTTCCAAATCTCTCGGCATATCACCAAGCATATACATAATATTGGCAGCATCTGCGCATCCATATTCATTTGGCCCCATCTTGCGGGTACCTTTCTCATTCTGCCACAGCCAGCGGGCATATGCTCCATCCTCCAATTCGTGATTTTTTACACTTGCCCTGATCTTATCTAATAAAAAATCCAATTCCATGATTGACTCCCTTCTGCAGATTGCATCTTTATACTCGTTATGATATACTTATGCATAATAAAAGTCGATGTATAATCCAATCATAAACTTGCAGAATCTGATCACAGTTCAGCCACAGCCTGCTTGACGGGAGAATCATGCTTGCGCGCCTTTTGGAATGGCGCAGGCTGAACTGTAACCTTCAAGGAGGTTCTATGAAAACAGAATCCTGGGTTATGGAATCTAATCTTCCAAATCCTTACAAGCGCATCAACCAATTGCACCGCGGTCCCTTTACCATGGCCTCTCACCGTCATCCGTTTTGGCAGCTGATTCTGGTCACTGACGGACAGCTTCTTATAAAAACAGGTTCCGACACCGGTACTCTGCATACCGGAACCATACATATTCTGCCGCCGGGGCGGGAACATACCCTGATCAGTCCGGACGGCTATTCTCAGTTGGGAATCGATCTGAACCCCGATTCTGCAGAACGCAGGCTCATTCCCCTGCTGGAACAGAATTTCACTCAGCCTTCCAGCTTCCCTGCGGAACAGCTCCTTTGCATAGCCGCAAGGATTTCCGAAGAACAGCATAAGGGGACACCTCTCTCCCTTGCACAGATGATAAATCTGACCGATTCCCTGATTCTTAACTGCATAGAGAGCCTGGAATCCGCATCTGCTTCTTTCGATCAACAGCTGTCCTCTTATCTGGACGATAATCTTCACCGCCCACTGCGCCTTTCAGAGATTGCTGATTCTTTCTATATCAGTGTCCCTCAGTTGGAAAGACTATGCCGCCGCTCGTATGGCAGCGGCGTGATTGCTTTGCTCAAGCAACGCCGTTTTCAAAAAGCACAGCAGCTGTTGATCAGCACCGACCTTTCTGTTGGAGAAATCGGCAGCCTTGTGGGATATCCTGACCCTGCACATTTTTCAAGTTTCTTCAGCAGCTGCGCTGGTATCTCACCCAGGGCGTATCGGATGCAGAGCAGGTTTTATGCATGATTGTTCATGAATGCACACAAAAAAAGACCCCGAATATACTAAAAGTAACATCAATTGACAACGGGGTCTGTTATGATCTTTATCTCTTCACTTCTGTTTGCAGTTTCTTCCAGTCTGGACGCGCTGATGATAGGCATCACCTACGGTATCCGTAAGATTCGCGTTTCTTTCCTGCAGAATCTTCTGGTCAGCCTGATTACGTTGTCCGGGACAATGCTGGCCATTGGCCTTGGCAATCTGCTGGCACCTGTTTTCTCCGGGAAACCCTTGACCGGAGCCGGAAGTGCTATCTTAATCGGAATGGGTCTCTACTACTTGATAAAGTACCTGGTGCCCCAAGTACAAAAGTATCGGGCCGGTCCTGACACAGAAGAAGCTGTAGCTTTGGAAAATCCCGGCGAATCGCCCTCAGCTTCTGATACTAATGCTACTGATTCCAGCCCTCTGACTCACAAAGAACTGGTTCTCCTTGGGCTTGCACTTTCCGCAAATAACATGGGCATCGGTATCGGTGCAAGCATGGCAGGAATCCCTCTTATGGCTGCATCTGTTTTCACCTTCCTGTGCTCCGTCTGCTTCCTGCATATGGGCAATGTTCTGGGCAGCCGCCTTGGGCAGCTCAAATTCTTGCGGGTGGCTGACCGTTTTGCAGACCCTCTCTCAGGACTTCTGCTGATTCTTTTGGGCATCTGTCAGCTGTTATAGTTTATGGCATCTTTTATCGCAAAATCCGGTATTTTGCGATATCTACATAATCCATATGCACCGAAATCCCAATGATCCCGCACCTCATCACTTTTATACCTAAAAATATACTGTCTAATCCAGCAGTTCCTTGTACAGCTTCAGCTTCACACGATTCTCACCGTGCTCAATTTCCGCTTTATCGATCATCATTCCAATCAAAAGCAGCTGGCTGGACTCGCCGGGGTCGCCGCTTCCTGCCAGTTCCCAGTAAATATCTTCAAAGCCCTCATTCTTGGGCTCATTCATATATTTTTCTAAAGAATGAATCCTGTCCTCGTACTCCGACTGGTAATTAGCCTCAAAGGTGATGATGACCCGGTTATCTTTTCGGCTGATGCCGGATTCCATGCGGTCTGCTCCTATGGCAAAGAAAAACAGAGTCAGTTCCTCTACAATTTTCGCAACCTTTTTCTCCTCATGTGTCATGGTATTTACCTTTCCCTCTCATAATCAGTTCAGCTCGTGCTATTCCCATAGCTTACGCCTTGTGTTTCTCACCGTCTTTTCCGCGCTTCCCGGTTTCAAAATGCTTCATAAAGCTTTCCAAAACAGGAATCATGATAATCGCCACCCAGCCTGCACTAAAGCCGTTATTATACAGATTCAATCCCCCGTACATGGAAGATGTACACATAACAATGGCCGAGTGCAGAAAACCGGCTATGATTCCTGGGATAACGCCAAACTGACCTGCAATAGGAGACAACCCTACCGCAAACATGGCAGCCAGCAAAATGCCGGGAGTAGAAGCCGTGTACTGCGTCAGGAATGTAGACAAAAAGACCCCTAAGAGCACCGGCAGATAATTCCTGACATGGGCACCGAATGCCGAAAAACCCACTACCGTAAGGATGGCACCGATGACAGGACCGGACAAGTCACCGCCCACCAGCATCACATAAGTCAGGGCAATCACTCCCATAGAGCCCATGTTGATCAGTGTGGCACCGGGACCGTTCATAATGACAAAATCTGCCACCGCACGACCGGGATGCTCCAGAATCTTGCGATAATTCTTGAAATCTCCACCGCGGCTTACCAGCCCCAGTATTATGATTGCCGCAAAATAAAGATACATTCCCATAACAATCATCATCGGCCGACCTGCTTTCCAGATAAATACTGACTCACTCTCCAGACCGAAAGACTTCAGCACACATACCACCACAAAGGCCAGGATACCACCGGAGAAGCCCACGTTGAACAAGTTATAACCCATATGCATGGAAGCCGTGTGCATGGACAAGGGCGGCAGGACAAAGCCCACAAAAATGCCCAGAAGAACCGCAGAAATAAGGTTAACCGCCCAGTGGAACGGCAGCAGATACACCATCTCTGTCACAAAAGGGGACAAACAGGTTCCAAACAGCGCCGTATAAATATATCTGCTCATATGTGACTTGTGCATCCTGGCATAGAGCCAGGTTCCCAACAGCACCGGCAGAATATTGACCGGGTTCTTGCCCCACAGGCCGTAGCCTGCATTGATGAACAAAGCCGCCATGGTCAGGCCGGTAAAGGGAATCTTCAGTACAATTACGTGTGTGATACATATGCTCAAAATTATGGCCGCATTGAAAAATGCCGCACCATACCCTGCCAACTCAAAATAGTCTGTAATCAACGCATCACGGGAAAACACGATAGTCTTCATGCCCTGAGCAATCTTCAAAGGCGAACCGGATGCAAATGCTGCAATGAGCAGCAGTATTACAGAAAAGATACTGAACAGCTTAAGTTCTTTGCCATGAATCTTATTTTTTAATTTATAAAGAAGGGTCTCTTGCATAGGGTCTGTATCCTTTTATCCCAGATTTTACGTCAATCTTAACATACACAATAATGGAAGTCAAATATATCATTTGAAGGTTTGATTATGAATTGTTGGACACAAAGCACTGTTCTTACATACCGTCACAACAAAAGGGGGCTGCACGCCCCCTTTTCTTATTTGCCATATGGCATTTTGATATCTTTATTTCAACAGAGGGAAATATAATCCTCCCTGAACAGTTCTGTTCTGGAACGTACATTCCTCCGCTGTTGATGTATAATACCAGTCGGTAAACGGCACGCGGTCAGGACCTTCATTTAGCATATCCCACATGGTATCTATGATCTTGTTGCGATACTCTGCTTTATCGGAAAGCATCACAGACCACATCTGCCAATCAGACTTCGTATAATCGCTTCTGGAATCAAGAGGCAGACCATACTTGTTGATCTTCTTGCTGTAGTATGCCACTTCTTTTTCAAATACTTCATCGCTGAAAATACCCCAGCCGAACATCTTGTCCCATACCATATTATATTTGATGCTCCAGGTGCCCTCACCATCAAAGGTCAATTTATAATGGTCATTATCGAATGCAGTCTTCTCCCAATTCTCTGCATATTCTTTTGCAATTTTAGTGTAATTATCTGCTTCCGCATCTCCTACGCTCTCCAGAAGTTTTGCGTATGCTGCAATACCCATGATAGCTTTTGCGGAAAGGTTGCAGTTGTGAGCCAGATGGCCTGCAAAGTCATCGGTACAGAGCTGATTTTCCGGGTCAAGGCCGAACTCGATCAGATATTTTACCCATTTTTCCAGGATATCTTTATTCTTGATAAAATAAGTATTGTCGTTCTTATAATGGCAGATAGTGTATACACAAAGGATTGCGTTGCCGCATTCCTCTACAGGCATCTGCTTTTCATAACGGTGGTTACCATCCGCGTCAAGACCGTATACCTGACCGTTTGCGATAGGATATCGTCCCACATCATGGGGTGCAAAATCATAAGGCCATGCTTCCGTTCTGGCATACTTGAACAGTGGATTCAGCATTCCCTCTACCAAGGTAGGATTCAGCAGTAAGAACATCGGAATGGAAGGATAGGTAACATCCAGTGTTCCGATACAGCCGTTACTGAAGCATTCCTTGGAAAGGAACTGAATCTCACTGCCATCCCATGTGAGCTTGTGGGCTGCAACCACCTGTCTGTACACCAGGGAAACAATGTCACAATATTTATCGCTGATCTTCTTTGCCTGGTCCATTAAAGACTGCTCTGCAGCTTCTACGCGAGTACAGATTTCATCGTACTCTTCCACTGCTTTCTTGCAGATATCCGCAAAGGTGTCACCATCTTTTTTATAATAAGCATCGATTGGTCTGCCAAAGTACATAATGGAGTGAATATCATCATAAGCTGTGCAGATAAGACCGCTCTCGCCCTCTGCGCCTAAGGTGAAATCCTTCTCCAGATAAATGTACACTACTTTATCATCCAGCTTGAAAGTATCCCCGGGATTTACCTCTGCCATAGGGAATTCTCTGCGGAAGTTAGGCTCTGTACGTCTGCCATAATAGTCTCTTCGCAGTTGCTTAAAGCTATGAACTCCCGGCTTAAAACCGGAGGGTGAGAACAGATGCAGTGTTCCCCATTCAATATTGTGGTCATCGCCGCTACGCACCAGCATTTCCTCTTCCCCGTGGGTGCAGTATACGCCGTTTTCATAGACATCTGCTGTCACTTCCTGAGTGGGCTTGTTGACACAGATTTCACAGTCCATACCATAATACAGCTTTACCTCATGCTCCTTGCCATCTACAGCCTCTACCTCATAGCTTATGTAAGAAACCGGTCTGGACATCAGCTTCAGATCATCTACAAGCAGCGGCGTCATAAACGTAAGGTGAATGCGCACAAGGTCATTCTCCAAAGTGTAAACGGTTCTCATAGGGAACACCTGCTTATTGGTCTGTTTCATAGCAGTGGGTTCTGTGTGGTATCTGTTGTCCGCATTTGCCTTTCCCATAAAGCGGAACAGCTTACCGTCTACCTTCAGAAATCCCAGCATATTGTGGCGGCGGCCTGTCCAGTGTCTTGTCACATCGTCACAGAGATTATCATCGCAGGACCAGATACTGAAAAAGGGATCTACCGTGATAAGGGGTACTGCAGGGTATCTTAAATTCTTCATAGCACATATCTCCATTTATCTTTCTTATGATGCACAGGCAAAAATCGTACAGCCATGGCATCTTTAGATAATAGAATCATATACGCTGTAACTATGAAAAGTAAATAAGTGATATTGTAAATAAGTTAGGAAAATGCGCATTTTACAAATATTCCGTATAGGGCTCATTAGCAAGGACTACCTTTAAGACATTTTCCCCTTTGGATAAATGAATTTTAGCATCGACCACATACCACTTATTTTCATCAACTGCGGTTTCACAATAAGCAGTTCCCAATCTCTCACCGTCAGCGTTATCATACCAGATCTGTGTCTGAGGGCAGTTTGTGGAGATTTCAGCAGAAACAGTGTATTCGCCCTCTTCTAACGCATCAATCACATAAAACAGGAAGGTTCTCTGTGCACGTTGTTCTCTGCTTAAATGATATAGGTACCATGTCCCGTCTTCACGCTGTTCCTGTAAAATTCTCGTGCTGGAAATGCCATTTACCTCCAGGGCAGAGATTTCATTTGTTCCCTCATGCAGCAAATGTCTTTTTCCAAAGTCTTTCTTAAAAAAGCACTGTGTTTTCATAACTGCTTTGAGAACCCAGATGGCATTCTGCTGTAATTGGGCCAAAGTGAGTTTTCCTTTGTGATAGCTTTCCAAGGCAAGCGCTGCCTGGTCGGGATAGCCAAAAGGCATCTTAATATTATTGCCGGCTATAATTTCTTCATCAAGGGGAGCGTGATTCCGCCAGTCGGTCATGACTGCGCCCTCGTAATGCCACTCATCACGCAATACCCCAGTAAGCAGCTGTGGATTTGCCGATGCGTGTTTTCCGTTGATTTTATTATAAGAAGACATGATGAAAGCCCAATGTCATTTAGTTAAAGATTTTTCAAAAAATCCCCGTCCACATTTTGAAAAGTGGACGGGGTCTTTTGCTGTAAACAGAGCAGTTCCTTCTCCACCATAGCTATCAATGTTTTCGGTAAATTCTCCGCCACTTGCATACATCTTTCCCAGACCTGATAAAATTTCTTTTGTACAGGTGTAATAATTCTCTGTGATGAAATCCT
>JAZQAT010000066.1:0-127044 GCA_045545375.1 Acetatifactor sp.
ATAATGGATACTTCTCTTGCGCCTGCCTGATAGGTAGCGTCTTCTACCGCTTTCTTCTCAACCTCAGTTACGCCGCTGGGAACGCATACTGCTATCCTGGGCTTACGGAAGGTTCTCTTGCCAAGAGCCTTCTGGATGAAATACTTCATCATCTTCTCTGTAACGGTATAATCAGAGATAACGCCCTGACGAAGCGGTCTTACCGCTATGATATTGCCGGGTGTACGTCCCAGCATAAGACGCGCATCCTCTCCGATTGCTTTGATTTTATTAGAGTCTCTATCGAAAGCTACAACAGACGGCTCCTTTAATACTACGCCCTTTCCTCTGATGTAGACTAATATACTGGCTGTTCCCAAATCGATTCCGATATCTGTGCACTGCATGAACTGTGTACCCCTTTCTCATGTTGTGTTATATTGTATTGTAACGCTTCTGCCTGTCGTTTACACAGAAGCCGCATCCAAATCGTCACTTTATACCTTTATATATGATAATTTCCTGATTTGTTATATTTAAACATGGGTATTATACCCTAAAGTGCCGATTTTTCATAGGGGTTTCATAAAAATTTAAAAATTTTTTTTACTGTTCAAAGCCCCGGGCGCGGGTGAGCATCTTTTTGATGTAGAGACCGGTGTAGGAGGCAGGGTTCTCTGCCACTTCTTCCGGGGTACCCTGGGCGATTACGGTGCCGCCTTTGTCGCCGCCTTCGGGG
Organism: Acetatifactor sp.; assembly: GCA_045545375.1. Classification (GTDB taxonomy): domain Bacteria; phylum Bacillota; class Clostridia; order Lachnospirales; family Lachnospiraceae; genus Acetatifactor. Next base: position 719 of record JAZQAT010000066.1, read on the forward strand.
CCAATGTCAATAATGTAGTCGGCAGTTTTGATGACATCAAGGTTGTGCTCAATGACCACTACGGTGTTGCCTCCGTCGGCTAGGCGATGAATGATTTCTACCAACTTGTGGACATCGGCAAAATGGAGGCCGGTGGTGGGCTCGTCCAGGATGTAGATGGTCTTGCCGGTACTGCGTCTGGAGAGTTCTGTGGCCAGCTTGATACGCTGGGCTTCGCCGCCGGAAAGAGTGGTGGAGGGCTGACCCAGTTTTACATAGGATAACCCTACATCATTCAGTGTCTCAATCTTTCTGCGGATGGAAGGCAGATTTTCAAAGAAGGGCAATGCCTCCTCTACGGTCATGTCGAGTACGTCAAAGATACTCTTTCCTTTATACTTTACATCTAAGGTCTCACGGTTGTAGCGCTTGCCGCCGCAGACTTCACAGGGCACGTATACATCAGGCAGGAAATGCATTTCAATTTTGATGATACCGTCACCGCCACAGGCTTCGCAACGTCCGCCTTTTACGTTAAAGCTAAATCGGCCTTTCGCATATCCCTTTGCCTTGGCATCGGGTGTGGACGCAAAGAGGTCGCGGATCTGGTCGAACACACCGGTATAGGTGGCCGGATTGGACCTGGGGGTTCTTCCGATGGGTGACTGATCGATATCAATTACTTTGTCCAGCTGGTCGATTCCCTCAATGCCTTTGTGTTTACCGGGGATGCATCTGGCACGGTTCAAATCTCTTGCAAGGTGCTTGTACAGGATTTCGTTGACCAGGGAACTTTTACCGGATCCGGATACACCCGTAACGCAGGTAAAGACCCCAAGCGGGAACTGTACGTCAATATTCTTCAGGTTATTCTCCCGGGCTCCCAGTACTTTTAAGCAGCCTGTAGGCTGACGACGTTCATTGGGAACAGGAATCTGAATTTTTCCGCTGAGATACTGTCCTGTGACGGAATCGGGATTGTTCATGATATCCTCAGCAGTACCGCAGGCAACCACTTCTCCACCGTGAGAGCCGGCTCCCGGCCCGATATCCACAATATAATCAGCAGCCAGCATGGTATCCTCATCGTGCTCTACTACTACCAGGGTATTGCCCAGGTCTCTTAAGCCTTTGAGGGCATTCAGCAGTTTATCATTATCTCTCTGATGCAGACCGATACTGGGCTCATCCAGAATATAGCAGACACCTACCAGACCGGAACCGATCTGGGTAGCCAGCCTGATACGCTGTGCTTCGCCGCCGGAAAGACTGGCGGTAGCTCTTGCCAGAGACAGATACTCCAGTCCTACTTCTTTCAGGAAGCCCACACGGGCACGGATTTCTTTCAGCACTTGTTTTCCAATCAGCTCCTGCTGGGGTGTCAGCTTCATGTCCTGTACAAAATCATATAAATCTGTCACGGACATCGAAGTAATTTCATGAATATTCTTGTCGCAGACTGTCACAGCAAGAGATTCTTTTTTCAGACGCATTCCTTTACATTCTTTACAAGGTGTAATACGCATGAAAGTCTCGTACTCCTGCTTCATGATGTCAGAAGCAGTCTCCCTATATTTACGCTCTACACTTTTAATGAGACCTTCAAAAGCAACAGGGTATACCCCTCTGCCTCTCTGTCCCTGATAATGAACTTCTACCTCTTTGCCGCCCGTACCGTAAAGCAGGATGTTCTGAATCTTCTCGGGATATTTTTCGAAAGGAGTATCCAGGTCAAAACCATATTCCTTACAAAGTGCAACTAAAATAGCATGGGTAAAAGAGCCCTTATCAGTACAGGACTGCCAGCCCATAACCGTAATAGCACCGTCATTGATACTAATGGACTTATCCGGAATCATCAGATCCACATCAAACTCCATTTTGTAGCCCAATCCGAAGCAGACAGGGCAGGCACCGAAAGGATTGTTGAAGGAAAAGCTTCTGGGCTCCACCTCACTGATGCTGATGCCACAATCCGGGCAGGAAAAGCTCTGGCTGAAGTTCACGGGTGTTCCTCCGATAATATCCACAATCATAAGTCCTTCTGCCAATTCCAACACATTCTCGATGGAGTCGGTAAGGCGTCTCTCGATACCCGGCTTGATCACAAGACGATCCACCACAATTTCAATGTTATGCTTGATATTCTTGTCCAGCTTGATTTCTTCCGTCAATTCATAAAGGCTTCCGTCAATGCGCACACGAACATAACCGCTTCTCTTGGCGTGGTCCAATACCTTGGCATGTTCCCCTTTACGTCCCTTTACCACAGGGGCCAGCAGCTGGATTCTGGTTCCTTCTCCCATCTCCATGATCTGGTCCACCATCTGGTCTACGGACTGCTTTGCAATCACATGACCGCACTTAGGACAGTGTGGGATACCAATCCTGGCATACAAAAGCCTGAAATAATCGTAGATTTCAGTAACGGTACCAACTGTAGATCTGGGGTTACGGTTAGTGGACTTCTGGTCGATGGAAATAGCAGGAGACAATCCGTCTATGCGTTCCACATTTGGCTTTTCCATCTGACCCAGGAATTGTCTTGCATAAGAAGACAGTGACTCCATGTATCTGCGCTGTCCTTCGGCATATATGGTATCAAAGGCCAGGGACGATTTGCCGGAGCCTGACATACCTGTCAGGACTACCAGCTCGTTTCTGGGGATGTCAACATTGATTCCTTTTAAATTATTTTCATGTGCGCCGCGAATCTTGATGTATTCTCTGGGACGCATCTTCTTGACTTCTTCCATTTGTTTGTTCCCTTCCGTTGTTATTCTTACTCATTTGTATTATTATCTGATATTGGTTTTCTATTAGTTATTTCATACGTCTGCTTTATTATCTACTGCCTTATTATTTGCTGTTTAGTGCCTTGCTAGTACATCGTTTAGGAAATGATGTACTAGTCATCCATGTCCTGCAGGCGCTTCTTCAGCTCAATCATCTTATCACGCAGCTCTGCCGCAGCTTCGAAGTTCAGGTCCGCAGCCGCCTTCTGCATCTTCTTCTGTACATCTGCCACCAGCTTCTCCAGTTCTTTGCGGTCCATGGACTCCGGATCCTTTTCAAAGCGAACTTCTTCCTTTGCGATTTCCTTGGAAATACTGATCAGGTCACGCACTGCCTTCTTGATGGTCTGAGGTGTAATGCCATGCTCGTCATTGTACCTCATCTGAATCTGGCGACGGCGGTTGGTCTCATCAATTGCTGCTCGCATGGAATCGGTGATCATATCAGCATACATAATGACATGGCCCTCTGCGTTACGGGCAGCACGCCCGATAGTCTGCACCAGTGAGGTCTCACTTCTTAAGAAGCCTTCCTTGTCCGCATCGAGAATCGCCACCAGCGAAATCTCCGGGATATCCAGTCCTTCTCTTAAAAGGTTGATTCCAACAAGCACATCGAACACGTCAAGACGCATATCACGTATAATCTGGGCACGCTCCAGCGTATCAATATCGGAATGCAGGTATTTTACCCGGATTCCCACTTCTTTCATATAGTCCGTCAAATCTTCTGCCATCCGCTTGGTCAGAGTAGTAATCAATACTTTGTTATGCTTCGCGGTTTCCTTCTTGACTTCCGAAATCAAATCATCAATCTGCCCTTCCACAGGCCTTACATCTACCTCAGGATCCAGCAGACCGGTAGGTCTGATAATCTGCTCCGTGCGAAGCAGCTCATGCTCTTCCTCATAGATAGAAGGTGTTGCCGACACAAACATCATCTGGTCGATGTGAGCCTCAAACTCCTCAAAATTGAGAGGTCTATTATCCAATGCGGACGGCAGTCGGAATCCATAATCCACCAGCGTCATCTTACGGGAGCGGTCTCCCGCATACATCCCTCGAATCTGTGGAATGGTCATATGGGACTCATCAATGATAATGAGATAATCGTCCCCAAAATAATCCATCAGCGTCATAGGCGGTGCACCCGCAGGCATGCCGTTCAGATGTCTGGAATAGTTCTCGATACCGGAACAGAAGCCCGTTTCCCTGAGCATCTCTATATCAAAATTGGTTCTCTCCGAAATACGCTGGGCTTCCAGCAGCTTGTCCTCTCCCTTAAAATAGCGGACACGCTCTTCCATTTCTTTCTCGATTTCATCACAGGCCACTTTAATTCTTTCCTGGCTTACTACATAGTGTGACGCCGGAAAAATGGAAATATGCTTCAGCTCGGCATGTACCTTTCCGGTCAGCGGCTCCACCTCTGCGATTCTATCGATCTCGTCACCAAAGAACTCTACCCGGATGAGATAGTCGCCACCCTGGGCAGGGTAGATCTCTACTACGTCTCCTCTCACCCTGAAAGTACCGCGCTGGATATCCATTTCGTTGCGGTTGTACTGGATATCAATGAGTTCTCTGAGCACCTGGTCTCTGTCCTTGATCATTCCGGGACGCAGAGATACGATCATCTGCTGGTATTCGTCGGGGCTTCCCAGACCGTAGATGCAGGATACGCTGGCTACTACAATGACGTCCTTTCTCTCTGTCAGTGATGCCGTGGCAGATAGACGCAGCTTGTCAATTTCCTCGTTAACTGCGGAATCCTTGGCGATGTAGGTGTCGGAGGAGGGGACATAGGCTTCGGGTTGGTAGTAGTCGTAGTAGGACACAAAGTATTCCACTGCGTTCTCAGGGAAAAACTCCTTAAACTCTGAGTACAATTGTCCTGCGAGGGTCTTATTATGACTTATGATAAGAGTAGGCTTATTCAGTGCTGCAATCACATTAGCCATAGTGAAGGTCTTGCCCGAACCTGTAACTCCTAGTAACGTCTGGAATTGATTGCCTTCCTTAAAGCCTTTTACAAGCTCCTCAATTGCCTGTGGCTGGTCTCCAGTAGGCTGATAGGGAGCATGAAGTTTAAACTCCATAACATCATCTTCTTTCTATTTTCTATAGTAAAATTGACTTCTATAAGCCAACTCATTGTTACTCATGCATACTCAGCAAATTCGGAAATCAACTGAGAATCACAATTGGGTCACCAAATTCAGATGCCCAAACTATACGGACTATATGGACTATATGAACTATATAGACAATATTTGTATTTTCCTATATAATTATCAGTAGTCAATGACAAAAAAATAGACAAAATCAAGCATCTTTATAGTACGCACATACACTGAGATTATACTACAAAACTTTGATTTTGTCTATCCAGAAACGAACATTTGTTCCTTTTCTTTTTAATATTACTCCTAAAAAAATTCACTCACATCAATGATAACCTTGCTAAAATCTTTATCCTCCTCTTCGCAATTAGTCTTTGGTACAACAGAATCAATAAAAGAATCCAGTTTATCCAACTTAATTACTGACAGCTTCGATTTATCTATATAATTGTCAACTGTAACAATCTCTGTCGAATGTCCTAAGTTCTTTGCAATTGCTTTTGGGCTTATATCATCCATATCAGACTTGGTATACTGAATCATAACAATAGCACCGGATAAATCTGCTTCTATTACAGAAAACTCATTATTGCCAGCTTTCGCACAATAATATCCCTGAACCTTTCGCCCCGGAGCAAGGCTCATCCCATTTTTAACATCGGAATCATTCGCTAAATAAGAGCGTTCCAAAGCATAGTCATCTCCATAAAAATCCGGATTTGGCATGTAAACTTCTTCTGTTCCGTGGTTGGTTGCCTCTACTTTGACATACGCACAGCTAATTCCATTATTATTGAGATAACCTGTCTCTGCAATATAAATAGACAATCCATTCTTAAAATTGATCATATTACCTGCAACAAAATATCCGTTACGAGCCAGTTTTGTTTCTATGGAATCTAAAGGTAAGAATGAGGCTTCTTTAGCAGATACTTCATATTCCACCGTAATATCACCGCTATCATCATATTCATAGTATTTTATATCATTCAGGATTACTCTCATCCGAACTGCTAAGTGGTCTGTGATACTATAGTTTTCCAGTTCTGTCAAAGCCTTATCTTCTGTCTTATCAGTTACACGGAAATTATCAGTGGATGTTCCTTCGGCCGTTTTTTCCGTAGCAGAAAATACATATTTACCCTCGGCATCTGTTGCATTGTAAATCATGGTTATATCGAACTCACAGCCGACACAATCATTGATATTGCTGTAAAATACATCTTTGCCAAATACGCCCATATATTCAGCTTCTTCCTGCACGTTCATATCTTCTGTTTTGTTGGTTTCTGTTTTTGCAGTATCAGTTCCTGTACCTTCTACAGATGTATTATCGCCACATCCGGTAAGTAACAAAACTACCATCATTGTAATTAAAATTTTCTTCATCTTCATTGTGCTTTCTCCTTTTCGTCTACACTATTTTCTGATATTTTTTCTTCTATCTCTGCAAATGCTTTTGCTCTCTCCACAATGCCTCCTACATTTGCGAGCAGGACACTATCTTTTTTCATAGTTTCCTTGATTTTTTCGATTGCCTGAATTACCTGCAATTCGTTATTACATCTGGTCATTTCGGCTATTTTCTTATAATCCAAGAAACAGGCTTCCTGTAATAAGAACATATACAGCCTTTTGACCTTGATATATCTGAGCCGAAATAACTGCTGTTCTGTAATCTTGTACCAAGACAGGACTTCCTTTAGCACCAGCTCCGGTTGCAATGGTTTTGTCAGATAGCTACGAACATTCATCTGTGCCTCTTTCAGAATATCAATACACATTTTCGGCTTATCTGTCGGTTCTAATGATTTCATAAATGTCCTCCACAACCGTTGTTTCCTCGGCACCCCTGAATCTTTGGTACAACTTTCGCAAAAGAAGATATGTAGAACACGTTACAATCGTCATAAAAACTGCTATTCCTGTTACGAACCACATTGATTTTTCATAGGCTCTTATATGGTTTATAATCGTCCACGCAATTATCTGTGCTACAAACACTGTTCCATAAAAGGCTCCAATCAACACCTTTTTTACCTGTTTTTTATTCTTCATCATTACTTTTAGCTCTCCTTCTGCTTCTATACTCGTCACATAAGAACTGCAAATCATTTAAACTGCCATGCCCTAAAACCAAGCTCTGAGCACAGCACAAAAGCCTAGATTTTGGATCTTCTTCATCCGGCGGAATGGATATGGTATTTTGATATAAGCATTTTCAAAACGCTCCCGATCCATCTCAGATAAGAGTTGCTTTCTCAAAATCAGTAAGCACACGCCTCGTTTTCACCATATACCCCCGGAGATCCTTGGATGGTATCAATTCGGCTAAAGTTTCCCTTAATTCGTTCTCTATTTTTTTGCTTCATCCTGTGTACTGAAATAGCCGCACAATTCTCCGTCTGCATTAAAGTAAAGCGTTGACTGTACTTCTGCAATATCATTGCCTCTGACATAAAACTCACTGACTTGCTGCTTTGTATACTTTGTTAAATTTGTCATAGAAATCTCTCCTTCCACATTTCTACATTCCTTCCTTTACATCACTAAAGTGCCGTTTTTCAATATTTTAGACCTTATGTTTCCTCTTTTCCCCAATTTTGCTCAGTCGCATTTATTGAATTATCATCAACGAAAAACCCCGTAAATTCATACAGCAGTTTTGGACTCACATAGAAATCGTACTCACTGCTTCCCTGCTTACGCACCGCAGTTCCAATAGGTAATGTACCTTCTATCATTGCCCTTTTAACAAATCGCTGGTCTTTACCAATTATTTTTGACACAGTTGCAATAGGGATATTCTTCCCCGTAAATCTAAGAATAAAATCCATTTTCTTCACTCCTTCAAATGATGTTATTTTGTATATGACAAATATCTCCTTTCATTTACCTAATCTTATTATAAAGCTTCACTTAGACACATTCTGTCATTCTGTATGTGATTGCAAAAAAATTCCACTTTTATTACCTGTACGCCTAGTCCATTTTTTTGATTTAAGTATCAAAAAAGGCAATATCATACTCCACTATTTCATATTTTTAGTAACAGCAGAAACAGGCTACTTTTCATCTTCGTAAACACAATCAGAAAAGATTTCACACATTAGCATTGCACCCAATCTAAACCCATATGAAAAATTAGCATATTCCTCCATTTCCTGAGAGCGAAGCAGAAGTTCTTCCATTTGTTCAAAACGTTCTGTGTCTTCAACAATATCTTTAAAATACCGTAGCTCCTCTTCTAATTTCAGTGATATTTTTTTATAATCCTTATTCTTTGATACGATTTCCTCTAAAGGATATTTTTTACCACAATACCATTCTCTTAAAACACTCATTGTCCTACCTCCTAATTATTGTTTTAATTTTCTCCATAAAAATGCCAAAAATCCAAATATTCGTCCTTTTTTACACGCCAAAAGGGCTTTCCGATTTCTCGGAAAGCCCTCTTCATAAGATGCTCCGTATTATATTCCCCTGGCATTGGATTTATAGCTAAATCTTTCAAACGATATACCACATAATTCTTTTTTCATACAAATATGGATCACGCATTGGCAGGCTCCTTCATTTTATATTTCTTATCAAGGAACTTTTTTAAATCCACCATAGTTGCTTCGCCGCATTTTTCTTTTTCAATGTATTTCTTAAAATCTTCCGTAGGCTCAAGACCGTCTACTCTAATCATACCAATCGCATAATCCCATGCTTCTGCGTTTTCCATCCTTCTTACTCCATGATTATTCTTCTTCCATACGTCCTCTGCAATATGATTCTACCAAACAAATAAGTTCACTTGCAGAAGATATTTGCCGTTCTGTTTCTTCCATACTTGCAATATAGAAATCATCATAATCACTGGCGTGACGAATTTCCTCTGCTTCGCCTATTTTTCTTCCTATCTCTCTAGGAAAAATCTCATTCTTTATATACGTCTTATTGAAATTGGCAATAGCATCTTTATGTCGCTTATATGCGTTACCATCTAAAGCATGGACAGCATTCAGTGCCTGAAATATTGCATAATAAGCACGATTATTAGCACTCTTATACTCCTTGGCCTCAAAAAGTATCTTTGCTGCTTTCAAATTATCTTTTGATGTTTGTATTCTGTACAAACACAAATCTTTTCTTGTTCCGATGTCTTCACTATGCTGCTCCATACAAAACTACTCCTTCCTTTTCAACATTTGCATAGAACGGATAATTCTCACTCCACTTTCTGAAATGTGTCTCGTTCTTTACAATAGGCTTTATGTCAAGATCATTCTCTAAATTAAAATCATATGTCATATATGAAAGAGTCTGTCCGTATGTTTTTAGTTCCAGATCAGAAATATCTAAAAGAATCATAATATCAATATCTGAATCCGGTCCATAGTCTCCTCTGGCATAAGAGCCATAGAGAATAATTTGTCTCAAGTGTGTTCCATATATCTTTTTAATTTCTGACACATACTGCTCAATCAAACCTTGTATTGTCTGTGGCATACCTACACCTCCATTTCACAACTGTTCCTAATCTTACTTTATATTATACCAGAAATCACTTAATCTTGCACTAATGTTTTCAAAATTCACTCCCACGACGAATCGTGTTCACAATTCCTATTTATATTACTCTTTCCACCCAGTCCAAATTGCCTTTTTTCGTATCAAAAGTGGTGAAAAAATACGTCAGTTTTGATACGAAATGGACTACATGGAAGCCGTCCCGTAGTATGATACAAAATATTCTACTGCGTTCTCGGGGAAGAACTCCTTGAACTCTGAGTACAACTGCCCGGCAAGGGTTTTATTGTGTGCGATTATGAGTGTAGGCTTCTGTAATTGTTCGATTACGTTAGCCATGGCAAAAGCCTTCCCCGAACCCGTAACCCCTAGTAAAGTCTGGAATTGATTGCCTTCCTTAAAGCCTTTTACAAGGTCAGCGATAAATTCGTCATGACACGTTCTCACTTTTGGGTTAAAACAGCCCCACGACGAATTTAGGTCACCCAAAGCCATTTTTTCGACTATATAATTCTTCCTCTAATCAGATGGAATCAATGGTACAAAATACTTCTTCTAATATAACATGTCAGCAGGAAAACAAGCGGCTGCAAAGCAGACATTTGTTTTCATCTGACATGTTAGCGACAGAATTGTAAAGTGCGATGCACGACAGTAGCGTAGCAACTGAATTCTGGAAAACTTTTTTCAATGAAATATCACTTCTCACAGCAAAAAGGGCTTTCCGATTTCTAGGAAAGCCCTACAGTGTTTTAGAAATATCTAAAAGAATCATAGTTCCATATATCTTTTTAATTTCTGACACATACTGTTCAATCAAACCTTGTACTGTCTCTGGCATACCTACACCTCCGTTTCGCTACGGATATTTTTTTACAGTCCTCTTATGATATTCAAATAGTCTTGTCTCCGATCAACTACCGCATACACAGTAACCACCTTTTCTTTTTCATCAATCTTACAGAACACCAGATTCTTTTCTGTTATCAGCACTTTATACCCTTGCCTGCGAAGAATCATATAGCGTGGATCTGTACCTATATATGGATTATCTGCAAGCAACATAATTTGTCCTTCCAGTTCATCCAGTTTTTCCAAAGCAACCTCAGCACCAAATTTTTCTGCAATACCAAGAATAATCTTATGAATAAGTGAATCTGCTGTATCTGTTCTAATTACAGTATACTTAGCCATTTCACTTCTCCTTTAAAATTGCACGCAAACTTGTAAAGGTATCTTCCATAGGTGCAACCCTTCCAGCATTAACATCTTCATCTGCTTCTGCAAGAATTTCTAAAAGCTCAATCCTTGCTTTCATTCGTCTGTATTCTTCATAACCAAGAGATACAGTGTCGCCTCTACCATTAACTGTAATAATGATTGCTTCATTATTCTCTCTACACTGTTTGGATATTTCATTATAATGATTTCTCAAATCTGCTGATGGTCTAATTCTTTCCTGTATAGCCTGCATATCACACCTCCATTGTTTATAGTCAAATTATATCATAGTATGTCTATTTTGTAAAGATTAAATTCAAAAGACTTCAAATTAAATTTTTCCAAAATTCAAGCGCGCTATTACCAAGGTCGGCTTGTTCAGCGCGGCTTACCACTGCTCTCCAATTCTGCCAGCAAAGCTTCCAACTCTTTCAAATTAATCTGCGCAGCATCCTTGAAATTATTCTCCATATTCATCTGTAATTTCAGAATCACTATCACATTTTTTAATGCAAAGAAGCCCGCTCTCGCGGACTCCTATATTATTTTTTCATATTCTTAGAAAATGTTCAGCGTTTGTCCCGGTTCTATACTATATTCCTGTTTATCAATGTTAAACCAGATTTTCATAAGCGTAGGATTATAGACTATTGTACGGTCTGCACTAAAAATTAATGAATGAAAAGCCTCAACATAGTCATATATTTCAATATTGGTAGCATACCAGACATCTTCATGACCGGAAAGCTTTTCACATAGTTCGTCTAAACGTTCCCAGTTATTTTTACGGTCAAACTCAAAACTATGCCCCCACACATAATACAAACGCGGGTACATTCTTGCATAATACTGTTTATCACAATCAATTTCCAGAAATTCTTCTGCATAATCCAACGCCCTTGGGTTGTCGTGATGAACAGTGGGCATCCAGGCGTGCCAATCCTGCGGTAGCCTGAACAAATCATTATCTTCACCAAGTGTTCTGGAATAAGCAATACCCAACTCAGACAAATACTGTTTGATTTTTGTATAATCTGTGCCATACTGCATGTTGCGTATACCGGAATCGGCATATGCCATACCTCTGATAATTCTGCCAAAAGTCTTTTCCAATTCCAAGCGACAGTTTAACACATCCCTGATTCCCTCTAACGGGCTGCATAGACCAAGTGCTTTGTGAAATTCACCATGAACAGCAATTTCATGTCCTACATCCAACAAATGGGTTTTAATCTCTTCCACAGACATATAATTTTCAGAATGCAAATTACTGCTGTTAAGATTAAAAGTTCCTTTCAACCCATACTTTGTTAAGGTATCTGCAAGTCGAATGTCCGACTTACTTCCATCATCATAGCTAAAAGTAACCGCCTTTGTTTTCCCTCCGGGAAAACGCAAGATTTTATATTGCATACTGTTTCCTCCTCAAAATATGCAAATTACCAGATAACTGCAGTTCATGCTTCTGCATGCCCTATTATACCAAAGAGCATAATAAAAGTACAGAGCAACTTAGAGTGTCATCTCCACAAAACAGTAATCCTCGTTCCAATCACTTTCAGGACTCGTATTCCACACACAAGGCTCTTTAAAAAACTTTCCGGGATTTACTCGCAGGCATTCTCCTTCCTCCAGATGATGTGGACCGAGCAGATTTCTCAAATTGTTGATGAGGGTGAAGCGTACTGTTACCTTTCCTGTCACACCAAATTCCTTCAAAGAAACTTTGCCGTCGGTTAGCATCCACTTCTCCTTGCCGCCAATTTCTACTTTCACCGCAGTAATAGCGTGCCTTTCCAGCTTTAATACCGGATTTTCTCCGGTTATTTCCACTTCTCCTTCCAACACCATTTCACCACAGAAAAATGGATATCCCTGTTGCTCCATATGCCTTGGATAAAGTTCCGCCGGAGCCACATCCAGTTCAAACGATCCACTATACCGCACAGCATTTCCGTCCAGTTCGTTCCATGTCCCTTCTGTCCTTACACCGAAATCACCCACCAGATAAATTGGCTCGATTTCCATATCATATGCCAGCTTGTTTTTCTCACCCTCATACTGATAAGCTTTTTTGAGATTATTATAAAAAACTTCCGTCTGCATAAAGTCACAGTCAAAGGAAATATCATTTCTTCCGATTTTTACCAAATCTGTAATGTTGAACTTCTGAAAACTTTTATCCCCAAAATATCCTTCCGGCTCTCGCATGAGGCTCTTGCCATTAACCATAATACGGAATTGCTCCGGTGTCTCACATACCAGATACAGTTTCTCCGGCACATAATGTATCTGCACATGATAATCCTGATGTATCTGCACCCTCCTTTCCAGCGCATTAGCCCGTTCACAGATATTTAGTACATAACCGTTTTTTTCCTGTAGCTCGCCATCAAAATAGTAATCGCAGCGATCCATGGTCAGGCAGTTGGTTACTTTTTCAGCCAGACGGAGTTTTCCCCCTATCGGAATAATAGTTTCTTGGACAACCTCCATGTTTTTTTTCACACACGTATCCTCTAACACCATCAGGCTTCCCCAAGGCTCAAAAGTATGTTTTCCATCAAACACCGAAGTCTCACCACTGTAAATATCCAATATTCTTCCGCTTACCCTAAATTGTGCCCTCTTTTCCTCTGCGGAACTATTTACAAAATAATGTACCGTAGTTCCTTCCAACTCGCGCTTGGTATATGTAATCTCCGGATGGTTTACCACCGGATTGTCCGACAATTCTTCTGTTCGGACAATCTGTCCGCCTCCCCGGACAAATACATCCAACAGTTCCTTAGTATACGGCAACAAAATATCACAACAGGAATCGATCACATAGGAATACTTTTGTTCCCCAATAACCAATTTTCCCTCCTCTACTCTTCCATGGCGCTCCAGCAGGATTTCATCCCCCATATGGAACACAATATGCTTTCGCTCCAACTCTTTGATAGTTGCCACAAACCTCCTATGCAGTTCTCGGATTGGCTCCGGTTCTGTAGCATCATATAAGGACCATGCGGTAGTTTCCGGATGAAGCAAAAGAACCTCAACCTGCTTTTTGCCTTTCGACAATATCATACCCTCTCTGGACAACGCCTCCACCAGCTTGTCGTACACTTTCCACCAAGGTTGCTGCACGTAAAGGGCCGGTGGATAGTCTCTTTTGCGAATTCCCCTCATAGAATACCCCTGCAAATGCTGACACAGCAAGTTAATACCGCGTACCATCTGCCATTCATATATGCCCTTCAGCTCCGCAAAGCTCACATTATGCCCACAAAGCGCAAACGTTTCCGAAAGCACCCTTTCCTTCCCTAACTGTTCTGCTACGGAAGACACCTGTCTGGCCGTAAGATTGTCGCGTATGTTACGCCCTAGCCAGTCCATTCCGGGAATATCCATATGCTCATAATGGGGCATACATGCACCATTACTAAACAACTGCGAATATAAGTTTTCCTCCAGTAACAGATGTCCCGTAAGCTTCATCCCCCGTTCTCTGCACCAATCATGAATCTGCTTCATATACGCCTCAGAAAAAAGCTCTGTCACCATTTTCCAAAATTTTACGCGAGTCTTTTTATATGACCCAACTTTAAGAAACAGTTCTTCCAAATGTTCATAAATATCTTCCCCATAACGACGTTCATACTCTTCCTGAAGCACAAAACTCCATGGCACACCCCTTCTGGAAACCTGTGGCTCATCTGTGAAAAACCCTTCCACTGCATTACCAAACCGTTCATAATACGGTTTATACGCCACCTCTATAAACTCGGCAATTACCTTTTTGTTCAAAGTATCTACATAAAATGGATTTACTTCATAATAAAAATAATGCTTGCCACATTTGCAGATAAATGTTTCTTCATGGGTAAGCTCCTTCTCCATACGCAAATTTTTTTGCTGATACTCCACGCCAAGACGATTTACCATCCCATTGCCAAAACCGCTTGGCCAGCCATTTTCATCATAAGCCCACGGACGCATTCCCAGTTTCTTACTTTCTTCCACAGAAGCACTTACATTTTCAAACCATTCCTCACCCATATAAGGAGTCTGCAACCCACCCCTGGCATGCATGAAAAAACCGCCCATGCCGGCTTTGTCCATCATGTGAATTTGTTCTCTGGTTTCCTCCACATTCAGTTTTTCATTCCAACTCCAGAACGGAATCGGCCTATACTCTTTTGGAATCTCTTTAAAAGTCATTTTTCTCCCCCTATAAATATTTAATCTTTTAATATCACACTCTACTTCTTATTCTACCAGAGCAGAACATACATCTCTCTCAAACTGCCTGCCGGTCTTACTTCCCGCACCACCATCATACAACGAATTTTTCAGATAAATAGCAACTATACGATTGTCCGGATCTACCCAGAAATGACCGCCTAACGCTCCGCTCCAACCAAAAGAGCCGCAAGGAAGCACATTTCTTGGATCGGTTGTGACCACTCTCACACCAAGCCCCCAATTTCTGACACCACTCATAAGGCTTATGGGCAACTGCTCTTTTGCCATTTCGCGAATCCATTCTTCACCTATAATGCAGCTTCCTCCCGTACTTCCATAATTTAACAGCATATCTCCAAACCGCTTATAATCACTCAAAGTAGATGCCAGCGCGGTTCCTCCGCTACAACAGGTTGTCGGAACTCCCATAAACACACTGTTTGCCGGGTATTCTGCCAAAATTCCTCTCCCATTCCTATAATCATGCATAGGAATCATGCGCTCCCACTGTTGCTTTGTAGGTGCAAAACAGGTATCGATCATCCCAAGAGGGTCTAAAACTTCCCTCTTTAAAAATTCCACGAAAGGTATCCCTGCTACAAGTTCCACAATATGTGCCAGTACGTCAAATGCAAAAGAGCCGCTATATGCCTGTCCGGTGTAAGGTTCAAAATCCAGTGGAATCTGTGCGTAATACTGTACATTCTGCGCCAGAGATTTTCGTTTCGAATAAGGAAACCGGGCTGCTGCCCACTGACCTACTTCTCCGCTTCCCAAGCCACTGGTATGTGTCAGAAGATGTCTGACTGTAATTTGTCTTTTGGCAGGCCCCACAATCTTCACCTCATCTCCATCTCTCTTTCCCACATTCATATGTTCAAACGCCGGGATATAATGAAATATCGGATCATCCAAAGTAATTTTATTCTGCTCTACCAGTTTCAAAACCGCTACTGCTGTAATTGGTTTTGTCATGGATGCCAGACGAAACAATGTATTCTCTGTTACGTTTATGCCCAGTTTCTCATCCACAAAATAATTCTGATATACAGTCTCCCCATTCTGCATAACAGCAATGGCTATACCGCCTACCCTTCCACTTTGTATATCCGCTTGAGACGTAGCCTCTATATGTAACCTCAACTTTTCTATATCCAACGCGTGCATTCTCTTGTCTCCTCCTCACGAATTTTACATGTATTATATTCTTCGGGTTTTTGCGTGTCAATTTGATAGACATTTTGGGCATTCCCACGACATTTTTGACCATACCTACGTTTATGTTTATTGGTATAATAAATCCAGTACCTTTCTTTTACTCTCCGGCAAATATTGCCATTGACATAAGGAATGTTACAAGTAAAATTAAAATTAGCACGGTCACAAGTATTACTGCTTTGCCGGAAGCCAAAAACTAACATGAAAAGGATGAATGCATATGAATAAAAAGAAAAGTATCGTGACAAGTTGGGTATACTCTTACATACTCATATTACTCATCCCAATACTCACTAATTTTATCAACTACTACTATAACAATAAGGTAATTGAAAACCAAATCATTCACGCTAATAAGCTGGTACTTCACAATCTTCAGCAAAGCGTTGATAACACCTTACACAATGAAGCCTGCCTATACACATCTTTCCTGACCAGTTCTGAATTTTTCAGCTTGATATCCCATGAAGATCTGAGTAGCGAGTTCTACGCAGATACCATAGAGATAAAACGTCTTCATGCCAGTTACCAACGGCTTGACAGCAACATTTCTTACTTAATTTATTTAAAAGAAAAGAACTATATGTTATGGTCCGGAATTGCGCACATGAGCGAAATCTGCTACCTCTCAAAATGTTTTCCTAATACTCATATGCCTTCCTTTGAGCAATGGATGGGTATGCTTTCGAAGGAATATAATAACGAAATTTTTGTCACCCCTTACGTGAATTATTCTTCCTCCGAAACATGTCTGGTTTATGCAGACACTGTAGATTATAAAGGATTTGAACCCGCGAATATGTTTTTTTACGTTCCTGTTTCAGAAATTGCGTCACTTGCCACATCCTTGAATGACGGAACCATTTTACTGATCCATTCTCAAAACAAAGTGATTCTTGCACTCAGTAATCAAGGTATGGAGGAAATCACACCGGAAATGCAGGAAATCACTTACAACAACCAAATGTTTTTCACCGATACTTATGTAGGACTGCAGGAAGATTCTTCTCAAAACAAAGTATTTTACTCCCTGCTTATTCCACAGCAAACCTTTTGGCAGGAAAGCCGGCATGTACGCAATGTATTATTCCTCAGCCTCACCGGCACGTTAATTATCGGTTTTGTCTGCGTATTCTTTTTGGTAAACCGCAATTTCCAGCCTATATCCAAGCTGTTGCTAAAAACCACCGGTGAAGTAAAGAAAGGGAATGAATTTTCCCAGATTGAAAGTGCGTTTCTACATTTAGATACCGAAAACAAACAAATGCAAAGCCGTATGTTAACCCAGCGTGAACTTATGGCGAAGAACTATCTGCTTGCCATGATGAAGGGTAAATACAATAATATTCAAAAACAAGAACACCTGTACCTGGATCTTTACCCAAACGAAAACGAAGGCATTTTGCTGGTAGGTTATGAAGTACCTATGTTAGACAAACATCAGCTAAAGCATGATGACCTCTTATGGTTTACTATCGATAATATTTTTTCAGAACTGATGAGCCAGGAAAAGATGTATTGTATTGAGGATGGTAAATATTTATTCTACTTTTTTATAATACCTAAAAACAATTCTATTGTCTGGAGAGAAGGATGCATTGAAAAAATGAATTACCTTTGTGACCTTTTGGAAGACAAATGGGGGGTATCTGTTCCGGCCGCTATAAGCACCTTTGAGACCCAAATGGAACAAATCCGTTTTTTGTATCAGGACATCATGGATGCAATTGAATATAAAGACATTATCGGTGGTCGTGGCGTAATCGATACGGAAAGTATGAAAGATACTCCGGATAATCTTTCCATCAAATCCATGGGAATGTTCATTGAAATGGCACTTTTACAGGGAGATTATGAAAAGATACTTGCTTTATCACAAGAGCTGTTTGATGCTTCCGATCGAACACCTTCCCTGATTTTCCGCATGCAGGTGCTGGAAGTATTCCATGTTGTAGCCCAATTTTATGAACACCATGAAACAGCTGACGGCCAACGCTTATTCCTTGCCGGATACCTCACACCCTTGTTAAACGCTGCTGACAAAGACAGCATGAAAAAAGTTTTTGACGAACTGCTATCTTATGTATATAGAAGCACCTATGAACAAGATGATGACAAACATCTTGTAACTGTAATTCGTGAATATATCGAAGCTCATTTTACAGACAGCTCCATGAATATCAGCACTATCGCAGATGCCATTGGCAAAAAGTCAAGACATATTTCCAGAGTGTTTAAAGAAGAAACACAAGAAGGCATTCTCGATTATATTAATGACCTTCGTATCAACATGGCTAAGTTATTACTTCGTACAGGAAAATATTCACTTGAAGAAATCAGCACTATGGTAGGTTATGCCAGCTATAAAACCTTCCGAAGAATCTTTGTCAAGGTTACCGGTGTCACCCCCGGAAAATATGGCGACACAAAATTGGATATTTCTTCCGAAGAATAGCCTGGACACGCATATGGACAAAAATGTCATTGCATTATGTGCCCTTGTTTTACAGGTTTTGTCCATATACAAAAGGTCTTTCTGCATTTTATAGTATAAATGGTTCCGACGCTACGGAATACAAATTCAAAAAGAGAGGTATCTTATGAAAGGTAAAATGTTCAAAAAAGTACTAAGCAGTATTCTGGCTGCTTCACTTGTTTTCTCCATGGCTGCTTGTGGCACCAATGAAGAAAAGCCAAGTAACGTAACAAGTTCTTCTGTAGAAGAAACACAACCATCAGCATCTACTCCTGAAAGCACTCCGACACAGGAATCAACTGTTGCTGAAGTTACATATCCAATTGAAGGAAATGTAACACTTACACTCGCAATGATCGACAATGCAACCGTAAACGCAAATGCAAAACACTTATTTGAAACTCCTTTAGGTAAAGCATGGCAAGAAGCTACCGGTGTTACCATCGAAGTAATTCAATGTGCAAACAACGATGCTATGAACCTGCTTATTGCAGGTGGCGAACTTCCTGACTTGATTTATTTCCCACCCAGCAAATATTCAGGCGGTGCTGAAAAAGCAATCAAAGATGGCGTTATTGAACCTTTAAATGATTATATTGATGAATTTGCACCTGATTTAAAGGCTGTACTTGAAAGCGATGAAGTATGGTACAAGTCTAATGTTACTTCTAACGGCGACATTATCGGTGCACCTTTCATCAGAGGTGACGGATATCTTTGCTCCGGCGCAGGTTTGATCATTCGTCAGGACTGGCTTGACGAGTTAAACATGGAAGTTCCTCAGACTCCTGATCAACTTTACGATGTACTAGTTGCATTCAAGGAAAAGAAAGGTGCTACATTACCTTTCACCACTACCAACTCCTGGATGCGCCACGTTGTTAACGGTGGTATGATTTCTTCTGCATACGGTCAGGTAAAATCAGACTGGTATCAGATCGACGGTGAGATTCACTACGGCCGTGCAGAAGCAGAGTACAAAGATACTCTTGCTTTCCTGAATAAATTATACAACGAAGGTTTATTAGACCCGAACTTTGCATCCAACGATAACAATACCGTTTACTCCAACATGGCTAACGGCATCTCCGGCGTTACCGTGGGCGCAACTGGCGGATACATCGGTACCATCCTTAATGCAGTGGAAAAAGACAATCCAACCTATGATTTAACCGGCTTCGGTCCTCTCGTAGCAAAAGAAGGCGATGTTGCTTTCAGCGGATATTATTCAAATGCTCTTACAGGCGATACTTTATTTATGACTACGCAGTGCAAGAACAAAGAAGCTGCTGTTAAGTTTATGAACTATGGTTATACCGAAGAAGGTTATATGCTTATGAACTTCGGTATCGAAGGTGAAAGCTATACCATGATTGACGGTTATCCAACTTACACAGACTTAATCACCAAAAACCCTAACGGATGGAGTATGCAGCAGGCACTTGCTCAGTACACCCTGTCCTGGAACGCAGGACCTTTCGTACAGGACAAGAGATACATGGAACAGTATGCTGAACGTCCTCAGCAGAAAGCTGCCCAGGCTCTTTGGGCTGAAACAGACGCTGCAAAATATATGGTACCTACCCTTTCTGTTGCAGAAAAAGATCAGGCTGAATACAGCAAGCTTTGGGCCGACATCAATACATTTGTTTCTGAAATGATGATTCAGTATATTACCGGCACAGCTGATTTAGCAAAATTCGAAACCGAATATTTGGATCAGCTTGAAAAAATGGGAATCAAGAGAGTTATCGAATTAAGACAAGAAGCACTTGATGCTTTCAATGCAAGATAAAAGTAACATAGCAGCAATAAAGAGAACTGCTGTAACGGCAGTTCTCTTCTATTCTCCCAATCATTATCGGAGGTACTTGTATGCACAAAAAACAAAAAAAGGATTTTTTCCTGCTTCGCTTAGGAAAAGACTTGCACAAATATGCAGGTGCATATGTGCTTGTCCTTCCTGTAGTGCTGTTCTACCTGATTTTCTGTTATAAGCCAATGTACGGCATTGTCATCGCCTTTCAGGATTTTTCTTCGATTCGCGGAATTGCCGGCAGTGAATGGGTAGGCCTGCAACACTTTAAAGATTTTTTTGAATCTTATTATTTTACAAGAATACTGAAAAACACCCTTGTTATCAGTTTATCTACCCTTATTTTCAGTTTTCCTATACCAATTATTTTTGCTCTGCTTTTAAATGAAATTAAAAATCAAAAATTCAAACGACTTGTACAAACAATCTCTTACATGCCGCACTTTATTTCCATGGTGGTAGTATGTAATATGATTAAGATGTTCACCTCTAATACAGGATTTATCACATCCTTGCTGGGTATATTCGGTGTACCCGAAACATCCTTACTGACGAAACCGGAATATTTCGTACCAATCTACGTTATATCCGGTATCTGGCAGCAGACAGGCTGGGGCGCGATTATTTACTTATCTGCATTGGCAGGCATTGACCAAGAGTTATACGAAGCAGCTAAGATTGATGGTGCAGGAAGATGGAAACAGACTATATACGTTACCCTTCCGAGTATTTCTCAAACAATTATTATCATGCTGCTACTTCGTTTAGGTAATATCATGGATGTAGGTTACGAAAAAGTAATGTTGTTATACAACGAAGGAATCTTTAAAACTGCAGACGTTATTTCCACCTTTGTATACCGAAAAGGCTTGACTGACATGGAATTTAGTTACAGTACTGCTGTAAACCTATTCAACTCTGTAATTAATTTTGTAATTATCATAGTTTTTAATAAACTAAGCAAGAAATTTACAGAAACCAGCTTGTGGTAAACACAGAAAGGAGAAATACATAGATGAAACTAAACGGATATAAAGTTTTTTCTTTTTTTAACATCCTATTAATGCTGTTTATTGTAATCATCACGGCATATCCTGTTTATTACGTAGTTATTGCATCCTTCAGCGACCCGTCCGCATTATCCATAAATACCGGACTATTAGCATTACCTTTGAAGCCTTTTACTACTTCTGCATATAAGCTGGTGTTTGAGAATCAGCAAATATTAAAAGGTTTTGCCAACACTCTGTATGTCATGGTATTTGGCCTGTCCTTAAATTTAATTCTGACTGCGCTGGGTGCTTACTTCCTTACCATCAAAGGGCCTATGCTAAAAACACTCATTACCTTCATGATTATTTTTACCATGTACTTTTCAGGTGGTATGATACCAAGTTACTTAAACATTAAAGATCTATCCCTTTTAAATAGCTTATGGTCTTTGATTCTTCCCAGCGCGATTACGACTACCAATCTGATTATTATGAAGAGTGCTTTCCAGGCCATACCGGAAAGTCTTTCCGAGTCTGCCAGATTAGACGGTGCTTCTTATTTGCAGATTCTGGTCAAAATCATGATTCCTTTAAGTAAAGCTACCATGGCTGTTATGGTTCTTTATTATGGTGTAGCACGTTGGAACAGCTGGTTTGCCGCTTCCATTTACTTAAACGATTCCGACTTGTTCCCGTTGCAGTTGGTTATGCGTAATATTTTGAATATGGCTAACCAAATGGCCGGAAGCACCGGTGCCGGCGCTGATGAAATGGCACAAATTGTGGAATTGATAAAATATGCACTAATCGTAGTAACTACTGCCCCTATTGTGGCATTGTACCCATTCTTACAAAAATATTTTGTAAAGGGTGTTATGATTGGTGCTGTAAAGGGCTGATATCGGTGAAATTTATTGGATTTACTGGAGCCGGGCTTCGGACCGGCTCTTGAACCTTATGTTATAGATAATGATAAATTATGGTGCTGAAGCAAATTATGACAGAAGGATAGAAAAGGATATTATTATATGATTAGTGCATATTGTTTAGATTATAATAACTGGACGTGTATACCACGCCATGTAAAAGAAGACTTTAAGGAAATGGCAGACATGGGCTTTGATGCCGTAGACTTAAGCTTTTCCGAAAGTGAAATGAAATATGCCAGAAGAACCTTTGAAATTCTGGTAGATATGGCCCACAAAGAAGGTCTTAAAGTAAATGTGATTCCAAGTCGAATTGCCGGACGTTTTGCAGGTGCTCCTCTTATGCCAAGTCTATGGCTTTGTAAACACCCTGAACTATGGATTGCCAAGGATTATTATTTCCCTGTGGCATGTGTAGAATCCCAAGAGGTTCGAGAATGGATTAAAGATTATATGAAGACTCTGATTACCGATTACGACCCAGACGGCATTATCTGGGATGAGCCAAAGGCCCCTACCATGATCAGTCATCACCCGGATACCCTCAAACGTTTTGGAGAAAACCCTACCCGGGAAGATATGGCTGTAGGCTTCTGCGAGTTTTTTGCAGACATCACGGATTATTGCCGCACTTTAAAACCGGAGCTTATACAAACACTGTTCTGTATTAAAACGGAGGAAACATATTTTACAGAAGCTATTTCCCAAACCAACGCAATTACTTATTTTGGTTATGATGGAAATTTAAGCAGTCAAAGACGCTTTCACGAGGAAATCATGGAAAGTAAATACCGCATTGAAAGTGCCTGGGACCGTACCGTAAAAGAATGTGCACAGGCCGGCAAAAAAACCTTTGCTCTTGTGGAAAGCATGCATATGCCTCGAGAAGAACATGAGAACTTTGAAATAAATTTAAATGCTTATCTGGAAAATTATCATCCGGACCATCTCGCCTTTTATTATTATGCGCACAATGCCGATGATCCGGAAGGTTTGAACGAAATCTTTAAGCGTTCTATGAAAAAATATATAAAGAGATGATTCTCGATTTCTCTAGCAAAAGGAGGATGCTATGCTAACCTCTTCTGACAAAAAATTATATATTAACATTTATCGATTTTTATTGCCTGCCATGGCGGAAAATATCCTGTTAACTTCAATCAATACAATCAATTCCGCTATCGTCGGAAAACTCGGTCCGGTGGAGTTGTCCGGAGTTTCCATAGCCACTACTATACTTTATATAGTACAGGCACTTTTTTTCGGACTCGGACTGGGTTCTACCGTACAGATTGCCCTTTCAGACAAAAAAGATACAAATAAAATTACCGGAATCTCTCTGGAACTTGCACTCTTACTTGCAGCATTGCTTTTTATTGTGTTTATCTTTTTTATTCCGGGCATCATTCAGCTCCTGTTCCGAAACTCCAGTCCGAACGTCAGAGAAATTGCGGCACATTATCTGAGGCTTTGTAAGTTTACTTTTCCGTTTTTAGCTATAGATAGCTGTATAACAGCCTGTCTCAGAGGTGCTTCACAGATAAAAAAACCTCTGGCAATTACTATTTTTGCTGACATTTTAAATGTAACATTGTGTCTTTTCTTTGTCTTTGGCCTTCATCTCGGCTATGCCGGCAGTGCCTATGCTTATATGACAGCTACGTTACTCGCTGCTGTCATGAAGCTCCGGTATTTGCTTAAGCCGGGTCATGAATTGTTTCTCGACAGGCTGTATAAATTAGACTTCAATGTGATCATCCGTATTATGCAAATTAGTCTTCCATCCATGATGGAAAAATTTCTGATTCGCACCGGTTTTCTAGGAATCCAAACTGTAACTGCACTATTGGGAACTTCTTCCCTTGCCGGTTACC
The DNA here is from genome assembly GCA_045545375.1 of Acetatifactor sp. Lineage (GTDB taxonomy): Bacteria > Bacillota > Clostridia > Lachnospirales > Lachnospiraceae > Acetatifactor. Next base: position 24,890 of record JAZQAT010000066.1, read on the forward strand.
AGATTACCAACAATGTTCTCAATTTCCTCTACGCATTTACTGCCGGAATTGAAATCACCCAGATTACATTTGTCAGTAAATTTGCCAAAGAAAAAAATAAGCACGGTGCAAAAGTAAGCACCTATGGCTTGCTCCTATTTGGCGAGGCTTTGATGGGTGTTTTGGCTATTTTGATTTTTGTAGGTGCAAAGGTAGTTGCTTCCCTATTTACTAATGATTCTGCGACTATGAACTCCGCGGTATGGATTCTTAGACTGATGTGCTTTACAGTGCCTTTTACCACCTGTTTTCAGAGCATTCAAGGTGCAATGAAAACTTGTAACGACATTAATTTTGTTACCTTTATGAATATAGGAACTACATGGCTTCTTAGAATTCCTTTGGCTTATGTATTGGTAAAATACGGTAATCTCGGATTTTATGGGCTGTTCCTTGCTTTTACGCTGGATTATGTACTGCGGGCAGCCGCCTTTCTGTATTATGCAAAGAAAGAGCATTGGTATCCTTTAGAAAAAAAGATATAAGGAGAACTATTTCATGATAACACGACACCAATATATGACATATTTAAAAAAAGAATATGTCAACGAAACAAATTCAGCAAACATTTTACAGGATATCCTGGCAGAAGATCAAAAGATTATGGCAAACTTCATAAAAAGGAAGACCTGCATGACAGTGGCCTTATACCGTTATAGCAACATGCTCTTTTTATATTACGAAGTTCTAGATGAAGCTTGCGCACCACATGACCTTTTTCCAGCCCTGACAGAATGTTTAATGGAAGTGCCTGTAAAGGATACTTGCATTAGATGGCTTCCAATGCACCACATTTACCATAATGCCATACCGGACACGGCGAAAAACTGGTGCAGACACAGCAAAAAAGAACGCATTGGCCGCATTGCTTATCTGCTACCGGACAAAATGATGTCCTACTTGTATTACCACAAAGAACTTTTAGAGGAAGGACTGTTTAAAGGTGAACGCTTTCTTTCCATCGGTTTGTATGATACTATTCTTTTTACGTATTCCGAAAGCCCTCGTATCCTCACGCACTTGAATCCGGAAAGTGCAGAAGAATCAACGGTAATTACAAAATGGCGAGAACAAAATCCAAAGAGTCATTTTGATCATACCTTTTCCGGAGAAGGAAACTTTGTTGACTTACAAAATCTTTTATCACTTGGATGGGAGGAACTTTTTGATGAATAGTATATATAATATTTTGGATTTCGGCGCTGTGGCTGACGGCGTAACAAATAATGCAAAAGCAATACAGGCTGCCATTGATGCAGCCTGTGTAAAGGGCGGACAGGTTTTTGTACCTTCAGGCACTTTTTTAAGCGGTACCATTCGCCTGAAAAGCAATATTGACTTTCACTTATCAGCGGGAGCCGTATTATTGTGCAGCTGTGACGAAAAAGAAATTGTAAGCTTCCGCGAACTATATGGACCTGATGAAGAAGTATGGGCCGGCGGTTGCTTTCTGTTCGCCTACCATGCACATAATATTACCATTTCCGGTGAAGGAACTATTCAAGGTCAGGGAAACAAACTGTTTATTGATGACCAGGCTGACGGTGATTTTCATGAATGTCCTTTGAACATTGCACCGTTCCGTCCAAGAACCACCTTTCTTGAAGATGTAACGGATTTGAAAATTAAAGATATTACCATTCGTGATGCTGCGTCATGGTCTCTCCATATGGCAGGCTGCCGTCGAGTTATGGTTCACAACATCAAGATTCTGAACAACCACCGTGGTGCCAACAACGACGGTATTGACCCTGACTGCTGTAAAGATGTAATGATCAGCAATTGTCTGGTAGAGACCGGTGATGATGCCATTGTAGTTAAAACAACTCAGCTGATGACTAAAAAATATGGATTCAGTGAAAATATTGTGGTCAGCAACTGTGTCCTTACTTCCAGAGATTCAGGCGTAAAAATCGGTACGGAAACCCATGGGGATATCCGTAATATCATTATTAGTAACTGTGTTATGAAAAACTGCTCCCGTGGTATCGGTATCTGGACCCGCGATGGAGGAAATATCTCCGATATTTACATACACCACATCACAGGCAACGTACTCAAATATGCAGACGCAGTACACCGTATCAAAGGTCCTGCAAGATGGTGGGGAGTGGGTGAACCGGTCTTTATCAGTGCTACCCACCGCAATGAAGCCAAGACCTTCCCTGGGACGATTAAAAACATCACAGTGAATTCCATAAATATGAAGGCGGAATCCAGCATTTTTGTGGGCGGTGAAGCGGATAGCATCATCGAGGATATTATCTTGAATGATATAAATATCATTCTTTGCAAGCAGGGTACACAACCACATGGATTTTTTGACGAATTACCTTCGATCCGAAAGGTGTATCCGCATGCCATTCCAGTTGTGTACGGAAGATATGTAAAAGGTCTGGAGGTGACCGGCAGGATCACTTACCACGCACCTTATAATCCGACCGAGAATGTTCTTTGGGAAGAAGAATTCAGTGAAAATGTGAAGATTGAGCTAAAAAGTAGGATGTAGGATAAAAAAACGATAAAAAGAACAATTTTTAAATCTTGTCCTTTTTATCGTTTATTTTGTTCTATCAACTATTTCATTTTGCAGGAATGGTAATCATAATACTCATATTCTGTTCCATTAAATATTATGATGATACTTCTCCATCTCCGTGCACATCAGCACAAACGCTCCCATACCATGCAAATCGTTCTGTGTGCGTTCGCGATTTATATAATGCTCATATGTGCCTGCATCAATACAGGTTCCTATACAGACGTAATCTACCACTAACTGCCCTTTCTCATCATAATATAGGGCATCTACACTCCCTTTATAAGCCTTTTGCAACACAGGTGCATACTTTTCCTTAGAAACAATACCCTGACGGATGGCCTTCGCATAGGAATATATAAATAGATGTGTACAGGAGCTTTCTACCCAGTTTCCTTCTGTTCCCGGCTTGTCCAATACCTCATACCACATACCGGTTTTCGGATCTTGATATTTTACCAGTGCTTCCAATAGGTCAGCCTCTATCTGCTTTAACCTCGCTACAGAGGGATGATCCTTCGGAATATCATCCAACATATCCAGAATGGCTACCGCATACCAGCCCACTGCTCTTCCCCAGATACTTTCTGAAAGCCCCGTTTTCGTGTCCGCCCATCTGGCCCGTTTCGTCGGATCCCAACCATGGAAGTATAGCCCGGTTTTTGGATCCTTAATATGTTCATTCATAATAAAAATCTGATTGATTGCGCGCTCTCTTAACACGTTCTCACCAAACCGCTTTGCATACTTTACAGACAGCGGCCCACACATATAAGCTCCATCCATCCACATCTGATTATGTTGATTCATCATATGCCAATATCCACCATACTCATTGACCGGCCAATAATACATAGACTCGCCTATGGTTTTAATTGCATTCATATACTTCTCATCACCGGTCTCATCGTAAAGCTTGTACAAAAGAATTACCGGTTGCTTGCAGTCCAGCATCGTCAGTTCTTTTCCGGCAAAACGTGACTCCTCCCTTAATCCCAGTTCGTGGCAAAAACCATACAATTCTCCGTTTGGACCAAGTACATAATCCACATAATCCTTAATATACTGAAAATATTTTGGGTTACCTGTCAGCTCATACAATCTTTCCATTCCGGAAAGAAATACCCCCTGGTGATAAAAAAAACATCCCTTGGGTGGCAGCTCCTCCGGAGAATATTTTACCATAATTGCCTCACATGCCTGCATTGCATATCTTAAAGCATTGTTTTTCATTATTATACGTCTCCTTTTTCATAAAATTGTTTTCTAAAGTCATAATAGCAGTTTATTTACTACATTTCCTCAAGGAAACTGGACATTAATGAAAAACTATAAAAAACTAGAAAATAACTTTGCAAAAAGTTCCCGTAATTTGCAAAACCATGATAAAATATAAACAGGAAACTCTGTTTGAAATGAGGTACGCAAATGTCAAAATTCACTCAAAATCCATATAGTCAATTAGAGGAAAGAGTAGGATCCCGCTCTCTTTATGTTGAGATGCGCGAAAAAAAAGGCAGTTATATGCCTCATTTTCATTATCATTCTTCTTTTGAATTGTTTTATATAAAAAGTGGCACTGCAACCTTTATTATCGGCAATAAAAGTTATACTGTTTACGAAGGAAGCTTATTAATCATTCCTCCCTATGTTCCGCATAAGAGTATTTACGCTGAATCTCAGGAAGCCTATCGCATTGAATTACAAATAAAAAGCTCTTTTCTCACCCCAAATATGTCTGGTATCTTAGATAATTTATCCAAACATGTTTGCTATACCCTTTCCTTAAAATATCAGACTTATGTTATAAAGCTTCTTACCAAGATGAAGGTGGAATTTAAATCTAAAAGGGAATACTCTGAAGATTTATGCCTTGCTTTTGTGAATGAACTACTAATTACTGTTTATAGAAATGCAGTAAAATATGAGCCCTCCTCATCTAATGAGCTGCTGCCTGAGAAAATAATGAAATATATTACAGAAAACTACTATCGTAACATAACAATTAGTGAGCTTTCCGACCAATTCCATATTTGTGAAAGTACAATTTTTAAATCCTTCAAAAAAAACACCGGCCTAAAGGTTACAGACTATATTAACTTTACCCGCATCATGAACGCAGAACGTCTCATGCGTGAAACAGACCTGACTTTGACAGAAATCTCCTACCGGTGTGGCTTTAATAACTTCAACTATTTTTGCAGCGTTTTTAAACGATACAAAAACACTACACCGGGTAAATTTATGCATCAGAAGAGAGTACAATAAATGGAGTTAATTTATTCCGTATTCCCCTTGTCACTAATCACATGGGAAGCAAATTTCGCAAGGCTTTCACAGCCCATTATCCACCGCAATCTGACTCCCATATTTCGTCTTTGTCACCTTGATTTGCTGAGCAATATTATCCTTCAGTTCCTCACGATGGCTGATAATCCCAACCAGCTTGTTCGTCCCTGACAGATTGATCAGGATATCCATGGCATTTTCGATAGACTTCCTGTCAAGGGTTCCGAAGCCCTCATCCACAAACAGCGCATCCATCTGAATCCCGCCAAGATTGGATGACACTGTATCGGAAAGTCCTAATGCAAGACTCAGCGAGGCTTTGAAGCTTTCACCACCTGATAAGTTGCCCACAGGTCTTCTGTGTCCTGTAAAGTTATCGAGCACCTCCAGATCCAGAAACGTATTGCTCTTCTTGCCCAGGGACTCCTCCTGTCTGTAAAGCTCATATTGACCGTCACTCATAGGAAGGAGCCTGCGGTTGGCAGCCATGATGATATTATCGAAGCCTGCTGCCTGAATATATTGTTCCAGTGTGATCTTGCCTTTTGCGGTCTGTCCCTTTACAAGATCATAAAGCCGTTTGCAAATCGTATTTTCCTTACGATACTTCTCCAGAGACAATTTCCGGTTTGAGATATTCTTTCTCTTTTCTTCATTTATCTGAAGCCTGTATTGGACATTGCTCATCTGTCCGCGAATCATTTCCACCTTTTGGGACTGTTCCTTCACCTCTGACAGGATACTGTCTAAGTCTATGGTCTTCTTGCCCTTTGCATCTTCTTTGGCCTGAGCAAGCTGGATGGCATTTGTATTCACCGACTGATCATACTGATTGATCTTCTTCTCATTATCAGCAATAACCGCTTCCGTTACGATACAGGAAAGAAAGCTTTCTGTATCAGCAAACTTCTTTGCCTTCAGTATCTTTTCGAATTGTCCATGAAGAACCTTTTCTTCATCCTGTTGCTTCTGGTGCGCCTTATTTAAGATATCGAGGGCAGACTGAATCTCTGCCTCTTTCTTCTCAGCTTCATTTTTTTCTGTCTCTGCGCTCTCAATAGCTTTCACAATCCGTTTCACTTCCTTTTGCGCTGCATTGCGTTCTTTGAGTGCAGCTTTCCAGTCAGCATAGGGAAGCTTTGATAGAGTTTCCATCAAAACGGTGTTCTGCGCAAGAGCTGTCGTGTTTTTCTGCTTACGATCCGCATGAGCATCCTGTTTTGCTTTGATGCTTTCCGTTTCTGTTCCTCTTGCAGAGGTTAGCTTATCCTGAGCGTCCTTTAATTTTTTACAATCCTTTTCTGCTGTAATTTCAGCCTTTGTAATCTCGGCAAGCTGTTTCTTGATACCTTTCCCCGCATCCTCTATCAACATAAAAAGCTCATCAAGTGTCTTATCGTCGAAGTCTTCTATAGTTGAAAACTCGTTTTCAAGACAGTTCAAAATGTCGATTCTTAATTGTTCCTTGTATACTTCAAACGCAGTTTTTTCCCGTTCAACAACTACCAGTGCTTTTTCCTTTGCTTCCTTAGCATCATTCTCCTGATCCTGCAGAGTGTTAAACTCCTCCTCCGAAATGGATTTCTCAGGCAATGCGGCAAGCTCTGGGTGATGTGTCGAACCGCACACCGGGCACTTATCTCCTTCCGCCAGACCTTGCGCCAGAATGCCTGCACGGCAATTCTCCAGGATGATCTCTGCCTCCTGTCTTTTGACTAAAACCACATTATACCTGGTCCGCTTGTCTTCAAAATCTTTCTGCTTTCGACCAAGAGATTTCTTTTTAGTCACATAGCCGGGAATTTTATCATTAATGAGCCGTTCCACATCATTTTTAAGGCTGTCAAGCTTTTCTCCCACATTCCTGATTCTGACCAGTTCCTCGGGCCTGCGCTTCAACTCGGAAATTTCTTTCTCAAGAGAAGCTATTTTGCTGTTCAGTTCCTTTTCTGCTTTCTGCAGCTGTTCATACTCTTCCTGAAGTAAGACTTCCGTTTCTTTTAATTCGGCTGCTTCAGTGGTCAGGCGATCTCTCTGTTGATATTTTTCCTGATCCTCATCAATCTTGTGGCTTTTCCTCTTAAGTTCTTCCGCTTTGGGCTCGGCTGCAAGGCTTTCCGCTAAGGCTTTATGTGCATTCTCGACACGTTCCTTAGCCTGCTTCAATGCTTCGTCCTTCACGTCCATTTCCTTTCGGGTATCCGCAACCTCGTTCCGCTTACCGGTCCAGGAATCATATATGGGCTTCACCTCTCTGGCTGCAACCTTCTGACGCTGCAAAGCAGAAGACAATTCTTTGATTTCTTGTTTCCGTCCGTCAAGCTCTTCCTTTTCGGCTAACAATATTTCATAACGGCGGATAAATTCATTATTTGTCTTTGCCATCGCCAAAGTCTTTTTCTTAGCTTCCAGCTCTTTTTCTTCCTGCCTTGACTCTTTATCCTTCTGTTTCCATTCCTCTTTATCTGAATTGATGATTCTCTCCAGAATGTCCAGAAGTTCCTCCAAATTCCAGGCACTGCCACTCTTCCTTGCACGTTCCTGAAGGGAAGCCAGCTCCTCAGCCAATTCGCTGTTCTCATCAGCAACTGCATCATCAAAATACTGTACAATACTATTTTCCGTATTGACCCGCATACTGTAGCTTGCATCCATGCGGTCTTTCAGTATAAATTCCATGCTCTTATATCCGCCGGTCATGAAAATCGTCCTGAGGATGGCAGTTCTTTCTTCCGTTTTAGCATTGAGCAAATCCCAGAATTCCCCCTGGGCAATCATCGCAATCTGCTTATACTGCTTTGCATCAATATGAAGCAGTTCCCTAACGGCCGCAGTCACATTAGCGATACCTTCAATGGGTGTCTCGTCTTCACAATAGAAAACAGCCTTTTCTTTTTCTGTAATCACACCTTCTCCGCGCTGCTTTTTTCTATCGTAGGATGGACTTCTGTAGATATGATAATTTTTGCCCTGATGGAAAAAGTAAAAATCAACATAACTTTCTGTACCATCCTTTGCATATTCGCTGCGAAGGTTCCTGGTATTACGGTAGGTTCCGCTTGTTTCTCCGTAAAGTGCAAAGCAGATAGCATCAAACAACGTTGTTTTGCCTGCACCGGTATCACCTGAGATCAGGAACAATCCTTTATTTTCAAACTGTTCAAATTCAATTGCAGGCATGAGGCCTGCATATGGACCGAAAGCACTTATGATCAACTTAATCGGTTTCATCTATCACACCAGCCTCTCTTGCAACTTCCTTCATGATAGCCATTTCTTCTTCGCTGATATCACAACCGTACATGAAACGATAAAAATCGGAAATCAATTCCGGAAAAGATTTGTCCTCCACGATCCGGGAAATATCCACCTGTCCAATGGCTCTGGTATGATCATTGTCGTAATCGATCTTAATCGTATTGGGATAATATTGCTGAAAGATTCCCATTGCATCATTGATTGGGTCTTCGTCCGTCAGCGTCACATAGATAAAGTCGTCCGGGGATTTTATATTCTCCTTATCCAGAAGCTGTTCCATCTTCCCCTTTATATGACGCATATCTCTGAGGGGCCTCAATTTGATAAGTTCGATGGAGACATCACCCTTTGCACCCACCGTGATAAGGGGAACAGATTTGTCATTGTTCACTTCACTTTGAGAATATTTGAGCAGTGACCCCGAATATCTTATTTCCTCTCTTCCCACCTTCTGAGGTGAATGGATGTGTCCCAGTGCAACATAGTCAAATTCTTTGAAACAATCCGTTCCGATTTTCTCAATCATACCCACGTTCAATACAGCCGCACTTTCAGAGCCTCCCATCACCGGGTCTTCACCTTTTCCGGCTACAAACTGATGGACAACCATTATATTACGTTCGCTGTTATCAATCTTTGCATGATTGATAATGACAGATACGGCTTTGTCGTAAGAATCTATTTCTTCTTCCGGGAAGAAATGTTTTACCTGAGAAGCTTTCACAAAAGGCAACAGATATACGTTAATTTTCCCATGTTCGTCCATCAGCTCCTGCTTATAAAGCTGTCCGCTATATTTAGCAGAAATATACAGCCCGTTTGCTTGAAACAGACTGCTGCCAAAATTCAATCTCTCATCAGAATCATGATTCCCGCTGATGACAAAAGTCTTGATCTGCAAATCAGCCAGTTTACAAATGAAGTAATCAAATAAGCCTACAGCTTCCTCACTGGGTATAGGCTTATCGTACACATCACCGGCTATCAGTACCGCATCCACGGACTGTTTGTCTGCAATATCCAATATTTGATCCAAAATAAATTTCTGATCTTGAATCAAATTAAACTCGCCAAGCGACTTTCCTATGTGTAAGTCACCCAGATGTAAAAACTTCATTTGGTTCACCGGCCTTTCTTATTTGCCATTTTCTCAGTCTTTCTGAAGCACCACCTTGCAATGCTTCTTATAACACAAGGCAGTTTTTTCAATGTCTCCATACCCCTTTACTTCTCGATCAACTCCTGTAATACTTCCACCGCTTTATCTAACTGGTTATCCGGTCTTGCAGGATCGCTGTAATAAGCCTCACCATCAAATTCACACTCAACATCCGGCTCAATACCGATGCCGTGGATGTTGTTGCCATTCGGTGTAAAGTAGCTGCTGATGGTCACTTTTACAGCAGAGCCGTCAGAAAGAGGAATAATGGACTGTACAATCCCTTTACCATAAGTAGTAGTACCTACCAGTGTTCCGATTTCATAATCCTTGATGGCGCCTGCCAGAATCTCGGAAGCAGAAGCTGAGTTACCATTGATCAGCACCACCACAGGGACATCTATCTGATTGGCTCCATCGCAGGTATATTCGCTGCGCTGTCCATATTTATCTTCCGTATATACGATCATGCCCTTTGGCAGAATCTTTCTTGCAATCTGTACCACAGCATCCAGACTTCCGCCGGGATTACTGCGCAGATCCAGTACCAGGCCCTTCATATTATTGCCTTTTGCCATAGCCAAAGCTTCCGTGAACTGATCCACCGTAATGCTGTCAAACTCTGATATCTGAATATAAGCCATATCATCGTTCAGCATCTTAAAATCAACAGTAGGAATATTCACCTTGCGGCGCTGCACATCAATGCTCAGATAATCAGATTCCCCTTCTCTGTAAATGGTCAGGTTCACCCAGGTGCCTTCATCACCTTTGATTCTTGATACCACTTCTGTCAAGTCCAGACCGTAGGTATCCTCCCCTGCCACCTCATAGATGATATCATCTTCCCGAAGTCCGGCTTCCTCTGCCGGCGTACCGGAATATACCTTGATAATCTTAGGGTAGGTAGTTACAGTGTCCAGACTCACACCTGCACCGATGCCATAGTAGATGCCTTCTGTCTGCTCCATCAGCGCATTCAGCTCTTCCGTAGTATAATAGTCGGAATAAATATCACCCAGAGAACTTATCATACCTCTGTAAATACCTTCCTCCATGTCCTCTGCGCTGATATCCTCATCTTTATAGTAGCTTTGTTTGATCAACTGCTCAATAATCTGTATCTTCTCCAGTACTTCAGTAGTCAGAAAAGTACCATTGTACTGGCCGGTCAGTTCCTGATCAGTTGCTGATTCCTGGCTCTGCTGCTGATTCTTCGTATACTTCATATACTGCTGCAGCCTGGTAAACAGAAATACACAGCATATAATCAACAACGCAGATGCCAGCCCCACCATCAGGCCACTGAAAAAATAGCCTTTCTTCTCACGCTTTCTTCGTTCTGCCTCTACCTGATGTTGTCTTTCCTGCAGATTCTGATCGAAGCCCACATTCTGATCCACACTACCTTGCTGCTGCATACTTTCCATCACTTCATTCTCTGCAAATCCATCTTCTCTGTCCATCGTTACATTACCGTCTTCACGGCGCTCCTTCCGTCATGCTTGGCTGCGGTTTCGCATTCAGCCAAACCGTAACCATATTCCGTTCTATTCCGGCTCTCTAATGTATTACCTTTCCTTTAATTGGAGATATAATTCCAGGGCGACACGTAGGAACCATTCAGTCTCACACTAAAGTGGAGATGGTTACCCGTTGACCTTCCTGTGGATCCAACCTCTGCTATGGTATCTCCCTTAGACACTGTGTCTCCCTTAGACACATGCAGCTTGGATGCATGCATATATATGGTATAAAGCCCGCCGCCATGATCAATCATTACATAATTTCCCATGGAAGAACTATATGCCGATGCAATCACCGTTCCATCATAAGCGGCATAAATTGCAGTCCCCTTAGGTGCTGCAAAATCCACACCATTGTGGAACTGCTTCACTCCCAATATAGGGTGGATTCTGTAACCATAATCATCAGACACCCTGGTATAACTAGCCAACGGAAAGGCAAAGGTTCCGCCATCGTAAGTATTCTGCTGCTTTATCTTCTCTTTTTCCTCTTCTACCGCTTTCTCAAGTTGTGCAATAATTTCATTCTGTTCGGCGATCTCCGCTTCATATTCTTTGATTGCCTGCTCCTTATTGCTGATATCGGACTCATAGCCGGTAATCTGCTTGTTCTTCGCCTCGATCAATTCTTCTACTTGTGCCTGTTCTTCCTCCACGCTCTTCTTCTGCGTGTCCAGGATCTCCTTTTCCAGTTCCAACTGCTCTTTACACAGAGTGATATATTCACAGTTCAACCGATATTCTTCCAACAGCTTCTGATCATACTCATAAATGCTGTTAATATAATCAGCCATCTTCAGAAAACTGCCAAAACTAGCTGATTCCGCCAATATCTTCCAAATGGAGGCAGAAAGATCTGACTCATACATAATTCTTATGCGCTTTTTCATGGAATCATACTGTTTAGCGGCCGTTTCCTCCGCAGCCACAAGTTCCGCCTCTGTCTGCACGATTTCAGCTTCCTTATTCACGATCTGAGTCTTCAGATTCGCTATATTCTGTTCCATCTCTGAAACGCTCCGGTCCAACTTGGCCACATAACTCTTGAGATTGCTCTTCTGCTGCTCCAGTTCTTTCTTGAGTTCTTTCAGATCACTGACGTTATCCTGCAGACTGTTTTTTTCCTTCTTTGCATCACTGATCTGCTGTTCCATCTCTTTAATGGTATCAGAGGTAATTGTTCCGCTATATGTTGCATTGACTGAAAGTGCTGCATCTGACATCATGGTCCAAGCCAGAAGCAGTGCAGCACATACTACCGTTCTTCTCTTCATATTCTCTCGCTTTGCTAATTATTTCTTACACACGAAGATGCTTTCTGACAGTCTTCATGCTTCCCAGGAAGCCGATTCCCACACCCACAGCCAACGAAACAGGTGTCAGGTGCTTAAATATCTCTTCCACTGACAGGAAATTCAGCAGGCTGCTCAGCATTGTAAACCGCTCAACCAAATAGGACAGTACGGTGTTATAAAGGCTGTAAATAAAGCCAAGCGGAATGGCGGCTCCTGCCAGCCCGATCAGCATGCCTTCCAGTACAAAAGGAGATCTGACAAAAAAGTCAGTAGCGCCTACATACTTCATAATATTGATTTCCTCGCTGCGGATAGAGATTCCCACAGCAATGGTATTGCTGATCAGGAACACACTGACTGCCAGCAGGATACCGATAATCCCAAAGGACACATATCCAATCAGCAGATTGACACCGCTCAAGGTATCAGCTACCACTAGAGAACGATTCACATGATCCACATCCTGTATGGACTCTATGTAAACTGCCAAATCCTCTTGTTTCTCCACGTCATTCATGTAAACCTCAATGGTATCCATTCCAACCAGGGGATTTTCCGGAAATCCCTCTGTATAACCTTGCAGATAATCCTGACTGAACTCTTCCCAGGCCTGATCTGCAGAGATGAACTCTGTCCGGGCCACTTCGTCCCTTTCATCGATGATATCATTGATTTCTTTCATTCTCTCCTCAGTTGTGCCCTCTACGAACAGAACCGATACACACACTCCCTCCTCAGCACTTTGAACTACATGCTGGAAGTTCATTATAATCGCATAAAACAGACCAAACAGGAACAAACATGCTGAAATCGTGGCAACGGATGCCAGCGAATACCATTTATTTCGGAAAATATTCACGAATCCCTGTTTAATCGTATATAACAGTGTACTAATCTTCATCAATATATTCCCCTTCCTCCTGGTCACTTACAATGATACCTTTCTTCATTGTCACTACTCGCTTCTGCATGGAGTTCACGATTTCTTTGTTGTGGGTAACCACAACTACAGTAGTTCCCTGCTCGTTGATCTCCTCCAGAAGTCTCATGATTTCCCAGGAATTCTTGGGATCCAAATTACCGGTAGGCTCATCAGCCAGAAGAATGGAAGGCTTGTTGACTAATGCTCTTGCAAGTGCTACACGCTGTTGCTCACCACCGGACAATTGATTCGTCTTAGCCTTATATTTGCCTGCAAGTCCTACTGTTGCAAGGATTGCCGGTACGTTTCTGCGTATTTCACTGTTAGGTGTCTGTACCACCCGCTGGGCAAAAGCCACATTATCGTATACATTCCTGTCTGAGAGCAGACGGAAATCCTGGAATACTACTCCCAGATTACGTCTGAATCTGGGGATTTGACGATGTTTCAATACTGCCAGGTCATTTCCCATCACATACACATGCCCCTTTGTAGCCGTCAGCTCCCGGAGCAATAATTTAATTAATGTAGATTTTCCGGAGCCACTGTCTCCTACAATGAAGACAAATTCTCCCGAATCTATCCTTAAGTTGATCCTGTCAATGGCAGGCACTCCCTTAGAATAGGATTTGCTTACATTGTCCAGAAAAATCACACCGTTTTCTTCTATAAACTGTTGCTTTTGCTTCAGTAATAATTCTTTGTTTGCCATGAAATGTCACCTTTTCTAAACGTTCTTCAATGGCCAGTCCACATTCCTCCTGCCCGGAGAACCGTCATACGGCTTCCTGCCCATTTTAATACTGCAGAGTCTCCATATACTTCATATATCTCACTACCATCAATGCAATCTTGAAAGTAATGGCATCTTCAAATACACGCAGATCCAAATTGGTACTCTTCTGCAGCTTGTCCAGTCTGTAGACAAGCGTGTTACGATGTATGAACAGCTGTCTGGATGTTTCTGATACATTCAGGCTGTTCTCAAAAAACTTGTTAATAGTAGTCAATGTCTCTTCATCAAAATCATCCGGGCTCTTTCCTCCGAATATCTCTTTGATGAACATCTTACACAGCGGAATTGGAAGCTGATAAATCAGTCTTCCGATTCCCAGTTCATTATAGGCAATAATCTTCCTCTCATCAAAGAAAATCTTTCCTACATCCAGCGCCATCTTGGCCTCTTTATATGAACGGCTGACTTCTTTGATCTCACGGACCACGGTACCGTAAGCGATACGGACTTCTTTGATCCCTTCCTTTTTCAGGCTGGTATCCAACATTCTGGCTGCTTTCTCAATTTCACGGTTGCTTTCTGCCTCCGTCAAATCTTTCACCACAATAATATTATGCTCATCCACAGCTGTCACAAAATCCTTGCTTCCTGCTCCAAAATGTGCCCTGGTCATCTCCAGGATATTGCTGTCCCTGCCATTCTCGGTCTCTACGATCATAGCCACACGCGGCACATCTGTCTGGATATGTAATTTCTTAGCTCTGCTGTAGATATCCACCAGAAGCAGGTTGTCCAGAAGCAGGTTCTTGATAAAGTTATCCTTATCAAAACGTTCCTTATAAGCTACCAACAGGTTCTGGATCTGGAAGGCCACCATTTTGCCCACCATATATACATCCTCGCCGCTTCCACCGGCTACCAGGATATATTCCAACTGCTGTTCATCGTAAATCTTAAAATACTGATATCCCTGAATCTCCTGGGAATCAGCCGGAGAACCGGCAAAATCCATGGCTGCTCTGGAACAATGACTCATGTCCATAGTAGATGCCACCTCTTTACCATCTACATCCATTACACTGAGTTCCACTCTGGCAATTCCCTTCAGCCCATCAATCGTGTTCTGCAAAATCTGATTCGATATCATACCCCTGCTCCTTCTGCTGCAAATTACTTAAATATCAGTTTAATACAAATTTACAAAAAAATCTACAAAAAAGCAAGTGTTTTTTATGCAATTTTTCATTTTTCTTACATATTTCATTTTCTTCGAATTACTTTGTCCGTAATTTCGATTTTTCCGGCCTTTAACAGGTTCCCGACCGCTCTTTTGAACTCATTTTTACTCATTCCGGTCTCCCGCTTAATGATTTCCGGGGACACCTTATCGTTAAAAGGAAGGACTCCGTCATAACTGTCGATGATCTTAAGAACCTCCGCTGCATCTTTCTCCATCTGCAGATATGCTTTCTCACGGACACTCAAGGTAAGTCTTCCATCCTCCATAACCTGAGCTACCCTGGCTTCGATGTCCTGTCCTATCTCCACCTTGCCGTACAGCTCTTTTCTGGGAATCAGCGCAGAGTATCGGTTGTCCACTGCCACAAACGCCCCGAACTCCTCACTGATGAGGTACACCCTGCCGGTGACTCTGTCATCCTTATGATAAGGACTGTCATTTAAGAGTGCCGGATATACATTCATAGTAGCACAGAGTCTGCCGCTCTTGTCGATATACATGGACGCCAGGACCTCCTCACCTTCTCTGACTCTCCTGGTCTGCTGCTTAAACGGCAGCATCAGATCCTTCTCCAGCCCCCAGTCCAGAAAAGCACCGAACTTACCGGTCTGAGCCACCTTAAGAAGTGCCACCTGTCCCATCTGCAGCTTAGGTACATTGGTGGTGGCAATCAGCCTGTCCTTGGAATCTCTATATACAAAAACCTTGATGCGGTCTCCGGGCTTGCTGCCCTGCGGTACCTGCTTTATCGGAAGCAGGATACGTTCCTCCTGCTCCTCCTTGGAAGGTGCTAGATATACACCAAAATCCACTGTCTTCACAATTTCCAGCGTCTGTGTCTCGCCTAATCTGATCATAACTCCTCCATCGTTCTTATATCAGTCTCTTTTTTCATTTATTTTGTTACATGGATGTATCACTTTTGTGTCATTTCGAAAGCCAAGGGGAATTTTCTGCACTCAGTGAAACTCCACATTCACATAAGGCTTTCTCTCTTCATTACGCAGCGAAACGATCACTCCATCCTCACTCTGTACTATATAAGGATATAATACATCATTCAAAAAAGCCTGCATTTTATACTCTGCTCTAAGCTGCCGTACTCCGCGTCTTCTGCCAAAACCTTCCGGCAGATATTCCATGGCAATATTGATGTACTGCCCATTGTTCACATGGTGATTCGTATCCAGATGATGCTTCTTCACCGTTATGGGTTCTGCCTGCACTCCGCTTTCCGGAACCAGGATCTTACGTGAAGCATACTCCATCTCCAGCTTAGGTTTCACAGGATATCTGTCCAATATCTCCGCTGAAGGAAGCTTGGGCTTCATGGTATCTGTGTCCAGAAGACTCCACATACTATTGGCTTTCGCCACATACTGTCCGTCTTTCGTCCTCATAAAGAAATTTCGGCTGCCCAGAAACGCTTTGAATTCATGAGGAAACGTTCCAATCTCTACCTCTTCACACAACCGCGGATAACGTTCCACCTCAATCTGCCACGCGTACAATACCCACACCTGATGATGCGCCTTTAAATATCCCACGCCAACACCCAGTTCTTCCGACTGAAACGTGGAACAATCCTGAAAATAATTCAGCAATGAAGGCAACGTCAGCCTGCCATCACTGTCGCACTCACTATATCTTATCTTACTGTTAAATGAATACATTCAAAATATCTTCCTTCTGTAAATATACCTTAACACGTTCGTTTTATTCTACCATAATCTCCATCAAGATACAATTCCTTTCGGCTCCAATTTCTTATGAAATCCTTAAATTTGACTGAATATTTAGACAGATTAAGGAAAAACTATTGCGTTGTGCAACTTTAATAGAGTATAATAATGGTAATATAATTCATAAAAGGAAGTATTATGAATCCAACAAAAAAATTATTATCCATTATACTCGCCGGCATTGCCGCCGGATGCCTGATAGCAGCCGGAATCATCCTGTACACCGGCCATCAGGACATTATAAAAGCCGAAAAGACTCTGGAGGAGCTGCGGGAAGCCGCCTCTCAAGGAAAAGAAGCACCGGAAACACTCTCCACGGAAAATACTCCCATGGAGAATATTACCAACGAAGCCTACAATGACGCAACAGACACTACCGAAGAAGATGCTTCAGCCCAGGAAACTGAAGAACTGCCTGAAGCGGTTCCCAATCCTTACGCTGACAGTTACCTGGCCAACGAGGATATGGCCGGCTGGCTGAACATTCCCGGTACCAACATCGATTATCCTATTATGTGGACGCCGGAAGACGAGAACTATTATCTCCGCCGTGGTTTTGACAAAAAATCCAACTCGGCAGGCTGCCTGATACTGGATACAGACAGTTGTCTGGAACCGCTGACAACCAACTTGATTATTCATGGACATAATATGAAGGCAGGAACCATGTTCGGTCACCTGGCTGATTACAAGGATGAAAACTACTGCGAGGAACATAAGAATATCATCCTATACACACCGGAATGTCAGCGTAACTACGAAGTCATCTCCGTGTTTTACTCCCAGGTCTATAAAAAGACGGATGATGTGTTCAAGTTTTATAAATTCTTCCGGGCAGATACAGAAGAAGAATTTCTGGATTTCTATAATAATATTAAGGAACTTTCTCTGTATGATACCGGTGTGACCGCAGAATTCGGTGATCACTTCATCACCCTTTCCACCTGTGCTTATCATGTGGAGAATGGCCGTTTTGTAGTAGTAGCCAAGGAAACAGAATCCGGTGATTATTATCTCCCGATTCCATAATCATGATTGAAACGAAGGCCAATGGCTTATAATAGTAAAAAAACAATATATTATATCAGGAGGTATCAACTATGAAAAAAGCCAAGAAAATCATCACTCTCTTTGCAGCAGCACTGCTTTGTGTACTGCCTATTCTCAGCACACCCATCACTGCCAAAGCTGTTGAGCCCACCACCTATTCCGTAAAATACGACAGCGGTTCCGGTGACTGGCGCTACATGGTAGGAAATTGGAATGACGAGAATACCAGCCGTGAAATCTACTATCTGAAACAGGATATTGTAGACGGTGATTATATCATCATTGCCGGCGCTAACGGCTACACTCTGGAACTGGATGCACGTCTGGGTAACCTGACTGTTCTCAGCACAGATGCTGCGCCCATCATCACTGTAAAAGGTATCGATAATCTCTACGTGCTCAATAACAGCAGCTGTGTTATTAACGGTGATGTAACTAATGCTTACATCTACGACCAGGGCTTCTGTAATTTCAATAGCAACGTAAGCTACCTGGAAATCATCGGTACTTCTGATATCACTGCAACTGCAGCAGCAGGCGGTACTGTTGGTCATGTAAAAGGTTATGACAACAACAAGGTTTATTATGATTTCTATAATTTCAACAAGGGAACTTTATATATTGAAAACGGTTCTGTAAGAACGGATGAAAAGGAATACAGCAAGACTCCTGCAGCCGGTACAACCACCGCCACAACACCTGCTTCTTCTACGACTTCTGCAGGCACAACCGCTTCTTCTAACAGCAGTGAATATGATGATGTGCCCAAGACAGGAGAAAGCAATGCAGTTGTATGGCTTATGGCAATAGCTTTCCTGTGTACAGTAGGATCTTATCAGTTGAAAAAGAATAAATAAATTTATGAATGTTTTGGGGGCCGGTACGCCATACGCACCTGGCCCCTTTTTATAACTCTTTCCATTACAACGGTCTACAATATTAGCGTGCCCTGTATCCGGAACTAAACGGCTCTGAATGCTTCCATTCTATTTGTTTACATTTGAAAAAAGATTTGATAAAATAGGAGCGATGCTAAACAAATGAAGGAGTTACTGCTGTAACTCTCAGAAAAGAAGGGAAGCTGCAGAATGGTCACACCATTATCAGCATAAGGTACAAACCAAATGACCGACACTATGCATTGGGCTTCCGTCTGGGGCAACGCCGTCTCTATCGGTGAGAACAGACCGGAAAGCTATAGTAAAAATATCACGCTTCGCTACCCCATCTATTGTCAATTCCCGGGAGATGCCATCAGGCTGACCTTTGACAATTACTGCGGCACCGAAGCCATTACGATTCAGAAAACTACTATTAATATAGAAGGGACATTCTATCCCGTTACGTTTAACGGCTCCCCTACCGTGACTATCCCAGCCGGCAAACACGCTGTAACAGATTCTTTGGCATGCACAATTTACGCGAAAAGCACTATCCTGGTCAGCTTTTATCTGGCTGATTTTACACAGATGCGCTCTACTGTATTCACATCAGGTCCTTTATCCGAAGGCCTGTATGCCATGGGAGACCAGACAGAATGTGAAGAATTTTCTATTGATATCTCCAGGAAGACGAATCTGTTTTACTTTTTAAGCAACGTATCCGTTCATACCGATGTGTCCAACCGCACGATTGTCTGCTACGGAGACTCTATTACCGCTCAGGACTGGCCGGATTATCTGACTCTGCGGTGTAAGGAACAGTTTCCTCATACAGCGATCATCAGGCGCGCTACCAGCGGTTCCCGCATTCTTCGGGAATACAGCTGCATTACTTATGAGTCATATGGCCTGATGGGTGCAAAGCGATTTGCTCATGAAGTGCCCACCGATGGCGCTGATACCGTGATCATCCAGCAAGGTATCAACGACATCATTCACCCGGTAGGCACGGAAGTGAATCCCTTCCGCCCCATGAGCGATCTGCCCACTGTGGAAGAATTAATTGAAGGCCTGAAGACGTACATCGCTCAGGCCCGTTCTTATGGGTATAAAGTTTATGTAGGTACGCTTTTGCCCATTGAAGGATGGCGGACTTATGCTCCTTTCCGTGAAGAAATGCGCAATGCTTACAACGACTGGATCCGCAGTACCGATCTGATTGACGGTTGTATTGATTTTGATCGGGCATTGTGCGATCCTGCCAATTCAAAAAGCTTTGAGAAAAGCTTTGACAGCGGTGACCATCTGCATCCCAGCGCTGCAGGGTATCAGAGGATGGCAGAGACGGTGCCGGAGAGGATATTGTAATTTCCTTTAAAGAGTATATCATAAATATGAAAGACAGTTATTTTACGAAGGAGAATCTTTTTATGAGCGCAAAACGCTTACAGACTACGTTGGATCGCCTTCCCTATGGTGATGAGATCACTTATGACAATTTAAAAGTAACCAGAAAGCTGCCTGATGGAGTCAGATCCGGGGAATTATACAAAGACATTGTCCGCATTGCCTGGCCAAGCTTTATTGAACTGCTCCTGACGCAGCTTGCGTCCATGGTAGATATGATGATGGTAGGCTCCATCGGCGGAACCGCCAATTCCCAGGCAGGAGTTCAAGCTTTATCCGCTGTGGGACTGACAACTCAGCCAAAGTTTTTACTAATGACGGCATTTATCGCAATGAATACAGGTGTTACTGCTCTGGTGGCACGCTATAAAGGAAAAAATGATAAGGAAAATGCCAACCTGATTGTCCGCCAGGGGCTGATGTTCACCTTTATTGCAACCATTATTCTTTCTATTCTCGGTATCATTTTTGCCCGTCCCATGGTAATTTTTATGGGTTCCACCGAAGAGATCGTTACCGAATGGGCAACCCGGTATCTGCAGATTCAGATGGCCGGCTTTCTGACGATGGCTCTGACCAGTACGATTACAGCTTCCCTGCGTGCTGTGGGTGATTCCAGGACCTGTATGATTTATAATCTGATTGCAAATATCGTGAATGTTTTCTTTAACTGGCTGCTTATATACGGAAATCTGGGCTTCCCGGAGCTTGGCGTTGCAGGTGCTTCTCTTGCAACCGTCATCGGTCAATTCGTCGCGTTCGTCATGGCATTGGCGGTTATTATAAAGGGAAACGGCTTCCTAAAGCTGGAATTCAAACTTGGATTTAAGCCGAATAAAGAAGCTCTCGGAAATATGATAAATATCGGTTTCCCCGCAATGGTGGAACAGCTTCTCATGCGAGTGGGTGTCATCATTTTTGCAAAGACCATTGCAACCCTGGGGACCGCTGCTTATGCAACCCATCAGGTCTGCATGAATATTTTGGCGTTATCCTTTATGACTGGACAGGCATTTGCAGTGTCCGCGACCACACTTGTGGGACAGTCTCTCGGAAAGAGGCGCTCCGATATGGCACAAGCTTACTGCAGTAAGACACGTACTGTAGGTCTTATTTCTGCCATGGTACTCTTTGTGGTCTTTATCCTCTTTGGTAAAAATATCGTTGCTCTGTATAACAGCGATCCGGGTATCATTGAAACCGGCGGTAAAATCATGTATTTTGTGGCCTTTTTGCAGCCGTTCCAAACTTCACAGTTCATTACTGCCGGTGGTCTGCGCGGTGCCGGTGATACCAGGTCTACTGCGATTATTACTTTTATCACCATTCTTCTGATGAGGCCGGTGCTGGCAATCCTTTTCGTAAGGATGGGTATGGGGCTTTACGGTGCATGGCTGGCGTTTTTGAGTGATCAGCTGGTAAGATCCCTTCTTGTGTTGCTTCGGTATAACAGTGGGAAGTGGAAGCTGATTAAGGTACAGAAATAAGTGTCAGATACGAAGTGGATTCCTGTTTGCGTTTGCTGTCTTCATATGCCACAACATATCTTCTATATCCGCCCTCCTCGCTGTGGAGACCGATTTTGACACCGCCTGCAATGGTGCAACAGAAGGTCGTCGCATCTGCCGACCTTCTGAACTGGCATTCTCTGAATTCCCCACAAACGCAAAAAAAGCCCATGTTTTCGATACCAACCGTTTCTTTTATTATATTTCTTCAAAAATGATTTTCTTCTTATGCGTATTACCTCTGTCTGCACAAGTTAGGTTTCTTCATTATAAAAGAAAAGCATGAGTCAGACTATATCCAACTCACGCTCCCTGCTTTCTTGCACCCGTCGGTAACTGCACAACTTGTTGTACCTTACCATCTGTGACTAATTTTTTCCGGACTGCGATGTAATACTGCTCTGTTGTGGAATCCAAATCCCCAATATATGCGGCAATCTCTTTTGTCCTTGCTCCTTTCTCGTACATCCGTATTGCATTCCTCCTGCTTTACTTTCATACAATTCCTTGCGGCTATAATTATCCTCTTTCTCCCCTGCAACCTCCATCACATCAGAAACAAATTCCGGGAACAAGGTCTTCGGCATTACCCACTCGTTTTTCAGCTTAATCGACAGTTCCGATAAACTCTCATTTCAAATTGACCCATGAATTGACCCATTTTTTCAAAACGAATGGCAAAAAGCAGTAAAAAGGCGGAGATTTCAAAAATCCCGCCTGTTTACGCTTCAAGCATATTCTAAATTCTTTTTCCTTAAAAATCCCGGCAAACCCGCATATTTCCTGGCTTTTCCGGCAAAAACAAAAACCCGGTAGATTTCTCTACCGGGTGATTTTAGCAGGGCTACAAGGATTCGAACCTTGAAATGACGGAGTCAGAGTCCGTTGCCTTACCGTTTGGCGATAGCCCTATGTCGTTCTTACTTGAAGTATTATACTGCAAGTTTGTCCAAAATGCAAGCATAAAATTCATCCAAATTAAAATTTATTTTTTTATATTTTTTGTACAATACAAACAATTTTTATCTCATCCCCATTTGAGGTGAGGACCTGTGCCCAAGCACAGGCCCCTCAATAGGTATATAAAAGGAAAAGTAATGAAAGCAAGCAAACGAATCTTACAAGTTATACCTCAAAAATCAAATCACCATAAGTAGGAATCGGCCATACTGTCTTGTCAACCACCATCTCCAGTTCGTCAACAGGTGCTCTCAGAGCATCCATTGCAGCGCGAACTTCATCCTTGAAGAAAAATGCAAGTTCTTTCTGATCCTCGATAGAAGCAGTAGCTGCTACTTTGCTTTCCAGATCAGCCAAAGCCGACTTCGCCTCTGCCAGTTTTTCTGATACTTCTTTCAGCAGAGCAGCCTGCACGGAAGCGTCTCCTCCGGCTTCTTTTACTGCGATCACAGTGTCAGCCAGAGACTTGGTATATTTGATGACTGCGGGAACAATCTGCTTCTTAGCCATATCAATCATGGTCAGAGCTTCAATGTTAATGCTCTTGGAGTAAGTCTCATACAGAACCTCTGCACGGGATTCCAGTTCTGCTTCAGTAAAAATACCAAACTTTTCAAACAGCTTGATAGATTTCTCAGTAGTCAGAGTCTCAACAGCTTCTACCATGGACTTGATGTTAGGCAGTCCGCGTCTCTCAGCTTCTACTACCCATTCATCGGAATAGCCGTTGCCGTTAAAGACGATTCTCTGGTGTTTTGTCATGTATTCTTTAATCAGGTCATGTACGGCCTTGTCAAAATCGTCAGCTTTCTCAAGGATATCTGCTGCTTCGCAGAAAGCTTCTGCAACGATAGCGTTGAGCGTGGTGTTAGGGCTTGCAATGGAGTCAGAGCTTCCTACCATGCGGAACTCGAACTTATTACCGGTAAAGGCAAAAGGTGAGGTTCTGTTACGGTCAGTAGCATCTTTATCAAGATCAGGCAGGGTAGATACTCCAGTCTGCAGCTTTCCGCCCTCTACCAGATGAGCAGCCTCACCGGTCTCTACCAGCTGTTTTACCACATCTTCCAACTGTTCGCCCAGGAACATGGAGATGATAGCAGGCGGTGCCTCGTTAGCACCCAGTCTGTGGTCGTTGCCTACGTCGGATGCGCTCTGACGGAGCAGATCAGCGTGGGTATCTACAGCCTTCATGATGCAGGCAAGTACCAGTAGGAACTGAATGTTTTCGTTAGGAGTATCGCCGGGATCTAACAGGTTCACACCATTATCGGTACCCAGGGACCAGTTGTTGTGCTTACCGGAACCGTTTACTCCCGCAAAAGGCTTCTCGTGAAGGAGGCAGGTCAGGCCGTGGCGTCCGGCAACCTTTTTCATGGTCTCCATTACCAGCTGGTTATGGTCTACTGCGATATTAGCGGTCTCATAAATAGGTGCTAACTCGTGCTGTGCAGGAGCTACTTCATTGTGCTGGGTCTTGGCAGTTACGCCCAGCTTCCACAGTTCAATGTTTAAGTCTTTCATATAGGAACCGATTCTTTCACGGATAGTGCCGAAGTAATGATCCTCCATCTCCTGCCCTTTGGGAGCGGGTGCACCGAAAAGGGTACGTCCTGCAAAAATCAAGTCTTCACGTTTCAAATATTTCTCTCTGTCTACCAGAAAGTATTCCTGCTCAGGGCCTACACTTGCAACTACCTTGGTTGCTTCGGTGTTGCCGAACAGTCTTACAATACGCAGTGCCTGTGCGCTGACAGCTTCCATGGAACGCAGCAACGGTGTCTTCTTATCAAGTGCTTCACCCTTGTAGGAACAGAAAGCAGTGGGAATACAAAGAATCACGCCGGTTGCGTCCTCTTTTAAGAAAGCGGGAGAAGTCATATCCCATGCAGTATATCCTCTTGCTTCAAAAGTAGCACGTAAGCCACCGGAGGGGAAAGAAGAAGCATCAGGTTCACCCTTGATCAATTCTTTACCGGAGAACTCCATCAGCATCTTGCCCTCAGCATCGGGATGGGCAATGAAGGAATCATGCTTCTCAGCAGTGATACCGGTCAGCGGCTGGAACCAATGAGTGTAGTGGGTCGCACCGTTTTCTACTGCCCAGTCTTTCATGGCTTTTGCAACGACATCAGCTGTTGCCAGTGATAACTCGCCGCCCTGATCCATGATCTTTTTAACCTCTTTGTAAACGTTCTTGGGTAATCTTTCTTTCATTTTACCAAGTGTAAATACTTTGCTGGCAAAAATCTCTTCCACGTTTAATATTTCGCTCATAATCTAATCCTCCTATATCCCATTTTTTGAAAAAGCAAAAAAGGCGCTACACTTCCTGTGTAAACGCCTTCGTTTTCAAAAAATTATTCAGTTGAGAACTTTCTTCTCTATGATTCATTACTATACATCAATTTTTTTTAAAATGCAAGCTTTAATTTTTAAAATTTTTATTTCTGTAATTTTAAAAATCTTTATTCCTGCATTCTTTGCAGTATCCGTAAAGTTCCAGCTTATGCCCGGTAACCTGAAAATCTCCTGTTTCCGCCGCCGGATGCATATGAGCAAATGGACAGCTTTTCAGTGGAATCCTTTTATGGCACTCCAGGCAGACTGCATAGTGTGTATGCCCTCCGCGATTCAGTTCGTATACTCCGTTACCGTCTCCTGCCCGCATATCCTTCAACACAATGCCTTTTTCTTCAAATGCGCCCAGAATGCGATATACAGTAGACACTGCATAGGTCACATCCTGCTCCAGCTGCAAAATATGCTGGTAAATCTGTACTGCGCTTAACGGTTCTTTAGCTGCTTTCAAAATATCATAGACACACTTACGCTGCCTGGTCCATTTGACTCCCACAGGATATTTCTTTCCCGCAGAAAAAATTTCTTCTCTGCCGGTCTGCTTAACCCGTTCCATAATAAATTTTTCCTCCACACCTCTAAAATCACTACAGAATTGCACCACTATCCCAGAATAATACCTGACACCACACCTATCAAATACAAAAGCCCAATAATCTGCAGATTCTCTTTTCTGTTATGATTCACTCTGCACAGTACCAGTACACCCACTCCGGCGCCAACCAAAAGGCCTGCCATCATGGTGCCAAAGCTCATGGCACCTTCCAGATACAGCTGTGTAATCACCACGGAAGATGCACAGTTGGGAATGAGCCCCACCAGTCCTGACAGGATCGGCCCCACGATCCCGTGGTCGCGCAGGAGGCTTGCCAGCGCATCCTCACCCACATAATGCATCACCAGATTCAACGCAAAAGTAATCAGGAGTATAAAGAACGTAATTCTGACCGTATGATTGATTGCGGAACGCAGTATTCCCTCCTCACAGTGGCAATTCTGTTCTTCGCACATTTCATGGATATGATGATGCTCTTTCTGTTTTCCGGCAAACAAAAAGTCCACCAGGAAGCCTGCCGCCATACCGATCAGAACTTTTAAAACTAATATCTTCACAATCAGTGCAGGCTCTGCCTTTGCAGAAATTAATATGGGCAGCATCTCATCCGAGGTAGAAAGGTAAACTGCCAGCAGCGTTCCCATGGAAATCACACGTCCTGCATATAAATTGGAAGCTGCTGTGGAGAACCCGCACTGAGGAGCAACCCCAAGTACACCACCCAAAAGGGGACCATATTTTCCTGCCTTGCCGATTACCTTTTGTGTTTTATCACCGGCTTTGTGCTCCAGATACTCCATGACTAAATATGTTAAAAATAAAAACGGAACCAGCTTCAGACTGTCCAGCACACTGTGTTCTATAATGTGTAACATGTAAATATCCTTTCCAAATGCCAAATCATTGTCGTGGATTCAGCAAAAATAATATAGTTCTAAATGCAAATGAGTTGCAAGTGCATTTAGAACTATACCACATTTTTGAATTTTGTCAAGGCTTTTAGTTATCCGACCAGCTTATTCTCTCCCGCAAATTTACATAACTGCGCTAAGTGAACAAAAGCAATATCTATCCCGCCTACATTTACTCTCAATACGATTATTTCCTTTATTCAGTTGTATTCCAAGTGAAAGTACGGACGAAGCATCCAAGATTCAGTCTTAAAAAGCAAGACCAAAAAGACTTTTCACTTTCGACAGACTGTCTTCAGATATATCCGAAAATATCGGAAAACCCGAAGACAGTTTTCTCTTTTGTATAAGAATCTCAATGCTTAAAAGTATTAAGATTTTTAATAATTATACGGCGGTACTTAGGATTTGTCAATCTAAAATTTTCGTTTTTCAGTTCCTACCTATCCTCACACACCTGGAAAATATAGAATTTCAAATAATAAGACTGATCTGCCGCCCACAAAATAGGATGGTCGCAAGCCTGGGTCCGAAATTCCACCTGGCGCAGTCTCTTATGCGCCCCATTGGCAGCTTCCCTGATCGTCTTGGCAAATAAATCCGACTCCATAAAATGTGAACAGGAGCAGGTCACCAGAAATCCACCATTCTTCACCAGCTTCAGACCTCTCACATTGATTTCACGATAGCCCTTTACTGCATTTTTCACAGAATTACGGGACTTGGTAAAGGCAGGCGGATCCAGGATGACTACATCAAACTGCTCTCCCTTTTTCTCAAGCTCCGGAAGCAGTTCAAAAACATCAGCACAGGTAAACTGTACACGATCCTCCAGCCCGTTCAATCCGGCATTTTCGCGTGCCTGCTCCACTGCCAGTTCAGAAGCATCCACGCCCAGAACGCTTGCAGCACCTGCAATTCCCGCATTGAGTGCAAAGGAACCGGTGTGGGTGAAGCAGTCCAGTACCTTTTTATCCTTACAGAAACGGTGAATGGCGGCCCTGTTATTTTTCTGATCCAGGAAAAATCCGGTCTTCTGACCATCCTCTACATCCACCATGTAGTGAACACCGTTTTCTACGATTTCCACCTTGGTATCAAAGGGCTCACCGATAAATCCCTTATATCGCTCCATGCCTTCCTGAAGGCGCACTTTGGCATCGCTTCGCTCGTATACACCGCGGATGGTGAAGCCGTCCTCTGCCAGCACCTTCTTTAACGCTTCCACGATTACCGGCTTCCATTTATCGATTCCAAGCGCCAGAGACTCCACTACCAGCACATCTGAAAATTTATCGATTACGATTCCCGGAAGAAAATCAGCTTCCCCGAAAATCAGTCGGCAGCTTGAGGTATCGATTGTCTGCTTGCGATATTCCCAGGCGTCCCGTACCCTCTGCTCCATAAAAGCTTCATCAATCACGGCATCCTTTTTTCTGGACAGCAGACGGATGGTGATTTTAGATTTGGTGTTGATAAATCCGTATCCCAGAAAATAACCATCAAAATCATGTATCGCTACCACATCACCATTCTCGAAACTTCCCAGAATGGAATCTATCTCATTATCATATATCCACATGCCGCCGGCCTTAATAGTGCGGCCTTCTCCCTTTTTCAGCGTGCAAATCGCCTGACTCATAATGTTTCCTCCGTTGTCAATATTTTGGGTGAATCTTATTTTTCCACTACCACTCGACACCCTTTCTTATAGCAGGCAATACCATACTTAAGGATCGTATGGATACCGTCTGCTTTCAGCTGTGCTACATATCCTTCTTGCTCTATTTGCTTCAAAGCCGCCTCACAGCCGGATGCATAATCGGCATTTTCTGCATATTTTACCTCGATAATGATTCCGATATCCTCATCTTCGATTTCGATCAAAATATCACTGTAACCATCACCGGTCTCTTTGTTCGATTTTACATACCAGCCTTCCTTAAAGCCAAGGATGCCCAACAGAATCCCGTGATAAAAGTTTTCCTTGGTTGGCTTCTTTACGAATGTATCTCGTATGCTGATCGTCTTACTCAGATAGGAAGTAAACCTTCTCTCCACTTCCTCAGCATTGCCCGCCTTAAGCGCCTCACAGAATCCCCTTAACGAATCGCCATCCTTCCTGGCATTTTCTTTGAACATGGTCATAATCGTTTCCGTAAAAATATTACGGATTTCCATATTGGGAATTGCCAGCTGCAGCTTCTTCCCATCCGCCTTGCCGCGCTTGGTCAGATATCCTGTGGTGAACAGCACGCTCCAGATATTGTCAATCGAGTCATAAAGATTATTATATGTCAGTTCCTGGCGGATTTCTTTCGTCACCATCTCACCGGCAATCAGATTTTCAATTTCACGCTTCGTAAGTCCCTGATCCACTTTCTCAATAAATTGCTTCACCACATCGTTGCTGCTCGTATTGGACCAATAATCTCTGGGTTCCAGTGCCGGATCATCTAAAAGTTCATCACAATAGCTGATGACATCCCATGGACAATACACATCCACATTACCGAAACGGTATCCGTCATACCAGGTCTTCATGGAATCGTACACTCCCTCAAGGTCATAATATTGCAGCATTTCTTTTACTTCAGCATCCGTAAATCCAAAGTACTCGTCAAATCCTACTGTGGTAATCGAGAAAACCTTTGGATTGTTCAGCCCTGTAAAAATACTTTCCTTCGCCACACGCAGACAGCCGGTCAGAACAGAAAAATAAAGCGCTTCATTCGTCTTCAGCGCCTGGTCAAACAAATTACGGATCACATTAACCATCTGATCATAATATCCCCGCTCATTGGCCTTCGCCAGCGGAACATCGTATTCATCAATAAGTATGATCACCTTTTTTCCATAATGTTTTAGAAGCAGCTCTGAAAGTGTCTTTAAGCTTCCAGCCAATACAGCATCCGACATGACAAAGGCTTCCCCATTACTCTCATCTACCATGGTAAGCTGATGATACAGCTTTTTATCTTTTTCCGTCAGTTTTTCGCTATCCAGCAAAAACTGAAACCGCATCGCTTCTTTACCGACAGCAGAACAGATCATGGATCGGGCTGCTGCATAATTATCTCCATTCACACTTTTTAAGCTGATAGCTACAACCGGGAACTTTCCCATATACTGTTCACAAAGCGTTGTTTCCTTTGAAATCTCCAGACCGTCGAACAAGGTCTTATCACAGCCAATCTCCAGAAAAGCTTTCAGCATGCTCATATTCAATGATTTTCCAAATCTTCTCGGTCTGGTAAACAGGTTTACCTCTCCCCACTTATAAAGCAAGTCCCTGATCATCGATGTCTTATCCACATAATAGAATCCTTCAGCTCTAATTTTTTCAAAGCTTTCAATTCCCACCGGAAGCATCTTTCTCATCTTAGTATCGCACATTCTATAAACACGCTCCTCTCTGAAGCACTACAAGTACTTTTTCCCTGCTGCAATCTCATTCTATCATTCACCGCTTTAAATATCAAGGTAATTTCATCATAACCTCTTGACAAAGTCAGGAAATTTGTGTATTATTTTAATGTTGCTAAAGCGATGCGTGGCTCAGCTTGGTAGAGCGCTACGTTCGGGACGTAGAGGTCGCAGGTTCGAATCCTGTCGCATCGATTAAAAAAACACCGATTTTTCGGTGTTTTTTTGTTGCTCCTATATCAATTGATACAGTTATGATTACTGTATGGATTCATACCACTCTCTGGCTTTCCTTGTTACCTCTTCTCCGCCGGAAGCATACCATTTCTCCACAAATTCATCAAACTTGTCTATCGAATATTCTCCTGCAATAATTTTACTTGCATACTCTACATACAATGTTCTGTTCAAAATATCCGGATACTCGTCATACACACTATTGGGCAGGCCATCTCCCGCTATTGCCTTTCCCTCACATGCTTCCACATTTGCTTTACATCTCTCTATTCCTGCTATGCTGTCTTCATCTGTGGTCACTTTGATCATTTCATCCAGATCCTTTTGTATAGCATCCTTTGTGGCAAATACGCTGCCGGGATAAGCAAACGGAGCTTCCAGATTGGTTGCATCTGCGACCGGTATTTTATTGCCTGCTTCGTCATAGTTCCACAAATAACCTTCCGGTCCTGAGGCCAAATCTTCCCAGTTGTCAGGATCTGCAAATCCATCCAGGATCTTCATCATGGCATCAATTTTAGCCTCATCTTCCGTATTAGAGCAGACCATCCACAGAGAACCAAGCTGCTTCTGTGTATAAAATCCTTCATACCCCGGAGCACTGATCACAGGCATGTATGCCCAATCTCCTGCCACACCGGTTCCCTGTTTCAACTGGTCCGTATAGTAGTAGGAAACGGTAAGCCAATGGAAGAAGGTGCCTACCTGGTTGGAATTTACCTTTCCTTCCCACCCGGCCTTATCATTTAGCAACGTCTCGGGATCCAGCAGACCTTCTGCGTAAAGCTCGCTGGCAAACTGCAGTGCATCTTTCATATTTTGTGTTAACGCAGAGTAAGTAAGCTCGCCGTCATAAATATCCCAATCAGGATATCCTTCATACATGGCAACTCCATACATCGCAAATAGGTGATCCATCCATCTTGCCTCGGCACGGCCTCCGCCTGGTAGGTTGAGCCGCCATTCCACTCTACATAAGGCTCAACGATTCCTACTCCCAGAACATCCTTGTAGAAATTATACATGGGACCATCCTTTTCGATTCCCTTCGTCGTACCTACAATGGTGTGCCAGAGTTCCACATCCGGCAGCTCTCCTTCAGAGCTTTTTTCTACAGATGTTCCCTTGACTTCTTGGGTCTGGGCATTTTCCTTGCTGCCACATCCCGCAAGAAGTGCTGTCGTCATGGCACCGACCAACAGTATCGATACTAATTTCTTCATTTTCATGAGTTTTCCTCCTTTTTGTTGATATACTTATTATCTTCAAAACAGGTCAAATGAACAATGACGCTTTTTAATGTTTTATTCTACCGATTTTAAGCTTTCCTTGTATTCCCTTGGTTTCAGACCGACCATTCGCTCAAAAACCTTATTGAAATGATTGATATTGGTATATCCTACCATCTCACATATTTCATATACCTTTAAATCAGTCGCCTCCAGTAATTTTCTGGCTCTTTTGATCCGCAATCCTGTCAGATAATCCAGATAATTCTCCCCTGTCCTTTTCTTAAAAAGCTGACTGAAATAATAAGGATTGATAAAAAAATGTTCTGAGATATCATTTAAAGTAATACTTTTACTTAAATTTTTGCTCATATATTTTTTAGCCGCTTCCACCACATCATTCTTTTCGGGCATATTTTCCTTTACCATCAGATCATTCATCCCCACAAGGGTATTAATGATCCAGTTTTTCAGCTGCTCAATGGTCCCGAAATATGATATCCGGTTTCAGAGACATAGCCATCCCGATACCCTGTGTACCATCATACGCCAATCCGACCACACTGCTGGAAGGCATCTCCCTCTGAATCATAATCTGTATTCCTTCCGCAATATTCGGCTCATCATCTACGACCAAAATACGACAGTTCATTCTGTTCTCCTCCATGTCTCTCTCACCACTGTCCGGGAATACGGACTTCAACCAATGTTCCTGTTTCATCACTTCTCACAATACGCAAATAATATCGTTCTCCGTAATACAACTGAATTCGTTCCAAAATATTTCTCATGCCGATACTATTTCCGCTCTCATTTTGATCAAGCTTCAGTTTTGCTTTTACTGTTGATGACAATAATGACTCTATCTGCGCAATCTGCTCCATTTCCATCCCCTTACCGTCATCCTGTAATGTAATAGAGATATCATTTCCTTCCACAATTTTTCCTGATAAAATCATATGAAGGGGAATGTTGCCTCCGCAATATCCGTGCTCAATACTGTTTTCCACCAGCGGTTGTATGATTTTCTTTCCAAGTCATTCTTCCACTGACCACATCGGAATCAAACAGAAGTCCGTTTTGGGAATTCGTGATACAAATCTTGATATTATACTCATTTCTTAGGTAATTGTTAAATGTATTTTGCTAAGGGTTGGGCTGAGGTTCAGCCCTAGGTAAGGAGAAAAAACAAGGTCATTATCAGGAAATAGCCTGATTTGGCATAAATGTCAGATTGAAGTCAGAATAATTTCTGGCAAAAGGGCGCACTTTTAGCCCGAAAGCTTTTGAAGCATGAAAATGAAATACATTTTTAGGCAACCAACGGCTTGAGGCTGCGTATATAGTCCGGGCAATTCATGCGATGGGCAACTATTACCGTGAGCTGGCTTGCAATACCTGCAAGGAATACATCAGCTTTTGTAGTCGCATGATTACGAGTTCTTTTTCCGGCAATGCACATGTTGATTTTAAAGTGGTTGATGGCTCGTTCCACAGAGGTTCTTATCTTATAAAGAGAATCCCATTCCGGTGTGTCACGCTGGATACCGGGGAACAAGCGTAGATCCATGTTTTCATAAGTGTAAGTGGTACGCCCTTTTTTAGCAGTACTGCAGGGGCTCTCGCAATCGCAAAGCCATTCGCCGTTTACCATATGCACTTTTGGACAACACCATTTGGTCCTGTCAGAACGCCCTTTTTCCTTTGTGACACCGCAACATCTCATGGCAATCGAAGGGTCATTGGGGCAGGTGGGATAACCGTATTGATTATAACCGACCTTTTTGAGAGAGCTTTCGTTACGGGGATTGTACGGGATCAGCATTTTTTGGAATCCGAAATCATTTTTGAGGAAACCATAGATGTCTGCGGAATCAAAAGCAGCATCACCAAGGAATGTGTCCGGATGGAAAGTGGGGTGGCTGGCAAAAAAGTCAGAAAGAACAGGTTTTAAAGCGGCAGAATCACTGATGGTCTTATCTTCGTCCGGAGAATCAGATTTCTTTTCCACAGGGAGTTCCGGATGAGCAGCTTTGAAGTCATCATCCAGGAAGATAATGTCTCTGACGATGCCCAATCCGTTGGTGAGGATAGCAAATTTATCGGCGTAGCAGAAATGCCCGTTGATATACATCTGCTTTGCTTCCGAGGAGGAGGCGGCCTGGGAGGGCATAAGTCCATAGGCCATTTTATAAGGATCAACCTCAGGCTTGTCTTTGTAAAAGGTTTTGAGCTTTTTGATGAGAGCGTTGAGAGTTTTTGGATTGTTCTCTAAAACAAAAAGTTCAATGCCGGAAGTGTCAAAGGTCAGTATATTGGCCAGGGAAGAATCAATGAGCTGGCAGATAGATTCCGTGTAATCAACCATCTGCTTAAACATGAGCTCAATGTAAGATTCGAAGTCCTGCCTGAACCGTGTGAACAGAGGAGCGTCCGGTACTTTGGTAAAACCACAAAAATCCCGAAGTTCCTTGCAAAGATTAAGAAAAAGAATGAGCAGGGAATCAGTGGGAATAGAAAAAATCTTTTGAAGGATAAGAGCCGAAAGAAAGCCGGTCAATGGATAAAGGCGTTTCCTTCCCAAATGCTGATAAAAGGCGTTGGTAAAAACAGAGGGTATAAACTCTGCCATATCAAAATGCTCATCCAGCAGTTGAAAAAAAGAAGGGACATCGTCCATAAACATGTCCTGACAGTCTGAAAATGATTTTAAAGAAATCTGACGATATTTAGTAGTCATAAATTTTCTCCTCCGTGAGTTGTATGGTGGTTGGTGGTACTTCTATTATACCATAAGCGGAGAGAAAATTTATATAAAAGTAACAAGGAAATCCAGTAAAATCAAGGGTTTCCGGCATTTAACAAATGCCTATATCAAATATAAATAATAGGAGATAAAATATGGATAATACTTTTTGTATTAACAAGAGTGGACTTGTAGTTCCTGTTTACAGTTATAACAGTTCAACTGGTAGCTTGGATGAAATTGGAAAGATATATAACCGTGAAGCCTTTGCCTTGTTAGGATATGAAGGAGACTCGCATTATATTAAATTTTTAAATTCAGATGGAGAGTTTGTGGATGGAATGTTACAAAATCCTCCAGATGATGCCGTCGTAGGATGTCATTTTTATCCGTATGGGCAGCATACGGAAGGAATAACAACTTATATTACTTTTGTTATGAGGAATGAAGCTAATGTGTATAATGCAGCAGGAGATTATTGGGGTAAAGTAGCAGCGGGAAAAAGAGTTGCTTGTTTGACCTCTTTGGCTGGGGATGAGCATCCTGAATGGAAAGCTATTAACTTAGTGGAACCTTCTTCTGGTGGAGATGTATGGACTCCGGTGACAGGAGCAGGAAAAAATTATGGTTTTGTAGATACAGGATTGCGTAGTGGATCTTCATATAGCAAGATTAATATGTATGGATCATGGTAATTACTGATTTTTGAATTCTGCTATTTGACTGGTAATTGAACAGAGTTGTATAGTTCAGCATTGTTCTATTATGTTGGCGGGAAAATAGCATATATTAAAGATTTTTTTAATCTTCTTTCTAATAATGGACAAAAGTGTCTACATGCTGCAGTCTTAATATATAGACTACAGTATGTAGACACTTTGCGTATTAAAGACGAGGAGGTATTCCATGAGCGGCATGAAGTTAGCCACAATAGAATCCCGTTTTGATGACATCATCTGGCAAAACGAACCCTTAACGCCCGGAGAGCTTGTAAAGTTTGCAGAAAAGGAGCTCACCTGGAAGTGGGCTACAACCTATACCATTTTAAAGCGTCTGTGTGATGGTGGTATTTTCCAGAAAAAGGACCGTGTGATCACATCTCTGATCAGCTGTGCCCAGTTCTATGCCCTGCAGAGTGAGAAGTTTGTGGAGGAGGCCTTTGAGGGCTCGCTGCCGGCGTTTCTGCTGCCTTCGGTTCCAGAAAGAAATTGTCGGGAGAAGAGATCGATGAGTTGAAGAAGGTGATTGAGAGCATGAGGAGGTAACGGAGGAACTGGTATCGAATATTTCCTAAGATCCTGAATATGAGCCTGACAGCCGGTGTTGTGGTTCTGTTTGTGCTGCTGGCCAGATTACTTTTAAAGAAGGCACCTAAGATCTGCAAATAAGTGATGACCCAAGGGCGAAGAGGTAAAATCACGATTGACAAATCATACACATTGCGATATTATTAACATAATTCTTAATTCGTTAAGGATTAAGATTCCATTACAAATGAGAAGACTGTCTTTGGAGCGTTTAGCATTGCCGGATGCCTCCGAAGACAGGGTGTCTTAAGTGAAAAGTCTTTTTGGTCTTGCTTTTTAAGACTAAATCCTGGACGTTTCGTCCGCATTTTCACTTGGAATATAACTGAATAGAGAAAAATAGTTGTATTGAAAGCAGATGCAGGCAGAAACGTAGACATGTTACTTCGTGTGGATTTTTACGTGTGTAAGTGATTGCAAATTGCGGGTGGATGTGATATGATGATAATATAAA
This sequence comes from Acetatifactor sp., assembly GCA_045545375.1. GTDB lineage: Bacteria > Bacillota > Clostridia > Lachnospirales > Lachnospiraceae > Acetatifactor. The sequence goes on from JAZQAT010000066.1 coordinate 60,668, forward strand.
GACATCTTAGCGAAAATTTCTGCCGGAAGTGCTCATCAATACAGGACAGGAGGTTCATGGCAGGAAGAAACAATCAAAAGAAACAAAAGGGCAGGAAAGCAAACAGGAAGAATCAGGGGCAACCACAGTTTCGGAGAATTTATGTACGGGATAAGAGTTTGACGCAGGCGAAAGAATTTAGTTTGCTGAGTAACGTATTTATGACAGTAGCGCTGAAAGACATTCGGGCATGTCAGCATGTTCTGCGAATTGCGACCGGGATCAAGGACCTGGTGGTAAAAGAAGTCAGGATACAGTATTACATAGCCAAAGTAACATCCCACGATGCGATTCTGGATATTTTGGCAGAAGATGGAAACGGGCAACTGTATATTATTGAGATTCAGAGGTCGGATACAATCGATCATGCCAGGCGTACCAGATTTTACGGTTCTATGTTAGACAGCGAGTTCCTGCAAAAAGGGAAATCCTATGATGAGATGCCGGAGGTACATGTAATTCACATCAGTGAAACGGACATCTGGAAACAGGGCAGGGCGGTTTACCGGGTAGAGAAGACATTTGATGGCACTGATATTCCATATGATGACGGGAGACATGTCACATATATCAATGCAGCCGTGGATGATGGTTCGGATATTGCAAAGCTGATGAAGTATTTTAAGACGGCAGATCCCATGGATATGAGCCAGGGAGATTTGTCGAAGCGGGTTCACTTTTTAAAGTGTGAGGAAGGAGGGAATGATATTATGTGTACAGTTACGGATCAGATTTTAGAGAATGGAAAGAAATTGGGGAGGAGCCAGGGCAGGCGAGAAGGCAAGCGAGAAGGTAAGCGTGAACAGGCAAAAGCGACATCGGTTAAGCTCGCCCAAACAGGCATGCCGGCTGAGAAGATTGCTGAAATGGTCGGGATGAGTGTGGAGCTTGTTAAGAAGTGGTTGAAGGGTGTGGAGAAGACAGCCTGATAATTATGACCAGAGGGGCATTATTATTCCATTGTCCCGTTGAGCAGCTTATAAGCCAGAGACATCTGCCTGTTCTTCTTCAGCTTCCGGTAGTCGGAAGGAGTCATTCCCATCTGCTGCTTGAATGCCCTGGAGAAATAGAACTGGTCTGTAAAGCCGCAGGAAAGTGAGGCGGTCTTTACCGGCATATTCATCCGCAGCATTTCGCAGGCCTGGGCAATGCGGTACCGGATGAGATAATTACTGGGGGAGAGCTGCAGGCTGTTCCGGAAGAGGCGGTACAGGGTAACGCGGTTACAGTGCATGATCTTGCAGAGCTCTTCAATATTGAACCAGGAGTGGTGATAGTTGGAGCGGATCAGCGTAAGGGCGGTATCCAGTCTGGTATCATCCAGGGTGCCCATGTGACCGTTTTTGGCAGGGAAAAGATCGGCATACAGCCCCAGTATTGTCAGAAGAATTCCATTTGCCTGGAAACGGTCGGTCTTATGGATATCCAGCCCTTTTAGCGATGCAAAAAGAAGAGGGAGCCTTCCGGAGGCGTCAACAGGGCAGACAGGCTGTTTGATGCTCATGGCGCAGGATTCCAGGTATTCCGGGACTTCTTTCCCGACAAAGTCTACCCAGGTGTATTCCCAGGGATCCTGAGGATCGGGATAATAAAAAACGATGGTATATGGACATATAAGGAAGCTTTGCCCTGCGGCAATATGATGGCGGCGGCCATCACATTCCAGATAGCCTGAACCTTTTATGACATGGTGAATGATGTAGCAGGGCCGGGCGCCCGGTCCCCAGGAGTGCAGATTACAGCAATCCTCCCGTCCGTAATTGATCAGCTGTAAGGTCTTCTCGTTGTATAAGTGCATGATATCTCTCCTGTAAAAATAATCCATGTTTTCACAACATTTTTGTATGTTAATGAACTGATTCTACATATATAATCAGTTTACAACAAATTGGGAAAGAGGTCAATGGCACGACCTCAGAAACTGAAAGAGGCATGGACGGGGGATACAGGGGTGCACGTTATTTGCGTAATCAGGAAAACAGATATTGCCGGACAATAGTAGTCCGGTCTTACGGTAAGGAGGAAGGGAATATATGGAGAATGCTGAAATTTTAAGAACAGCCCCTGCGGTTTTTGCAGTGGGTGATACCTATCAGATCATGGTGCCGGTATCAGCTCCCAGTCTCATGTGGGTGCAGGTAGGAGAAGAAGCTTATTACGATGATTCCAACGGTATCCTGCGCTCGGCAGAAAGTACCCACAGGATGACCGTGCCCATGGAGGAGCTTAACAGGGAGAAAAAGTATACTGTCTGCTACCGCAAGATTATTGAAAGAAAGCCATACTTTACGGAGACGGAAGAGGAAGTCAGAATCGATTTTGATTTCCGGCCTGTACAGGGACCTGATGCAAAGGCTTACCATATTGCTGATGCCCATAACCATGTGGAGGAACCGGTAGCTGCCGCTGAGAATTTTATCAAAAAATACGGTCCCATTGATTTTCTGATATTAAACGGTGACATTCCCGACCACAGTGGTAGAATTGAGAACTTTATCAATATTTATGAGATTGTGGACAGACTGACCCACGGAAATATTCCTACCGTATTTTCCAGGGGGAACCATGATACAAGAGGTGTTTTTGCAGAGAAAATTGCAGACCACACCCCCTGCCAGGACGGCCGTTCCTACTATTCCTTCCGTCTGGGCAATATCTGGGGACTGGTGCTTGACTGCGGCGAGGACAAGGATGACAGCCATGCGGAATATGGTAATACGGTCTGCTGCCATGCTTTCCGGAAGCGGGAGAGCGTATTTATCAAAAAGATCATCGAAAGTGCCGAAAAGGAATATCTGGCAGAGGGTGTTGCTTACCGGGTGGTCATCGTGCACAATCCGTTTACCAGAAAGCATAATGATCCTTTCCAGATTGAGGATGAGATCTTTACGGAGTGGGGCAGGCTGCTGCGGGAAGAGGTAAGACCTCAGGTCATGATATGCGGTCACCTTCACCAGCTGCTCATCGAGGAGCCGGGATGTGAGATGGATTATCTGGGACATCCTTGCAGGGTCGTGGTAGGGTCCAAGATTAAAATCAGGAAGGACGAGACACCGGAGTACTATTATGCTGGGGCAGGCTTTATCTTTGCGGATGGGGAGATTGAGGCGGTGTTTACCGATAATTCAGAGGGCTAGTGATATTGAGAAAGGGAAATCAGACGGTTTCCCTTTTTTGAACAATTTCTATAGTGAACTTGGAAAACTTTTATAAATACAAAAAGTTATTTACAGTAATGAATTTCTATGATACACTGATAGACCAGATTTGAAAGTAAGGAATATAATCCCACACTGGACATGCTTGTAAAGTTAGCTGACGGATTAGGATTGGAATTAGAAATTCGGTTGATTGAAAAGAAAGAATGATACCTCAATAAAGAGATAAAGGAGCGAATTAGATGCTTCCCACACAATTTTTAAACAGAATGCAAGCCATGCTCGGCGATGAATACGAGCAGTTCCTGGCAAGCTACGACCATGAAAAATACCAGTCTCTCAGGATAAATACCCTGAAAGCAGATAAAGAAGAATTTTTACAACAGGTCCCCTTCAACCTGGAGCAGGTGTCCTGGGCAGAAAACGGATTTTACTATGCCGGAACCGACCAGCCCGGCAAGCATCCCTACCACGAGGCCGGGGTATACTATATCCAGGAGCCCAGTGCCATGGTGTCTGCCGGATTACTGGAAGCTCAGCCGGGTGAGCGGATACTGGATCTGTGTGCTGCTCCCGGCGGTAAGAGTACCCAGATTGCCTCTGCTATGCAGGGGAAGGGCCTTTTGATCTGCAATGAAATCCACCCGGCCAGGGCTAAGATTCTTTCAGAAAACGTGGAACGAATGGGCATCTGCAATGCCATGGTGACCAACGAGACACCTCAGAAGCTGGCTGATATTTTCCCGGACTATTTTGACCGCATCATGGTGGATGCGCCCTGCTCCGGTGAAGGAATGTTCCGTAAAAATGAGGAAGCCTGCGAACAGTGGAGCGAGGAAAATGTGCAGATGTGTGCTGACAGGCAGGATGAGATCCTGGACTGTGCTGCGGTCATGGTGCGACCGGGCGGCAGGATCGTCTATTCCACCTGCACCTTTGCGCCGTTGGAGGACGAGGGCAGTGTAGAACGTTTTCTGAGCAGGCATCCGCAGTTTGCGCTGGTGAAGGACATGCGTCTTTGGCCGCACAAGGTAAAGGGCGAAGGTCACTATGCAGCTGTGCTCAAACGGGAAGGTGAGGCAGGCGAGAATTATCAGTGTCACAGCAGAAATGGGATAGAGATGGGCATTCCTACCGCTAAAAATAATCTGCAAAAGGAATGCGGCGATTATTTTGCTTTTGAAAAGGAATATCTGAAAGGAAGTATACAGGAAAAATTATCCGGCACTTATTTGAAATTTGGTGATCAGCTGTATCTGTGCCCGCCCCGGATGCCTGCTACAAAAGGCTTAAAGGTGCTGCGCCCGGGCCTGCATCTGGGCACAATGAAGAAGAACCGGTTTGAGCCTTCTCATGCACTGGCGCTGGCATTGAAGCCGGAGGATGTGGTGCTTTGCTACAATCTGTCCGCTGACAGCAGGGAAGTGAAGGATTATCTGAACGGAATGACTTTCCAGGCAGAGGGCGGGAAAGGCTGGTATCTGATTACGGTAGATGGCTACAGCATCGGTTGGGGAAAGCTGGCCGGCGGTGTGATGAAGAATCATTATCCCAAGGGGCTCAGGAAAGGGTAGATGTAAGGCGAAATCATGAAAACGAAGATTATTTACGAAGACCAGCATATTTTGGTGTGCTATAAGCCTGCCGGCCTGGCCACCCAGACTGCCAGGGTGGGGCAGCAGGACATGGTGAGCGAGCTGAAGAACTATCTGGCGGGAAAGGCACGGCAGCAGGCAATGCAGGCCGATGCACAGAAGAAGCCCCAGTCTGTCCCACAGAAAAAGTTCATCCAACCCTACCTTGGGGTGATCCACCGTCTGGACCAGCCGGTAGAAGGCCTTCTGGTATTTGCTAAAAACAGCCCGGCAGCGGCAAAGCTGACGGCGCAGCTGTCCCAGGGAACGCTGAATAAACAGTATTATGCGGTGGTATGTGGACAACCTCCCGTGGAAACAGCAGAGCTTGTGGATTATTTGGTGAAAGACGAAGCATCAGGCAGTGCGGTGGTGGTGGAAGGCGAGAACCGGAGTGCGGTGAATGCAAAGAAAGCAGTTTTGCAGTATCGTGTGATATCGCAATTATCCACGCAAGCACAGATTGCCATGCTAGATATCCACATCGACACAGGGCGTTTTCACCAGATCCGTGCACAGATGGCCCATGCCGGTCTGCCGCTTTTGGGGGACGGCCGGTACGGAAGTGAACTGTCCTGCATGATCAGCAGAGAGCTGCAGGTGCGAAATGTGGCGCTCTGTGCTTATAAAATTGTTTTAAAACACCCTGCTACCGGGAAGCAGATGACGTTTGAGGTAAAGCCGGAGGGCAGCATTTTTGCAAAGTTTTAGGATGTTGCTGGTAAAAACTTTCCCATCGTATTTCTCATATTCATAAAAGCCATACTAACTGATATCAAACGATACAGGAGGAAGCGTATGGCAGAAAAATGGAAGGATCATAAAATTATCACACTGCTCGTAATCATCGGAGCAGTGTACTTTTTTCTCGAATATCTGACGCCGTTAGTGGCGCCGGTGCTCATAGCCATGCTCTTCGTGACCATGTTCGGTCCCACCCTGAAAAAGATGCAGGCCAGACTTCATGTACACCGTCAGGTTGGCGCAGTCATTCTGCTGCTGATTGCATGCACGGTGCTGGCACTTCTGGTGTGGATCCTGTTTTCCTGGATCGTAGGCAGCCTGCCGGATCTGACGGGCAGGCTGGATACTGTGGAAGCACAGATTGGAAACGTAGTGAGGGATCTGTGCCAGATGGTAGGGCGCACTATCGGCATTGACAGTGAATATCTGGAGTCGCTTCTTTTAGGACAGCTGGAGAGGGGAATTGATTATCTTCAGACGGAAAGCCTGCCGGGCGTACTTTCCCAGTCTCTGGAGTATGCCGGTATGATCGCATCCGGGGTTGGTTTTCTGGTGACCTTTTTAATCGCATCGGTCCTGCTTGCCAAAGACTATGACAGAATCATGAACGGGCTTTTGGACCGGGAAGAATTTCATGTGCTTTTGGAGGTGATCTGTGGTATTATCCGCTATATTGCCACATTTGTCAGGGCACAGCTGATCATCATGGGAGCGCTGGCCGTTTTGTCGTCCTTTGTGCTGGCTATCGTCGGGATTGAGTATGGCGTACTGTGGGGGATTCTGGCAGGACTCCTGGATGCACTTCCCTTTATCGGTACCGGGATCGTTCTGGTGCCGCTGACAATCGTACAGTTTATCCACGGAAGGATCGGACAGGCTGTGGTGTGCCTGATCCTGTACGGCTGCTGTGCTTTTCTGCGGGAAATATTGGAGCCCAGGCTGATCGGAAACCGGGTAGGCATACCGCCCATTGCGGTGCTGGTCAGTGTGTATGCCGGGATCAAACTCTTCGGAGTCTGGGGTATTATTAAGGGCCCCCTTGGATTTATGATCGTTTATCAGACCTGGAAAAGTCTCCAGAGACGGTGGGAAGGTGGAGAAGAAGCGTAGGAGGAAATTTGGGCAGGAGGAAATTTCTTGGATTTCCGGTTGCATTTAAATGCGTTAGTTGCTAGAATAAATTTAGCATGATGTAGTGGAACCGGGAAAGGAACGCCATGGATCCGAAAATTTACAACCAGTTAAAGCAAATTACAGAAGAGGAAGCTGAAATCTTAAGAGGACGCAGTGAGATAGACAAGGGTCGTTATACGAGCATCGAGGCTCCCGGCAAGAACAGTCCCATGGACTTAGACAGCAAGCGTCTCTTAGACAGCGGTAAGCTGATACAGGTACGCCCCCATACCCGTTTTATCCACTTCCCGAAGCACACCCACAATTACGTGGAGGTTCTATACATGTGCTCCGGGCAGACCGTACATATCGTAAACGGGGACAAGGTAGTGTTAAAACAGGGAGAACTTCTCTTCCTCAGCCAGAAAGCAGTTCAGGAGATATATCCGGCGGCAGAAGAGGATGTTGGGGTAAATTTTATTATCTTACCGGAATTTTTTGACCAGGCGCTGTATATGATCGGGGCAGAAGAGAATCTGCTGCGGAAGTTCATAGTGGGCTGCCTGAGAGGGGCTGAGAGCGATATCGGTTACCTACATTTCAAGGTGGCGGATGTGCTCCCCATTCAGAATCTGGTAGAAAACCTGATCTGGACCATCATGAATAACCAGCAGAATAAAAGAAGCATCAATCAGTTTACCATGGGACTTTTATTCCTCCAGCTCATCAATTATACCGATAAGGTGGAGGTGGGTAAGGATCATTTTGACCAGGAGCTCATTCTGTCGGTGTACCGTTTTGTGGAGGAACGTTACAAGGACGGGGAGCTGTCGGAGCTTGCAGGGCTTCTGGGCTTCGACCTGTACTGGCTCAGCCGCAGGATCAAGAAGCTGACAGGGAAGACCTATACGGAGCTTGTACAGACAAAGCGTCTGTCGCAGGCCCAGTTCTTGCTGCAGAATACCAATCTGGCGGTAGCGGATATCGGCAGGGCAGTGGGGTATGACAATTTGAGTTATTTTCATAGAATTTTTCGGGAGAGGTTTGGAGAGAGTCCAAAACAGTACAGGAGAGGTTTGTAAGATTCAAAACAGGGAGTGGTGTGACGAGCCACTCCTTTTTCGTGTGCCTTTGACTGAAAAGCATGAATTGAGCCAAAAAAGGTCTTGACATATATAGTCAAAACGACTATTATATATGAAAACAAATAAATGGTCAAAACGACTATATTAAGGGTTGCAGTTCACACGTCAGCTCATGGCAGGGACAGTAACCATTAAGGAGCACAGGATGAACGACAAAGAATTTCTCGAAAGCTACGATGAAGGCGAGTACCGCAGACCATCCGTAACCGCAGACATTCTGGTATTTTCCATGAGCAGTGATTTCAAGCTCCAGCTTCTTTTAGTAAAAAGAAAGAATCAGCCCCATATGGGAAAATGGGCGATCCCGGGAGGCTTCGTGGATTACGACGAGTCTCTGGAGGAGGCCGCCTTACGGGAATTGAGGGAAGAGACCCATGTGGAGGACGTGTATCTGGAACAGCTTTACACCTTCGGGAAGCCCGGGCGGGATCCCAGGACCAGAGTCATATCCGTGGCCTATGTGGCACTGGTACCCAAGGAGCGTTTACATATCCAGGCAGGGGACGATGCAGCGGAGGCGGCTCTGTTTGATATTGAAAATATCGACTGGGGCATCCGGTTCTATTCGCCGGAGATGCGGGAGGCACTGTCGGAGGAGGATCTGGCTTTCGACCACGCGGAGATCATCAGAACGGCTTTAAAGCGTCTGGCCGGAAAGCTGGATTACACGGATATTGCTTTTCAGATGCTGGAGGATAAGCGGTGTTTTACTGCCTATGAATTTGAGAAGATCTATGAGGCGATTTCGGGCCGGAAGGTGGAGAAATCCAACTTCCGCAGGGACTTTATCGGAAGGTATATCAAGACAGGCGTGATTGAGGAGCTGGATGTGAAGAGCAGCAGATATTCCATAAAGCCCGCCACCTGTTATTGTTATAAAAGGCAGTCACACAGGGCATAGCGTGATGAGCGTTGGGCTGTATGGCACAGGATCAGCGCGGCACATAGAAAATGCAAAATATAGGATATCAGAATAAATACACAAAGAAGGAGAATCAACATGAATATTTATCAGGAAAGAAACGTCAGCATGATGATGGACCTTTACGAGCTGACTATGGCTTACGGCTATTTCGAAAACGGAGATATGGACACCAAAGTGGCATTTGATGTATTTTACCGCAGAAATCCCGATCAGGGCGGCTTTGCCGTATTTGCCGGTCTGGAGCAGATCGTGGAGTACATTGAAGGCATTCATTTCGGGGAAGAGGATATTGAGTATCTCAGAGGCTTGAAGCTGTTTAGCGAAGATTTTCTGGAGTACATGAAAGGGTTTCATTTTAAGGGAGATATCTATGCTTTCCCGGAAGGCACGATCATGTATCCCAATGAGCCGGTGATTACCGTAGTGGCCCCTATCATTGATGCGCAGCTGATCGAGACTGCGATTCTGAATATTTTCAACCATCAGTCGCTCATTGCTACCAAGGCCAGAAGAATCGTCAGAGCCGCAGAGGGCAGACCTGTGGCTGACTTCGGCGGACGCCGTGCCCAGAGTATCGATGCAGCTACCTACGGAGCCAGAGCGGCTATGATCGGCGGTGTAGCAGGTACTGCTACCGTATCAGCAGCCCAGATGCTGGGTGTGGGAGCAATCGGAACCATGGCCCACAGCTGGATCATGCGCTTTGCGGATGAAGAGACTGCTTTCAGGGCTTATGCAAAGCTGTATCCCCAGAACTGCGTTCTGCTTGCAGATACCTACGATGTGCTGAAATCCGGTGTGCCCAATGCCATCAAGATCTTCAATGAAATGAAAGAGGCCGGAATCCCCCTGACCAATTATGGTATCCGTCTGGACAGCGGTGACCTGGCATATTTGTCCCGAAAAGCAAGAAAACAGCTGGATGCAGCAGGATTTACGGATGCTAAGATCGTAGTGTCCAACAGCCTGGATGAATATACGATCACGTCTCTGCTGAAACAGGGTGCATGCATCAACAGCTTCGGTGTCGGCGAGCGTCTGATCACTGCAAAGTCCGATCCTGTATTCGGCGGTGTGTACAAGCTGGCGGCTGTCATGGAAGACGGCAAGACCGTGCCCAAGATCAAGGTGTCCGAGACGGTTGAGAAGATTACCAACCCCGGTCTGAAGGAAGTGTACCGTGTCTATGATGCGGATGGACATGCTGTGGCAGATCTGATCACCAAGAAGGAAGAGACGCCTGACATGACCAGGCCTTATCGCTATGTAGATCCGGAGATGCCCTGGAAGAACAGACATTTCGAGGGCTGCACTGTGAAGAAGCTGCAGGTGCCTGTCATTATAGACGGCAAATTTGTGGGAGAAAAGAAGGATATCAAGCAGCTGGCTGCTTATGTAAAGCAGCAGCTTTCCAACGAGATCTGGGAAGAGGAACAGAGATTTGAGAATCCTCACAAGCATTATCTGGATATGTCTCCGGATTATTATGATATGAAGATGAGCCTGCTGCATGAGATGAGAGAAGAGAAATAGCAGGATATTAAGAAAACACACCTGACCATTCAGAGGATTGATATGGACAGGTGTGTTTTAAAATTAGATACATATATGTTACTGCTTAAAGTACTTCATAACCTCGTCTTTTTGGGGAATGCTCCCTGCAGCCCCTTTTCTTGTAACACCGATCCCTGCCGCAATTGCTGCCAGCCTCACGGCATTTTCAAGGGTTTCACCCAGTGCTAGCCCGGCTGTCAGCGTTCCGTTAAAGGTATCTCCGGCCCCGGTGGTATCCACGGCAGTGCCATAAGAAAATACAGGTATCTTCTGATATCCGGTCTCATCGATCAGCAGCGAACCCTGACCGCCCAGTGTGATGACGGCTTTTTTGATATTTTTCTTGTGAAAGGCTTCCATGAGTTCCTGTTCGGAAGGCTTATCAGTATCAGTAAAACCGGCAAGGGCGCAGGCTTCCCCGTAATTAGGTGTAATTAGCTGACATCTGCTTAAGAATCCGGCGGGAATCTGATCCGCGGGTGCCGGATTTAAAATAACGGGGAGATTCAGCTCTTTTGCCAGTTCCAGGGATGCTTTCAGACAATCTGCAGACAATTCATTCTGGAGCAGCAAATAATCACATTCCTTCAGTTCTTTTTGGATAGCTTCCTCATAGAGGTCTGACACATCCAGCTCCCTGGCGGCACCGCTGAAGACCTCCACTGTGTTTTCTCCATCAGGGATGGTTGTGATCACGGCATAGGCAGTGGGTACCTTCTTTTTGACAAGGCAGGTCAGAATGCCTTCCCTCTCCAGAGCCCGTCTGCATTCTTCGCCTCCTGCATCGTCCCCGACGGCACCGATAAATACGGTCTGAACTCCCATTCTTGCACAGGCGATGGCCTGATTGTAGCCCTTGCCGCCCGGTTCAAAGAAAAGCGAGGAGCAGGAAATGGTTTCTCCGGGATTCGGGAAATGCTCTGCAGTCAAAAATGCAGATTGACCGGCCAGTCCGATTACAGCTACCTTTCCTTTTGACATGATAATCATCCCTTTCTATGTTTGACTGGAAGCATCCCCTTCATAGGCCTTGGAGACGATGGCGATGACCGGAACGTTTTTTTCCCTGGCACACATGGCCATCTCTATGGGAACGGAGTTGATCCCGGATGTGGAGACGATCAGCAGCACATCCTTTTCGGTCAGCCCGTATCGCTCAAAAACCGGTTTGGCAAGACCGGACATTCTTTCATAATGGCTGCTTTTTACGGCTCCCTCGTGAAGCATCAGATCTCCGTCCAGCATGGCGCACACAGGAGCTGTGCCTCCTGCCCGGTAAAAAAGATCTTCCCCGATGATATGGGAATGGCCGCAGCCAAACACATACAGCATGCCATCTGCGGCCCAGCTGTCGGCAATGATTTCAGCAGCTTGTTCGATTTTTTCAGTTTCAGTCTGCATGACGCCGGCCAAAACAGTTTCTACCTGTTTTAAGTATTCCTGATACAGCATAAGATTTCCCTCCCTGTACGGCTCACAGCATTGGAATCCGTGTTTTGTATTGACTCATCAGTGTTACATTTCTGGCTGCACCCTCGGGTGTGTTGGCGTTGGCCCACACCGGGGGAATGATTCCCCTTTTCAGGCATTCCTGCATGGCAGAAATCTCAAGCATATGGGCAATGGCAAAGCTTCCGATCCCCGATAAGGGACCCGCCTGGATATCCATCCCCTCCAAATGCACTGCGGCATCATCCACGGTATTGCAGTCGTCAATATAAATATCTGCAAGGTCACAGAGATTTGCTTTTGAGACATCACGGATTTCCGCATCAGGAGGTGTTTCCCTCTGCCAATGACTGCTGGCGACTCCGATGACAGAGGCTCCCAGCGCTTTGGCCTTCCTGGCAGCATCGATGCAGGTTGCGTTTACGCCTATGGTATGAAACAGTAAGAGCACGTCGCCCTTTCCGATTCCGCTGGCCCCGACGAGGGCACTGCCCAATCCCTGTGCCCGTTCCAGGGCAATAAACTTTTCAGCCTGACTCAGTGCCGTCAGACCGTATTCTGAAATAGGGTAGATGTTGGCCAGTCCGCCGATCCGGAAAAACATCTCACCTGTTACCAGAGAGGTATGTCCGCCGGCCCCGAAGACATAGATCAGACGGTCCTGTTCGATCATGGATGCCAGAAGTCTTCCGGCTGCTTCAATTTTGTCCTTTTGCGTCCGGCTGATTTCCTGAAGGCGCCGGCACGCAAGTGTTGTGTAATCATTCATTTTAAGTCACCCGTTCATTTGCTTCCTGTTACTGCCTCGAAGTATACCAGAGCAGCCTGGGGAAATAAACTCATTATCCAACGTGAAAAGTGGACTTTTCAACGCTGATCTAATGCAATATTTCTTGAAAGTGCCGGATGGCGGTGGTATACTGAAGCTGAGAGGAAAACCGGACATGTATATATGTCCCTGATACATTGGAGGCAAAAATGTTTTACAGTTGTGAAAATCCTGTTTTGCGTATGGAAGCAGTGGCCCGTCTTAGCTGGGAGAGTGGTGTTTTCGATGTGGCACCCCGAAGCTATGCTGCAATTGCTTTCAGGATCAAGGGCAGCGGCAGCCTGAAGCTGAATGGGAAGGAATACGTGATCGGAGAAGAGGATATCCTGTATCTGCCGCAAAATATAGGTTATCATGCCGAGTACACAGACACCGAGATCCTGGTGTTTCATTTCATAACAGCTTATTCCGAAGAGGAGCCTGAGATTTATTCTCCGGCCAACCGGGAGGCCCTTTACAAGCTTTTTCTGGAGGCTTATACTCTGTGGGAGAAGAAGGAGGCCGGATATATTGCCGATGTGACGGCCCTGCTCTACAGTGTGCTGGGCAGACTCTGCAAAACAGAAACAGACGCCCGCCTGCCCCGTAATTTCCTGGAAGCAGTTTCTTATATCAACAGTAATTACAAGGACGGTGGACTGAGTGTAGGCGATGTCTGTAAGCATGCCGGTATCAGTGAAACCGTGTTCCGGCAGCTGCTGAAGGTATATTGTAATAAGACTCCGGTGGAATATATTACGGATCTGAGGCTTGAGCTTGCGCGCAACCTGATAGCAGGCGGCGAAACCATAGAAGCCGCAGCATATAGCAGCGGCTTTAATGATTCTAAATATTTTGCGCGGGTGGTAAAGAAAAAATATAACTGTACCCCCCGCAGCTTGAAATTGTATGGTAAATAGCTTCTTAGAACTTCACAACCTTGCCTGTTGCGATACTTTCGTAGCAGGCATTCATTGCTTTTATGGTGTCTCTGTGCCATCTGAGGTTGATCAGCGGTGTTTTGTGATTGCGGATATTGTCTACAAACTCATCGATCAGACCGATCCACTCGTCAAAGTAGGTGTACTGCACCGTGTATCTGTCGTTAGGGCAGCCGTTGTGGTAAACATTGGGACCGAAGCAGTCTGCCATGATGGTGCCGTTTTCACCGTTCAGGGTGATGTTAACCTCCATACGTTTCGGGAAAACTTCCCAACCGGGTCCGGGAACTTTGAGTCTTTCTTCCATCTTAGACCAGGAAGGATCCAGGGAGAAGATGGTTCCGTCTTTCATTCTGCCGATTACGGAAAGCATGTCTTCCTCGATGATATCCGGGCGGATATTGGGAGCTACCTCTGCATAGATAGACTCAAATTCGCTGCCTGTCATATGGCGGATCATATCAAAGATATGGGGATGGTCGCAAAGGGCGCCGCCACGGAAACGGGGATCTCCTTCTTTGATGGATACTTTTTTGCCATAGCTCTTCTCAGGCACACCCTGCCAGGGGAAAGCCCATACGGGGGAAAGGGTGATATTGGTGGCGTTGAAGGACTTGATCTTTCCGATCTCGCCGCTCTTTACAATGTCTTTCAGTCTTGCAATGACCGGATTGTAATGCATTTCCAGTTCGATCTGGCAGACAAGATCATTTTTTTCCACGATCTCGATCATCTCATCATATTCGTCCATGTCAAAGGTGGGGATCTTCATGGAAAGGATATGGATACCTCTCTCTGCACAGAGCTTCATCTGGCGCAGGTGCTCGCTGTTTTCACTTGCAAGTACCACTGCCTCGATCTCGGGGTGCGCATCCAGCATCTCCAGCTCGCTGTCGTAGCAGGGGATTCCTTCTACACTGTTCAAAAAGATTTCCTTTACTTCGTCGTTGGCTGTCGCAACAGCTACCCAGTCCAGCTTTGGGTTATCCTTCAGCGTCTGGTAATATTTTCTGGTATGACCGTGTGTCATGCTCATCATAGCAATTTTTAAAGGTTTCATATTACATTACCTCTCTTTCTCCGCTTTTTGCGGATTTTCTCGCCATTTCAACAAGCTTGCAGAGATTTTCATGAATTGCATTCAGCTCATCATAATTTTTGTTCTGTGCAGCAGAGAAAGCAGCTCTTACCACGGCAGTCTCTTCGATGGAAAGTCCGTACAGCTCAAAATCAACATCGGTGTACTTTTGATTTTCGGAACCGAACACATAGATGGAATCCTGCTTCAGCTGGGCATCTACAACCACATCACAGGCAATACCTCTCTGGGAAATGATCTCGTGCTTGTCCTTGGCAATCTCACCTTTTTTCAGTGTTGCGGAGATTTCAATTGTACAAACGACAGCGTCCTCAGTGGTGGCAATCGCATTCAGCACATTGTCATTTTCCATTACCATAATGGATTTTATCTTTCTTTGAAGTATGTACTGGCACAGATCCAGCTCCCTGTAAAGTGCAGCATAGATGTCGGAGCCTTTTTCGATGATCCGGGCAACGCGCATCACGCTGACGCCCACAAGTGTTCCGTTGTTTACAACGTTCTTTAATTCGATGAATCTTCTTTTATTTCTGTGTGACATAAGAGGAAGCTCCACACCATCAATAACCACGGTATTGGCGTCCTTTAACACTGCCTTTGTGTCCACGGAATATTTTTCAATGAGAAAATCCAGTTTTTCCTGCAGCTTATTCATTGTCAGTCTCTCCTTTCAAAACTCTTCTATAATTTCTGCCGATGTTATCCCAGAGCTCGATGGGATCCTTGGCTGCTACGCTGGTGCCGTATCCGCCGCGGTAGGTCCATGTAGCCAGGCGGTCCACGCCCAGTTCCTCATACATATCCACAACCTTGTCGATCTGGGAGAAATCATCGGGACGCTTGTTGTAGCCCATGAGCCATCTTTCGGACTGTTTGCCGTACTTCTTTGCCATTGCCACGGTACGTTCTGTGATCTCGCGGAAGAAGCTTTCCGGCAGTGTCCAGTTGATGATGGTGGTGGAGAAAACATCAAAGTAAGGGCAGGCAGCCACCATTTCCCAGTTATCATAGCCTCTCAGCTCGGTGACATAGTAGGAGTTCAGTGTGGCATGGACACAACAGGTGATTTCCAGGTTGGGATTGATCTCCTTCAGTGTTTTGGAGGTATCGGACAAGGTGAACAATGCCTCTCTCCATCTGAACTGCTTTACATCATCATTCATGAACTTGGGCATTTTGTAGCCGTAATAGTCCTGGAATTTCTTCATACATTCAGGACAGCGGCATGCCCAGTCGTCACCTGCACCACCGGTGATGGAAGCGTAGGATTTGGGATAAGCGTAGTGAGGCTCGTCCCAGAAGAAGCCGTCTACCTCTGTCTCGCGGGCAAGCTTTACGCAGATTCCCTTAAAATAGTCTCTGAAGGAATTGGTATTGAAGCATGCGGCATTCAGTACCTCTCCTGTGTAGGCCGATACCTGACGGTGGTGGATGTTGTTCTGCAGGAACAGACTCACCTGCTCGCCGCCGAAATATTTGCCGATTCCCCAGGTGTCTGCCAGGACACGAAGGCCTAATTCGTGGGCTGCCGATTCATAGTCATTTCCTTCAAAGCTGATACGCCGGAGTATTGTGGCGGTCTCTTCCCTGTCCCTGCTGTATTGGCTCCAGGGGAAGGTGATAACACCACATTTTTTAGCACAGCCTAAAATAGTTGCCATCTTTTCTTTCAGGGTGTGCCAGGTGGTCATCATTATGCCGTACATATTATTTTCGCAGATAGTGTCTACATATGCGGCATAGTTACCGGGTTTGAACCAGGGAGCGCCCATAACATCAAAGCCGTTTCCTTTCAGACTGAGGGATGTGGGAACCGGTGCTTCTACTACATCATACTGCCAGTCTATCATTACAGTGGCAGGATGCAGGGAGCCCTGCATTTTTTCTACATCCTCAGGAGCGCAGGTGGTATAACAGTTCGGATATTTATTTCTTTCCAGCAGCATATCCATCCAGATCATGGGACGCCTGCCTTCCTTGACAACATCGCCGGTAAGTCGCTGCAGAAAATCAGGTAAAGCGGCACGTTCCTCATCACAGTGCGTGTAATAAAATGCCTCATCACAACCGATATGCATATACTCGCCCTCGCCAAAGAGGTCATAAAGTTCAGAACGTACCTGTCTCATAAGGTCGTACACTTTGTCTGAATGGATGTTCCAGGCCCAGCCGTCAGGGGTAAAGAGAGGCTGCAAACGAGGGTTTTGTTCCAGGACAACATGTTTTCCATGGCACATTCTGGATCCTGATGCATGGCCTAATTGGTTAAACATGGGAATGGGCTCCATGCCAAGCTGCCGGGCCTCACTTATCAGCTCCCTTGCTTCGTCCTTGGTAAAAGCATTCGGCCAGGAAAGCTCTTTCAGGCAGTCATATTTGAGCATGCCCCAAAATTCGATCACAATATGCGTATACTGGCAAAGACCTGCAAGGCGTATGACCTTTTTAATATAGTACAGATCATTGTCGGGAAATACACAGATGTGGAGCATCCGGTTTTTCATCTTATAATTGCTTTCTTCTGAAATTGCTTGGATTCTGCAGGCTTCGCCGTCATACTCTATCTTCATGAGCAATGAAACAAAACCACGCATCAGGCCTCCGTAATCTTTTCCGGTCACTGCGGCTCCATGCTCGTCCACACAGAGTGCATATTCTTTGCCGTCCGGCAGAGCGGGCGGCTCCATATCTCCCAGTACAAAAGTAAACTGTTCGCCTTCTGTAAGCTGTAATTGGGAGCAGTTCAGGTTGAAGCTGTTCCATAATTTGTGGGTAATGGGGTTGTTGAATGAAGGGTCAGCTTTGGCAGCTGCATAATGTTGTGGAAGAAAAAAATGCTTCATATATAAGTCACCTCCTGTTTTAGAGTATAACAGGAGGAGGTGGTGGAAAACACACACTATTCAACGGGAAAGGTGGATTATTCAACGAAATGTTTGGGAATATGATCAGTTTTGGGAAGTGATCGGGACACTTAAAAAGAGCATAAAAAACGGCCACACAGATGTGCGTGGCCGCTCTGTCCTGAGCTGACGAATGAATGATAACGATATCATGAGCTGTTTTACAGTTTCTTATCCTTCAGCGCCGATTCCGTATTCCGTATCGCTGCCACAGCCCCCGAATCAGAATTTGCTACAATATAAGTATAGATGGCATCAAAAATCGTCAGCTGTGCGATCCTGGAGCTCATAGCCAGAATGGAATGCTGGGTTTCTTCCGACTGGGTAAACAGGCAGATGTCCGCAACCTCCGTGATCGGTGTCTTTCCATAATTAGTAACACAGATGGTAGTTGCCCCGCACATCCGTGCCAGCTTCAGCGCCTCTACAATATCCACAGACTGCCCCGAGTGGGAGATTCCGATGGCCACGCACTCCGGATCCAGGTGAGAGGCAATGATGGCCTGCAGATGGTTGTCGGAGCAGGAGGAGGCATTCAGCCCTACCCGCAAAAACTTGTGTTGGGCATCGTGAGCCACGGCGGCAGAGTTGCCCAGGCCGAAGATGACAATTCTTTTCGCACCCATAATCTTTTTCGCCGCTGCGTCCATGGCAGAAGGTGTCAGGACCAGCCTGGTCTTCTGCAGTGCAATCTGGATATCGCGAAGCCTCTTGGTAAACATGGCGTAGCAGGTATCAGAGGGGGAAATCTGACCGGTCTCACTGGACAAGGTGGCAATCTCCTGGGCCACTGCTATTTTCAGGTCCTGATAGCCGCCAAGCCCCAGCCTTTTGGCAAATCGCACGATGGTGGCATTTCCGCAGTCGGCTTTTTCCGCGAACTGGGAGATGGACAGGGGGAGGACACAGTGTGGGTCTGAGATCAGAAGATCCGCTATCTTGCGCTCTCCGGGACCCATTTCATCATATTTTGCACGGATATTTAAGATGATTGATTTCATAGGTTATACCTCTTTTGAGTGGAAAATATTTCCGAGCGAGGGCTGAAAAGTGAAAATGTTAAAAATAAAACGAAAATATTTTCCATGATTTTATTGCTTTTTTATGTGGTAGACGGTATCATAAGGGTAACATACAGCAGGGGACGTTCAGCCGCGCCATTTTGCAAGGGGTGTGCGGCAGGGGACGTTCAGCCGCGCCATTCGCAAAGTCGCGCCTGCGGCGCTTTCCCGCCGCTTCGCGGCTAACTTTGCTCATAAGATGGCGCTCCGTCCATAGCATGTATAACGTGCTCATTCATGCAAGCATGAATCGCACGTCATGCACGCTATGGCTGAACTGTTAACTTAGTATACCACACTTCTCTCAAAGGGAAAAGGAGGAAACCATTTATGTTAAATTACAAATTAAAAATTGGTCTTGCGCCCATGCGCCGCAATACTACCAATCGTCCGCCCAGGACATTCCTGACCTGGACTTCCGCAGAGGAAAGAGGTCACAGGTTCGTAGACTATATCGAGCAGAATTTTACAAGTGAAAATGTAGAATTCGTAGACATCAAGGGAATCGGATGCAACGATCTGATGTTTGATGATGATTCTGCGGCAGCAGTAGTAGAGCGTTTTCAGGCTGAAAAGGTAGACGCTGTCATCATTATCAACACCAACTTCGGTAATGAAGAGATTGCTGCAGATGTGGCAAAGGCACTGGGCAAGCCGGTAGCGCTCTGGGCGCCTCTGGATGATGAGTACTATGAGGACGGCATGCGCCCTACAGATTCCCAGTGCGGTCTGTTCGGTGTGTCCAGACAGATGCAGAGATACGGTATTCCTTTTTCCCACATTCCCTGCTGTAGAGTAGAATCCGAGGAGTTCAAAGAGGGCTTTGAGCGTTTTGCAAGAGTGGCCTGCATGGTGAAGAACTTTACCGGCCTGCGCATCGGACAGATCGGTACCCGTCCGGCTCCTTTCTTTTCCGTTATCTGGAATGAGGGTGAGCTGATGCAGAAGTTCGGTATCCGCATCGTGCCCATCAACATGGCTACCGTACAGGATCGTTTCAATAAGACAAAAGAAGAGAAGGCTGAAGAAATCGCCAAATATGTACAGGTATTTAAGGACAATTACAAGATGGATGAGCTGACACCCCAGTATCTGGAGCGTATGGCCTGTCTGCTGGTGACCTATAAGGGACTGTTCGAAGAGTTCAAGCTGGATGTCATGAGTGCAGAGTGCTGGACTGCCACTCCCGTGATGTTCGACGGCATGGCTCCCTGTGCAGTATACGGCATCCTGAACGACCTGGGATATCTGATCAGCTGTGAGAGCGATATGCACTGTGCCATGACCATGGCTTTGCTGTCTGCTGCTTCCTTTGGCAAGGAGAGACCTTTCCTGGGAGAATTCACCGTGCGACATCCCGAAAACCGCAACGCAGAGCTTTTGTGGCACTGCGGTCCCTTCCCTCTTTCCGTGAAAGCACCGGATTCCCAGGCCCGTCTGGTAAATCAGAGAGAGTGGTTCCGTGCAAAGGACGGAGAGTATACCGTTGCCAGACTGGATCAGGAGAACGGCGATTACATGATGCTGGCAGGCACCTGCCACACCACACCCGGTCCTCAGACCCATGGTACTTACCTGTGGGGCGAGTTTAACGACCTTCAGGCATGGGAAGACAGGCTGTTGGACGGCCCTTACATCCACCACTTTGTGGAGATGGCAGGAGATTATACGAAGGAGCTGAGAGAGTTCTGTAAGTATTTCCCGAATCTGAAGATGGATGACACGATCAAGGGTAAATAATGATAACCGATTGATGTAGAAAGGATAGATAAAATGCAGACGAATGAATTTTTAAATGCAATGATCCTCACCGAGCTGGAAGATGCAGTTGGTGTGGAAAATTGTTCCATTAAGCAGATTGACAAAGTAACCCACAGCGTAGATTACTACTGGCTGTCCCGTATGTGGGCAGACAGAGGCCGCAGAATGCCGGAGGCAGACTTTGTAGTAGCACCCAAGGATGCCCAGGAAACCTCCAAGGTATTGAAGATTGCCAATTATTACAAGATCCCCGTTACCACCTGGGGCGGTGGCGGCGGAACCCAGGGCGGCGCTATCCCCGTATGCGGCGGTATCATTCTGGACACCAAGAGAATGAACCAGATTTATGAAGTAAATACAGAAGGCATGTACATAGAGTGCGGCACCGGTGCGATCTACAAGCACATCGAGTGGGCTGCCAACGAAGTAGGCAAGGCTACCATGCATTATCCTTCTTCCCTGACCTGTTCTACCGTGGGCGGATTCCTGGCACACAGGGGTATCGGTGTGGTTTCCACCAAGTACGGTAAGATTGATGACATGGTACTGCAGATGGAAGTAGTACTTCCAAACGGCGATATCATTTATACCTCTCCTGCACCCAAGCATGCAGCCGGTCCTGACCTGAACCAGATCTTCATCGGTTCCGAGGGAACCCTTGGCGTTATCACCAAGGCACAGATCCGTATTTATGACCAGCCCGAGGAGAGACGTTTCCGTGGCTTCCTGTTCCAGGATATGAACGGTGCGTTCAAGGCTTCCAGAGAACTGCTTCAGAAGTTCAAACCCTCTGTTATGCGTCTGTACGACCCTGCAGAGACTGCTTCTTTAATTAAGAAGATTGTCGGTGTGGAAAAACCCGGTGCTTTCATGAACGTAGCATATGAAGGCGTAAAAGAAATGGTAGACGTAGAAGAGAAGATCCTGCTGGATACTTTCAAAAAATACGGTGCAGAAGACCTGGGCAGCGAATACGGTGAAAAGTGGTGGGACGAAAAGATCACCTTCTTCTATCCCGGCCACATGATGGACATTCCTCAGATGTTCGGTACCATGGACACCATTGCGCCTTACGGCAAGATTGAAGAAATTTACTGGGCTATGAAGGAAGCCATCGAGACCAATTTCCCTCAGGCCAAGTTCATCGCACACTTCTCACACTGGTATGAGTGGGGTGCTATGGTATATGACCGTTTCATTGTAGACGGCAAAGATGTGCCCCAGGATCCTGTAGAGGCTCTGCGTCTCCATCAGCAGATCTGGACCACCGGTGTCAGGGCAGCCATCGCTCACGGCGGTGTAGTAAACGATCACCACGGCGTAGGCATCAAGCTGGGTCGCCTGGTGAAGGAACAGTACGGTCCTGCCATGCAGGTATTTGAAGGACTGAGGAAAGAACTGGATCCCAACGGTATCATGAATCCGTTCAAGCTGGGATTATAAGAAAGGTATGGTGAGAGTATGACTGAAAATAGTAAGAAACATGTAGATTCCTGCCGTTTTTGCTGGATGTGCCGCCATATCTGCCCCATCGGCAATGCAACAGGACTGGAGAGAAACACCTCCCGTGCAAGAGCACTGGGCCTGTCTCTTGTAAACAGAGACGTATTTACGTTAAGTGAAGTAATTGACAATGTTTATGAGTGTGCCTGCTGCGGCGCATGTACCAAGGAATGTGTAACCGGCTGGGATCCTGTAATGTTCACCAAGGAAGCCAGACTGGATGCAGCCATGGAAGGGGTTCTGCCTGCTTACATCGAAAAGCTGGTAGACAACTGCCTGGAGACCGGCAACGCTTATGGTGCAAAGGAAGTGGACGCT
The DNA here is from genome assembly GCA_045545375.1 of Acetatifactor sp. Classification (GTDB taxonomy): domain Bacteria; phylum Bacillota; class Clostridia; order Lachnospirales; family Lachnospiraceae; genus Acetatifactor. The sequence goes on from JAZQAT010000066.1 coordinate 82,823, forward strand.
TCCCTGAAAGAGGCAGCAGCTGCCCATGCAGCTAAGGCAGACACCCTCTTATTCCTGGGTGTGGATGCCCTTTACAAAGTGCCTCAGGCAGCAGTAAATGCTATCAGGGTATTGGAGAAAGCCGGCGTATCCTTTACGGTCCTGGAGGCAGAGCCTGCTTCCGGCCAGCAGCTGGAGTATCTGATCAGTGCGGCCAACGAGACCAAGGAGCAGATGGAAGCCTGTGCAAAGGCCCTGAATGATTTTGATAAAGTAGTGGTATTCGATCCACAGGATGCCAAGGTATTCAAGAGAGAGTACAAGGAGTGGGGCGTAGAGCTGACCGCTGACGTGGAGACCTTTACTACATATTTGGCAGGCCTGGTAAAGAACGGCGCCCTGAAGGCTGAAAACAGCGGCAAGGCTGTAGTGTACCAGGATCCCTTCCAGCTGTCCAGAGATCTGGCCGAGACAGAGGAGGCAAGAGAGGTCATCAATGCTTATGCAGTATGCAATGAGATGCTCTGCCATGGCAAGGATACCATGTGGGCAGGCAATCTGCTGATGAAGGAATGGATGCCCGATGTGATCCTGCGCGTAGCTCAGGACCGTATCAATAATGCCAAAGGCGTGGGTGCAGATACCATCGTAACGGCAAGTGTGTCCGAGTATGCTTCCCTGAAAGCAGTGGAGCAGAACGAAGTGAAGATTGTATCCTTGGAAGAGCTGATTCTGGGAGAATAAGGAGGAAGAAGTATCATGCTGGTAACCTTAAAAGAAGTGCTGGATCTGGCAAACGAAGGTGGATTTGCCGTTCCTGCGTTTAATGTTTATAATATGGAGACCGTTATGGGCGCCGTTGCTGCAGCAGAAGAAGCCAAAGCACCCATTATCATGCAGGTTTATGCAAGATTGTTCAAAGAGGGCGGAGCTTACTATCTGGCTCCCTCCATTATCGCAGCTGCAAAGAAGGCAAGTGTGCCCATCTGTTTTCACTTAGACCACGGTCCTTCTGAGCTGGAGATGACCAAAGCCCTGTACTGGGGCGCTACCGGAATCATGTTTGACGGTTCCGTACATCCTTACGAAGAAAATGTGGCCCTCACCAGGCATGCGGTAGAGACCTGCGGTCACATCGGTCTCTATGTAGAAGGCGAGCTGGGCCATATCGGCAGTGTAAATGATGACAGCATGGAAGAGTTCACCGATCCTGAGGAAGCAGGACGCTTTGTAAAGGATACAGGCGTTGCCTGTCTGGCTGTTCTGGTGGGAAATGCCCATGGCCGCTACAAGAAGCCTCCTAAGCTGGACATCGAGAGGGTAGGTGCTATTTACGAAGCTACAGGCCATACCCCTCTGGTACTGCACGGCGGTTCCGGTATCCCTGATGACCAGATTCAGCTGGCAGTAAAGAACGGTATCCGTAAGATGAATTTCGGTACCGATGTGTGCTACTCCTTCCTGGATGGTGTACAGGCTGAACTGGCTGACCCGAACAGAAGCGTGGCAATTGATATTTTTATGAAAAAACCGGTTGAATCCGTGAAGAATTTCTGTTTAACTAAGATTAAGCTGCTTGGTGCAGAAGGCAAGGCAAAGTAAGCTGCCCGGGCATGACGGTGGGAAAAGGATGCATGAGGATATGAAGAATGCTAAGATGCAGATTGCAGGAATCGGTGCCTGTGTCATGGACACACTGATCACCGTTCCTGCCTATCCCAAGGAAGATACCAAGCTGAGGGCCCTGTCCTGCAAGACTGCAGGCGGCGGCCCCACTGCCACCGGTATCGTGGCGGCCTCCAAGCTGGGAGCAGACGCCGGATTTATCGGCGTACTGGCAGAGGACAACGGCGGCCATTTTCTGCGGGAAGATTTTGAAAAATATGGTGTAAATGTAGATCTGGTGGAGTTAAAAGGCGGTTATCGAAGTTTTACCTCCACTATTTGGCTTGCACAGGATAAAGCCAGCAGGACTTGTGTATTTGATAAAGGAAATCTGCCGCCTCTTACGCTGGATGAGGAAGAGCGGGCAGCCATAGCAGATGCAGAGATTCTGATGATAGACGGTAACGAGATGGATGCGGCAGAGGAAGCCTGTCTTGTGGCAAATAACAGTGACACGAAAGTCCTGTATGACTGCGGCGGCCTGTATGAAGGCGTGGAGAGGCTGTTAAAGCATACTGATGTCATGATTCCTTCGGAAGAGTTTTCCCTGGGACACACAGGCTGCATCACGGTAGACGAAGCTGCGAGAAAGCTTTATGAGACCTATCATCCCCGGGTTGTGGTCATTACCTGTGGAAAAGAGGGCGGAATTTTGTATGCAGGTGGGGATATCTTGAAATATCCTGCGTTTTTGGTGGAGGCAGTGGACAGCAACGGTTCGGGTGATGTATTCCACGGCGCGTTTGCTGCGGCCATGGTAAAAGGCTTTTCTTATGAGGACTGCTGCATTTTCGCCAGCGCGGTTTCGGCCATTAAATGTACCGGTGTCGGCGCAAGGGAAAGTGTGCCTGAGGAGGATGAAGTCTACAGATTTCTTGCGAGCCGGGGATACACTGATTTCGCGGACCGTGCAGGTGCCGGAGGCAATCAGTAAACGAGAAAAGGATGGAGAATCATATGACACTACAGGATTTAAAGCATAAAAATCCTCAGATTCCCGTTTACGGAATCGATGACGAAGCGTTTGCAGAATATGGCTGTCGGATAAACAATATGGACGTGACCGGGCTGGTGGCAGCCGGTAAGGAAATTGCATTTCCGAAGCAGGGTTCTGCGTACGAACCTTCTACCCCTGCTTTTGAAGCACTGCCGGTGGCGGAGGAAATCCGCAAAAGATGTTTTGGCGAGCTGCCTTGCCAGGTGGGCTACTGCTATGGACATAGCAATTTTTTGAATGCTTTCGAATGGCATACCGGCAGTGAGATCAATGTTGCAGTGACAGATCTGGTGTTGATCCTGGCAAAGAGAAGCGACGTTAAGGATGGCAAAATGGATGCTTCCTGTGCGAAAGCATTTCTGTTAAAAGCCGGGGATGCGGTGGAGGTTTATGCCACATCTCTGCATTTCTGCCCTTGTGAGGTGGAAGAGAGCGGATTCGGATGTGTAGTGGCTCTGCCTAAGGGGACAAATGTACCGTTGGATGAAGTGCCTGCAGACCCCTTGCTGTTTCGCAAAAATAAGTGGCTCATTGCCCATGTGGATAACGAAGGGCTGATTGCCAAAGGAGTTGTGCCGGGGATTACGGGCACCAATTACAAGATTATTTATTGATTTAGAACGATAGGCAACAGTTCGTATGAACTGTTGCCGGGACATCGGAGGCATGGTAAAGGATGAAATATTTACTTGGAATTGATTTCGGAGGCGGTTCCTCCAAGGCCACATTGCTGGATACTCTGGGAAATATCGTGGCAGAGCATTCGGTGGAATATCCGACTTATTATCCTCAGCTGGGATGGTGTGAGCAGGCGCCCCAAGACTGGGACAGAGCATTGGCAGAGAATGTGAGTGGCCTTTTGACGAAAAGCGCCGTAGCTGCCGGTGATATCCTTGCTGTTGCCATTGATTCCGCTACCCATACCTGGGTCATGTGTGACGAGGATTTCAAGCCGCTTCGCCCTGCTATCCACTGGACGGATTCCCGCTCCCGCACCCAGGCTAACATGCTGAAGCAGGAATACGGAGACTTCATCTTTGAGAAAAGCTTTCACAGACCGGATACGATCTGGACCTTGCCCCAGATGCTGTGGGTAAAGGAAAACGAGCCTGAGAACTTTAAGAGACTGCGCCACATCTTTTTTGAAAAAGACTATATCCGGTACGGACTGACCGGAGTATACTGCACGGACTATATTGAAGCCCAGGGAAGCATGCTCTTTGACTGCAATACCGGAAAATGGAGTGCAGAGCTCCTTGCCATGGCCGGCATCACGGAGGAAGTCCTTCCTCCTGTAGTGAAGCCCACGGATGTTATCGGAGCAGTGACTGCCCAGGCTGCTGCAAGGACCGGATTGGCAGCAGGAACCCCGGTAATCTGCGGTACTACTGATACGGTGCTTGAGGTATTTGCTTCTGGAGCAGTGCACCCCGGGGATGTGACGGTAAAACTGGCGACTGCCGGAAGAATCTGTGTGATTACCGAGAAGCCTTATCCCAATCAGCATCTGGTAAATTATTCCCATGTGGCAGAGGGATTGTGGTATCCGGGAACGGCCACCAAGGCAGCAGCTTCCTCTTATCGCTGGTATCGTGATACCTTCGGCGGAAGTTACGAGGAACTGAATCAGGGAGCGGCAGCAGTACCTATCGGAAGCGAAGGCCTGATGTATCATCCTTATCTGAACGGAGAGTTGACACCTTATGCGGATCCGCTGCTGTGCGGAAGCTTTATCGGCATGAGGGCGACTCACACGAAAGCCCATTTCACCAGAAGTGTGCTGGAGGGCGTGTCTCTTTCTCTGCTGCATTCCAAAAAGACATTGGAGGAAATCGGTATTCCTCACAATACGAAAGCTACCATTATCGGCGGCGGTGCCAAGGGCGAGTTGTGGCGGCAGATTACGGCAGACTGCCTGGGCATGGAGCTGACCAGAACACAGAGCAGTGATTCTTCTTTGGGTTCGGCTATGCTGGCCGGTGTGGCGCTGGGTGTCTTTTCTTCGCCGGAAGCAGCGGTGAAGGCCTGCATCAAAGAAATCGGAGTGACGGTGCCTGCGCCGGAGAATACGGCTAAGTATGCGGCACTCTTTAAGGAATATGTGGCGGTGCATGATGCACTGGCACCGATTTACAGGGCAAGAGGGTAATTAGTATTTGCGTTGAGAGGGGAGCCGATGAAGATTGTAGTATGTGTGAAACAGACAGCAGGCGGGGACTTAAATCCCTTTGATGCCTGTGCCTATGAAGCAGCTTTGCAGATAAAGGATGCCGAAGTGATTCTGCTGTCCATGGGACCGGAGAAAACGGCAGATCTGCTTCTTTCCCTCACAAGGCTTGGAGCAAAGCAGGCGTACCTTTTGTGCGATAAGGCTTTTGCGGGCGCAGATACTCTGGCGACAGCTTATACCCTTTCTCTTGCTGTGAAACGTCTGTCACCGGATCTTGTCATCTGCGGCAGGCAGACCATCGATGGCGATACGGCTCAGACGGGACCGTCTCTGGCAGTGGCAGCAGGTCTTTCCCTGATTACCAATGTAATGGAAATCAGGAATACGGTCGGGCAGCTTACTTGTCTTACCAGAGAACCGGGAGAGCAGACGGTTTCCTATCCGGCGCTGATTACGGTAGAGCGAATCAATCATCTCAGGCTGCCGGGCATCCGCTCCAAAAAGGGAGAGGTTATCCGGTGGGATGCGAAAGAGCTGGGCGCGGACGTCAGCCGCTGTGGCCTGAAGGGGTCTCCGACGAAGGTACTGACTTCTTTTCAGAATGAGGAAGGAAAGCGTAAGTGCACATTTGTGGAGGCGTGTGAACTGGACCGACTGATTGAAGAGGGGCTTTCAAAAGAGCGAAGCCGTATCGGGAAAGCGGACTTGCAGAACGATAAGAAGCTGCAAAAAGTGTGGATCATCGGGGAATCACCGAGGCAGATGGCGGAGACGGTAAGTGATGATATTACGGTGATCTGCCGGGAAGATGAAGCGTATCGGGAAGATGAAAAATGTTGCGACACTAAGTGGAACCGGGAGAGCAAAGCCCAAAACTACGCCCACTGGCTTGCAGATCTTGCCCGAAAAGAACAACCTTCTGTCATCCTCTGGGGCAGTGACGCGTGGAGCAAACGGACAGCGCCCCAGGTGGCTTCCCTTTTGCAGACTGGACTCTGCGCGGACTGCACGGCTTTGGAAACAGACGGAGAACAGCTATACATGTACCGTCCGGCTTTTTCCGGAAATATCATAGCCAAAATTGCCTGTGTAACAAGGCCGCAAATGGCTACCGTCAGGACGTTAGCTGCGGATGCTGCGGATGTCATCTGTGCGCTTGGCCGGGGAGCCAAGAAGGCACTGCCGCTGATAGAAGAATATGTGCGCCGGAAAAATGCAGGAGGCTCAGTGCGCTGGGAAACTGCAGCTTCCAGAGTGGCGGTAGATTCCGAGATGATGCCCTACGAAAAACAGGTGGGACTCACAGGGAAGAGCGTCAATCCGCCGGTCTATCTGGCAGTTGGAATTTCCGGGGCTGTACATCATATTGCAGGTATGAAGCAGTCAGGCTTGATCATTGCAATCAATCCGGACAGGAAGGCGCCAGTTTTTGAGTATGCGGACTATGGAATCATAGGCACAGCGGAAGAAGTTTTTCAAATGTAATTAGAACATAAAGGAGCGATTATTATGAATTTCAAAAAAGGTTACAAGAAAACATCAGGCTACACGCCCATCTGTAAAATCGGGGAATGCTCTTTAAAGAAGTTGGAATTCGGCATCATTGTGCTGGAAAACGGTGAAAGTGTGAATTTTGACACCCAGGATAAAGAGGTGGCCTTTATCATTCTGGAAGGTCACTGCAATGTGAAATTTGATGACCAGGCATGGGAAAATATCGGAAACCGTGAAACGGTCTTTGAGAATAAAAAGGCAGTCTGCTTCTATATGCCTATCGAGCAGAAGCTGACCATTGAAGGCAACGGCCATGTAAAGATTGCAGTCTGCGGTTCCCCTGTCAAGGAAAAAACCATGCCTCAGCTTCTCGGAGAGGATCATGCAGTACTTAAAACTCTGGGCATCCAGCCTTGGGAAAGAGAGACCAGCTTTTTAATTGACGGTAATTCCAATGCAAAAGTACTGACCATTGGTGAATGCTACGTAACACCCGGCAACTGGGCAGGCTTCCCGCCTCACAAGCATGATGTAAATGACATGCCCAATGAGTGTGTCGCAGAAGAAATTTATTACTTCCTCTTTGAGCCTGAACAGGGCTTTGCAGTACAGTGCTTGTATACCTCAGACGGTTCTGTAGATGAGGCATATCGTGTGCAGAACGATGAGCTGGTGGAGTTCCCTTACGGCTATCATACTACCGTCAGCACACCGGCTTATTCTACCTATTTCCTGTGGCTCATGGCCGGGGATTACCAGGGATTCAACAGATCCATGGATCCGGACCATGCGTGGGTGGCTGAACTGGAGAAGAAATAAGGTTTACCTTTGAGGCTTCGCTTGTTGACACTCCCAAATACCTAAGGTATAATCCATAATAATAGAGAATTTGTAACTGTTCAGAGCCAAGCGGATGTGTGTGAAAAATCACGACGGATGCTTGCATACGGGAGTGATTTTCCATATACATCCATTTGGCGAGAGCCACACATCTCGAAAACATTGTGTGTTTTCGAGATTGGCTCTGAACAGTTACGGGAATTTTTATTTTGGAAAGGAGTGTGTAAAGAATGGAACGCAAAAAGAAACTGCCCATTGGTATTGAAGATTTTGAGGAAATCATAGAGCAGGATTTCTATTATGCCGATAAGACCGGATTCATAAAAGAACTGCTTGATAACTGGGGTAAAGTGAATCTTTTTACACGCCCCAGAAGATTTGGAAAATCCCTCAATATGAGCATGCTTAAGCGTTTTTTTGAAATCGGCAGCAACAAAGAGGTGTTCGAGGGACTTGAGATATCGAAAGATACTTCGCTTTGCGAGGAATATATGGGCAGATTTCCGGTAATTTCCGTAAGCCTGAAAGGGGTATCAGGATCAGACTATCAAGAAGCAAGGGATATGATGAAAGGAATCATCGGTGAGGAGGCTCGCAGACATCGATATCTGATGAACAGTGATAGATTGGATCAGTATGATAAGCGGGTATTAGAAGCACTTCTTCTGAAAAAAATGGAAACGGATACGCTTAAGAACAGCCTCAGGGATCTTTCTGAGTTTCTGTACAGACATTATGACAAAAAAGTTATCATTCTGATTGATGAATATGATGTCCCCCTGGCACAGGCTTATGACAATGGTTATTATAGTCAAATGGTTGATTTGCTCCGCGGAATTTTCGAGCAGGCCCTTAAGACGAATGAAAGCCTGCAGTTTGCAGTACTGACCGGTTGTATGAGGATTTCCAAAGAGAGCATCTTTACAGGATTAAATAATCCTAAAATCCATTCGATTACGGATGTGCGGTTCGACGAATATTTTGGATTTACAGACAAAGAAGTAAAGGAAATGCTTACCTTTTATGGATTTGAGGATTATTATGAGATGATAAAAGAGTGGTATGACGGCTTTCATTTTGGGAATGTAGATGTATATTGTCCCTGGGATGTAATTAATTATCTGGATGAGCTTCGTGCGAATCCAAAGTCAAAGCCAAAGGATTACTGGATCAATACAAGCAGCAACGATATTGTAAGGCGTTTTATCAGGAAGGCCCAGAGCACGACAGCAAAGAGAGAAATTGAGCAGCTTCTCGCAGGGGAGACGATAAGGAAGGAAATCCATCAGGAGCTGACGTACCGGGATTTGGATAATAATATCGACAATCTGTGGAGCGTTCTGTACACTACCGGTTATTTGACTTTGGATGGAGAGCCGGACGGAGATGTGTTCGGGCTGAAGATTCCCAATCTGGAAATCAGAAAAATATTTACAAAGCAGATTTATACCTGGTTCCAGGAGTCAGCGGTGCAGGATGGCACTACGCTGAATGTTTTCTGTGAAGCATTTCAAAAGGGAGATGCTGCCGGCATCGAGGCGCAGTTCAATGAATATCTGTGGAATACGATCAGTATTCGTGACACTTTTGTGAAAGGGGAAAAGGAGAATTTTTACCATGGTATTCTCCTTGGACTGCTGCGCTACAAAGAGAGCTGGGCAGTCTCCTCCAACCGGGAATCAGGCGATGGATACAGCGATATTGCCATTGAAATTGGGAAGGAACGGATTGGAATTATCATAGAATTGAAATATCCAAGAGATGGCAATCTGGAGAAAGGGTGCGTGGAGGCTCTCGAACAGATTGAGAAAAGAAATTATGAAGAAGAGTTGCGAAGTAACGGTATGCAAACAATTTTGAAGTATGGAATCGCATGCCACAAGAAGCATTGCAAGGTGTTAAAACGTTAAGAGAAGGTGGCAGATACCCCCATGGACGGATTTCCCGGTCTATGGGGGTATTTAAAAAGATAAGGTGGTAAATGATTGTATAAAATAAAGTCCACCAGAAAAATGTTACATCCATCAAAAAGTTCGCCTGAAAAGTGCGATATATATCAAAAAGTCCACCAGATAATTGTGATGTTTTATTGAAAGTCCGCCGGAAAAATGTTATCCTGTAAGTGAATGATATGAATTGCTCTACATAAAATACTATAATGATACAGACGATTGATAATGGAACAGTTGGTTCAATGGAAAGAAGAAAAGCATCGTAAACCATTGATTATTCGTGGGGCTTCTTTTGGGAGTTGCGCTGCATGAGGGAACTTCTTTTCCGGTGGGTAAGGTGGATTTTCTAAATCTGTATCCATTGAATTTTCGGGAATTTCTGATGGCTGTGGGTCAGGAACAATTGAAAGAACTTTTAGATACGCAGGATTATTCCCTGATAAATAGTTTTTCTTCCAAATATATCGATCTGTTGAAGCGCTATTACTATGTGGGTGGAATGCCGGAGGTGGTTCAGACTTATCTGGAAACCGATGATATGATGCGGGTGAGAGCAATTCAAAACGAGTTGCTGTATTATTATTCGAATGACTTTTCAAAGCATGCGCCGCGCGAAACAATATCAAGAATCAGTATGGTGTGGAATTCTATTCCGATGCAGTTGGCGAAGGAAAACAGAAAATTTATTTATGGAATGATTCGTGAAGGTGCAAGAGCCAAAGACTTTGAGTTAGCGATTCAGTGGTTGCAGGATTGTGGGCTGATTCATAAAGGATATCGTGTTAAGAAACCGGGAATGCCGCTGATTTCCTATATGGAAATGAGTTCTTTCAAAACGTATTTGCTGGATGTGGGATTACTTTGTGCACAGGGAAAACTCGATCCAAGAATTTTACTTGAGGGAAGCAGGATTTTTGAAGAATTTAAGGGTGCACATCTTCAGGCTAAGAGTCTCAGGAAATATTGTCAGAAATATTCTCCGGAAATTGCTGTTAGAACGTACATGTCAAATTACAGGGAACAGGAATGGATGGTGAATGTGCCACTATATGCTTTGGCACCGTATTTCTCCAACTTATAAAAGGTTGCCCATTTCATGAAACAGGAGGCGTCTCCCCCATGGAAAAACAGAGAACGTATTTATGCATAGATTTAAAATCATTCTACGCTTCCGTAGAATGCGCGGAACGTGGTCTGGATCCCATGACCACCAACCTGGTTGTAGCGGATCCGGAACGCTCGGAGAAAACGATCTGTCTGGCCGTTTCTCCTTCCATGAAAGCCCTTGGGATCAGCAACCGCTGCCGCGTTTTCCAGATTCCTAAAAGTGTGGATTATATCATGGCTACGCCCAGGATGCAGCTGTATATTGATTATTCTGCCAATATCTACGCGGTATATCTGCGCTACATTGCCAAGGAAGATATCTACGTCTATTCCATAGATGAAGCCTTTATGGATGTGACTGATTACCTGACTATGTACCGGATGTCTGCCAAGGAACTGGGCATGACTATCATGAAAGATGTGTTGGATACAACGGGTATCACGGCCACCTGCGGCATTGGCACTAATCTCTATCTTGCGAAAATTGCCTTGGATATTACCGCTAAACACACGGATGAGCACATTGGCATTCTGGACGAGGAGACTTTTTGCAGAACTCTGTGGAATCACAAGCCGCTCACTGACTTCTGGCGTATTGGATCCGGAACGGCCCGTCTCCTGGAAAAGTACGGCATCCAGACCATGAAAGATATCATAGAAGCCAGTGAAGACCTGTTGTATCGTATCATCGGTATTGATGCAGAGCTTCTCATTGACCATGCCCGGGGCCGGGAACCTGTTACAATTGCTGACATCAAAGCCTACAAGCCCAAGAGTACCTGCCTGACCAGCGGCCAGGTACTTTCCTGCGACTACGAATACGAGAAGGGAAAGTTGGTGGTCAAAGAAATGGCAGATACGCTATGTCTGGAGCTTCTGGATAAAGGCCTGCTGACCGGCAATATCTCCCTGCATGTAGGCTATTCCAATCAGCTGGGCAGAGAGCCTGCCAGAGGGTCTGTGACCCTTGATTCACCCACCGACTCAGCAAAAACGCTGGTGCAGCAGACGGTTACGCTTTTTGACAGAATTATCGACAAGTCCCTGCCTATCCGCCGGATGAACCTCTCTTTCAATAATCTTACTGATGAGGCTTACCAGCAGTATGATCTGTTTGCGGATCCGGAAGAACTGGAGAAGGAAAGAAAGGCTCGTCAGGCTATGCTGGATATCCGCAAGAAGTTTGGAAAGAATGCGATTTTGAAAGGAATGGACCTGGTGGAAGGTGCCACCGCAATGGAGCGAAACAGGCAGATTGGCGGACATAAAAGCGGAGAATGACAGGAGGACCAAATGGCAGGCAGGATGAAAATGAGTCAGGCCGACCGGGCCAAGCAGTTTATGCCTTTTGCAGCTTTGAAAGGATATGATGACGCCCTTCGGGCCAAGGAAAAAGTAGTGGTTCCACGGAAGGAGCTTTCTGAGGAGATGGCAGAGGAACTGGACCGCAAGCTTCATCAGATTAAGCTGAATGATGTGGTGACGGTAGTGTATTATGATAAAGATGAGTATATCCGGATTACCGGGATGGTGTCGCGGGTGGATATGGACGGGCGGATTTTGAAGATTGTGAATACGAAGATTGGGTTTGAGAATATTAGTGTGATTGAATAGATAACCGATAGATTATAATTATTGACAGATTTCATATTGCGCCTGAGCCCGCAGTGGATTATAATAATGGCAACTAACCGGAATCGGTAAGGAGGAGACAAAAATATGGCCAGTATTTTTATGAGATTTCCCGAGGGGAAAAAGAAAGCGCTGACACTTAGCTATGACGATGGTGTGCAGCAGGATGTGAAACTGATTGAAATCATGCAGAAGCATGGGCTGAAAGGAACCTTTAACTTAAACAGCGGTGCGTATGCGCCGGAGGGAAAGATATATCCGGAAGGAACGATTCACCGCCGTATGAGTGAGAAACAGGTAACAGAAACCTACAAAGACAGCGGAATGGAAGTAGCTGTGCATGCACTGACCCATCCTTTCCTGGAGCAGCTTTCAGCGGCAGCATGTACTTATGAGGTGGTAAAGGACAGAGAGAATCTGGAGGCGCAGTTTGGTACGATCGTAAGAGGTATGGCATATCCTTTCGGTACATACAGTGATCAGGTGGTAGATTGCCTGAAAGCGTCAGGAATCGCTTATTCCAGAACCACGATTTCTAACTGTGATTTTAAAATTCCTACGGACTGGCTGAGACTGGAAGCTACCTGCCACCACAAGAATCCCAGACTGATGGAGCTGGCACATAAGTTTGTAGAGCAAGATACCGCAAGAGCTCCCTGGCTGTTCTATCTGTGGGGACACAGCTACGAATTTGAAGCTGATAATAACTGGAATGTGATTGAAGAGTTCGCAGAGTATACAGGTGGTCACGACGATATCTGGTATGCAACCAATATTGAAATCTATGATTATGTGGAAGCATATCGTAGCCTTGTATTCAGTGTGAACGGCAGCAGAGTGTACAACCCTACCGCAATCACATTGTATCTTGAAAAAGCCGGTGTGACATACTGTGTGAAGCCCGGAGAGAGTATTGAATTATAATATGATCAAAAAAGAGTCCTGCAAACCAGGACTCTTTTTTTCTCAATAGTTGTCCTTTTCATTTTCTGCAATATGTGTTATGATAGGTAACAGAAACAACCGCCGCGGAAGTTCAAACACAGGAAAAATCACATCTATAACCTGTTGGATGATGCAGAATTGCACAATTTTTTTAGGAAAATGAGGAAGAAAATGCCCGAATTCCACACTGCCTCATACAGTGGGCTTCTTTTGCGCGGAATTAGAAAGGAGAACGCAATGGGAGCTTATTATTTAGCGATTGATATCGGAGCATCCAGTGGTCGTCACATCCTGTGCCACATGGAAGACGGAAAGCTGATTCTGGAGGAGGTACATCGTTTTTATAACGGTATGAGTGAGAAGGACGGCGAAATGTGCTGGGATTTCGTGGCACTGTTTCAGGAGATTAAAGCCGGACTTAAGAAATGTAAGGAGATCGGCAAGATTCCTGTCAGTGTGGGTGTGGATACATGGGGTGTTGACTTCGTACTGCTGGATGAGAATGACCGGGTACTGGGCAATACCGTAGGATACCGCGATGACCGCAACATCGGTATGGACGAGGAAGTATACAAGATTATCCCTGAGGATGAGCTGTATGCAAGAACAGGTATCCAGAAGGCTATTTTCAATACCATTTATCAGCTGATGGCTGTAAAGTCTAAGCATCCTGAATATCTGGAGAAAGCCAAAACATTCCTCATGGTACCTGACTACTTCCACTATCTGCTGAGTGGTGTGAAGTCAAATGAATATACCGAGGCCACTACCGGTCAGTTGATCAACCCTGAGACAAAGAAGTGGGATCTGGAACTGATTGCGAGACTGGGTTATCCCACCGAGATGTTCCGGGAGGTAAAAGTACCCGGAACCGTTCTGGGCGATCTGACTCCCGAAGTACAGGCTGAGGTAGGCTTTAATTGTAAAGTAGTCCTGCCTGCTACCCACGACACCGGTTCCGCAGTTCTGGCAGTGCCCAGCAACAATCCGGATACCGTGTATATCAGTTCCGGCACCTGGTCCCTGATGGGCGTAGAACGTATGGAAGCTGACTGCAGCCCTGCAAGCAAAGTGCACAACTTTACCAACGAAGGCGGTTATCAGTACCGTTTCCGTTATCTGAAGAATATCATGGGCTTGTGGATGATTCAGTCCGTGAAGAAAGAACTGAAAGCAGAAAGAGGACTGGATCTGTCCTTTGGAGAAATCTGTGAAGAGGCTTCCAAACAGACCATTCCTTCTTTAGTAGATTGCAATGACGGCCGTTTCCTGGCACCTAAGAACATGATCAAAGAGGTGCAGGCAGCCTGCGCTGAGAGTGGCCAGCCGGTTCCGGAAACTTACGGCGAAATCGCATCTGTCATCTACAACAGCCTGGCTAAGTGCTATGCCGATACCATAGAGGAGATTCAGGAGATGACCGGCAAAACTTACGACAGCATCAGTGTAGTAGGCGGCGGTGCCAATGCAGAATATCTGAATATTCTCACCGCAAAATATACCGGCAGGACTGTTTTTGCAGGACCTACCGAGGCAACTGCTATAGGCAACCTGATGGTGCAGATGATGGCAAACGGCGAACTGACCGACCTTGCAAGTGCAAGAGACTGTGTATTTGAGTCCTTTGCGGTGAAGACCTATAAGGCATAACAAGCAGCTGTGAATCATCAGAGCATGTAAGGCATCGGGACATGTGAGTCATCAGAAAAGATGTGATACCTGGAAGAACAGAAGAGATATTGTTTGTTATGAAAGGAGTATACATAAAATGAGCACAAGATATGAATCCGCAAAAGAGATTTTTGCATCTTACGGCGTAGACACAGATGCTGTCATCGCCAAATTACAGAACATTCCTGTAGCAGTACATTGCTGGCAGGGGGATGATGTAAAGGGTTTTGATCAGGATGGTCCTCTGACCGGTGGTATCCAGACAACCGGTAACTATCCCGGCAAGGCCAGAACGCCTGAAGAGCTGATGGCTGATATGGATAAGGCACTGAGCCTGACTCCCGGTAAAAAGAAGCTGAATCTGCATGCAAGCTACGCGATCTTCGAGCCCGGTGAGTATGTGGACAGAGATAAGCTGGAGCCGAAGCATTTCCGGAAATGGGTAGATTTTGCAAAAGAGAGAAATATGGGTATTGACTTTAACCCTACTTTCTTCTCTCATCCGAAGGTAAAAGATGGTCTGACACTGACCAGCCCTGATGAAGAGACTAGAAAGTTCTGGATCAATCATGGTAAAGCATGTATCCGCATCTCCCAGTATTTTGCGGAGCAGACAGGTGTTCCCTGTGTCATGAATATCTGGATTGGTGACGGTTTCAAAGATGTTCCTGCAGACAGAATGGGTCCCAGAATGCGTTACAAGGAGTCTATCGAAGCTATCCTGGCTGAGCCTTTTGATAAGAACCTGGTTAAGCCCTGCGTAGAGTCCAAAGTATTCGGTATCGGCGTAGAAGCTTATACTGCAGGAAGTGCTGAGTTTACTTTAAGCTTTGCAGCTTCCCACGATGGTGTATTGCCTTTGATGGATAACGGTCACTATCATCCTACAGAAGTAGTATCCGACAAGATTCCTGCACTGCTGTGCTTCTATCCTGAGATAGCGCTGCACATCACCAGAGGTATCCGTTGGGATTCCGACCATGTACTGGTACTGGATGACGAGACTAAGGAAATTGCAAAGGAAATCGTTCGCTGCAATGCACTCGACAGAGTTTACATGGCCTTGGACTACTTCGATGCAAGCATCAATCGTATCTCTGCATGGGTGGTTGGTATCAGAAGCTGGCAGAAAGCACTGCTGATGGCTATGTGCATGCCTCACGAGTCTCTTCAGAAGCTGCAGGATGAGAGCCGGTTCACTGAGCTCATGGTTATGCAGGAAAATGCAAAAGACCTTCCTTACAGCGATGTATGGGCTGAGTACTGCAAGGTTTGCGGTGTAGCAGGCGATGCAAGCTGGTATCAGAATATTGTGAAGTACGAAGAGGAAGTATTGAGCAAGAGAGTATAATCCTGTTTTTTGCATAAAAATATGGCACTTATAAGTGTTTTATACAAGAATGAGGGGGAACTGCATAGCAGTTCCCTTTTGTTGTGAAATTAATTGTAAAGTTTTGTGCAATAAGACTCAAGGAAAGAAGCAAGATTGACATAATATTCCATTTATGATATTGTAATATCAGTTCACGTGAATCAATCTAATATCTGTTTTTCGAAGCGGGCACTTATCGTCCGATTTCCCCAGACAGAGAAACGAAAGAGAACCTTTTTGTATCGTTACAATAGTAGCACAAAAAGCAGTTATTTTTGTTGCCATTTTTCGGTTAATAGTATACAATAAAAGGAGAAAAGAATGGAAACACTACAGGAACTGACATTAATAAACAAGTTTTTGTTCGATCAGACAATGGACATTCCCGAAGCTCATGAAGCTGCTTTGCAAATTATTTTGCAAAACGAATTGATTAAGCTGTTGATCCCTTCTCAAACAGAGAAAGAGATTCGCACCATGCCGTGGCTGCGTTCGATTAGGCTGGATGTGTATGCCATGGACCAAAGCAACACGCTATACAATACGGAGATGCAGGCTGAAAAGAAAGGTGATTTAATTAAAAGAAGCCGTTACTATCAGGGACTCATTGATTCTTCCCTTCTGGAGCCAGGGACTGTTAATTTTAACAAACTGAATAATACGTGCATTATCATGATTACACCTTTTGATTTGTTCGGGGAAGGGAAATATCAGTACACTTTCCACAGCTACTGTGAAGAAGATCGGGATCTGGAGCTTGGAGACGGAGCTGTCCGCATCTTTCTGAACACAAAGGGAACGAACGATAAGGAAGTAAGCAAGGAGTTGGTAGATTTCCTGCATTATATCGAAAAAACAGATGACGCATCAGCGGAGGCTTCGGATAGTGAGAGAATCCGGCTAATTCATGAGTGTGTACGTAAGATTAAATCCAGTGAAGAGATGGGAGTGAAGTATATGCAGTCATGGGAAGAGAAGGTTTACGAGAGAGAGAAGGGCAGGCAAGAAGGAAGAGAAGAAGGAAGAGAAGAAGGAAGAGAAGAAGGAAGAGAAGAAGGGGAGACTTTGTTTGCACGACTTGTGAACTGTTTGCTTGCAGATAATAGGATGGATGATATTAAGTTGGCAACCAGTGATGAAGCGGCGAGAAGACGTTTCTATCAGGAGTACGGTCTGACAGGTTCCTATTTTGTAGAGTTGTTGAAGAAAGATATCACCACGCCGACGGAATACGTGGATATGAACCAATTTTTAAAATAAATTCCGACTGAGAAAATGGTGTGCTAATATTGCAGGCACACCATTTTATATATGGTGTGCCGGGCGGCGCACGTTTCTGACGGGTGTAAGGTTCAACTTCATCTGATAGTGGTGGGAAAGAAAAAGTCGGAGATATAAGCCGGTGCTTTTATGATGATTACATTAGAATACCCTGGTCGTCCACTTGGTACAATCCCACACATCGGTAGCCAGTCCGTCATAAAAATCCGGCTCGTGGCACACCATAAGGATACTTCCCTTATAGGCTTTCAGTGCCCGCTTCAGTTCTTCTTTTGCATCCACATCCAGATGGTTGGTAGGCTCGTCCAGAAGCAGTACGTTGGTGTCACGGTTGATCAGCTTACACAGTCTTACCTTAGCCTGCTCACCACCGCTTAAGACCTTGACCTTGCTTTCGATATGCTTAGTGGTCAGGCCGCATTTTGCCAGTGCAGCACGCACTTCATACTGGGTAAATCCGGGGAATTCCTGCCAGATTTCTTCCAGACAGGTCGTGTTTATATCTTGGCTCATTTCTTGCTCAAAATATCCAATCTGCAGATAATCTCCCTGTTCCACATTGCCGCTTAGAGGTGGAATCAATCCCAGGATACTCTTCAAAAGTGTAGTTTTACCAATACCGTTTGCGCCGGTAAGGACAATTTTCTGACCACGTTCCATTTCCAGGTCAAGGGCACGGGAAAGCGGCTCGTCGTAACCGATGATAAGCCCTTTGGTCTGGAAAATATATCTGCCGGGTGTACGTGCTTCACGGAAGTAGAACTCAGGCTTTGGTTTCTCAGCTGCCAGCTCAATAACATCCATTTTGTCCAGCTTCTTTTGTCGGGACATAGCCATATTTCGGGTAGCGACACGGGCTTTGTTGCGGGCTACGAAGTCCTTCAGATCAGCGATCTCTTTTTGCTGTTTATTGTAAGCAGCCTCCAGCTGTGCCTTCTTCATGGCATAAACTTCCTGAAATTTATCATAATCGCCAACATAACGGTTCAACTCCTGATTATTCATGTGATAAATCAGGTTGATAACACTGTTCAGAAATGGAATATCGTGGCTGATCAGGATGAAAGCATTCTCGTATTCGTTCAAGTAGCGCTTCAGCCATTCGATATGTTCTGCATCAAGGTAGTTGGTGGGTTCGTCTAACAGCAGGATATCAGGTTTTTCCAAAAGAAGCTTACCCAGTAATACCTTGGTACGCTGACCGCCGCTCAGTTCAGTCACATCCCGGTCCAGTCCGATATCTGCAAGTCCCAACGCCCGTCCTACTTCTTCCACCTTAGAATCAATCATATAAAAATCATGCACTGTGAGAAGATCCTGAATTGTGCCCAGGTCTTCCATGTATTGTTCCAGCTGTTCTTCGGTGGCATCTCCCATTTTATCGCAGATATCGTTCATCTGCGCTTCCATCTCATAAAGCCAGTCAAAAGCGGAAGCAAGTACATCCCGGATGGTTTGTCCGGCAGTCAGGACTGTATGCTGATCCAGATAACCTACCCGCACATTTTTGGCCCATTCTACGGTGCCTTCATCCGGCATCAGCTTTCCGGTAATAATATTCATAAAGGTAGATTTTCCTTCGCCGTTGGCCCCGATCAGGCCGATGTGCTCACCCTTTAACAGGCGGAAAGATACATCATTAAATATGGCGCGGTCTCCAAAACCGTGGGTCAGGTGTTCTACGTTCAATATACTCATTGGTTCGTCTCCTTATTTGGGGATTTCAGCTCACATATCAGCTGTGCTGTCTGCATTCTTTAGGATAGCATAACTTGGGGGAAATATCAAATAATCCTTAATTTTTAGTTATACTTTTTTAAGAAAGGTTTACGTGCTATTTTCATAAAGGTATGTTATGATGTAATAGGACACGGCGACAGGCTGCTGTATGGGCCGCTATGTCCTGCTGAGTAGTCATGTATAGTTGAAGGGGAAAAAGGAAACATTAAAGTAATATATTGTTTATGCGAGGAGGAAATTTATGAAAAAAGCAACGACTTTTGTCTGCATGATGGCGCTGTGTGCAGCTATGACCGCATGCGGCAAGGACAACATGGCAACTGAAAATAATACACAGGTACAGACACAGGAAAGTACGGAAAGTCAGGTGGTGGAGAGCACCCGGACTTCTGAGGAGACAGGTACAACTTCTGAGGAAGCTGCTGTAGATGAAACTGTACCGGAAGAAGAGTTGAGCGGCTGGAGTGAGGAGATGGAGGTCCTTAAGAAAGCCGTAACAGATGCGCTGGGAGAGAACTACTGGCCTAACACAGCCATCCCGGCTGAAATGCTGGAGGGTACTTTTGGTATTACTGCTGATATGTATGATGATTATATGGCGGAGATGCCTATGATCAGTACTAATGTAGATATGCTGATCGTTATCAAGCCCAAAGAAGGGCAGATTCAGGCAGTAGAGGATGCATTAAATGCTTACAGGAATATGATGGTGGAAGATACTATGCAGTATCCTATGAATGTAGGAAAGATTCAGGCTTCCAGGATTGAGCGCATCGGTGACTATGTGTGCCTTGTACAGCTTGGTGCTGACGTTATGGACGTGTTAGAGCAGGGAGATGAGGCTGTTATCAAACATTGTCTGGAACAAAATGAACTTGCTATTGAAGTTATGTACTCCGCTGTGGTAAAGTAAGAAGTAGTTACTGTTTGGGACTTTGCAGCCGGCGCTTTCCCTGATGACAGGGAATTGCACCGGTTGCAAGTTATAAAAAGTAACTGGGTAATTATTATTTACCTGGGAGTGAGAATATGGTATTCAGCAGTGTCCTTTTTTTGTTTCGGTTTTTACCGATATTTATGATTTTGTATTTTGCGACATATCTATGTCCGGCTGCCCGGAGGATGCGTAATGTCATCCTCTTTTTGGGAAGCCTTTTTTTCTATGCCTGGGGAGAGCCGGTGTATGTTGCTTTGTTGTTGTTTTCGACGTTGTCCGATTATACGCATGGCATGGTGATTGATAGGTATAGAAACCGGAAGATTGCAAAGGTATTTCTGATTTCTTCGATTATCATTAATCTGGGTGTGTTAGGATTTTTCAAGTACGCGGATTTTGTGATTGGTATTGTGAATCAAGTGACAGGAGTGCAGATGCCGTTGTTGGAGCTGCCGCTTCCTATAGGGATATCTTTTTACACGTTTCAGACTATGTCATATACCATTGATGTATATCGGGGAAAAGCAAAGGTACAGAAGAATCTGTTGGATTTTGGAGTGTTCGTGACCATGTTTCCGCAGCTGATTGCCGGGCCTATAGTCAGGTATACAGATGTTCAGGACGATTTGAGAGACCGGCATGGAAGCATTGAGGATGTGAGCTATGGCTGCAGGCGGTTTTGCGTGGGATTGGCCAAGAAGGTAATCCTTGCCAACAATCTGGGACTTCTGTGGGAGGAAACCGCGGCATTGGAGTCGGGGAATCTAAGCATGTTGATGGCATGGGTTGGGATCCTGGCCTTTGCTTTTCAGATTTATTTTGACTTCTCAGGATATTCCGATATGGCAATTGGACTTGGAGCCATGATGGGATTCCGGTTTCCGGAGAATTTCAACTATCCTTATCTTTCCACCTCCATTACGGAGTTCTGGAGAAGGTGGCATATGTCTTTGGGGCAATGGTTCAGAGATTACTTGTATATTCCTCTGGGTGGGAATCGGAAAGGCGGAGGCAGACAGATGCTCAACATCCTCATTGTATGGATGTTGACGGGAATCTGGCATGGTGCCGGATGGAATTTTCTGCTCTGGGGACTGTGGTTTGCCTTTTTCCTGATGTTGGAGAAAGTCATTCTGGGTGAAATTCTGAGTTATTTTCCGAAAATATTCGGTTTTTGCTATATGGTACTGATTGTGCTGTCCGGATGGGTGATTTTTGCCATTGAAGATGTGGACAGTATCTTTGGATATCTCAGGGCTATGTTAGGTATGGGAAGTATGGGCATATATGATGCACAGGCATTGTATCTTGTAAAAGAATATGGTATTCTGTTGCTGATTGCGGCAGCTGCATCCGCACCGTTAGGAAAGCGTATAGCAAGCAAGCTGGAAAGAAGTGGGAAAAGCGGCGCAATTGCTGCCAGAAGGCTGCTTGAAAAGATCATCCCGGCCCTTCTTTTGCTGGCGTCTATTGCTTATATTGTGGATGCTTCTTACAACCCGTTTTTGTATTTCCGGTTTTAAAATGAGAGAGGAGACCGCAGAATATGGATGAGAAGTCAAATGCAGCGGTAACGGTCAGCTTTCTGACATTGATTCTGCTGTTTTTTACCATAACTGATTTGTTTAATAGTGACAGGCTGTATTCAGAAACAGAAAACCGGATGCTGGCCACAAAGCCTGATTTTAGCTGGGAGGCTGTATGGGATGGGTCTTATATGGAGGATTACGAAGCTTACGTGACAGACCAGTTTGTTGCAAGGGATACCTGGGTGGAGCTGAAGACCCGGGGAGATATTCTTATGCAAAAAAAAGAAATCAAAGGTGTCTATCTTGCAAAAGATGATTATCTGATAGAACAGCATAAGCCCGGGGATATCTCTCAGGAACAGGTGGATAAGAAAGTTGCCCTTCTCGAGAAACTGGTGGATAAATATGGGGCCAAAGCCATGCTGGTTCCAACAGCTGATAATATTTTGACGGCTAAGCTGCCTTTTCAGGCCGCGTACTATGATCAGAGAGTGTTTTTGAATCACGTAGCGGACGCTATTGGTGAGGAGCATCTGATTGATGTGTATGATACTTTAAAAGAGCATTCGGATGAAGCAATTTATTATCGGACTGACCATCATTGGACATCGCTTGGGGCTTATTATGGGTACCTGGAATGGAATAAATACATGGGCGGAACGGCAATTGAAACTTTTAATATCAGCGGAATGATGGCTGTTACAGAAGAGTTTCTGGGGACACTGCAGTCTAAAATAAATTTGCCCCACGAAGCAGAAAGCATACAGATTTTTCCGGAGACTCTGCATCACTACCCTACCATAACGTATGATTTCGGATTCCGGAAGCATTCTTATTATGAAAAAAAATATTTGGATACCAAGAATAAATACGGTTATTTTCTGGATGATAATCATGCTTTTATAGAGATTGAAACAGGATATCGCAGAGGGCGGGAACTGGTACTGATTAAGGATTCCTACGCCAATTGTCTGGTACCTCTGCTGGCCAATCATTATGATAAAATATATGTGGTGGATCTTCGTTATTACAACGGTACTTTGGCGGGGCTGATAGATGGTTATATCACAACGCAGACGGATGTACTTGTACTGTATGACTGCATCCACTTTATTGAAGATTTTCAGTATTATTAAGAATAATTATGAGGAGGAACTATGGCTACATTAGGAATTCCGCAAAATACTATTGCGGTACTTCAAAAATATAATTTTAATTTTCAAAAAAAATTCGGGCAAAACTTCCTGATTGATACCAGTGTATTGGATCGTATCATTGATGCTTCCCGGATTACGAAAGAGGACTGTGTTCTGGAAATCGGACCCGGTATCGGTACCATGACTCAGTACCTGGCAGAACGTGCAGGGGAAGTGATTGCTGTGGAAATTGATAAGGCGCTGATTCCTATTTTGAAGGAGACATTGGCGGATTATCACAATGTAACAGTGATCAATGACGATATCCTGAAAGTGGATATCAACCGTATCGTGGAAGAAAGAAACGGCGGCAAGCCGATTAAAGTAGTGGCAAATCTGCCTTATTATATAACCACGCCTATTATTATGGGATTATTTGAGAATCATGTGCCGTTAAAGAGCATTACGATCATGGTGCAGAAGGAAGTTGCTGACAGGATGCAGGTGGGGCCGGGAACCAAGGATTATGGTGCATTGTCCCTGGCTGTCCAGTATTATGCCAAGCCTGAAATCGTGGCCAATGTTCCGCCCAATTGCTTTATTCCCAGACCAAACGTGGGAAGTGCCGTTATCAGATTGACAAGGTATGAGGAACCGCCGGTGAAGGCAGATGATGAAGCATTTCTCTTTGCGGTAATTAGAGCTTCTTTCAATCAGAGACGCAAGACGCTGGCCAACGGACTCAGTAATGCTCAGGGTCTGGGTGTCAACAGAGAGCAGGTTGCAGGTGTCCTGGAGGAGATGGGATTGTCTGCTACCATACGCGGAGAAGCCTTGACGCTGGAACAGTTTGCTCAGTTAAGTAATCTTTTGAAGAAAACGTGTTTTTTTTAGCTTTTGCTTTGACACAGATGTATGTACTATGATACACTGAATAAGTAAAAGTGGGTTACTCTGCGCTTTTTACATGGAAATGGATGAATTTGGTTAGAATTGGAGAGAGATACTTTGGATAAGTTTGAGTATAAAGTCAGAGCAGAAGAAATTAAGTCGTTGATCGCAAGTAAAGAATATGTGCAGGCGGCTGAAATTGCAGACACGATTGACTGGCGGCGTGTGAAGAGTGTTATGATGCTGTGCACCGTCAGTGATTTGTATAAAATCAACAGAAGATATGAGGATGCCAGAGACATGCTGCTTCTGGCATATGATCGTCATCCGGGGGGAAGGACGATAGTATATTCTCTGTGTGAACTGTGTATCAAAACGGAAGAAATCGTAGAAGCTGTGGAGTATTATAAGGAATTTATCCAGATAGCTCCAAGAGATACCGGCAGGTACATATTACAGTATAAGTTGTATGAAGCACAGGACGTTAGCCTGGAGGAACGGATTGCTGTACTGGAAGAATTGAAACAGCGTGATTATCGGGAGAAGTGGGCATATGAACTGGCATATCTATACCATCGGGTAGGTCTTGCGACGCGTTGTGTGGAGGAATGTGACGAGCTGATACTGTGGTTTGGTGATGGAAAATATGTGTTGAAAGCCATGGAACTGAAGATGCTCCACCAGCCATTGACTCCACAGCAGCAACAGAAGTACGAAAGCAGGCTCCAACCGCATTATGAGCAGCCGATGCAGGAAACGGAATATGGAGACACAGAGTACGCGCAGCCGGAGGAGTACCGCCAGGATGGAGGATACGATCAACAGGCGGAATATACCCAGGCAACAGAAGTAATACAGTCGGCTGCAGAAGAGGTGCCTGCTTCGGAGGAAGAGTTTGACATTCAGGTAAAGACCATGGATGTGAGCCAGTTTAATACCATCAACCTCCAGAAGGAGCTTGCAGAAGGCCTGAAAGAAGTGCTTGGAGAACCGGAAGCATTGCCCGAAGAGTTGTCCGATGAGCCGGTAGATGAGCAGATTGAAGGGCAGTTGAGCCTTGAGGATATTGATGAAGAGTGGAACCGATTGAAGAGAGAGGCTGCCATGGGGGAGGATGAGGTTTGTGAATCTCAGGAAGAACTGCCCCGGGCTGAAGCAGACGAACTCGAGGAAGTGCCTGACGGAGCAGATGAAGTGGAAGAACTGCCTGAGGAAGTAAATGAGGCGGAAGAACTGCCTGAGACAGATGACGAGATAGAAGATGAGATAGAAGATGAGATAGAAGAGCTGCTTGAAATCGAAGAGATTGAAGAAGCTGAAGAGTTTGAAGCGGTCGAAGAGATTGAAGAAACCGAAGATTTTGAAGCGGTCGAAGAGATTGAAGAAATCGAAGAAATTGGAAAAGGGGATGACAAAGCAGTAATTGAGGATGAAAACGAGGAAACTGCCCGGGAAGAGGAATTCAATTACGATGAAATTGAGTTCGCTGAAGAACAATGTGAAGTAGAAGAAGCTTTGCAGGGTGAGCTCCCGGAAGAAGTTCGGGAGGAGGTTCCGGAAGGAGAAGAACCGGTGCAGGAGCCTGAAGAATCGATTGTTGAAGAGAAACAGTCCGAAGAAAAGATATCTTCTAAGCAAAAGTTGGCTGAAACAAATTCTGCTTCCGGCGGAACAGGAAAAGCCCGTGTCCGTAATCTGACCAGGGAGGAACGAGAATTATTTGGCAGCTACATCCATAGTCGTTCTGCCAGACAGAAGCTGCTTGGTGCGCTGGATAAGATCAGCCTTGCTTCTTATACAGGTAATGTAATAGTCACCGGTGATGAAGGTATGGACACCCTCGAAATGGCTAAGAACATCATTAGAGATGTTCAGATGAATGACAGCAATTTTTCCGGGAAGACAGCCAAGATTTCAGGTATTGCCTTGAATCAAAAGGATGTGTCTAAGATCCTGGAACAATTGAAGAATGGTGCATTGATTATCCGGAAGATTTCAGATGTCAACGAAAAGACTGTGGAGGCTCTCTATAGGAAGCTGCAGCAGGAATCATTTGGAATTATTATTGTCATCGAGGATACTAAGAGAAATATGAACAAATTCCTGGCAAAACATAAAAAGTTGGAGGAGTGTTTTAATGCCAGGGTGGATATGGAAGCTATGAGCAATGAAGAACTGGTAGCATTCGGTAAGAAATATGCACGGGAAATGGAATATTCCATTGATGAACTGGGTGTACTTGCCCTGCATACCAGGATCGAAGAAATGCAGACACTGGATCATGCGGTAACAGTGATGGAAGTAAGAGATATCGTGGATGAGGCGATTGATCACGCCAGCAGAAAAACGTTGAATCATTTCCTGGATGTATTGCTGGCAAAGCGATATGACGAGGTGGATATGATTATTTTAAGAGAAAAAGATTTTATATAAAACAGGAGGATATAGGGTATGGGAGCAGTAAAAACAAAGGCGACCAAGAAAGTTCAGGAAAGGGTGTTTGTTTCTGAGACCGACCAGTATCTGTTCGGCCAGGGCACACACTATGAGATTTACAAGAAACTGGGAGCTCATCTGTCTGAAGAGGATGGACAGGAAGGTGTGTATTTTGCAGTTTGGGCACCTAATGCGCAGGAAGTGTATGTGACAGGTTCTTTCAATGACTGGAATGAGAAGTCACATCCCATGAAAAAGATCGGACCTGGTGGCATTTGGGAATTGTTTGTTCCGCAAATCGGTGTGGGAGAGCAATATAAGTTTCTCATTACCGCATGGGACGGACGCAAGCTGTATAAGGCAGATCCTTATGCCAATCAGGCGGAATATCGCCCGGGAACAGCTTCCATTATTACCGATTTGAGCGGATTTGAGTGGAAAGATTCCAAGTGGATGACGGCGCGTGCAGAAAAAGATATGAACAAAGAACCTCTGGCAATTTATGAGTGTCACATTGGTTCTTTTATGAAGCATCCGGACGGTACTACTGCAGGATTTTATAACTATAAAGAATTTGCAGAGAAAATTGTGGAGTACATGAAGGAAATGAAGTATACCCATGTGGAACTGATGGGTATCGCAGAGCATCCTTTTGACGGTTCCTGGGGGTATCAGGTAGCTAACTATTATGCACCGACATCCAGATATGGAACACCCAAGGATTTCATGTATCTGGTAAATGAACTGCATAAAGCAGGGGTCGGAGTCATTCTTGACTGGGTACCGGCTCATTTTACAAAAGATGCCCATGGTCTGGCTGAGTTCGATGGTACCTGTATCTATGAGCATGCTGATTCCCGCCTGGGTGAACATCCGGAATGGGGAACCAAGATTTTCAACTATGGAAAGAACGAAGTAAAGAATTTTCTGATTGCCAATGCCCTTTTCTGGATGAAGGAATTCCATATAGATGGTATCCGTGTGGATGCGGTGGCTTCCATGCTTTATCTGGATTACGGCAGAAAGGATGGACAGTGGTGTCCTAACATATATGGCGGAAATAAGAATCTGGAAGCTGTTGAATTCTTCCGCCACCTGAACACAGTAATCCATGGTGCGTACCCCGGCTGTATCACCGTTGCGGAAGAGTCTACATCATGGCCCGGGGTGACCGGTCAAGTGGAAGGAGATAGGCTTGGGGGAGAGAATCTGGGTTTCTCCTTTAAGTGGAATATGGGATGGATGCACGATTTTTGTGAATATATGAAGCTGGATCCCGTTTACCGCAAATGGAACCATAATTCACTGACCTTTGCCATGAGCTACAACAGCAGTGAGAATTATATCCTGCCGTTATCTCATGATGAAGTAGTTCATCTGAAATGTTCCATGGTAAATAAGATGCCCGGTTACCCTTGGGATAAATACGCTAACCTGAAGGCAGGCTATGCCTATATGTTCGGTCACAGCGGTAAGAAGCTTTTGTTCATGGGTCAGGATTTTGGCCAGGAGAGAGAGTGGAGTGAGGAGAGAGAGCTTGACTGGTATCTGCTGAGTGAAAAGAACAACCAGGGACTCCATGAATATGTAAAAGAGCTGCTGAAGCTGTACCGCAAATACCCCAGCATGTACCAGCTGGATAATACCTGGGACGGCTTTGAGTGGATGAACGCAGATGATGGCGACCACAGCACTTATTCCTTTGTAAGAAAGTCTTCTACGGGCCGCAACAGTCTGCTCTTTGTCATCAATATGACACCTATGACATGGGAAAACTATAAAGTAAATGTGCCTAAAAAGAAAAAGTACAAACTGGTTCTGAACAGTGATGAAGAAAGGTTCGGCGGCAGGGGTGGACAGATTCCTGCGGAACTGGAAGCAGTTCAGGATCCTGATAACGGTGAGAAGTATTCCGTATCCTTTGATCTGCCGCCTTATGGTGCAGCTGTGTTCGTATTTTAACCGATGCTTATCCAAAGACATGACTGACCAGCGCCTTCACGGGCGAAACAGAAGGCTGCCCTACTGAGACGGATTCCTTGGCTGCCAGGTCACTCAGATGCTTGTAGCGCTTTAACAGCGCGTTGATCTCGTAAATGTAACAGTCTATCATATCTTCATCGATGGCGTTATCAAAACCCGCATATGCGATTTCCAGAGCTATGCGGGTTTTTTCCATGTCCTCCTTCAGGGAAGGGAGACAAAAATCTTCTTCCGCAGTGGGCGGCATTCTGAATTTCTGACTGTAAAATGCTTTCATATCATTTCCTCTTGTTCCTTCTTTTACTAAGAGTATAGCCGTTACTAAGGCAAAATATTCCGCATATGGAACAGAAAACCAACATAAATTGTAATAACAGATCTGCAGAGTCGCTTTTGGCGCAAAGGAGAGCAGATGAACTATTGGGTGGCTATGATTCTTTTAATGGCAGTTTGTGGGGCTGTGTTAGCAGCGGCAGCATTCAAACAGAAAGCCGAGTGGCTGATGAATGGATGCCTGAGGGGAGTGCTTGGGGCAGTGACCATTTATTTTGTCAACGTTTTTTTAGAAAAACAGGGAATTTCAATTGGTGTGGGGATCAATCCAGTAACTGTTTTGACATCCGCAATCCTTGGATTTCCTGGGCTTGCGGCACTTTACGGAATTGGATTCTATAAATTTTTGTAAAAATATCACAAAAATAATTTTTTTGCCGAAACGCTCTGGACAAACAGCGAAAGAATGGATATAATGCATCTTACAACATTCGAATGTATCTTATGAACAGGTCATGAAGCGACTGACTGTCTTGGCCGGACAGCCCAGCCGTGTTCTGAGGGATAATTTCATCCCAAGGTTTCCATGATGTTTTGATGTAAAGGAGAGAGGTATGGCAGTATTATGCTTTTTACTGTCCGTTGTCTGTCTGACAGATTACCGTAATGCCCGTATTCCCAATGGGATGATAATGATTATCTTCCTGTATGGACTGGGATACCGTTACTGGGACGCAGGTGGCGGAGGTTTGACTGAGTATTTGATAAACAGTATATTTGTGTTGTTATTATTGTATCCCTTATTCAAAATAGGCGCCCTTGGTGCCGGAGATGTGAAGTTGTTCTCCGTTACCGCAGGATGCCTGTCAATGCAGGGTGTACCCTGCTTCATGGTAGTTTCTTTGCTGATTTCAGCAATGATTTCCCTGATTAAAATATGCAAAGACCGCTGCGGCAGAGAGCGAATGAGATATCTGTTTTCTTATATGGCCAACGTATGTCGAACCGGGCAGTGGAAGCTGTATATGGATAATTCTAAAGTCCCGGGCAAAGCAGGTGTTCGCCTGGCGGGACCGGTCTTTCTGAGTATATTGTTGCATGCAGGAGGTGCTTATTGAGGAGTAATGTATTAGCGCTATGTGATACAGAAGAGGAATATGCGCGTCATATGACGGAGTATCTGAAAGGTCATAGGGAAGCTCCCTGGGAGATTCGGACTTATACGGATGTGGAGAGCCTTCGTGCATCTGCCGAACAGACGCCTATAGAGATTCTGGTGGTTGCAGAAAATGCTTATACTGATGAGGTCCGGAATCTGTCCGTGGAAAAGACAGTGCTTTTGAATGAGAGCGGTGTCGTCCGCTGGGAAAATATCCGCAACGTCAACAAATACCAGCAGGCAGAAAATGTGTACAAAGAGATTTTGAGTGAATATATGGAGGTACTGAAAGAGCCACTTCCCAGACTGGCACAGGAGTATACTACCCGAATCATCGGATTCTTTACACCGGTACACAGAAATCTGCAGACTTCACTTGCATTGACGATGGGGCAGATGCTTTCTATAAAGTACAGGACATTGTACCTGAATTTTGAGTACTGTGCAGGATATTCCCAGTTGCTGCCTGATGCCAGAACACGGGATTTGGCGGATCTGATCTATTTTCTGAATACAGACAGGGAGAGATTCCTGCTGCGAATGCAGACCATGCTGCTGAAAAAGGGTCAAATGGATTATATTCCGCCTGTAAAGGCCGGAATGACGCTTTTGGAAGTGAGATCAGAAGAATGGATAGAACTGCTTACCAGGATACAGCAGTCGGGAGAATATGATTTTATTATACTTGATTTGAGTGAATGCGTTCAGGGATTGCCTGAAGTTTTACGAATGTGCAGTAAGATATTTACCCTGACCCGGGATGACAGGCATGCCAGAGGGAAGCTTGCCCAGTATGAACAGATTATGACTTTTCAGGAATATGACGATGTGCTGAACAGAACTAGTCGCTATAAACTTCCCAGATTTCGCAGGATTCCCGATGATATCGAGCTTCTGACCAAGGGAGAACTGGCAGATTATGTTCGCAGGATCATAGGGGAGGTGACCTCTTGAAAGAAGTAAAACAGTGGAAAAAGGAACTGAAAGAGAAAGTACTTCAGAAAATTGACTACGGCAGAGAGATGACGGACAGGGAGGTGGAGGATATTATTGACGAAGTCATGCTGCAGGAGGAATTTGTGCAGGTATGCCCTGTCAGCATGCGGCAAAGAATCCGAAAAGAACTGTTCGACTCTATGAGGCGGTTAGATATCCTGCAGATGTTTGTAGATGATCCGTCCATTACGGAAATCATGATCAACGGAAAGGATTGCCTGTTCATTGAACGAGAAGGACGTCTGGAAGAAATGAACATTAAATTTGAGTCCACGGAAAAGCTGCAGCAGGTTATCCAACAGATTGTGGCAGGCTGTAACAGAATGGTAAATGAGGCTTCTCCGATTGTGGATGCGAGGCTGGAAAACGGTGCCAGAGTGAATATCGTTATGAATCCTGTGGCATTGGACGGTCCGGCAGTCACGATCAGGCGTTTCCCCGAGAAGCCCATTACAATGGAGGATTTGATCCACAGACATTCACTCAGTAAAGAGTCAGCCGCTTTCTTAAAAATGTTGGTGCAGGCCAGGTACAATATCTTTATCAGTGGTGGAACGGGAAGCGGCAAGACTACGATGCTGAATGTATTGTCGGGATATGTGACAGGCGGTGAGAGGGTGATTACTATTGAGGACAATGCAGAATTGCAGCTTCAGGGCATAAGAAATCTGGTGCGTCTGGAGGTGCGTAATAGTAATGTGGAGGGCTGTCGGGAAATTTCTATCCGTGACCTGATTAAGACTTCTCTTCGAATGCGGCCTGACAGAATTCTGGTGGGAGAAGTCAGAGGAGCAGAAGCTGTGGATATGATACAGGCTATGAACACCGGGCACGAAGGCAGCATGAGTACAGGACATGCCAACAGCGCCCGGGATATGCTGGCACGTCTGGAAAATATGATTCTCATGGGGATGGAGATTCCTCTGCAAGCCATCAGACAACAGATTGCTTCCGGTATTGATATCATTATCCATTTGGGAAGACTCAGGGACAGGTCAAGGCGGGTACTGGAAATTGTGGAACTGGTAGGCTGTGAGGCGGATAAATATGTGCTGAATCCTCTTTATATTTTTGAAGAGACCGGGGAGACAGATATGGATTCTACGAGTGGTGTGGCAGGGGAATTACAGAAGAAAGGAGAGCTGGTTCATGGCAAGAAGCTTCAAATGGCCGGCATCAGGTGTGCTCCGGCAAAAAGTGTCAAGCAGCAAGATGAGACTGCCTCCTGAGGGCAGTGAGAGGAGAGACTATGAAAATCACATTTGGACTTTACGGGAAACAATTATTCTTGCAGTACAGTGTGCATGCCTTGTAATAGTGCTGTGCTGGTTCTTTTATCGGAGTGTTTGGGCATGCCTGCCGCTGAGCGTGCTGGGAATCCGATATGGAAAAAACCAGCGGGTCAGAAAAGCACAGGAAGACAGGCGCAATCTCCTTCTGCAGTTCTGTGATATGATACAGTCTGCCGCATCTGCCATGAAAGCAGGCTATTCTGTGGAAAATGCGTTTTTGGAAAGTTATGTGGATATGTGCATGATGTATGGAGAATCCTCCATGATTTGTCAGGAATTGAATGTACTCAGGAGAGGGCTCATTATGAATATTGCTCTGGAGGAACTGCTGACAGACTTCGGGCAGCGCAGTCATGTGCCGCAAATCAGAGAATTTGCCTCAGTATTTTCCATAGCCCGCAAAAGTGGCGGCAACATGGCTGAAATCATCCGTTCCACGGCAGATGTCATACATCGGCTGGTAGAAACAAGGGAAGAGATTCAGACCCAGACTGCAGCCAGAAGGATGGAACGCAATATCATGAATGTGATGCCTTTTGCCATCCTGGCATATGTGGATGCCGGCAATAAAGGATATTTTGATACCCTGTATCATAATCTGACGGGGGTGGCGATTATGACTGTGTGCCTGGTTGTATATCTGGCTGCGTATTTTCTGTCGGAACAGATTCTGGACAAGGCCCTGGATGTACTGAAGTAGGGAGGAGAATAGTTATGTATATCATTGGTTTGGTGGTTGGCTTGCTTTATTTGGCTTTGTGGGTAATGGCTCGCAGAGAACCAATACCGGAAGCTGAAGGACAAAAAGAGATATCCGGGTGGCTGATTCCCTTTCTTCATATGGCAGCCTGGTGTCTGCGTGTGGTATACAGCCGAAAGGTATCTCCTATAGGAAGACGCGGTTTTGGCAGCAGAAAAGTGACAGCAGACATGGAGAAACTACATCTTGGAATGAAAGTGGATGCACTGGTAAAGCGCTATTATGTGGAGAAGCTTGCACTGGTTCTGGCAATCGGCCTTACCGGCACGGTTTTGGGCATGTTAGTATCCTGGCAGGCACAGGAAAACAGCCTGCTAAAAGAGGAGAATCAGATAACCAGGGGAGATTACAGGCAACCTGCTTCTGAAGTAGATCTGGAGGCAGAACTAGACGGGTATTCTACACAGAAGTTCTCCCTGGAAATCAATGGTTATATCCCGGACAAGGAAGAAGTGGATCACCTGGAAGGTGTTTTCTGGGAGGCAATGTGTGAGAAAGCACTTGGAGAAAATGTTTCCTGGGATGAGATCCGCAGTGATTTATGCCTGGAGGCAACGTTGGATGGGTATCCATTTTCGGTGGAATGGACAAGTGGAAATCCTTATGTGGTGGATGATAATGGGCTGGTCCGGCAACCGGAGGAGGCCGGTACGGTCAGCACAGAGAAGGACAGTGTAGAAAAGGATAACACGGGAGCGACTGACAGTGAAGTCTGCCAGGCAGTGGAACTTACTGCAGTAGTAATATGCAATCAATGGGAATGGACACATACTCTGGAACTTACAGTAAGGCCGGCTCTATTAAGCAAAGAAGAAAGATTGTATCAGGAACTGAAAGAATTTCTGGCATTCAGTGAAAGTGAAAGTCGGGAAGAAGCAATTTTTTCCTTGCCCCGGGAGTGGCAGAACCAGGAGATACACTGGACGGAGAAGGTAGAGGATTATGGAATGGTGCTATGGGCTTTGACACTTGTAACAGCTGTGGCTGTTTTCATGATGAAAGACAAAGATCTGCATGCGCAGGTGCAATCCAGACAGCGCCGGATAAGGGATTCTTATCCAACGATTGTCAATAAGCTGGAATTATATCTTGGGGCAGGCCTCACTATAAGGGGAGCCTTTGAACGGATCGCCGAGGATTATCGGATGGAGTTGTCGGAGGGAAGCAGTACCCAACCGGCTTATGAGGAGATTCTTTATACCTGCAGAGAACTTCGAACAGGGACAGCGGAGTTAGAAGCTTATGAGAGGTTTGGCAGAAGGTGTGGAGCCCAGGAATATATCAGGCTGGGAGCCATGCTTTCCCAGAATCTGAAAAAAGGCAGTACGGCACTGTTAGTGCGACTGCGTGAAGAAACTGATAATGCTATTAGAGAGCAGATTAACCGCAGTAGGCAGATTGGAGAAGAAGCGTCTACGAAGCTTTTGGTGCCAATGATCATGATGTTGGGAATCGTGATGGTAGTAATCATGATTCCTGCTTTTGGAAATATGTAAAAACGAGGAGGAAATAATGTTAAAGAGCTGGAAGAATTTTTTAATAGAAGAGGATGGAATGGGCACTGTAGAAATCATATTGATTATTGTGGTATTGGTAGGATTGGTTATCGTATTCAAATCCCAGCTTACACAGCTGGTAGGTACTATTTTCAACAAAATCACGACACAGACAAATAAAATATGAGAAAAAAAGAGACAGAAGCTTATCTCACAGTGTATGCAGCACTGTCTCTGACGGCATTGATTTCTCTTTTCCTGGTATTACTGGAAGGTGTCAGATTCAATACCATACAGACGGAGGCAGCAATTATTACGGATATCGCTGCTGACAGTATTCTGGCAGAGTATCACAGGGAAATGCTGAATCAGTATGGAATGTTCTGGGTGGATACCTCTTATGGTACCGCCCGGCCGTCCATGGATATGGTAAAAGAGCATATGCAGGGCTATCTTGAGAAGAACTGCGATTCAAATGTGTTTTTATTCAGCCTTCCTCTGTACCGGGATCTCCTGGAAATGGAGTTGAAAGATTTAGCTATTGGAAAGGCAGCAGTTGCCACAGATGGAGGAGGCAGGGTATTCAGACAAAGAGCGGCTGAAGTGGTAAAGAATGATATCGGTCTGAGCTTCCTGGACCAGATTGCAGAATGGCTGCAGATTATCAATGATAATGGTTTAGAGGGAAGGGATCTGGAACAGGAGATGAAGTCGATCGGAGAGCAGATAGAAGCCCTGAACGGGCAGAAGAAGCAGATCGGAAAGGACTGGATTACTGTGGAAATTGAGAATCCGTTGAAAGCTTTGGAGGGACAGCAGAGAAAAGGCATTCTGAAACAGGTGCTGGAGGAGCCGGATGCTGTGTCTTCCCGAACAATCGACCCAAGTACACTAGTCGGCAGCAGATGGAAGAGAGGGGAAATCAACAGCGGCAACTGGACGCTGGAGGAGGAAAGTCTCATAGACCGTTTGCTTTGGCAGGAGTATCTGATGAGGTATTGCGGATGCTATGGAGCCGAGTTGGAGGAGGACTTACTGCAATATCAGATAGAGTATCTTATAGCAGGAAAGGATAATGATACGGAAAATCTGAAAAGTGTTGCCTACCGAATCTGCGCGATCAGATGGGCAGCGGCTGTTATGTATCTTTTTGCGGATCAGGAAAAATGTGGAATAGCTGAAACGGTGGCTATTGCAGCTACTACACTTTTGGCCATACCTGAAGCAGCCACTCTCGTAAAGTTTGCCATTTTGTTGGGGTGGGCTTATGCGGAAGGTGTGTATGACGTCAGATGCCTGTTTGCGGGGCAGAGAGTACCGCTTTTGAAGACGGATGAGACCTGGCACTATGATGTAGATGGCCTCCTGGACAACATTTTGGAGGGTATCTTTGATGAGGATACAGGAAAGCAGGAC
This sequence comes from Acetatifactor sp., assembly GCA_045545375.1. Classification (GTDB taxonomy): domain Bacteria; phylum Bacillota; class Clostridia; order Lachnospirales; family Lachnospiraceae; genus Acetatifactor. Next base: position 117,972 of record JAZQAT010000066.1, read on the forward strand.
ATGGAAGAACAAGGGGAAGGCCTTTCCTATCAGGATTATCTGCGTATCCTGCTTGCCCTCTCCTCGTTGGAAGGGCAGACTTTTCGGATGATGAATATTGTGGAAATGGATATCCGCCAGACTTCCGGAAATGAGAACTTCCGCATAGACGGCTGCATAGACCGTCTGGAGGCGGAAGTAACCATAGAGAGCGCTTACGGTTACACTGTGACGGTACATAAGAAGATAAAATATTAATATATAAGGCAAAAGGAGGTGGACAGCGGTGTCCCCTTTGTGGAAAAGTAAATTTGTTACTGTTGTATTGCATCATAAATTAATTAAGAAACCTTCTCTGACACTGCATGTATTCACCAGGGAACCGGACGTAACCCGAAGCCGGGAAAATAGACTATGCATGAAGGGGATACCGCTGGCCATGTCCTGTAGGGCCGGAAGTATGACTGTGGAAGCGGCGGTGATTATCCCGCTGTTTATATTTTTTTTTATCAATCTCATGTCAGTGATGGAAATGATGAGACTGCACTGTAACCTTGAACTGGCTCTTTGGAAAAACGGCAAGGTAATGACGGTTGTAGGACATGCTTTTGAAAGTGCGCAAGATGAAAACGAATGGATTCAGGTGGGTGGGACGCTGCTTACAGATTACGCTCTTTATTTAGAAATAGTTCATGAATTGGGGGAGGATTATCTGGATCATTCTCCGCTCACTTATGGCAAAAAAGGGCTGAATTTTCTGGAATCTTCTTATATGGAGAACGATTGCATCGATATCAAGCTGACTTATCAGGTCTCTCCCGATTTTAATGTCCCGGGATTTCCCTTAGTCCGCTTAGCCAATCGGTATTATGCCAGAGCATGGACCGGGTACTGTGTTTCGGAGGAAGAGGAGGAACAAGCGAAAGAGTATGTCTATGTGACAATGTACGGTCAAGTCTTTCATGTAAAGCTGGACTGCGGTTACCTCAATCGGACCATTGAAGCAGTGCAGGTGAGTGGTCTGGGAAATATGCGCAACAATGCAGGGGAACAATATACTATCTGCGAATATTGTGGTAAGTTCAGTAGTCAGGATATCGTATATATCACACCTACCGGAGGCAAATATCATTTCACCGTTTCCTGCCCTTCTCTGAAACGGACGATTTCTATATTGGAGAGAACAGAAGCGGAAGAAAATTATAGGCCTTGCAGCCGTTGTGTAGTACAAAATGGAGGATAATGTGAAAATAATAATCATTGTGTTATACCTGATAATATTAAGTATCTATGACATCCGGACGCAGAAAGTACCGGTAAAGTGGCTGGCTGTCGGTTCAGTAGCAGTTGTTGGCACAATTGTCCGGGAAATCTCGGACGTTTTAGAGGTGGCGGGCAGTTGGCAGGAACTGTGGCCGGCATTATGGCAGGAATTCGGGCAGGAGCTTTTAACGGGCTGGCTTCCGGGCTTGGCGATACTCGGGGCATGTGTGGTCACCGGCAGAGTGGGAAGTGCAGATGGATGGGTATTGTTGATTGTAGGAAGTATGCTAAGCAGCGGGCAGATGATGGCTGCCTTTGGCTGCAGCATGATATTGATTGCAATTATGGCGGGAGTTTTGCTCTTGTTAAAGAGCGCAGGGAAGAATGACCGATTGCCGTATCTGCCGTTTTTGACAGCAGCAGTAGTGTTGGTACAGCTGTAGCAGGAGGTGTACAGTGAAAGCATATTTTACAGTGGAAGCCGCATGTGTTTTACCGATGATGCTGGGTGTATATGTATTCCTGATTTACGGGATGTTCTATCGATATGACAGATGTCTGTTGGAACAGGACACTGCATTGATGGTAATGGAAGAAAGCGAAAATTTGTCAGGAAGAAGCGCGGACAGGTACCTGGCATTTCAGTGGAAGGAAAGAGATGTCAGTCTGCAAATGGGTACTTTGACGGCTGCTGCTGCCGGTAGAGTAGTGGTGCCTTTTGGTAATATGGAAAAATGGGCAGAGGAACAGGGGTGGCAGCTGGAAGTGACTTTTAAAGAATGGGAGATAGAACCCACTTCGTGGATTCGACTATACCAAAAAGTGAAGAAAGGGATAGAGGATGCTTCAGAGTGAATACATTAGAAATCTGAATTGTAATTATGAACGAGTACTTCTGGACAAGAAGCCGGAAGAGAACCGGTATCAGTATTGTATTGTGACAAGAGGAGGAATCAGGGGGTTATTGCCTTGCAGTCTCCGGTACATTAACGGGCAGGCATATCTATATTACGATATTTCATCCACCCAGAGTGTAGCGCAGCTTTATGCCCATAAGGCCATCGGTCGACAGTGGATGAAAGATTTTCTTTGGGGAATGCGCAGAATCAAACAGGAATTGGGGCGGTTTTTGCTGGACGACGCCAATGTTTTGTGGTATCCGGAGCAGATTTTTCAGGATTTAGAAAAAAATGATTTCTATTTTCTATATGTGCCATATCATGAGGAAGAAAATGGATTTGGGAAATTGTTGGATTTCCTGGTAGAACATATTGACTACGAAGATGAGGAACTGGTGGAGTGTATATACAAAATGCATGAGCAGTACGGGCTTCTGGGGAATATCTACCTGGAAGAGAGAATTTTTGAAGATGGGAGACTACTGGAACGTTCATCGGAGTATAATGAGGAAGTCAATACCGAAAAAAACGCAGCAGACATACTTGAAACGAAACCGATATCGGCAGATGACGTGACGACTTATGTGCCCGGTAGCGAGAGGGATGTAGTAAGGGAGCAGGATACAGCCAGAGAAAGTAAAAAAGGCATCCGATATTTTCTGGATGGCAAGCGAAAAAAGCAAAAGGAAGAAAGAGAACAGATACGCAGCCAGACAGGCAGGATGATGCAGGGATATGCTGTTTGTGAAGAAAACAATTATAGAGAAGCACCGCGCGGAAAGGAACGAATCAATGAACAGATGGAAGAATTGGGAAGAACCATGTATATGGAAGAATGCAGAGAAGAATCGGAAGACTTTAACGGACTTTTCAGTGAAAACGGGAAAGAAGTATTACTGTTGGACGGACGGTCGGTTATTCTCGGTAAGAAAAAAGAGGAAGCGGACTGCGTCCTGGAGGATATGTCAGTGAGCAGAATGCATGCCAGAATTACGAAAGAAAAAGATGGTTTTTATCTGGAAGATTTGAATTCCACAAACGGGACCTGGAAAAACGGGCTCAGACTTCAGCCTTATGAAAAGCGGAAATTGGAGAAGGAAGATGAAATAAAATTGGGTAAGGTGGTACTGTTTTACAGATAAATATTGACGAGAGGGGGCTGATAGTGGTACAGTTTTCTAAACGGGGTTTATACCATGCGATAAAATGGTTTGTAGAAGAGCTTGAAGGTGAGAAGGTATGAGAAAAGCAATGAAAAAGTACCGAGAGCTTCCTTTCGTAAGCGCAGGTCTTGTTCTGATTAATGTAGTTATCTTTCTGATTTGTTCTGTTACAGGCAGCCGATTTTACGAGGCTGGTGGTTTGAGTGTGCTGGAAGTTGTTAGAAAGGGCGAATTCGGAAGAATTTTATGGGCCATGTTCCTACACAATGGAATCGAACATATTTTCAACAACATGGTGATATTGTTTTTTATGGGAGCCATGATTGAGAAAGAAACCGGACATATTTCATTTGCAATACTGTATTTCCTGTCAGGAATTGGAGGAAATCTGGTATCGCTTCTGAATAAAATTATGTCAAATGACTGGTCCATGTCCATTGGAGCAAGTGGCGCTGTGTTCGGTCTGGATGGAGTATTGCTTGCAATGGTGCTTTTTTCCGGGAGAAAGATGTCTACTGTTACACCCACGAGGGTGGTGCTGATGATTGTTCTATCGCTGTATAATGGCTTTACCGGAGCATATATTGATAATGCGGCTCATATCGGAGGTTTGATTACAGGCTTTTTGGTGGGTACCATCGTTTGCGTGCTGCAGCGAAGAAGAATAGAATCCACGTACAATCATTGCAATAATGATTTGTAATAAATATGATTTGAGATAAAAAGTAATTTGAGATAAAATAAGAAGAAATGTAAAATAAGGAGAGATGTGAAATGATGAAGGATAATTGTATTTTCTGTAAGATAGCCAATGGGGAAATCCCTTCAAAAGCGCTGTACGAGGATGAAGCATTTAAAGTGATTCTGGACCTTGGACCGGCTACGAAAGGCCACGCATTGATACTGCCTAAAGACCATGCTGATAATCTCTATGAACTGCCTGATGAGATTGCTTCTAAAGTGCTGGTACTGGCAAAGAAGATGGCAACTTTGATGACTGAGAAGCTTCAGTGCGACGGATTCAACCTGGTGCAGAATAACGGCGAGGCAGCAGGACAGACGGTTAATCACTTCCACATGCATTTGATTCCCAGATATGTAAATGATGGTCAGAACATTAACTGGGTTCCGGGAAGTCTGTCACAGGAAGAATTGGAAGAGATCAAGAACCAAATTACAGAATAGAGGAAGAAAATGAGAACGATAAATGTGCAGGAAATTACTGATAATATAAAGGAAATGTGCATTGAGGCCAATCATTTTCTGTCAGAGGACATGAAGTGTGCCATGGATCGTGCCGTGGAGACAGAAAAGGCTCCTTTGGGGAAACAGATTCTGGAACAGCTTCAGGAGAACTTGCAGATTGCTGGGAATGATATGATTCCTATCTGTCAGGATACCGGGATGGCTGTCATTTTCCTGGAGATAGGTCAGGAGGTTCATTTTGAAGGAGGTTCTCTGGAGGAAGCTGTCAACGAGGGCGTCAGACAAGGCTACGTGCAGGGATTCTTAAGAAAATCGGTTGTGAAAGATCCTATTTACAGGGAGAATACGAAAGATAATACCCCGGCAGTTATTCATTATGCAATTAAAGCCGGTGATCAGGTGAAGATTACAGTGGCACCAAAGGGATTCGGTAGTGAGAATATGAGCAGAGTGTTCATGCTCAAGCCGGCAGACGGAATCGAAGGTGTGAAGAATGCCATTCTGACGGCAGTAAAAGATGCCGGTCCTAATGCTTGTCCGCCTATGGTGGTAGGTGTAGGCGTAGGCGGTACCTTTGAGAAGTGTGCATTGATGGCTAAGGCTGCGCTTACCAGACCTGTAGACCAACGTTCCGAGATTCCTTATGTCAGGGAAATGGAAGAGGAACTGCTTGAGAAAATCAACCGTTCCGGCATCGGTCCCGGTGGATTGGGCGGTACGACTACAGCACTGGCAGTTAATATCAATACGTATCCTACTCACATTGCAGGTCTGCCGGTAGCAGTGAATATGTGCTGCCACGTGAACCGGCATGCGGTCAGGACAATATAGTATTGGCGTGGGAGTGACCGATGTACAGGCCATGGTGATGGTCGCGCTATCAGTGGCATGTACTTGAACGCTTTACGTCCATTGGTTTACACACAATAAAGGATTCAGAATGGAGAAAAACATGGAAAAGCATATCACAGTACCGTTTACCAGGGAGACGGCATCTTCTCTGAAAGCGGGAGATTATGTATATCTGACCGGCACGATCTATACTGCCAGAGATGCTGCACATAAGAGAATGTATGAAGCATTGCAGGCAGGTGAAAATCTGCCTATGAATATGGAAGATAATATAATATATTATATGGGACCCTCTCCGGCAAGAGAAGGACGCCCAATCGGTTCAGCAGGTCCGACCACTGCAAGCCGTATGGATAAGTATGCCCCTTCTTTGCTGGATCTGGGGCTGAAAGGCATGATAGGAAAAGGAAAGCGTTCCGAAGCAGTAAAGGATGCCATTGTCCGTAATGGCGCAGTATACCTTGCAGCAGTTGGTGGTGCGGGAGCTCTTTTATCCAAATCGATCACCTCTTCGGAAGTCATTGCCTACGATGACCTCGGCACAGAGGCAATCCGCCGTCTTGAAGTGCAGAATTTCCCGGTAATCGTTGTGATTGACAGCGAAGGAAACAACTTGTATGAAACTGCAATCGAAGCATATAGGGAGGAGTAAGCAGTGAGACGAATCATATTAATGGTGCTTCGCCTGATTTATATAGCACCTTATTATCTGTACAGAATATGGAAATATGGCAGTCAGAAGGAAGTTGACTACGATGCGGCATTTGCATACATTCAGATGGTAACCCGTAAAGCCAATCATGCGGGAAGGGTTACGGTTGAGGTTCACGGACAGGAGAATATTCCAAAAGAGAACGGTTTCGTATTCTTTCCTAATCATCAGGGCCTGTACGATGTGCTCATATTTCTGGCATCATGCCCGGTTCCCTTTTCTATTGTATTTAAGAAAGAAATCAGTAATATTATTTTGCTGAAACAGGTATTTGCTGCACTTGGAGCCATTCCCATAGACCGGAATGATCTGCGTCAGTCTATGCAGGTAATCAATCGGATGACGGATGAAGTAAAGAAAGGAAGAAATTTCCTGATTTTTGCTGAAGGAACCAGAAGCCGCAAAGGAAATGAATTGCTGGAATTTAAAGGCGGCTCTTTTAAGAGCGCCCAGAAAGCCAAGTGCCCGATTGTGCCTTGTGCACTGATTGATTCCTTTGTACCATTCGACCAAAAGTCTATCCGTCCTGTGACGGTAAAGCTTTACTACCTTCCTCCTATGTATTATGAAGAATATAAGGACATGAAAACAACGGAGATTGCGGCGGAAGTAAAGCGCAGGATTGAAGCGAAGATTGCAGAAGATGAGATGGCAATGGTTGATTAGTTTTATTGACTAAATCGGCGTTACGGAGTATACTGTTGTCGTAGGATTTTTACAATTTGTAAGGAGAAAGATTATGATTAATTATGCACATAGAGGTGCCAGCGAATATGCACCGGAGAACACACTATCCTCATTTTATTTGGGACTTTTGCAAGGAGCAAACGGTATAGAAACAGATGTACAGAGAACAAAGGATGGAGTATTGGTACTTTTTCATGATAATACTTTGGATCGGGTGACAGACGGTACGGGAAAAATTCAGGATTATACCCTGGCAGAACTTAAGAAGGTTAAAGTAATCGGAAACAGCCCGCGAGGATTCTATGACAGAATCCCTACATTTAGAGAATTCCTGGAAGCATTTTCGGAATATGACATTCAGTTTGCAATTGAGCTTAAAGCTGCGGGTGTAGAAGAGGATGTCGTGGAGATGATTCATGAGTTTGGAATAGAGAATAAGACAACTGTTACAAGCTTTAAATTTGAATATATCAAGAAAGTGAAAGAAATCGATCCCGGTATGCGAATCGGTTATCTTGTAAAGGGAGACGGATGCGATCACATAGAAGAACTGCAAAAGATAGGCGGAGAAGAGATGGCTCCCAAGGCAGAAGATATGTCTGAGGAAAGCGTTGCAGCATTAAGAGATGCTGGATTGGGTGTGCGTGCATGGGGGCTGGCAAACCAGGAACTCATGCGTAAAATGTGCAAATTAAAAGTGGATGGCATGACAGTCAACTTCCCGGATAAATTATATGAAAGATTGGTGCGGCCTGTATAAACGTTCAACTTTGCGTGACAATTGTTGATAAACAATAGAAATAAATACATGATATCTCCCCGCAACTACTTTTGCATATAATCGCGCGTTCCACTCAAAGCCTGTATAACGTGCACATTCATGCAAGCATGATTCGCCCGTCATACGAACTATGGCTGAACCAATGTCATTTAGATAAGTCACAAGGTTAGATTCCTACAAGGGGTCTAACCAATTTTTTTTCAAATAGGGGTTGACAAATAACATCTCACAGTACACTGTCAATCCTGGTAAGGATTTGACTCGTGTTAAAAAGAGGATACCTGTTTCTTCTGGTTTTATCTAAATGACATTGATGGCTGAACTGTAACTGAAAAAGGTGAAAAAATAAAAAAAGTGATTGACAAACGTGCTGTATTTATGTATAATAACTCTTGCGTCACGAAATGAGACGTACAATTTTATATTGGTAGAGACGTAGTTCAGATTATGGAGAAATACTCAAGAGGCTGAAGAGGCGCCCCTGCTAAGGGTGTAGGTCGTTTACGCGGCGCGAGGGTTCAAATCCCTCTTTCTCCGTTTCACTACCAATAGATTTGAAAAAGAATCTTGAGAGATTGAGATTTCTTTTTTTTCGCCATTAGACATGGTGAGAAAATTCTATTGGAACTTGTGGAATGCAACGATTTTGATTCAAAAGAAAACTTGAAAAAAGTTGTTGACAAGAGACAAGCGATGTGATAGAATGAAAATCCGCTGAGACAGATCGGACAAGCATCCGAAAAACAGCGAAAAATAATTTAAAAAAGTTGTTGACAAAACAGAAAACCTGTGATAAGATAACAGAGTTGCTGCGGAACACAACAGCAAACAGTACCTTGACAAATAAACAGTAATGCAACCCTGAAAATTCCAAGAGAAATAAGTTATCTAAGTGATTTAGATGACGACTCTGGATTTATTCAGAGAGATGCGAATGAAATCGTATCAAGAACGAGTGAGACTTCTGAAAAGAAGAATCACAACCCAAAAGACAGTAAACTCAGGAAGCTTGACCAGAAATGGCAAAGCGGAATGAAAGCCAGTGAAATACTGGCAGGAAACAATCTTCGATTGTTAACTTTTAACATGAGAGTTTGATCCTGGCTCAGGATGAACGCTGGCGGCGTGCCTAACACATGCAAGTCGAACGGACTTAAGATGAAACCTAGTGATTCTTAAGTTAGTGGCGGACGGGTGAGTAACGCGTGGGTAACCTGCCCTATACCGGGGGATAACACTTAGAAATAGGTGCTAATACCGCATAAGCGCACAGCTTCGCATGGAGCAGTGTGAAAAACTCCGGTGGTATAGGATGGACCCGCGTCTGATTAGATAGTTGGTGGGGTAACGGCCTACCAAGTCGACGATCAGTAGCCGGCCTGAGAGGGTGAACGGCCACATTGGGACTGAGACACGGCCCAAACTCCTACGGGAGGCAGCAGTGGGGAATATTGCACAATGGGGGAAACCCTGATGCAGCAACGCCGCGTGAGTGAAGAAGTATTTCGGTATGTAAAGCTCTATCAGCAGG
>JAZQAT010000067.1:0-13060 GCA_045545375.1 Acetatifactor sp.
TAGACTTTACCACGTCTGCCAGTCTCTGTGCAAGCTGTTTTCCATTTTCTTCCTGCCTGGAAAAAATCTGTACGGCAAGCATGTGTGCCGCCGGGGGATAATCCAGCATTTCCCGGTAAAGGATTTCCTCCTGATAAAAGCTCTCATAATCCTGGTTGGCAGCGTGTACCACCGCATAATGCTCCGGCTGGTAGGTCTGGATGACCACCTCGCCCTCTCCGGCACCTCTCCCGGCACGGCCTGCGGCCTGAGTGAGCAGCTGGAAAGTACGTTCCCCTGCTCTGTAATCACCGATGGACAGTGACAGATCAGCTGCAATGATGCCTACCAGAGTTACATTCGGGAAATCATGACCTTTCACAATCATCTGGGTACCTATCAGGATATCTGCCTCACCATTTGAAAAAGCAGATAAAATTTTCTCATAGCTGTCTTTGGTTCTGGTGGTATCTGCATCCATTCTTAGGACTCTTGCCTGAGGATAAAGCTCTTTCAGCTTATCCTCAATCTGCTGTGTTCCGGCTTTGAATCCCATGATATATCTGGAACCACAATTGGGACAGTTGTTCACCTTCGGCTGCGCATACCCGCAATAATGACATACCAGCCTGCCATCTTTGTGTTCAGAAAGAGACACATCACAGTGGGGACACTTCATCACGTGACCGCATGCACGACAGGAAATAAATCCTGCGTAACCGCGCCTATTCAGGAAAAGCATGCTCTGCTCTCCCCTCTGCAGCCGATCAGCCAGAAGTTCCTGCAGCTTTCGGCTGAAAATGGAGCGATTGCCTTCACGCAGTTCTTCCCTGAGATCCACCGTATGCACCCTTGGAAGCGTTCCTCCGGTCAGCCTTTCCTTTAAAGTAAAAAGCTTATATTCTCCCTTACAGGCTCTGTAATAGGCCTCCAGAGAAGGTGTGGCGGAACCCAGCACCAGGCTGGCACCGTGCATTCTTGCCACCTCTTTCGCAGTCTCTCTGGCATGATATTTCGGTGTACTTTCGCTTTTATAGCTATTTTCATGCTCCTCATCAATGATGATGATTCCAATATTGGGAAAAGGAGTAAATAGAGCCGACCTTGGCCCGATGATGACATCGATTTCACCTTTTTTCGCCCGCTCACACTGGTCATACTTTTCTCCGGCAGACAAGGTGGAATTCATGACGCTGACCCGGTCTCCGAAGCGCCTATAGAAACGAAGCAATGTCTGATAAGTCAAAGCAATTTCAGGTATCAATACGATTGCCTGCCTGCCTCTTGCCGCCATCTGTTCCACCAGTTCCATATAGACTTCTGTCTTACCGCTTCCTGTGATACCATGAACGAGATAAGTACCCGGCTTCTGCCCGTCAAAGTCCGACAGCACTTCGTCTACGATATATTGCTGCCTGTCGCTCAACTGCTTCTTTTCACCGGACTGCTCTTTACATTTGACCGGATTGCGATAAGAACTATCTGTCACCACACGGATCAATCCGTTCTGCACCAGTCCGTTTATGGATGCACCGGATACGCCCAATTTCCCGGTTACCCACTCATAAGGAATCCGCTCATTTTCCAAAAGCTGTGTCAACAGCCTTTCTCTTGCAGCCTGCTTCTTTCTCCCGGCTTCTCCCAAGGCTGCGATCAGCGTCTCTCTGTCCGCAATTCTTTCAATAGTGCGGTGTTCCAATTGTCTTACCGTCTTTTTGGCGGGAAGTACCGTCTTTAACGCCTGTATCATCGTAGAACCGTAATTCTTCCTTATCCAGGCTGCCAGTCGGATCATACTGGCTTCCACACCGGCACTGCTTTCCACCACGCTATGAATTTCCTTCATTTTAAGCGGGTCGAACTTACACTGCATCGTAAGCTCAATAACATATCCCTGAATCAACCTGTTGCCCTTTCCGAAAGGAATCTTCACACACATCCCTTCTTCCAGCACCGTCTCCAGACTGGCAGGCACCAGATACTGAAAGGGTCTATCCAGCTTTTCATGGGAGATATCTACTATGATATCCGCATACAAATTATCATCCTACCTTCCCTCAAGTACTTCCTGTATCAAAATTCGTTCATCCATAGGGTATTTCACACCCTTGATCTCCTGATAATCCTCATGCCCTTTGCCAGCCAATACGACAATATCTCCCGGCTGACCATGTTCAATGGCATAGCGGATGGCTTCCTTACGGTCACAGATTTCCACATATTTTCCATCTGTCTTAGCGATCCCCACTTTAATATCATCTATGATATCCTGTGGCTCTTCAAATCTTGGATTATCTGATGTAATGATGGTCAGGTCGGCCAGCTTTCCGCTGACCTCGCCCATCTCATAGCGACGAAGCCTTGAGCGGTTGCCGCCGCAGCCAAAGAGACATACAAGACGGTTGGGCTCATATTCCCTTAATGTACTCAACAGACTCTCCAGCGCCATGGCGTTGTGGGCATAATCGATGAGCAGTGTAAACCGGTCAGACACCTTTACCATCTCAATCCTGCCTTTCACATGAGCCGCCAGCAACGCCTTCTTAATCGCCTCTGTTGGCACATCAAAATGTCTGCAGATAGCAATGGCTGTCAGCGCATTATAGACACTAAATCTGCCCGGAGTGGGTACTTCCACTTCAAAATCCATCAGCCCCTTCACCCGGAATGACACTCCCAGTTCTCCCGGCTTATGCACCAGCTTCAGCTGCTCTGCCCTCAACACTGCATCACTGCCCATACCGAAGGTCTCTATGCTGCAAGTATGACCATCAATGACCTTTTTATAATGTACATCGTCACAGTTGACGATACCTACCTTACACTGTTTGAAAAGCAGACCCTTGCAAGCCATATACTCTTCAAAGGAAGCATGCTCGTTGGGCCCGATGTGATCCGGCTCCAGATTGGTAAAAATACCGTAATCAAAGATGAATCCCTGAGAACGGTGCATCATCAGCGCCTGGGAAGATACCTCCATGACCACTGCATCCAGTCCGGCTTCCACCATCCGTGCAAAATATTCCTGCAGCAGATAAGACTCCGGTGTGGTGTTGACTGCGTGAATGTGCTCCTCACCGATAATGACCTCTATGGTTCCTACCAGACCTACTTTATGACCGGCATTTTCCAAAATGGACTTTACCAGATAAGCTGTAGTAGTCTTGCCCTTAGTGCCGGTGACACCGATGACTTTCATTTTCTCTGCCGGATGGCCAAACCAGGCCGCTGAGATAAAGGCCATGGCATAGCGTGTGTCGGGTACTTTGATCACTGTTACATCCTTTTCTGAGACTCCTTCTATGTCTTTTGACACGACCAGGACTGCTGCACCTTTCTCAGCCACATCGGCCGCTGCCTGATGAGCATCAAAGTTGGCACCGCTGATACATAGAAAGAGACAGCCCTCTGTCACTTTTCGGGAATCGTATACCACTTCTGTGATTTCTTTCTCAAGAGTACCTTGTATCAGTTCATAATCTAATTTTTCTAATAACTGTATAAGCTTCATATCATTCCCTGCTTTCTTGATCCTTACATGTTCCAGTATATTTTACTCTATTTAGAGGAATTCTACCACCCCTAAATATTAAAAACATGAAATCTGGAAAGGGATACATATTCATCAGTGCCTTCACAATATAAATTATTTATCACTTGGCAGCCACTCTTCCAGCATATTCAGATTCTCATCAGAATGCTCGATTTCTCTGGCATACCGATATGCAATTTGAATACAGTCCTCCCAGGAGAACTGTCCATTGTCATTCCACCTTGCCATAAGCAGTTCCTGAATCCACCTGACTGAAAACTCTGCCAACGCAAATTTACTGTAAATCCAATCATCATAAACTGCTCCGCAAAAATACGTATATAAGAAAAAAAGCAGCAGATTTTCTGAAAACAACGCCCAATCTTCTTTCCATTCTCCTGCACAATAAGCTTCAAATTCCTGACAGATTGCCTGATAAGTATTCTCTCCCTTTTCATACAATATCATCCAGGCATTCTCCAGTAGTTCGGACCATTCCGGCCGCAGTCTTTCTAATCGTCCAAAGACCGTATACTCGCGGCACATCTTCGTGTAACGCGATTCTGCCCCACTGAGCCCTTCAGCTGCACCGGGCACTTCAACCGTATCGGGCATCTCAAGTTTATCCGTCATACTGATTCCCTGAGCCTTTTCTGACTCTGTCAGCCGTCTGAACTCCTCAATCAACCCATCTACATCATAATAACGCTCCTCATCGATGCATTCCTGCATCTGCACTGCCATCCGCTTTGCCAGGCCAATCCGCTGCTCCATAGGCTGTTTACGGTCCTGCAGGAGTGCAAACATCACTGCCCTTGCATCTTCCAGCTGTGTAAACATCAGCAGGTCAAAATCTTCGAATTCCTCTTCCAGTTCTTCCGCCTCGTCCGTCTCTTCCTCCATCAGCCGAAACGGCTCCCTGCAGGTCAGAATCATTTCCGCAGCCACCGGACAGGACAACGACAAAGAAAGCTCCCTCAGCCCCTCATACTCCTCCACATGTCTGGGATACATCCGACATGTCCTGCACAGCGAATCTTTCCCAAGTTCTTTGTAAAGGTCACAGAGGTTTTCTTCATCCAAAAAGCTGCATCTGTCCTTTTGCTGACGGAAAATTCCTTCCTCCCAGTCTATAGAATCATAGAGCCGATTCCCGAAAGGCCCTCTCACCCGGCTGTATTTTTCAAGCGATTCCTCATCAATTACAATCTGCCAACCGGCACAACACGTATCAGGACAACTGTCTGCTGTGCACTGAAAATCGTCATAGTAATGAGGTTTTACATATCTCATATTTTTCTTAAGTCCACCCTTCTGTTCCTTCGGTACAGTACTGCAGTCACAGCCAGCACCAGAATCGTTACCACTCCCAGAAATAGATCCGTCAGACGCTTGGGCAAAACAAAGAGAAGTATCATAGGAAGGATGGCGGAAATCATTCCTGCCACCATGGATACGAATACTGCTCCGCTCTGTTTTACCACCACTGCCTCCGACTCCCAGTCAAAGAGAGGCATTTTCAGATTAATAGTAATACCAAGTACTGAAAAAAGCAACAGATACACAAAAGGTATTATTAAAATCCACACATACCCCAAAAAAGAAGTCTCTAATGTCATCATCAGAATCAGATCTGTAAGCACCAGACAAGGCAGCGCTACTGTCAAATTTACTAATATCTTACTGTCCAGAATCTGAGCCGTAGTAAGAGGCAGACTTTTCACCAGCCACCACTGCTTTCCTTCCATCGATATAGAACTTACCGTCGTGGAGCCTATGCTGCAGACCATAGCCAGGAGCAGCGGAAGAAGCCTTGTAACAATTCCCGGAATACCAAACATTACCTCCACTTTCTCAACACCTGCCGCTAAAATACTAACTGCCAACACTACCATCAGGATATAGCCGATGAGCGTATTCATCACATAAATGCCTGAAGCAAGATACCTTTTCATTTCTTTCAGATATAATGCTCTCAACGGACTGCTTCCTTTCAGTTCATGAAGCATATAATTTCCCTGTGCCTTATGCGCACGAAGCGCTTGACTGATTCTTCTAAAATATCGCTGCACCAGGAAAACCAACAACGCCGCCGGCATCACTGATAGTACGAAAAATCTCGCAAAATCTGCCGTGCTGCCGTCCACCACTGCGCTGCTGAACCATTTCGCCGGAAAATAGATACCGCCGATTCCCTGTTCCAGCATTTCTGCCATCTCCCCCAGCATTTCAGCATTCTGAAGCATACTTCCTTCCGCTTCCAGAGCTGCACCTTCAGTCGTCACAAATACAAGGAAACCTATAGTCAACGTAAGTGTAAGTACGACATTAATCATATTCCTGTACTTTATCCGCGAACTGACTGCTGTAGCCAGTGCCCCGATGGCACAGGCTGCCGTCATTGGCAAAAGAGGCATCAGAAAAGTCCCCAATACCATACTGAAATAAAACCAAACTCCAGGCTTTAAAAACCATGCATATACGCCTGCTGCCGGAAGCATGATTACCAAACACATTCCAATGTTCTGCACATACATATTAAGAAACCTGGATAACACGATAGCTGCAGGCCTCACCGGGAGCGCAACCAGCATTTCATAAGAAACTATATCAAAAAGGATGCTTCCTGCTTTAAACGCTGTGAAGAAAAAGATAATCAGACTGATCACCGCCAGAAGATATGACGGAAGTACCCGCTCCATTCCAAGCAAGATCAGCCCATAACTCAGACCTCCTGCATATCCACCAAGAATCACGCCTAAAAATACATAAGTCACCAAAAGTAACAGCAACCTTTTCTTCTGCTTCTTATCTCCACTGAACCGAATCTGATTCACGCCCCAGAGATTTCGAAGGTTTACTGTTGTCAACAACCGAACCTCTCTCCACATATCATTTCTCCTCCAGTTCCATGAACAGCGACTCCAAGGACTGATTTCCAATTATCGCCTGAGTCCGTCCAGCCAGTACAAGCTTTCCATCCTTAATAATGGCTACCTTGTTGCAAAGCTTCTCTGCCACCTCCAGAACATGGGTGGAAAAGAAGATAGCCGTCCCTTCTTCGCACATCTGACGCATAACCTCTTTTAACAATACAGAAGCCTTAGGATCCAGCCCCACAAAGGGTTCGTCCAAAATCATCAGTGAAGGCTTGTGGAGCAATGCTGAAATAATAGCAAGCTTCTGCTTCATACCATGAGAATAAGAAGAAATCAAATCCCCCAATGCAGGCATCAGTTCAAATAGCTCCCCATATTTTCGGATTCTCTCTTCTCTTTCTGATACCGGCACCTGAAAGATATCGCCGATAAAATTCAGATACTGAATCCCTGTCAGATATTCATACAGGTCCGGATTATCCGGAATATAAGCAATCTTACGCTTGCAGGTAAGAGGATCCTTCCTGACAGACACACCATCTACCAGAATCTCCCCCTCTTCAAAGTCAATGATGCCGGTTATTGCTTTGATCGTGGTTGTCTTTCCGGCTCCGTTATGACCGATAAAACCGTAGATGTCTCCTGGTGCGATTTCCAGATTCAGATGATCTACTGCTTTCTTGCCTCCCGGATAGGTCTTGCAAAGGTTCTTTATTTGTAACATACTCTCTCCTCCTTATATATCTTAATGATATCATTTTGATATCATTTATTATATAGAATTCTTAAAGCATTGTCAACACCTCCTCATTTTATTATCTATTATTCAGGTTTCATTTGAAAAAGCCCGAAACGCCGGATTGCAGCAGTTCAACTGCCGCTACGACGCTTCGGGCTTCCCCTGAACTTCATTTCTCTATGGTTTTAATTTTTCACATTTCTTAATTTTTCACAGTTCTTATTTCTTCACGGCTCTCATTTTGTGCTCCGCAATACTTCCCGCATCCTGACCCTTTTAGCCACCAGCTTAGCTAATATCTGCTTGGCCTGCAGTTCATTCCTGCCGCTCACAGCAAGCCGTAAGCCTTTCATTGGCTGCTCAAATTCTTTCATCCCCAATTTCTTAACTTTCTGGTCCATCCTGCGAAACGTCATCATGGCACTATCCCACTGACCACGATTGACAGCCTGTCCCAATTTCATAAAATCATAGCTTTCCAAGAATGTCAAAAGCTCTTTGCGCCGCTCCTCTGCATCTCCCGTTTCATTCCCTGCTTCACCGTTCATTTGCAATCCTTACTTTTCCAATTCGGAAGTACAATGAGGACATCTTACTGCATCTATGGCAATTGTACTCTTACAATATGGACAAGTCTTAGTAGTGGGTGCTGCAGGTGCTTCCTCTTCCTTGTGTTTAAATCTCTCACTGATTGCATTCATTCCTTTCACCAGACAGAAAATGACAAAAGCGGTGATCAGGAAATTAATGACTGCAGTGATAAAGTTACCGTATGCCAATATCGGTGCTTCCTCGCCACTTCCCAGAACCAATACCAGATTAGAGAAATCAGTACCACCGAAAATTCCCAGAAGCGGTGTCAGAATATCCTTGTTCAGACTGGTTACGATAGAGGTGAACGCACCACCAACGATAACACCGACTGCCATATCCATGACATTGCCGCGCATGATAAATTTCTTGAATTCACTAATAAAACCTTTTCCTTTACTCATATGTGCCTCCTGCATCATTTGTTTAGTTTAGTATATCAAATCTACATCGTAAGAGCAAGTTTTTTCGACTGCTTTCATTGCTTTTTTTGATTATATGCTGATTTAAGCTTCTCAAGCCTTCTGCCCCATCATTTCTTCCACGAACCGGGACATCTTTCGTTTTCCCCGTTCTTTCCCTGATGTTGTCAATATTTGCAGTTCATCCCGCGCTCTTGTCATAGCCACATAGAAAAGCCGTCGCTCTTCTTCTATGTCCTGGTATTCTCCTTCTTTCAGATGCGGTGTCACTTTTTCATCGGCTGAGAGTATCCACACTTTCTTCCATTCCAATCCCTTTGCTCCATGAAAGGTAGAAAGGTACAACCCGTTTTCATCCGGTACAAAACCTTTGCTCCCAGTCTCCTCCACATAAGCCAGCCACTGTGCCATATTCTGAAATCCTTTTGTCTCTGCCGCCAGTGCAGCATAGTCCCTCTCCATTTCCTCCGAGGAAATCTTTCGATATTCTGCATACTCCTTAAGGCTTTCCACATATCCCATATCTTTATCCAGATATTCCAAAAATGAGGAAGGGGACAAGCCTTTCAGGTTACGTAAGTCCAGGAAGAACCGGTTCACCGTATCATTAATCCGGTCGTATTCCCCGGGCGACACTGCATCCCTGATGCAGGCCTGGTATAACTGATTCCGATCAAGCCTGCAGTCTCTCACCAGCTGCTGCTTCAAATACCGCTTGGGGCGATTGATGATACGCTGCAGATCACCATGCATTTCTATCCGATTAGCCAGCCGATAATACGCCATCACATCCTGATAGACCATTCCCTTATGAATATCCAGAGGAAGTTCTCTCGTATAAAAAGGAATCCCTTCCAGTAAAAGTCTGTTGACAAGCAAAGCAGCTTCTCTTTTCACCCGATAAAGTACAGCCATATCCTTAAGCGGCAGCCCTTTTTTCATGGCCTCATCCACACCTCTAAGGACCGCTTCCACCTGCTTTAAATCGCTTCCACATCTGATAATCTGTATCTTGCCGCTGCCTTCTCTAGCCGTCTGAAATTCCTTGGCAAATCTCTGTCCATTATGCCCAATTACTGCCGCAGACCGCCTCACGATCTGCGGCAGGCTTCTGTAATTGACAGTCATAAATATTTTTCTGCAGTCAGGATACTGCTGCTGGAACTTTAAGAAAATACTGCTGTCAGCCCCTCTAAAACCATAAATCGCCTGGTCATCGTCCCCCACTACGCAAAGATTCCTGTGTTTTTCACACAAAAGAAAGAAAATCTGAGCCTGCAGAGCGGACGTATCCTGATACTCATCTATTAGAACATAGTCAAAAATCCCCTGCCAATATGCAAGTACCTGCGAGTTGCCTTTCAGGCATCTGTAGCAGAGAAGAATCATGTCATCAAAATCCACTTTCCGGTTCTGCTTCTTATAGACAGTGTATTCTTCCAATATCCGCTGATACACTTTTCGTTTTTCCGCATCATCACAGATATTGCTTGAAATATTGCTGCTTTCCGCTCTTGATGCCACACGGCCGATAACAGAAGTGATCTCCTGATAAAACTCATCAAAATCTTCCGCTATTCCTGTTCCCCTGGTCATCAGTGACTCCTGCACACTCCGAAAGAACTGCCTTCTCTCGCTTTCTTTCAGTATGGCATCTGCTTTTAATCCGTAAGTAGATGCCAGCACTGAATAACATATGGAATGAATGGTAGAAAAGCGCACCCCACCTGCTCCATATTTTTCACGAAATCTCTCCTCCATCTCTGTAGCAGCTGCCTTGGAAAAAGTTACCACCAGAATCCTGGCCGGCCTGCCCGTCAGCTGCAGGATCCGTGCCGTCCGCTCCAGAATCACTGTAGTCTTGCCGGATCCCGCACAGCTGATGACCATGACAGGACCTTGTATTGTTGTGATTGCCTGTATTTGTGCTTCGTTATAAGTACTCATTTTTCCTGAATTCAGTAATGTCATTAAGCATTATTGCGGCTTCTGGCAGTGATGATCCATGGTGCAGGCTCCTGCTTGAAAGTATTTTTACTTCCCAGCTTAGATATGGATATCTGTATAATATCAATATCTGTCAGACCTAAATCCTGCAAAGTGTTGCTGATGTTGGCAGCCACCTTAAAATCCAGAGTATAAATGACAACGTTAATATTCGGATTGATGCCGGTAAGATAGGAAAGCTCCTGCTCTGTGCTGGCAGATGCCACTAAAAATACCAAAGACGGTACAGGGCAGTCCTTCATGCTTTCAGCATCAATGTGGTCGATAATCTTAATATTGTGCAGATCAAAATGTGCCATATTATCTTCCAGGGTAGCGCGGTCCTGACGGCTGTATTCAACAGCAAGCACAGAACCTTCCGGAGCCATCAGCGCTGCCTCAATGGCAATGCTTTCGCCTCCGATTACACAGATATCATCCTGAGGAGCCACCATCATTTTATTTAATATGATCGCACGGATTTCGCTGCCCACATACTGGATGGAGCCACGCTGGAACATTTCATTGCTCAGTCCGATTTTCGCTGTGTTTCTGGCATTAGGATTGATGATCAACATGCCTGCCGAAGCGTTGATTCCCCGGTCAATCATATCTTTCACTTTCTGGTTAAGGATTTCACCGGAAGGGTCAGAGCCCTCATTGTACCAGACATCACATTCCCCTAATCCGGCATTCCAAAGGCGATAAAAAATATCATCAATACCGGCATTGGTAAACACCAAGGTAGTTTTGTGTGACTCAACAGTGGGAATAATATTTTTATTCTTCTTGGTGATGTCAATAATCTTTACATGTTCCAAATCCAATGTGGTGTTTTTAGCATAATATTGAAGCCAGGATAAGATTACCTCATTTGTAAAAATCTGCTGTTCCATAGACGTTCCTCCTCGATTATTTGATTCTTGCAACTATGCGTCTATAACACTTCCAATTCATTATATCACACGTTTGGCCTACCTAACAAATAATTTTTCTCTCTTGATATCCGTAGGAAAAATCTTATTTCAGTTCAGAAAACTGAAATTATCTTTTTGTTACAAATTTAGATTTACGAATATTCACCTAAATTTCTTTTATAATTTCGATATACGAGATAAATACCTAACGTACAGTCGAAACATATCATGGCAACACCTAAATAAGGAGTAACCATAAATCCAATACCCGAAATTAAAAATGCAACAGAACATCTTTTGTACAATAGTGCCATTTTCTTGTTATATTCACCTACATTCTTTACTTTCGATTTTAATGTTGTATCTCCACTCCAAAAATTAATTGGTTCTTTACTATCTTTGCTGTAAACAGAAATAATCAAAAATGGAATAGCACACATTAAACAAGATACTAGTCCGACAACTCTTCCTACCATAGTGATTTCCTCCACCAACTTCAAATAATCACCTGCGTTCAATCCCTTATAAAGATTGAACGCACGCTTTATTACCTAACAATTATTCTTGATGCTCCAGTACCCACTTAAGCATATCTTCATTCAATGAGCTGTGAATGAAGCATCAAAATCTGCTCTTTACTCAGTCTTTTCATTTAGCAAGCACCTCATAAGCTTCTTTATTCTGTGCAAGCAATCTCCTTGAAATCTCAAGTACATCTTCATCCTTAGCAATGGCACTGTCATCTGCTTTACTAAAATCTATTACCAAATATCTTGGTGCATTATTTTTAAGTATAACAACCGAGCCAAGCTCATCTACCAATCTTGCAACTTTTGAAAAGTTCTGATTTGCTTCTGTAATTGAAACCATTGTGTTTGTATCTACTGTCATATGAACACCTCCATTATTTTATATAGATAGTATATCACTTTATCTAGGATAAATTCAACCTATTTTATCAAATTATTTCAACGTCACTTGCAACTCCTACAACGCAACTCCTACGAAATGAATTTTCTATGCGACAGTTTCACATTATTTTGATTAACCATAGCATATCTAAGTGTTGTATCTATCTGTTCATGTCCCAATATCTTCTGCACCTGTTCAATTGGCATGCCCTTCTCAATCGCTCTGGTTGCCATAGTCCTTCTGAACTTATGTGGGTGTACCTTTTCTACGCCCAACTTCTTACCCATTTCTCGTAACCTTAATTCAACACCACTTTCAGTTAATCTGCTATGAGGTTTATTTAACGACACAAATAATGCACTATTATCATCTGTCCTTGATTCAATATAATTCAATAAATGAATTTTTGTCTTAACATCAAAATATGCTTTTCTCTCTTTGTCGCCCTTTCCATAAACTACACATTCTCGCTCCGAAAAATCTATATCATCAATATTCAGTCTAACTAATTCGCCCACACGAATACCAGTTGAAAGCAAAAAATCAATCATTGCCCGATCACGAAGATTATTACAATTATCTCTGAGAATTTCAACTTTCTCATCCGGAATGGTATCTTTCACAATAATCGCAGTCTTCACCTTATGAATTCTTTTCATCGGACTTTTTATAATATAATCTTCTTCCTCCAACCATGAAAAGAAAGTGGAAAGGCTTCTACGAATATTATCAATAGTTACCTTTCCACAATTATTTATCGCTTGATACTCCACAAGATATTTTCGTAGCATTTCCGTTGTAATCTTTATCACCGGAATATTTATTGTATCCAGCATTTTTTCAATATTACACCTATAATAGCGTATTGTTTTGTCAGAGCACCCTTCTAAATGCTTTGCAGTTAAAAACATATCTAGAAACTCCACGTTCGTGGTCTGCAAATAATCAGATACAGTATTTTCAGACAAGCGTTTTACCAACACCTCTTGTAGTTTCTGCATCTGTGATGCGTTTAATACCTCTGCCATGTCATTAATGATGTCATAAATTTCTCTACTCATAAGAGTTCACTCCTTTTTGAAGGAGTATATCGTAGAAAAATC
>JAZQAT010000068.1:0-28978 GCA_045545375.1 Acetatifactor sp.
TAAAGGAGTTGCTGGACAGTAGTAACGATCCGTTGTGGGCAGGGGTGATCTATTGATATGTGAGAAGCAGGGAAGCCAATCGATCAGAATGAAAATCTGGTTCGTTGGCTTCCCTGCTATTTTAGTGTGTGCGCCTGGCGGCGCACGTTTCCAACCGGTGAGAGTCCGGAGATTGCCCGGTAGTGGGAAAATCATAGCCAAGACCAAGGGTGTCCATCGTGAGGTGGAATCTAAAGGAAGGTGGAGGCAAACCGCGGGTCTGACGAACAGAAATCGTATACAAGGCTGTGCGCAGGGGTAAGACTGCACATCAAGTCAAAGCCCTATAACTACACGGAACTGTGTGCAGTAAATACGGCAGATAAATGGCGGGAAAGAAATGTGTGGTACCCAGGGAGGTCTGTACGGTAAGCTCCGAAAGGAGTAACCACTATCAAGAGGTAGTGCAGAACGTACAGAAGTCAGCAGAGGTCATAGTAGTGGGAGTTTTTTTTCACGAAGGACCGAATCAATAGGAGTCTTAAGTACAACCCGGAAAGGAGGAACGGACAATGGGTGTAGAAAACAATGATAGCTGCTCACAAAGAGATAGCGCGGAACGTAAAGGGTATGTGAGAGCACACCGTTCGTTCAACCGGATATGGAAGGAAAGGGACAGTGCAGAGCCGGATATCTTAGGTAAGATTCTGGATAAGGACAACCTCAACAGAGCCTACAAAAGAGTGAAGGCAAACAAGGGAGCGCCGGGAATAGATGGGATGACCATAGAAGCAGCGCTTCCATGGCTAAAGGAAAACCACAAAGAACTGGTGGAGAGAATCCACAAAGGGAAATATACACCATCCCCTGTCAGACGAGTGGAAATCCCCAAGCCAGATGGCGGAATCCGAAAACTCGGAATTCCAACCGTCACAGACCGCATCATCCAGCAGGCAATGGCACAACAGCTGATGCCCATCTTTGAGCCGCTGTTCTCGGAGGATAGCTTTGGATATAGACCGGGACGGAGTGCAAAAGATGCCATTTTAAGGATTAAGGAATACGCAGAGCAGGGGTATACAAGGGCGGTAGTCCTTGACCTGTCAAAGTATTTCGATACGCTGAACCACACGGTATTACTCAATCAACTAAGACAACAGATCAAGGATGAAAGAGTGATACAGATGGTAAAGAGATATCTGAAAAGTGGAGTGATGGAAAACGGTGTAATCATGGAGACAGAAGAAGGCTCGCCACAGGGAGGAAATCTTTCCCCCTTACTTGCCAATGTCTATCTCAATGAGTTCGACTGGGAGTTCAAAAGAAGAGGTGTACCGTGTACCCGCTATGCGGACGACATTGTACTGCTTGCCAGAAGTGAGCGAGCCTCAGAAAGACTGTTGGAATCCAGTATCAAGTATCTCGAAGAGAAACTGCTATTGAAAGTAAATCGGGAGAAAAGCCGGACAGTCAGCATATTTGCAATCCGAAATTTTAAGTACCTTGGCTTCTGTTTCGGGAAGAACGGTAAAGGCATATACATTCGAGTACATGCAAAATCGTGGAAGAAAGCCAAGGATAAGTTGCGGATACTCACTTCCCGGAGCAAATGCGGAAGTATAGTCAGAACCATGGAGAAACTTAGAGTATTCATGAGAGGATGGCTGAACTACTACGGCATAGCAGATATGAAGAACAACATCGCAGACCTGAATGGGTGGCTGTATCGCCGGATACGCATGTGTATATGGAAACAGTGGAAACTACCTCGCACACGAATGCGCAAGCTTATTGGACTGGGAGTGGACAGTCACTATGCGGCTACTATTGCCTATGACCGCAAAGGATACTGGTTTAATTCCGGGAACAAAGCGGTTAATTGGGCATTAAACAAAGAAAGACTGATAAACTGGGGATTCTATGATTTATCCACAGCATATCAGTCTATGCACGTCAACTATTGAAAACGCCGGATACGTGAACCGTATGTCCGGTGTTGTGAGAGGACGGCGGTTAGTCACCGCCTCCTACTCGATTATGGGCTTTAGCCTGTTGAGCATGACGGAGTTTACAAAAATATATCCTAATTGACAAATGTCTATGAGATATGAACGTGAAAGAACCCTGGCGGTATCAGAAGCAGTCTTGAGTGGGAAGAGAAAATGTGTTATACTGAAAGCACGATTTAGACTGCAAGGAAACGTGACAGATCGTTGGAGGTGCTTTGAATGGGAAGAAATGTAGCAATTGGTATACAGAATTACAGAACAATTATTGAAAATAATTATTTTTATGTAGATAAAAAGCGAGGACTATGCCTATATTTTAGAATTTAAAGTGCACGATCCGGAGGATGAGAAAACTCTGCGGGACACTGTGGAGGCGGCACTTTTACAGATTGAAGAGAAGCAATATGAGGCGGCCCTGACCGCAAAAGGAATTACGGCAGAACGGATCAGGAAGTATGGATTCGCGTTTGAGGGAAAGCAGGTGCTGATAGGGTAAAAAGAAATTTGCCGGAGGCACAATGTTGAGTTATTTAGTATTAAACTTGTTACAATATAAAAAAATAGGGCGAGCGAAATAGACCATGAAGAGAATATCACTGGAAGAAGTAACCAAGAAAATATCAGAGAAGGATTATAAGTCACAGTATCACTATGTCCTGCAGCTGATAGATTCCGGCTGCCTGAAACCGGTGAAAGCCTCCGGTACAAATGGCAAGAAGCCTGCATTATATAGAGAATATTGGGTCATAGAGCAGGAAGATGCTGCGAAAAGGGAGCGGCTTCTGGAAGAACTGGAGTATCGCCTCCATCCTGCTATATCCAGAGAATATTACAGAAAGCATCCGGACGGTTATGAAGAAGACCGGCACTGGGTGCTTTTGTTGAGCAATTTTTTAAAAGAGCATGGCGAAAACCTAAGGGGAACGGTATCTTGTAATGAGAGAAGCTTCGAAATCTGGCAGAGGGAGAAATTTCTCCTGAAAGAACAAGGGAAAAAGATTTTAAGCAGATGCGGCTTTACAATGGATGATATAAACGTTTACGAAACTGCGGAACCTTTTTCCTATTACGTGAATACGAGGCAGGTACCACAGAAGCTGTTGATATTGGAGAATAAGGACACTTTTTACAGTATGAGGAAGAGCTTGCTTGGTGATAAAAAAGATATCCTGGGTGTGGAAATCGGTACTTTGATTTATGGTGCCGGAAAAGGAATCTGGCGATCTTTTCAGGAATTTGACAGCTGTGCGGAACCTTACATGAAAGACAGAAATAATGAGCTGTTATATTTCGGAGATCTGGATTACGAAGGAATCTTCATTTATGAGAAATTAGCGGAGATATTTGCGGTGCGGGCAGAAATCAAGCCTTTTACCATAGCATATGAGCAGATGCTTATTAAGAGCAGTAAACTGCCTTTGCTGCCGGAGATGAAAGAAGGACAGAACCAGCATATTTCAGGGCAGTTTTTCCGCTTTTTTTCGAAGGAAACATCG
Source organism: Acetatifactor sp. (assembly GCA_045545375.1). Taxonomy (GTDB): domain Bacteria; phylum Bacillota; class Clostridia; order Lachnospirales; family Lachnospiraceae; genus Acetatifactor. The sequence goes on from JAZQAT010000068.1 coordinate 3,485, forward strand.
GATGAGATGATGAAGCTTCTGGAAACGGGACGGTATATTCCACAGGAAATTTTGAACATAAGAGATTTTTAGAGGCTGGTGAGGATTAAATATGCAATATGAATTTTTAAAGCAATTTCCCAGACGTATGAAAAATGTGGGATTATATTCTATGCTGGTATTAAATAGTGCCCAGAAGACTACCTGGAAGCAATATGGTTTTATCAAAGTGGATGAACAGATCAACATGATATATGCGGTCATGCTTTACATCATGGAGCAGTCCTTGAAAGAAGAACACTGCACCATGGATGACATCGGTGCCTATATTGACGGGCTGAACAGTACGTGGTTGGAGAAGCCCATGTCTTACGAGGATTGTAAGGCGCTGGGAGATTTCATCGTGAATGTGATTCTGTCAAATGAGGGAAAGGCCATGTATTTCGAGGGATATCAGTTCGAACAGAAATCATGGCAGAGCATGAATATCAGTTACGTGGCCAACCGCGTCATTTATCTGGATTCCGAGGTGAAGAGAACTTCCTATTATCTGACAGACGATGGATATAACCTGATGTTATCTACTCTTGAGATTGAAAGCAATATGAAGCTGACCATCCATGAGATGATTTTTCAGATGCACCTGGAAAAGCAAAGCTATGATAAGGCAGTGGATGAAATCAAAAATGTATTCAATCTGTTACGGATCCAGCTGCAGAAGATTCAGGAGGCTATGGGTAAGATACGGCGAAATGCCTTGAATTATACGGTAGCGGATTACGAGGCGATTTTGTCGGAAAATATAGATGCAGTGGACGAGGCGAAAGGAAAATTTGCCGGTTATCGGGAAATGGTGAAGACAAGGGTTCGCGAACTGGAGGAAGAGAATATCAATGTGCGCAAGCTGAGTGCTTCCGAGGAAGAGAAACTGGAAAACCTGCGGGTAATTGAAACTTATCTGAATCGCTCCATTGATGAGCTGCAGAAGATCCTTAGCAGCCATTTTGACTTAAAGGCTTTATATACCAGGGAACTGGAAGCACTTTCCCAGATGTCCCTGATAAAGCGGTTTTCCCTGAGAAATGAGCTCTATGATAAAATATTGGAAAATCCGGCAGGGCTGGAACATCTCATGATTTTTCTAAGACCCCTGTTTCAGCGGGATGTGGATAAGATCTATAATCTGAATAAAGCACTGGAGCTTCAGCGTCCCATGCGAAAGAATAGGGAAGAGGACTTGGCGGAGGAACTTGATTTTGATGAAGAGAGCTGGCAGGAAGAACAGGAGAGGAAACGTCGGGAGAAACTGAAACTGTATGAAGGCTGCCTGGGAGGACTGTTGGATGCGGCACTTGTGAAAGGACAGGTAACTCTGGCAGAAATCTGTGAAGATATCAGTGGGGATGAGGAAGGACGTAAGAAGCTGCTGCCCAATGTAGAAATATTCAAGGAAGTTATGGTGGAACTGATTAAGAACAGAGAGATGGATATTGTGGCTCTTCGAAAAGAACGCAGTGAGAATATTGCGGAAAATGCAGGAGATTTTCAATTGAATGCGATGCTGCTTGATCTGATTGAAGGTTCGTCTGAGCGGTCAGGAATACGGAAAATCGAAGTTTTGCGGGTAGAAGACGGACAGGCAGTGGTATTTGAGCAGGTGGAGGATGAAGCCGGCCGGAAACGTCAGATCCGCTGCTCCAATGTGATGATCCGGGTAAGCGATACACGGGAAGCAGCAGGGTGACAGGACAAGCGGCAGAGTTGCGAGGTAAGAGGAGAGAGAGTAATGGCGTATGAAATAGAAGATGTGAGAATCAGTCAGGAGATCTTTTACTATCTTCTGCAGAACAGAGAACTTCGGGAGGAAGAGGAACAGGCTTATTACAGGGCCTATACAGAAAATGAGCAGGTACAGAATCTGGTAAAATCACAGGGGGCCGCTGCAGACAGCAATATTGAGCGATATGACAATATCATTTATCTGATTCCAAAAGAAGACAATCGTTTTCTCGGATATTCCAAGGCAGAACTGAAGAATATTCTCTGTAAATCCGGGGCTACGGATAAAGATTATTATCTGTCACAGTTCGTGATTCTGACCTTATTAGTAGAATTTTTCGATGGTCAGGGAAGCAGTAGTAAATCCAGAGAATATATGCGTGTGGGAGAACTCCAGAACTGCATTTCAGAAAGATTAAAAGAAGGTGCGCAGAATGTAGGGGAAGAGCAGGAAGAAACTATGGGAATTGCTTTTTCCAATATGCTGGAGGCCTATGAAGCACTGCGGTCTGATGAAAAAGGTTCCCGAGCCAGAACCACCAAAGAGGGATTTCTCTATAACATACTGACTTTCCTGCAAAAACAGGGGCTTATCGAATATGTGGAAGAGGATGAAATGATCAAGACCACCAAGAAGCTGGATAATTTCATGGACTGGAATCTGCTGAATCAGAATCATTTTATGCGGATCCGCCGGATACTTACGGGAGAAGGGGCTGAGGAATCATGAGTAAAATCAATGCGCTGCGACTGATCAATCTGAATTATAACAACAACACTATCCGCATCAGTGATGAGGTGTTTCATTTAAATGGGGAAAGTACATTGCTGTCCCTGCGTAACGGCGGAGGAAAGTCGGTACTGGTGCAGATGCTGACGGCTCCTTTTGTCCATAAAAGATATCGTGATGCCAAGGACAGGCCTTTTGAAAGCTATTTTACCACCAATAAGCCCACCTTTATTCTGGTGGAGTGGGTGCTTGACCAGGGAGCAGGCTACGTCCTTACCGGTATGATGGTGCGCCGCAGTCAGGAGGCGGAGAGTTCGGAAAGCCTGGAAATGGTGAATTTTATCAGTGAGTACAGAGAACGGTGTGCTCAGGATATCTACCATCTGCCGGTGGTGGAAAAGACGAAGAAAGAGATGGTGTTAAAGAATTTCGGTGCCTGCAAGCAGCTCTTTGAGACCTACAAGCGGGACCGTTCCATGCATTTCTACTATTATGATATGAACAACGGCGCCCAGTCCAGGCAATACTTTGACAAGCTGAAGGAATATCAGATTGATTATAAGGAATGGGAGACCATTATCAAGAAAGTAAATCTGAAGGAATCCGGACTTTCCGATCTTTTTGCCGATTGCAGAGATGAGAAAGGACTGGTGGAGAAATGGTTCCTGGAAGCAGTGGAGAGTAAGCTGAATAAAGAGCGCAGCCGCATGAAGGAATTCCAGAATATTGTGGAAAAATATGTGGGTCAATACAAGGACAACCGTTCAAAGATTCAAAGAAGAGATACCATCCGGGCTTTTCATATGGAAGCAGACAAGATCAGCGGACTGGCAGAAACCTATAGGGAGCATTCTGTTCAGGTAAAGGATTGGGAAAATAAAATAGCTAATTTTATTGCTGAATTAAATCGACTGTCTAATGAAGCTTCACAGGAAAAGGAGAAACTGGAGCAGTCCGTGGAGCTTTTGCAGGGAGATATTCTTCAGGTAGAATACGAGCAGGCTTCTCAGGAAATCCATGAATTGTATGAAAAGGAACGTTTTCATATCAGTAACAGAGACATGATCGGCATGGAAAGAGAGGCGGCAGAGGAAGCCTGTGCCCGAATCGAAAAACAGCTGCAGCTGCTTGACTGTGCCAGACAGCAGGAGGAAGTAGGCGAGGAGAGAAGGAGCTTTACCCAGGCAGAGAAAATGTGGGAGGCTGCCAGACAAAAGGGAGAAGATCTGGAGCCGGAGAGAAAGCAGCTGGGCAGCATTTTATACCGATATTATGAAAATCAACTGACAGAAAACAAGGTTGTTTTGGAACAGAAAGAGACCGAAAGCCGCGAAAACAACGAGCGCATAAAGCAGGAGAAAGTACGGGAGGAAGAACTGCAGAAGGAATTGGTGGAAGTCTCTGCGAAGAAGGGCGGCATCAAGAGCAGAATTGCCGGTTATGATGAAAAAGAAACTACTTTCAATCAGAGATATACTGCCAATTTGGGTCGTAATATCCTGGGCGAATATGAGCCGGGAGAACTGGAGCTTCTGGGAAAGGATCTGGAGAAACAGCTGGAACAGCTAAAGAGAGAGAAGCTGTCTGATTATCGAAAGAAGGATCAGCTGACGGAAGAACTTCGGGGAAAGAACCGTAAGCTGGCAGATTCTAAGGAAGAGCTGCTTCGCAGGGAGAATGACAGGAAAGAAGCAGACAGGCAGCTGCAGGAATTGGAACAGGAGCTTTCCGTCAGACGGATCATTATGAAATATCTGGAGGTTTCGGAGAAGCAGATATTTGATACAACAGTCATTCTGGCTGCCGCTGAACGAAAGATGACAGAGGCGGATCTTCAGAGGCAGAAGCTTTTAAAGGAAGAAGATGCTTTACAGAAAGAGTACGTGCGTCTTACACAGGGGAAAGTGCTGGAGCTGCCGAAAGAATTCGAAGACCTTTTAAAGGAACTGGGACTGCCCTGTATCTTCGGTATGGAATACCTGAACAAAAACGGGAATTCCGTGGAGCAGAATCAGAAGCTGGTGCGGGAGCATCCTTTTCTGCCGTATGCACTTATTTTGTCAGAGCAGGAGCTTGCCAGATTATCTGCACATGCCGGAGAAGTCTATACTTCTTTCCCGATACCGGTAGTACTCAGGGAGAGTCTTTCAGGAGCAAAGGGGGAAGAGAGCAAAGCCGGCGTGATTGGGCTGAATGGGGTCAGCTTCTATGTGTTGTTCAATGAGAATCTGTTGGATGAAGAAAAGCTGTCCAGAATGGTTAGAGAAAAAGAGAAAGAAATCAAACAGATACAGGAGGCTATCCGGGTCAGAACCAGGGAGTACGAGGACTATTTTTCCAGGAAAGAAAAAATTGCTGCCCAGAAAGTATCCGGGGAAAGCTATGAAGCCGCCCGGGAGAAGTGCAGAGAGCTGGAAGAACTGCAAAAAGAAACGGAACAGTCCCTCAGAGCGTTGACGCAGGTCATTGCTGCTATGGAGGAAGAAATCAGGCAGCTGGAATCAAAGATTGATAAAGAGGAAAAAGAACTGGTACGCCGGGAGAGAAGGCTGGAGGATTTCCGTCATCTACAGGAGGATTATGCGCGCTACCAGGAAGACCGCCGCAGCCTGGAAAAGCTGGAAAAAGAGGAACAGCGTCTTAAGGATCGCAGGAAGATGATCGGAGAGCTTCTGGGGAGACTGGAAGAGCAGCGTATTACGTTGGAAGCCGCCAAGGACATTGTGCGTCAGAAAATGAAAGAGGTCGGTCAGAAGAAGGCGGAATATGGGGCATATGCGGACATGGTCGGATATGAGACTTGGAAAGAAGTATCCGCCACTGAGGAAAGTGATGCCGGAAAGTCTGCTGCTGCAGGAGCTGCCGGAGCAGCTGTCAGTCAGGAACAGCTTCTGGAATGGGAGGCAAGGTATCAAGCCATTACCTCAGAGATGTCTGTGGAAATCAGGATATTGGAAGAACAGCTGACCGGTGCAAGAAAGCGTCTGGATAAAGCCCTTTCCAGGCTGACCCAGCTGAAAGAAAAGTATGGACTGAAAGACGGAGAATGGCAGCAGATATCTTATAACCGCAAAGAAGAAAGCCATCAGGAAATTTTGTTAGAAGATAAGAAAAAGCAAAGAAACCGTCTTGACCGCAGTTGGAATGAGGAGCATACAAAATGTGCGTTGGCAGCCCAGCAGATTAAGGAGCGCCGGGGTGGCATGTTAAAGCGATTTGGAAAAGAAGAGCCCCTCCCGAAAGAAGAGATTCACGTACAGGACTTTCTGGCTAAGATTCATCAACTGCAGTATCAGATGAAAGAATTACAGCAAAAGCTGGCAGCCTGGGAAGAACGCGCGAGGTGTTATGAGGAACACATTACAGCGCTGTCCGAATATTCACAGCTTCCTATAAAAGAAGAAGTTACATGGGAACAGAATTTCCGGGAGATGGGAAGAAAAGAACTTAGAGAATTCCAGGGAACCTTACTTCGTGACCACAAAGCGGGCATAAAGCAGTGCCAGACCAGCAAAGAGCGTCTTACCGGATTCCTGAACCAGATTGTGCGCAGAGAAGAATTTCAGGATGATTTTTACCGGAAACCTCTGGAAGCTATGCTGGAACTGACGGAAGATGCCGCTCAGGTCATCAGCCAGCTTGCCACTACAGTCCAGTCCTATGAAAGACTGATGGAGAAACTGGAGGTGGATATTTCCCTGGTGGAAAAGGAAAAGGCCAAGATTGTGGAGCTTCTGGAGGATTACCTTTTAGAGGTACACCGCAATCTGGGAAGAATCGACCACAATTCTACCATTACCATTCGGGAAAAGCCCATAAAGATGCTGAAGATTCAGCTTCCCGAATGGGAGGAAAATCTGGGCATGTATCAGGTGCGCCTGAATGACTTTATAGATGACCTGACTCAGAAAGGAATTGAGATATTTGAAAAGAATGAAAATGCACAGGAATACTTTGGTGCCAGGCTGACTACGAGGAATCTGTATGACCAGGTGGTGGGCATTGCCAATGTGCAGATTCGCCTGTATAAGGTTGAAGAGCAGAGAGAGTATCCGATTACCTGGGCGGAAGTAGCCAAGAACTCCGGTGGAGAGGGCTTCCTGTCGGCATTCATCATTCTGACCAGCCTGCTTTATTATATGCGTAAGGATGAGTCGGATATTTTTGCAGATCGCAATGAAGGTAAAGTCCTGTTGATGGACAACCCCTTTGCCCAGACCAATGCGGCTCATTTGCTGAAGCCTTTGATGGATATGGCAAAGAAGACCAATACCCAGTTGATCTGTCTGTCAGGACTGGGTGGCGATTCCATCTACAACCGGTTTGACAATATCTATGTGTTGAACCTGATAGCAGCCAGCCTGCGTGGCGGAACACAGTACCTGAAGGCGAACCATACAAGAGGGGCGGAGCCTGAGACCATGATTTTGTCTCAGATTGAAGTTATGGAGCAGCAGGAATTGATTTTCTGATGTAAAAGCTGTTTATGCCGGCAAAGATGATCTTTTGCGGCAGATTGTCCTAAAATTGTTATCTTTTTTCAGAAAAAAATTTTGACAAGATGGGGCTGAATAATTATAATAAGTTCTTGTATAAATATTATTAAGTTAAGTCATGCATCCTGAACCTGCAGTTTTGCGGCAGCTTCTTTTCGATGATGACGACACAGAAATGAGGTAAAGATGGAGCGAGAAATGATTGTGGTTCTCGACTTCGGCGGCCAGTATAATCAGCTGATTGCCAGAAGAGTCAGAGAATGCAACGTGTATTGTGAGGTTTATCCATACAACATGGACCTGGACAAGCTGAAATCCATGAATCCCAAGGGAATTATTTTTACCGGCGGTCCTAACAGTGTCTATGGTGAAGGTTCTCCGCTGTGTGATCCTGCTGTATTCGAACTGGGTGTACCCATTCTGGGAATTTGCTACGGTTCACAGCTTATGGCACATATGCTGGGCGGTAAGGTGGCAACTGCACCTGTCAGTGAATACGGTAAGACCGAAGTGGATGTGGATACTTCTTCTGTTATTTTTAAAGATGTAACGGCTAAGACGATTTGTTGGATGAGCCATACTGATTATATTGAGAAAGCCCCTGAAGATTTCACCATTACGGCCCATACTCCCGTATGTCCCGTAGCTGCAATGGAGAATCCTGCAAGAAAACTGTATGCAGTACAGTTCCACCCGGAGGTAATGCATACTCAAGAAGGTATTAAGATGCTGCGCAGCTTTGTTATGGATGTCTGTGCCTGCAAAGGTGACTGGAAGATGGACTCCTTCGTTGAGACCAGCATCCGCAGTATTCGTGAAAAGGTAGGGTGCGGAAAGGTTCTGTGTGCCCTGTCCGGCGGTGTAGATTCCTCCGTGGCAGCAGTTCTTCTGTCCAAGGCAGTTGGCAAGCAGCTGACCTGTGTATTCGTAGACCATGGCCTTCTTCGAAAGAACGAAGGAGATGAAGTCGAAGCAGTATTCGGCCCTAACGGTGCCTATGACCTGAACTTTATCCGTGTCAACGCTCAGGAACGCTTCTACAGCAAGCTGGCCGGTGTCACTGAACCGGAACAGAAGCGTAAGATCATTGGCGAAGAATTCATCCGTGTTTTCGAGGAAGAAGCCAAGAAAATCGGTGCCGTAGATTATCTGGTACAGGGTACCATTTATCCCGATGTCATCGAGAGTGGTCTCGGCAAGTCTGCAGTCATCAAGTCCCACCACAATGTAGGCGGACTTCCTGACTATGTTGATTTCAAGGAAATCATTGAGCCCTTGCGGCTTCTTTTCAAGGATGAGGTAAGAAAAGCAGGTCTGGAACTGGGGCTTCCTGAGTATCTGGTATACAGACAGCCGTTCCCCGGTCCCGGACTGGGCGTGCGTATCATCGGTGAAGTTACTGCTGAAAAAGTCAGGATGGTACAGGATGCAGATGCAATTTACCGCGAGGAGATTGCTAAGGCCGGTATCGATAAAGGACTTGGCCAGTACTTTGCTGCTTTAACTAATATGCGCAGCGTGGGATGTATGGGTGATGAGAGAACCTATGACTATGCTGTGGCTTTGAGAGCAGTGCTGACTTCTGACTTTATGACGGCGGAGGCAGCGCAGATTCCCTGGGAAGTGCTGGGGAAGGTGATGAACAGGATCGTCAATGAGGTTAAGGGGGTTAATAGGGTACTTTATGATTGTACTTCTAAACCGCCTGGAACGATTGAGTTTGAATAAATTGGTCTGTAGAATATTTTAAAATCTAACTGTTGGTGCGGGAATTTTATCTCGCACCGGCATCTAAGATTCTTCAGAAATAAGAATCTATCCGCTGAAATATCCATGAAAAGTTGCTCTGGAGCATATAGAATTTCTCAAAAACAGGAATTTATCTGCCGAAATACCCATGAAATGTAGCTTCCTGGCATATAGAATGGGCCAAAATGGAGGATATATCCGCCGAAATACCCATGAAAAGTTGCTTCATGGCATATAGAATGGGTCAAAATGGAGGATCTATCCGCCGTAATACCCGTGAAAGGTCGTTTTCTGGCATATAGAATTTCCAATAAGGAAGAATCTATCCGTCGAAATAGTTTTATGAAAGCAAATTTAGTCATCTAATTTTCCCCAAAATTAAAAATCTATATATTTTAACAGGAGGAAACCATACATGGAGCAAATGAAAATTGAACAAATAAAAACTCTGTTGGAAAAGCGTAAAGAACACTTACTTCAGATAAAAAGAGACAAGGAAAATGCATTGGTAACAGCTCCGAGAGGGACACTTCGTGTTTCTGGTCATGATAACAAAATACAATATTACCAAAGAAATGATCCTAAAGATTTTAATGGTACTTATATACGGGAGAAAGACATTCATCTGGCGCAGGGATTGGCGCAAAAAGATTATGATCAAAAAGTTTTGCGATCTATTGAACAAGAATTAAATGCGATTAACAAATATCTATCCAATTATCCGATGACATATGCAGAGCAAATATATGAAAAACTGCACAAGGAGCGAAGAGTGTTGGTGGAACCGATTGTGGAACCGGAGGAGCAGTATGTTGATAAGTGGGAAGCTGTTCCATATCAGGGTAAAGGTTTTAGTGAGGATACGCCGGAATTTTATACTGCAAAAGGCGAACGGGTACGATCAAAATCAGAATTAATCATCGCTGATTTATTAAATAAACAAGCAATTCCTTATCGATATGAGTATCCTATTCAGTTTAAAGGTGTTGGAAAGATTTATCCGGATTTCACAGTACTTAATGTGAAAAAAAGAAAAGAAATGTATTGGGAACATCTTGGGATGATGGATGATCCTTCTTATGTAGAAAAATCATTGCAGAAAATTACACTTTATGAACAAAATGGAATTTTCTCGGGAGAAAATTTGATTCTTACATATGAAACAAGAAAGAACCCAATGAATCAGAAAATCATCAGGCTTATGATTCAACGCTATTTGAAATAAGGCGAGTGGAAAGTCGCGTCAATTTTTCGGGAATTGTATCGGCGTGCTAATAATTGTAAAATATTAAAATTAGTATTGATTCTTAATATTATTTATGTTATAATAAGCCCATAGTTAAAGAAACTAAAAACAAAACAACATTGAAATACAATTTCTTAGGAAAAGAAAGGTGGTATCTTATGAGTCAGAAATTTTATAAATGTGAGCATTGCGGAAATATTGTAGAAATCATCAATGATGCAGGTGTGCCCATCTTATGCTGCGGACAGAAGATGAAAGAACTGATGGCGGGAGAGTCTGATGGAGCAGCTGAGAAGCATGTTCCCGAGTACAAGGTAGATGGCAGAGTCGTTAATGTAAATGTCGGTTCTATCGATCATCCCATGGTTGCTGAACACTGGATTGAGTGGGTATCTTTAGAGTCCAAAGAAGGCATTCAGAGAAAACACCTGAAACCGGGGCAGGCTCCAAACGTTTCCTTCGCACTGGGTGAGGGTGATGAGGTTGTGGCAGTTTATGCATACTGCAACCTGCATGGTTTATGGAAGGCTTAATTCTAACAAAGTAAATGAAGTCCCAAGTCCCTGCAAAATTGAGGGAGTTGGGACTTTATTTTGTCACTGACGGGAAAGGAGTATCTGTGTTGAAAAATACTGGAAATACTTGAAAAAATCAAGGCAAACCTGTACAATGATAATAACACTTCAGATCAGCGAAAAATTGGGGAAGAGGTAAGCTGGTCTGGAAAGAAATTATTATTTAACAGAGGAGGTTTTCTATCCATGAAAGCAACAAAAAAATGGGCGATTCTGCTTTCTGCGATGCTGCTCGCTGCCTTATGTTTATGTGGCTGCGGCCAGACTGAACAGAGAAGAATTGTCCGGATCGGACACAACCAGTCCACCAATCATCCTACTCACATTGGACTTACTGCATTTGCAGAGTACATCAATGAGCAGTTAGGAGACAAGTATGTGGTTGAAGTATATCCAAGTGAGCTTTTAGGAGCCCAGACGGATAGGGTTCAGCTGACCCAGACAGGAGCTATTGATTTCTGTGTGGCAAGTAATGCGATTCTGGAAACATTCAGTAAGAACTATGAGATTTTCAATCTGCCTTATCTCTTTGCAAGTGCGGAAGCTTATCACGCAGCCATGGATGATCCAAATGTTACGGATCCTATTTTCACTGCTACGGAAAAAGCAGGTTTCAAGGCTGTTACCTGGCTGGATGCAGGTACCCGTAACTTCTATACCGTGAATAAACCGATCGAAAGTCCGGCAGATTTGAAAGGTCTGAAGATCCGTGTACAGCAGTCCCCGACCAACATCGAGATGATGAGTCTGTTAGGTGGCTCTGCGACACCTATGAGCTTTGGTGAGGTTTATACATCCCTGCAGTCCAACATTATTGATGGAGCAGAAAATAATGAAATGGCTCTTACCGATAACGGACATGGTGATGTATGTAAGTACTATTCCTATGACATGCACCAGATGGTTCCGGATATTCTCATCGGTAACCTGGCATTTCTGGAGGAATTAAGCGAAGAAGAACTTGCAATTTTCGAAGAGGGCTTTGAACTGCTCAACTCTGTTCAGAGAGAAGAGTGGGTAAAGGCTGTGGAAAGTGCAAAGGATAAGGCTCAGAACGAGCAGGGTGTAATATTTATCTATCCTGACCAGGAGCCCTTTGTGGAGGCATGTAAGCCCCTTCATGAATCTGTGCTTTCCGGCAATCCGGATATCCAGCCTATTTATGATATGATCCAGGAATACAATGCGTTGTATCCTTCGGTAGAACAATAGGAGGGAATGTGATGAAACAGTTAAGAAAAATTTTAAATAAGATTTTAAATGTACTGGCCGGTGTAAGCTTCCTCGCTATGGTTGCCCTCACTTGCTGGCAGGTAATTACCAGATACATTCTGCAGAATCCATCCTCTTGGTCTGAGGAATTGGTTTCTTATCTCTTTGCATGGATGGCTCTGCTGGGAGCATCTATCGTAGTGGGAGAACGTGGTCATATGAATATTCCTATACTGGTTGATCGTATGGGTCCGGCAGCAAGAAAAGTACTGAATATTTTTGCAGAAGTAGTAGCATGCATCTTTGCAGCAGTTATTCTGGTTTACGGCGGTATTCAGATTACTACTCTTGCTATGGGACAGATGACATCATCTCTGGGGGTTCCTATCGGTATTTTCTATATTGTACTGCCTCTCTGTGGTGTGCTTAATATTATCTACACGATCCTGAATATCATCGGAATCGTAAAAGGGGAAATCAGTACAGATCCCGTAGATGAAGCAGCACAGGAAGTGGCAAAGGCCGAGAAGGAGGTATAAGAATATGGCAATGCAGGCATTATTAGTTATTTTAGTAGTCATGCTGGTACTTCTCTTTATTGGTGTGCCGATTTCTTATGCGATCGGTGTTTCCTCACTGGCAGCTATCCTGATGTCGGTGGATCTTGATGTAGCGGTATTGACAGGTGCACAGAGAACTTTTGTAGGTATGAGTAAATTCAGTCTTACAGCGATTCCCTTCTTTATCCTGGCAGGCAATCTGATGAACCAGGGCGGTGTCGCTAAACGACTGGTTGATTTTGTAATGGCAATTCTGGGCAAGCTGCCCGGAGCTTTGCTGGTGACCAATATCGGTGCAAATGCACTGTTCGGTGCGATTTCCGGTTCCGCTTCTGCAGCAGCTGCTGCTGTAGGAAGCATGGTACGTGAAGGTGAAGAAGAGCAGGGATATGATCCGGCAATCTGTGCCGCTACCAATGGTGCATCAGCTCCGTCCGGACTTTTGATTCCGCCTTCCAATGCTATGATCACCTTTTCACTGGCAGCAGGTGGTACTTCTGTTGCAGCATTATTCCTTGCAGGTTATATCCCCGGAATTATCTGGGCACTCTGCTGTGTCATCGTTGCAATCATTATAGCAAAGAAAAAAGGTTATAAGGGAACTCCAGGTAAATACGACTGGAAGAACCTTGGAAGAGCTACCTTAAGAGCACTGCCGTCCCTGTCTCTGATCGTAGTCGTTATCGGTGGTATCATCGGCGGTATCTTTACCGCAACCGAAGGTTCGGCAATCGCAGTTGTATATGCACTGATCCTTGGTATCTGCTATAAGAATATTACTTTAGAATCTTTCTGGAAGATCGTAGTTGACAGTGCAAAGATGAGCGGTATGATTGTGTTTCTGATCGGTGTTTCCAATATTCTGGGATGGGTTATGGCGTTCACTCAGATTCCTCAGGCGATTTCGGCTGCACTGTTGGGACTGACAGATAACAAGTATATTATCCTGCTGATCATGAACCTGATCCTTCTGATTGCAGGTACTTTCATGGATGTAACACCGGCGATCCTTATCTTCACACCGTTATTTCTCCCTATCGTAAAGACTTTCGGTATGGATCCGGTACAGTTTGGTCTGATCCTTGTTTATAATCTCTGCATCGGCAATATCACACCTCCGGTAGGTAATACGTTGTTTGTGGCAATCAAGGTGGGTAAGACATCACTATCCAAGGTCATGCCATATATGCTTATGTACTATGTGGCAATCCTGATCGGTCTGTTGCTGGTGACCTATGTTCCTGCGGTTTCACTGGGACTTCCGATGCTGGCAGGACTTGTAAAATAATAGATTTGAATGATCTTTATGAAAGCAGGAGGGGAAATTTCCCCTCCTGAAATATTTAGTTTTATATGGGGATTATACTCCTATACTCGATCCGCATCAAAAAGTTCACCGCCCGGTTGGGCGGTGTTATTTTTACGGTGTTTTTTAGTTTTGACAGGTTTCCCCGCTTCGGAACTGAGAAGGTGTCAGACCTGTTTCCTGTTTAAATTTACGACGGAAGGAGGAGGTGTTTGCATACCCTACCGCCAGAGAAATCTCATCAACAGACTGGCTGGTATTAAGCAGCATCTCCTTCGCTTTCGTCAGACGCAATTCCCAGAGATAATCAGAAAAAGTCTGGTTCGTTTCTTTTTTGATCAGATAACTCATGTAGGCGATACTCACTTGAAACTTATCCGCCAGCACAGTAATAGAAAAGTCGGGTTGGGTATAATATTCCTCCATAATCTGTCTAAGCTGATAGGAATTAGTAATTTTATTGTCCAGCTGTCTTTCTAAAAATGAAAGCATTTGATCAATATTCTTCTGGATGGTCTCCCGATTCTGTTCGTATGGAAAACTTCTGCAATAATACAGAGTTTCAAAATAAAGGTCGCTGTAGGCTTTAAAACGGATATTCTTGTCGTTCATAGCATTAACGATGGTAGTCAGCAGGTCAAAAAGAATACTGCGGACAAAAAAGTCGGGCAGATTGTTTCCTGAGGCAATGGACATGTCAATAATGCGGAACAGTTCATTGACATGTGCGGCGGCATCCTTACAATTATTCTCACGCAGGGAAGAGGAAAGATTACTTAAGGTATCGTAAGGATAGGTCAATGTGGGATTGGTATGTGTCTTAGATGCCACATCATAATAGCATACTATGGGAGTGTGTTCCCAGAATTTGCTGGCTAAAATGGAGTGTTCATAAAGCGAAGGTATATCCATGGGGGAACTGGAGCTGTTACTAATGGCGGACAAATATCCCCTTTCCCGGTACAAATCCATCAACAGTAAATGCAGCACCTCGTCTTTATGTTGCTCCGTCCCCGAGTAATTCAGCAGGAAAATTGCAGTATCCTGCTGGGTTTCCAGAATCACGCAGCTATCCTCCGGGGAGAGAGAGTTACGGAAAAATGTAAGAATCTCATTGCAGGGAAACGGACTTTGGGGAGCCCTCATCCTGACAGCAAAAATGTAGTTGTTGGGATCCATATTGAAAAACTGATCAATATCGGGTAACGAGGCCGCGTCGGCGGGCTGGTTGGAAGATACAATGGAATCCAGTATGGATTTTTGCATGGACAGTTTGTATTTGTCCAGCTTTTCCTGAAGATTTTGTTTCTGTCTGACAGAATCCTCAAAAGCCTGATCCAACTGATCAAAATAGCTCTGTGAAGGATCAGGATTGGCTACCACTTTTTTGGTTAGCCGGGACAGGGGCATAAAGGTACTTCTTGTAGCAAAAAATACCAACAGCATCCCGATGCAGCCTAACCCGAGCAGGATAATGTAGGAACGTGAGAATGCAGTGCTTACCTGATCTAACAATGCATCGTTGGAAATCAGGGAGAGCATGACAAAACTATCGGTAATACCTGTGGCGACACAAACGGAATTGTTGTTGTCCAGAGGATAAATACCGGTATCATAATCAAAGTAATCCATATAATTCTCCAGCATGTCCGTATTAACTCCACAGACAATCTGGCGATTATTGTCCACCAATGCCACAGCAGGCATTGCGTCTGAGATGATATTGTTGCACATCTGCTTGATTTCGGCGGTATCGACAATAAAAAAACTTACATATCTGCTTCTGTCGTAGTGTACGGGGAAATATATAATGTAGTTTGTGGCGTCATCTTTTAAGGAGATCAACTGATTGCGTGTAGCGCCCATGTAATTTGCAGAATCAAAAAGGAGCGTATTCTGATTAGACAAATTACTGTGCAGGTAGAAAACACTGTTCTTGTAATCCACAGGCTGGTAGGAAGAAATAACAAAATCAGGTTCCATGTTTGCATATATAATGGAATCAATAAAAGGTTTACCGGTGGTATATTGCAGAATCTCCAGGTAAACCATATATTGATAGGAGGCGTCATTTTTGTAAAGATATGGATTCATGTTCGGGTTGCCCTGCATAGCGGATTTAATAGCATCTAAGGAGTTGATTTCATCCTTCAGCTGTCTGACGACATGGGTCAGTTGCTCCTGGGACTGAGCGGTCAGTTGTTTATAATACAGTGAGGTCAGCTGACTTCGCATGATATAGAAGAACCCCAGGATCAGTACGCTGAAAATCAAAAAGTATGAAAAAAAATAGTGCAGCAAGGTATGTTGGGATTTATTCCGGAAATTTTCTTTGCTTTTTCTTAAATGAATCAAATTAATCATTTCAACACCTTTTTTCGGTATATTTTCAATGTTATATATAATGCCTTCGGATTCTTTATAACAATTGAACGATGACATAATTGTACAGGAAGTAAAAAGAAGATGCAAGTGTTCTGCCCGGTCAGGGATGCATACATTTCTCAAATGGATACATGAAAGAAATGTAATCTTGCACTGACAAAACCGCTGATTTCGGGCATTCCTTAAGTTTATGGGAGTACATTTATAAAAAGAACAAGTTAAAAGAGATGTCTCTTGTGCATAAGACATGCGCTATATATAATTATCATATAAGCTTACAGGAGAGGCGCCTCGCAGTGAAGCTGATGACCGGTAAGGTGCGTATTCAACCGGTTCGTTTAACACTACATAAGACTAGGAGGATCATTCTATTATGAAGAAAAAATTAGCAGCCTTATTATTGGCAACAGTAATGTGCACAAGCGCATTGGCAGGCTGTGGTAACAGTGAATCCGGTAGCAGCAAATCCACGGGAAGTAATTCTGTTGTTCAAACTACCGGTTCAGAAGAAACCAAGGATGCTGCCACGGAAGAAGCAACATCAAAGGAAATAACATTTCCTCTGGAGGAGACCATAGAATTTACAGCTTTTGCAGGTATGAACGGCGAAGTAGGATTGGATGAAACACTTTCCGTGAAGACCGCGATGGAGAGAGCAAACATCAATATCGTATTTAATAATGTTCTGTCTTCTGATATGACAGAAAAGCAGAATCTGCTTTTAAACAGTGGTGATTATCCTGATTTTTTCATTAAGTCTAATATTGATTCTGAAAAATATGGTATGCAGGGTGTATTGATTCCTCTGGAAGATTTGATAAGAGAGTATGCTCCCAACCTAACCGCTGCATTGGATGCCAGAGAAGGATGGGATTATATCACTGCTGCAGACGGACACATTTATGCGTTGCCTGAGCTTGGTGCTATTAAGCCTGTTAATCCTACTTTATGGATCAATAAAAAGTGGATGGATAATCTGGGGCTGAAAGAGCCTACCAGCTATGAAGAATTATATGAGGTGCTGAAAGCTTTCAAGGAGCAGGATGCCAACGGTAATGGAGATCCGGATGATGAGATTCCGATGCACTGTGACGTTGTAGTACCTCCCTTCATGCTGTTAGGATATGAGGATTACACCTATGATCCAAACACAAATCTTGCAGTGATTGACGGTGAGCTTACTTATGTGCCTACTCATGAGAGTTACAAAGAGCTTCTTGCATATATAAACAAATTATTCATAGAGGGATTGTTAGATAAGAATACCTTTACGCAGGGACATGAACAGGCTGCTGCAGTCGGACAGTCCGGCAACGTTCTTGGATGCTTCTTTGAAGCGGCTTCCTACCTTGTTGTTGGTCGTGATAACGATGATGATTACATTGCTTTGACACCGTTCCACGATACTTTGCCTTTGAGCAATGCTGTTTCACCCAACACTCTGGCTATTACCGATAAGTGTGAAAATCCTGAGGTACTGATTGCATGGGCTGATTACTTCTATTCAGAAGAAGGTGCTATGCTTGCATGGATGGGGGTAGAAGGCGAAACATATCAGTGGAATGATGATGGCACATGGGAGTGGATTCTTGGCAAGGGTTACGGTGATGACATAAGTACCATCCGCTCAGGTCAGACCATGCAGGGTGCGTTCAATCATCCTTCTCTTCGTCCTGCTGCATGGTTAGATATGTCTCCTGAAATCGATTCCGATGAAGTATATCTGCAGAAGGAGAGAGGAAAAGCAGCTGAGCACGGTGCATATGCACTTCCTGCAATGTCATACACAGAAGAGGAGAAAGAGGAACTGGCTTATGTGAGCGCAGATATCAGTTCTTATGTAGGAACATACAGAGCACAGGTTGCTGTCGGTGAGATCAATCTTGAGGAAACCTGGGATGATTACGTAAAAACCTTAAAGCAGATGGGTCTTGATAGCATGATGGAGATTTACAACAGAGCTTATCAGGATGCCTTAAGTGAATAAAGAGAAACGTATAAGTAAATGAAAAGGCCTCCTGTCTGAAAGAATGGTGTTGCAAGTGAAAATCAAAGACAGGAGGCTTCTAATTGGACAATAGAGAAGAAAGCAGGACTAACCCATGAAAAACGCAATACATTTGCTGAATAATTCAAAAACTGAGGATATGTACCCGGGACAAATGAACAGCTTCATTGTTGAAACAGAAAACGGAGAAATTATTGTAATTGATGGTGGATATAGAGGGGAATGGGAACATATGCTGAACAAGTTAATCGAAATATCCGGCCAAAGCAAACCCCATGTGGCAGGATGGTTTCTTTCTCATGCTCATCATGATCATATTGAGTGCTTTATGGAATTGGTTAAAAATCATTCGGAAAGCATAGAAATTGACCATGTCTATTATAATTTCCCGTCAGCACAGTTCATTGAAAGGCATGATGTGCTTTTCGTGGAAACAATACGTGAATTTTATGGAATTTTACCTCGCTTTGCTGATATTGCAGTTATTGTGAGTGAAGGAGATCGTTATGAGATTGGCAGTGCAGTGTTTGAGATTCTATACTCTCCCAATCCTGCATGGACCAATAATGCGGTCAACAATTCGTCTATTGTAATCCGCTTAACGCTGGGAGAAAAGAAAATCTTATTTTTGGGCGATCTTGGCGAAGATGCCGGTCAACAGCTTGTTGATAAGTATGGAAATGAGTTAAAGAGTGATTATTGCCAAATGTCTCATCATGGGCAGGCAGGGGTGTCAAAGAGCGTTTATCAGGCAATTGCACCTGAGACCTGTATGTGGTGTACACCGCTTTGGTTATGGAACAATGATGCAGGACATGGATATAACACTGCTCCATACAAAACCATAGAGGTCCGTGAGTGGATGGAGGAAATCGGTGCAAAGGAACACTATGTAATGAAGGATGGAGATCAAACCATCGAGTTGAGAGGAGAGTTATCGTTTTGAATCAGATAAAAGCATCTCAGAAAAGACAAAATATATTTCAAAGATTATTAAAAGATATAAAGAAAAACTGGCTTCTTTATGCCATGATACTGCCTGTGGTAGTATGGTTCCTTATTTTCTGTTATAAACCCATGTATGGTGTGCTGATGGCGTTTAAGGATTATAAGATAAAGCTGGGAATTATGGAAAGTCCCTGGGTTGGTTTTAAACATTTCAGGAGATTTTTTAATGCATATAGCTTCACAAGTCTTCTGCGCAACACTTTGTGGCTCAGTACATACAATCTGATAGTGGGCTTTCCTATTCCTATTATTTTTGCGCTGCTGTTAAATTATCTGAGACAGACTCGTTTAAAGAAAACGGTGCAAATGGTGTCTTACGCACCGTTCTTTATTTCTACCGTAGTTATCTGCGGTATGATCGCTATTTTTACGACGCAGGACACCGGTATTTTTAATGTAATGAGAGGATGGTTCGGGATGGAGTCTGTGGACTTCATGTCAAAACCGGAGTGGTTCGATGATATCTATGTGTGGAGTGGCATATGGCAGGGAATGGGCTGGAGCTCTATCATCTATATCTCGGCATTGGCCGGTGTGGATTATGAGCTGCATGAGGCAGCTATTGTGGACGGTGCCACCAAGGTTCAGAGAATCATTCATATAGATTTACCTTCCATCAAATCAACGATTGTTATGCTGTTGATTCTGCAGATGGGTTCTTTGATGGGCGTAGGCTTTGAAAAGGTATATTTGTTGCAGAATTCTCTGAATAAGGATGCGGCATCTGTTATCGCTACCTATGTTTATGAGGTTGGTATGATTAACAGTGATTACGGATATTCCACAGCTGTAGGATTATTTAATTCCGCAATCAATATTCTTTTACTGGTTGTTGCTAATACGGTTGTAAAGAAAATCTCAGATGAGAGTCTGTTCTAAAGGGGGGAAAAGTGATGAAAAAAACATATGCGGGAAAGATCATAAATCGTTCCTATTCCGATAAGATTTTTGACGTAGTGAATACGACTATCATGATTGTATTACTGTTTATCTTCGCATGGCCTCTGTGGTTCGTTTTTATAGCTTCTTTCAGTGATCCGAATGAAGTCTGGTTGGGAAATGTAGTTCTGTGGCCAAAGGGCTTTACAATGGAGTCTTATAAAGCATTATGGGAGTACAAGAGTATCTGGACGGGATATGCTAATACTATTTTTTACACGGTGGTTGGTACGGTGTTCAATCTGATCATGACTGTCTGTGCAGCGTACCCATTGTCCAGAACAGATTTTGTACCCCGTAAGTTTTTCCAGTGGATGTTCATGTTTACTATGTATTTTGGCGGCGGCCTGATTCCTACTTATCTGGTTGTGAGTGAGCTTGGTATCGTAAATACCCGTTGGGCCATGATTATTCCCGGTGCAATGTCAGTATATAATATGCTGGTTGTCAGAAACTATTTCATGAATAGTATCCCGCCTTCCCTTCAGGAAGCTGCTACACTTGACGGAGCAAATTCCGTGCAGTATCTGCTCAAAATCGTACTGCCATTGTCTAAGCCGGTTATCGCTGTAATAGCACTTTACTATGCGGTAGGACATTGGAATGATTTCTATACCGCATTGGTTTATCTTTATGACGAGAAACTTCTGCCATTACAGACTTTTCTTAGAGATATGCTGATGTCCAGTAAGATGACAATGAATAATCTGTCAGGAATGGATCCGGAGACGGTAGCCAGAAAGATGCGTATTGCCCAGACGTTGAAATACAGTGCTATCATTGTATCTACAGTGCCTGTACTGTGTATCTATCCTTTCATACAAAAGTATTTCGTCAAAGGCGTTATGATTGGAGCTGTAAAGGGCTAGGTGCGCCGGGGAGGATATTACATGACAAAAAAGAAAACGGCAATTGTATTGGCATTTATTTTAATAATGTTGTGCATTGGTTCCATCATTTTTGTAGTTGTAAATAACACTACAGGAAGTCCTGCTTCAGCGACCATTGAAATTAACCCGGATTCGTGGGTTGCAGTAGACGATCTGGGCAGAACTGTGAGTACCTATGAGGAGATAGAAGACACGAAAGAGGATAAAAAAGAGAAATATGTAGGAATCTTCTACTGGACGTGGCATTATCAGCAGGCGGGTACAAAAGCATATAACCTGACGCAGATTATTCATCAATATCCGGAGGCCAGCAACGACTGGGAGCATGCGGCATGGAGTAATACAGCCAGCGGAACCTATTATTTCTGGGAAGAGCCTCTTTTCGGATATTATGTGAATACGGATGAGTATGTAATAAGAAAACATGCGGAGTTATTTGCAGATGCAGGCATAGATGTAGTTATCTTTGACTGTACAAATGGAACAAATATGTGGCCATTGGGATATAGAACGGTGTTTGAAATATTTGCACAGGCAAGAGAGGATGGCGTAGATACACCACAGATTGCTTTTATGCTTAATTTCGCCGGAAAATACGATACTAAGGTTCAGCTTAAGATGATCTATCGAGAGATATACGAAAAAGAAAAGTATAAAGATCTGTGGTTTATGTGGGAGGGAAAGCCACTTATCATGGCAGATTCCAAATGTCTTGATCTGACAGATGAAAAGGAGGCAGTAGTAGCAGAATTCTTCACTTTCCGCAAAAATGATCCTTCTTATTTTTCAGAAGATACTACGATCGATCAGGAAACATGGGGATGGTGTTCTGTATTTCCTCAGACCAAATACGGTGTAAGAGAAGACGGTTCGGTTGAGCAGATGACGATAAGTGTTGCGCAAAATGCCAATGAGTACGGGCTTGTGGCAATGAATGATCCCAGAGGTGGTGTATATGGAAGAGCATATGCAGAGGATGGCTATTCATACACATATACATATCAAAATGAAGAAATTACAGTAGATAAGGATACAGAGAATGCATACTATTACGGCCTTAATTTCCAGCAGCAGTGGGATTATGCCTTTGAAGCAGATCCTGATTTTATCTTTATAACCGGATGGAATGAATGGATCGTGGGTCGCCAGGAAAGATGGCAGGATATTGAGAATGCGTTTCCGGATCAGTTTACTGATGAGTACAGCCGTGATATTGAACCTACAAAAGGTGTTTTAAAAGATAACTATTATTATCAGCTTGTAAGTAATATCAGGAAATTTAAAGGTGCTGACGGGCAGGAAGCTGCCACGGGAAAAAATCATGTGAAGAAAACCATCGATATAAATAGCGATACAGATCAATGGGAGGACGTCCTTTACGGTTTTGCACATTATTCGGGCAGCACAATGGAACGCGATTCCAAGGGTTGGGGGTCTTTAAAATACGAAAGCAATACAATGAGAAATGACATTATTCTCTCAAAAGTTGCATACGATGATGAATATGTATATTTTATGGTAGAAACAGTTGATGATATTACAGATGCATCCGACCCGGCATGGATGAGATTACTTATAGATACAGATTTTACAGATACATCTCAGAACTGGGAGGGATTTGAATATATTATTAACAGAGTAGCTCCGGACGGAACGGAAGCTGTCATTGAGCGGTCTGTCGGTGACTGGAATTTTACACGGTGCGGAACAGCTTCGTTTTCTGTAAAAGGTAATCGCTTACAGATTGCGGTGCCGCGCTCGGTGCTGGAGATGCCGGAAGGTGGAAATGTGCCCTCCTTTAATTTTAAATGGGCAGATAATACAAGGGTGGATGATTCACCAGATGATAGCGGTGATATTCTTGATTTTTATCAGTACGGAGATGTTGCGCCGGGCGGACGATTTATGTTTGCATTTCGCGTGGAGGAAGATGGACCCAAATGGATATGGTAGAAAGAAAAATTTGAGGTAAAACCCTAAATTTTTCCTGGCTAAACTTGAAAGGCTCGCGCCCTTCGTAAATGCGCGGGCTCTTCCGCTTCATCGGAAATTACTTCCAGCGTCCTTCCTTTTAACCTCTTGATTCCTTATGGGCAGACTATAACCTACGGAGAAATTGCACACAGAATTGCAAAGCAAAACGGACTTTCCAAAATGTCCGCACAGGCGGTTGGCGGTGCTGTAGGACATAATCCAATTTCCATTATCGTGCCCTGCCACAGAGTGGTAGGCTCCGGTGGAAGTCTGACCGGATATGCGGGCGGAATTGATAAAAAGAAAAAGCTGCTTGCTCTGGAACGGCAATAAAATGAAATCGTTAAACCTGTTACCATTCAGCCATCGCTGCAGCAGATAAAAATTTTACTTTATTTGATTTTATATGCCGATAATGCCTATTTTAGATGGATTCTGGCATATAGATGCTTCATTTTGTCCGATACTATCTGCCCCAAAAGCCTCTTCGAGGGAAAAAACGGCATATAGATATGTCGATTTGTTCGATTCTATCTGCCACAAATTCCTTTTGTGGAGTAAAATCGGCATATAGATATGTCGATTTTTCCGATTCTATCTGCCTTAAATTCCTTTTATTGAAAATTTCGACAGATAATTTCTTTACTTTTTCCGTTTCTATCTGCTCAATAAAACATCATTATTACTGTTTGAATATCCTTTTTGGACAATCCAAACAGATTTTTCTCTAAATATCCAATGCTCGGCCTATGTAATTTTACAGTCCAGCCATAGCCCGTATGACGGGCGAATCATGCTTGCATGAATGAGCACATTGTACGGGCTATGAGCAGAGCGCCTGCTTATGAGCAAAGACTGCGAAGCAGCGGAAAGCGCCGCAGGCTGCAGCTAAAAGCATCTTCGATCCTGTGGGAATGGCGTGGGCTGAACAGTAACTTAAACTTTAAAATCCACTTTAAAATCTCCTAAAATTTCCTCTTGACAAATCTCCTCCAATCGAATATCATGAAAAAAGATTACAGAATACTCAATGGCGAGTGCCCAAGGGAGTATTCTGTTTTTTATTTCAAAATAATTAGTAAATGCAATGAAGGAGACTCTTGTAAAGGAAAGCGACAGGGATACGGCGTCATCGACTGAGAACGCTGTTTGCGGGATATTACAAAGGGAACACTCCGGAGCAGATTATCTGAACTGTAGACAGAATACACTAGGATAATCCGTAACACGCGTTAAGTGTAAGAGTGGGTGAGCCGGTGGAACGCTTTGATGGAAGTGCGGCTTATCAATGCGGGTGGTACCGCGGATATCAGATTATCCGTCCCGGAATACAGGAAACTGTGTTCCGGGACTTTTATTATATAAAGATTTCGCAGAATTTCTATATAACAAAAGTTCCGGGGCACACAAGTAGAAAAGGAGACCAGAACTATGGAATTTTTAACAGGTGTAGCACAGAAAGAAACGTTGGAACTATCACAGCTTTTACAAAGTGAGATGGAAGGCAAGGCAGTCAAGACAAATGGCGCTGTCCATACCATCCGTGATATGGGAAACATTGCTTTTGTGGTATTGAGAAAGCGAGAAGGACTTCTGCAGTGTGTGTATGAAGAAGGTATTACAGCATTTGATTTGAGAGAGCTGAAAGAAGCTGCCACTGTAGAGGTAGAAGGTACTTTGATTTACAATGTAAAGGCACCGGGCGGAATGGAACTTTGCTTAAGTACGATAAAGGTATTGTCAGAGCCGGCAGAGAGTATGCCTATCCCTATTGCAAAGTGGAAGATGAACACTTCCCTGGAGACCAACCTGGACCTGCGTCCTATCTCTCTGCGCAACATCAGAGAGCGAGCCAAATTCAAGGTGCAGGAAGGTGTGGTAAAGGGCTTTAGGGAATTTCTGGACAGTCAGGGCTTTACAGAGATTCATACCCCAAAGATCGGAAGTAAGGGCGCAGAAGGCGGTGCCAATATTTTCAAACTGGAATATTTTCACAGACCTGCTGTGCTGGCACAGAGCCCCCAGTTTTATAAGCAGATGATGGTAGGCGTGTTCGACAGAGTCTTTGAGACAGCTCCCGTGTTCCGTGCAGAGAAGCACAATACCAAGCGCCACCTGAATGAATATACTTCTCTTGATTTTGAAATGGGATATATTGATGGATTTGAGGATATTATGGCAATGGAGACCGGCGTGCTGCAGCATATTATGAAGGTGCTGAAAGAGCAGTATGGTCATGAACTGGAAATTCTGAACGTAGAACTGCCCGGAACCGATGAGATTCCAATGGTAAGATTTGATGAGGCTAAGAGACTTGTTTCTGAAAAGTATGATCGCTCCATCCGCAACCCTTATGATCTGGAGCCGGAAGAGGAAGTACTGATCAGTCGTTATTTTAAAGAAGAATATGATGCAGATTTTGTATTTGTAACTCACTATCCCAGTAAGAAGAGACCGTTTTATGCTATGGATGATCCGGCAGATCCGACCTTTACTTTGAGTTTTGACTGCCTGTTCAGAGGCATGGAGATTACTACGGGAGGCCAGCGTATTCATGATTATCATCAGCTTCTTGAGAAAATCGAGAAGCGCGGCATGACTACAGAGGGTATGGATGCGTACTTGATGGCATTCAAACACGGTATGCCACCTCATGGC
>JAZQAT010000069.1:0-18235 GCA_045545375.1 Acetatifactor sp.
GAGAGCTTTTATCAGGAAGAGATCCTGTACCGCGAGATGTTGGGATATCCTCCGGTCTCCCATATGCTAGCGGTGCAGATATTTGCCCAGGACGAAAAAAGCGGAATGGAATTGGCAGTGCATCTTGCCCGGATTGCTTCCGGATTCATAGAAAATGGGGAGTCCCCGGCACAGAGAATGATGATTCTGGGGCCGGCACCGGCATCAATCGGAAGAATTAATGATATTTTTAGATTTGTATTCTATATAAAATATGGAAAATATGGTAAACTGGTACAGATAAAGGATGTACTGGAGGAAAAGCTGTCGCAGTATCAGGTCAGAGAGAACGTACAGTTTGATTTTGACCCCATGAATGTGATGTAGAAACAACAGAAGAAAGGAAGACAGGAAAATGGCAATTCGTAATATCAGAGAAATGGGAGACGAGGTTCTGGGAAAGGTGTGTAAAGAGGTAACACAGATGACACCAAGAACCAGAGAATTAATTGAAGATATGTTGGAAACCATGTATGAGGCCAACGGAGTGGGGCTTGCAGCACCTCAGGTGGGTATTTTAAAGAGGATAGTGGTAATCGATACCACAGGAGAAGACCCTCATATCCTGATCAATCCCAGAATTGTGGAGACAAGTGGGGAGCAGACAGGTCAGGAAGGATGCTTAAGTGTACCGGGCAAGTCCGGAGTGGTGACAAGACCCAATTATGTGAAAGCTGTGGCACTGGATGTGAATATGCAGCCCATCGAACTGGAGGGTACAGAACTTCTGGCAAGAGCTATCTGTCATGAACTGGACCATCTGGATGGTCATCTCTATGTGGAAAAGGTAGAGGGTGATCTGATGGATGTAACCTATGATGATGAGGAAGATGAGGAAGAATAAATGAAGATAGTATTTATGGGAACCCCTGATTTTGCAGTAGGGGCTTTGGAAGCTTTGATCGCAGCCGGACATGAGATCACCGCTGTGGTTACACAGCCTGATAAGGCTAAGGGGAGAAGCGGTCAGCTGACTTTCCCGCCGGTGAAGGAGTGTGCACTGCGCCACAATATTCCGGTCTTTCAGCCTGTGAAAATCAAGACACCGGAAGCAATTGCAGAGCTTAAGACATATCCGGCAGATGTTTTTGTAGTAGCTGCTTTCGGGCAAATTTTGTCTCAGGAAATTCTGGATATGCCGCATTACGGCTGTCTGAACATCCATGCCTCTCTGCTTCCCGGCTACAGAGGCGCTTCTCCTATTCAAAATGTAATTTTGAATGGAGAAGAAAAGACCGGTATTACTATCCAGCAGATGAATACAGGGATTGATACCGGCGATATGCTCTATCAGAAAGAAATTGATATTGAAAGAACGGATACCTTTGAGACGCTGCATGATAAGCTGATGGTGCTGGGTGGGGAGGCTATTGTGGAAGCATTGTCCCTTCTGGAGGAAGGCTGTCTGGAACCGGTGCCTCAGGATGAGGAGCTTAGTTCTTATGCGCCGCTCATCACCAAAGGAATGGGGAAAATCGATTTTTCCGGATCAGCTTATGAAATTGAATTGAAAGTGCGCGGCATGAATCCCTGGCCAAGCGCATTTACCACTTACCACGGGAAGCAGTTAAAGATTTGGGAAGCTGTAGCAGAAGAGAAGGCACCAAAAGAAGCTTCCTGCGGAAAAATCCTTGAGGTCAACAAAGATTGTGTAGTAATCGGTACCGGAAAGGGCATACTGAAAATATACAGTCTGCAGCTGGAAGGAAAGAAGCGCATGAGCGCTCATGATTTCCTGCTGGGTGTACGGATGCAGGTAGGAGAAACACTGGGGGAGTAATTCAGGTCATTGCAGCGCCTGAATAGAATGTGGAGGAAAATAAAATGTTATATATGGGTTATTACGGATATGGGATGTACTGGGACCCTACGTATCTGTTAGTCATTATCGGCATGCTTCTGTGCCTGGGTGCCAGTGCGCTGGTGAACAGTACCATGAACAAATACAGTAAGGTCAGAAACATGAGCGGACTTACGGGATCAGATGCCGCCAGGAGAATTTTGAATCAGGAAGGCTTGTACGATGTTCAGATTGAATGTCTGAGAGACGGGAAGGGAGACCACTATGATCCCAGAACAAAAACTGTGCGTCTGTCCTACGAAAATTATAATTCGGCGTCTGTGACAAGTGTAGGAGTAGCGGCCCACGAGTGCGGTCATGCTATTCAGCATGCAAAAGGATATGCTCCCATTAAGATCAGGTCCGCTCTGGTACCCGTTGTTAATATCGGAAGCAATCTGGGGATGCCATTGATTTTTCTCGGAGTCTTACTGGGATGGAATCAGACACTGATTCAGATTGGGATTTGGGCTTTTTCATTAGCAGTATTGTTCCAACTGATTACCCTTCCGGTGGAATTCAATGCTTCCAGACGTGCGATAGCCAGGATTGATCAGTATGGTCTTTTAAGTGTACAGGAAAATAATGGCTGTAAAAAAGTATTGACTGCAGCTGCTCTTACTTACGTTGCGGCAGCAGCTTCCTCCATTTTACAGCTTCTTCGACTGGTTCTGCTTTTTGGGGGGAATCGCAGACGGGACGACTGATTTGGAAAAGAATTGAAAAATAGAGAAAGGCAATAACAGGATATGGCTGAAAATACCAGAGAAATTGTTCTGGACATGCTGCTTTCCATAGAACGAAATGAAGAATATTCTCATAAATTGATGAAAGCAGTTCTGGATAAATATGATTATCTGGACGTGCAGGAGAAGGCTTTCATAAAGCGCCTGGCGGAAGGGACGATAGAGAGGCGGATAGAACTGGATTATGTACTGGAGCAGTTTTCCAGTGTGCCCGTGAAGAAAATGAAGCCGCTTATCAGGTGTCTGATGCGGATGAGCGCGTATCAGATTCTGTACATGGACGGTGTGCCGGACAGCGCGGTATGCAATGAGGCGGTAAAGCTGGCCGGAAAAAGAAAGTTCCAGAATCTGAAAGGCTTTGTAAATGGCGTGTTAAGGAACTTGTCCAGAAACAGAAGTTCCATTAAATGGCCGGATCAGGAAAAGGAACCGGAGCAGTGGATGAGCATAACCTATTCCATGCCTTTGTGGCTGGTGCAGCTCTGGGTCAAAGAATACGGAAAAGAGAGGACTCATCAGATGCTTTCAGGTCTTTTCCGGGTTCATCCTGTAACAATTCGTTTTCGTAAGACACTTGACAAAAACGTCCGACTGGAGTATATTGCACAAATGGAAAAGATGGGTGTGGAGGTGACACCCTCCCCTTATCTGGAGTATGCTTATACACTGAAAAAAGCTGAGGGAATCGCATCTCTCCCCGGATATGAGGAGGGGGCATTTACGGTGCAGGATGTCAGTTCCATGATGGCAGTAGAGGCAGCCGAAATCAAGGCTTCTGATTATGTGGTGGATATCTGCGCGGCTCCCGGCGGAAAGAGTCTGCTGGCTGCTGAGATGGCTGATAGAGTGCTTTCCAGAGATGTCAGTGAAAATAAGCTTGGTCTGATAGAAGATAATGCGCAGCGTATGCAGGCTGACAATATGACGGTGGAACAGTGGGATGCTACGGTTACAGATGATGGTTTGATTGAAAAGGCTGATGTGGTACTTATGGATGTGCCCTGTTCCGGACTGGGGGTCATAGGGAAGAAAAGAGACATCAAATATCACGTGACACCACAGGGCTTGCAGGAGATTACAGCACTTCAGAAGAAAATAGTGGCTGCCAGCTGGCAATACGTGAAGCCGGGCGGTGTATTGCTTTACAGTACATGTACGGTGAGAAAAGAAGAAAACGAAGAGATGTGCAGCTTTATCTGTAGGGAATATCCCTTTACGCTGGAGGAAAGCAGACAGCTTTTTCCGGGAGAAGATGACTGCGACGGGTTCTTCTATGCCAGATTGAGGCGGAAAAAGTAAAACAGAGTAACTAAGACGAAATGGATGAAACGATGAGTGACAGGTTAGGCGATAAGTTAGATGACAGGATCGATATCAAATCCCTGTCGTTTGAGGAATTGAAAGAGGAACTGGCGGCAAGAGGAGAGAAAACTTTTCGGGCCACGCAGATGTATGAATGGATGCATGTAAAACTGGCAAGAAGCTTCGAGGAGATGACCAATCTGTCTAAGAGTTTAAGGGCAGGCTGTATAGAATGGTATACTTATACATCTCTGGTACCTGTAAATGTGCAGGAATCCAAAATCGATGGTACGAAGAAGTTCCTTTTTGGCCTGGCGGACGGGAATGTGGTAGAGAGCGTATGGATGAAGTATCAGCATGGCAACAGCGTGTGTATCTCTTCCCAGGTAGGCTGCCGTATGGGCTGTAGTTTCTGTGCGTCTACATTGGACGGATTGGAGCGTAATCTGACACCTTCCGAGATGCTTGATCAGATTTATGCCATTACCCGTCTGACCGGAGAGAGAGTATCCAATGTGGTAGTCATGGGAACCGGGGAACCTATGGACAATTACGATAATCTGTTGAAATTCCTGAAGCTATTGACGGATGAACATGGATTGCATATCAGCCAGCGAAATGTTACCGTGTCTACCTGTGGACTTGTTCCCAGGATGAGGCAGCTTGCAGAGGAACATTTGCAGATTACGCTGGCACTTTCCCTGCATGCAACCACGGATGAGAAGCGCCGCAGGCTGATGCCCATTGCCAACAGATATTCCATAGCGGAGCTAATGGACGCCTGTGCTTATTATTTTGAGAAGACCGGTCGCAGGATTACATTCGAATATAGCCTGGTAGGCGGCGTTAATGACAGGGAAGAAGATGCCAGAGAATTGATTGAACTGGCCAGACCTCTGTGCTGCCATGTAAATCTGATTCCGGTCAACCCCATAAAAGAGAGGGATTATGTGCAGTCCGATAAGGAGTGTATTATACGTTTTAAAAATAAGCTTGAAAAAAATAAAATAGCGGTTACAATTAGAAGAGAAATGGGAAGAGACATTGACGGGGCCTGCGGGCAGCTGAGGCGGCGTCACATGACCCGGGAAGCGGGACAGGTCTGAAACAGGAGGTATCTAAGTGCTTAAGGCATATGGCATTACAGACATCGGGAGAAAGAGAAAAGTAAATCAGGATTATGTATTTGCTTCGCAGCAGCCTGTTGGGAAGCTTTCCAATCTGTTTATTGTGGCAGATGGTATGGGAGGCCACAATGCCGGAGATTATGCATCCAAATACACGGTGGAGACCATTGTTGAGGAAGCGTCCGCTTTGGAGGAGACAGAACCTGAGAAAATATTAGGGCATGCCATCAAGGTGGCAAATGACAAAATCCGCAGGAAAGCAGGCGAAGACAGTAATCTTGCCGGAATGGGAACTACAGTGGTGGCTGCTGTCTGCCAGGACGGGGAACTGTGTGTTGCTAATGTAGGAGACAGCAGGCTTTACCTGATCAGGGATACAATAAGGCAGATTACAAAAGATCATTCTCTGGTTGCAGAGATGGTCAGAATGGGTGGACTGGCTAAAGAAGCAGCCAGAAATCATCCGGAGAAAAATATTATTACCAGAGCAATCGGAGCCAGCAGAACAGTGAATGTGGACTTTTTCACTGTGGAACTGACGAAGGGAGACATGATACTTATGTGCTCCGACGGTCTGACCAATATGCTTGAGGATGAAGAGATTTTATCTATTATTCAAACGGAGGATGATATCCGCAGCAGAGCTCATGCATTGGTGAAGGCGGCTAACGATAACGGCGGATTGGACAACATAGCGGTAGTATTGATAGAGCCGTTGACTGAAAATACGCAGTGTTAGAATGGAGATGTAAGAATGATTAAAATAGGAATGATGATAGGCGACCGCTATGAGATATTGGAAAAAATAGGAACCGGTGGCATGTCCGATGTATATAAAGCAAAATGTCATAAGCTGAATCGTTATGTGGCTGTGAAAGTACTAAAACAGGAATTCAGCGAAAATGCTAATTTTGTATCCAAATTCCGCATCGAGGCTCAGGCTGCTGCAGGACTCATGCACCCCAATATTGTCAATGTATATGACGTGGGAGAGGAAAACGGAATCTATTTTATCGTTATGGAGCTGGTGGAGGGAATCACTCTCAAGAAATATATTGAGAAAAAAGCCAGATTATCCTATAAAGAGGCAGTCAGCATTGCAATTCAGGTATGCATGGGAATCGAGGCTGCCCACAACAATCATATTATTCACAGGGATATCAAGCCCCAGAATATTATTATTTCCAAAGATGGAAAAGTAAAGGTGACCGACTTTGGCATCGCCAAGGCTGCCACCAGTAACACAATTACATCCAATGTGATGGGGTCTGTGCATTATACTTCTCCTGAGCAGGCCAGAGGAGGATACAGTGATGAGAAGAGCGATATTTATTCGCTTGGTATTACTCTGTTCGAGATGCTGACAGGAAGAGTGCCTTTTAACGGAGAAACGACGGTAGCTATTGCTATCAAGCATATTCAGGAAGAAATGCCATCTCCCAAAGAATATGTACCGGAAGTTCCAAACAGCGTGGAAGGGATTGTGCTTAAATGCTGCCAGAAATCCCCTGATCGCCGATACCAGAATATGAGGGAATTGATCAGTGATCTGAAGCGGGCTTTGATGAATCCGGACGAGGATTTTGTAGTTGACAATGCACCGAATGTGGATGGAAACACCAGAATGATTTCTGACCGGGATATGGCAAGAATCAAGCAGCAGGCAGGAACAAGAGTGTCTCATGACGGTGGAACAGGACGCATGCGTTATGCGGCAGGTGAAGAAAAGGATTATGAGGAAGAGGATATCGAGGAAGACGGGGATGAATATGATTACGATCCCAAGATGGAAGGTGTGATAACAGTACTTGCTGTGGTTGCCGGACTGATTATCTGCGGTATTATTATTTTCCTTTTGCTTCGTGTTTTTGATGTGTTTGGAAGTGGTAATGGGGAGAATCCCAGCCCCATTATCAAGACTGAGGAAACATCAGAAGAAGATAATGAAAAGTCAGAGTCAGATAAGGAACCGGCAGAGGAGGTGGAAATGCCTCTGGTAATCGGTTGGAATGTACAGGATGCCCAAAGGGTGCTGGAAAAGCGTTCTCTTATAGTAGAAATAGAATATGAGGAAAGCAACGAGTATGCGGAAGGAATTGTAATAGAGGCAAGTCATGAGGCCGGAAACAAGATTGAAAAAGGAACTTCGATCACCCTTACAGTCAGCTCCGGGCCTGCCGGCATTGTCGTGCAGGAAACTGCCGGTAAGACCAGGGAAGATGCTGAAACTACTTTAACCAACCAGGGATTTCAAATCAGCTGGGTAGAGAACTTTTCTGATTCGGTACCTGCCGGAATCGTTATATCTCAGGATCCTGTAAGCGGAACCAAAGTGCCGGAAGGCAGTGTGATTACAGTGAATGTGAGTAGAGGTTCCCAATCTGATACGGTCATGGTTCCGAATGTAATTGGTATGAGCGAAATGGATGGAACGGTAGAACTGATTGAAGCAGGACTTACCATTACAACTGTGTCTAGTGTAAACCATTCCCAGATACCGGAGGGGCAAATCTGTTATCAGAGTTATTCTCAGGGCTCTTATGTGGCACCGGGTACAGGAATCGAGATTCGTATCAGTATGGGTATGGGCACCTATAAGTATAACGGAAATATAGCTGCACCTTCCACAGCAGAGGCTCCTGATTATGCTGCAGGTTC
This sequence comes from Acetatifactor sp., assembly GCA_045545375.1. GTDB lineage: Bacteria > Bacillota > Clostridia > Lachnospirales > Lachnospiraceae > Acetatifactor. The sequence continues at coordinate 7,713 of JAZQAT010000069.1, forward strand.
TGAAGTGAAGATTGTGATTACTACAGATAATGGGCAGGAATTATATAACACTTCCGTCACCTCTTTCCCGCAGCCGGTGAATTTCTACGGAGTACCAAGTACGGGAGCAACCGTTACCTTTTATTATACTGTGAATACCGATCAGGGTGCGGCACAGAAAAGCTTTACCAGAAGACTGGAATTTGTTAAGGAATAGTGTATGAAAGGTAAGATCATCAAAGGAATAGCCGGTTTCTATTACGTTCATGTAATGGGAACCGGAGTATACGAGTGCAAAGCGAAAGGTATCTTTCGCAAGGATAATGTGAAGCCTCTGGTAGGCGATAACGTGGAAATTGAGGTATTAGATGAACCTTTGAAAAAGGGAAATATCACGAGGATACTGGACAGGAGCAGTCAGCTGATTCGACCGGCAGTGGCGAATGTAGATCAGGCGCTGGTAATTTTCGCTATTGCGAGTCCACAGCCCAATTTTAATCTCCTGGATCGTTTCCTGATCATGATGCAGCAACAGGGTATTCCCTGTATCATCTGTTTTAATAAGCTGGATTTAGATGCTGCAGGTTTGGGAGAGCAGTACCGTCAAATTTATGAAGCATGTGGTTATCAGACTTTGACAATCAGCGCAGACCGGTCTGTCGGAATTGAAGAGGTGAAACAAATGCTGGCAGGGCGGACAACTACGGTTGCAGGACCAAGTGGTGTGGGCAAATCTTCTCTGATTAATTGCCTGCAGAGCAGTATTACTATGGAAACCGGTTCCATCAGCAGAAAGATTGAACGTGGAAAGCATACAACCAGACATTCGGAACTGATTCCCATCAGCTTTGGTGATAGTGATGATGGTGCAGATGGCAGCTACATTCTGGATACACCGGGCTTTAGTTCGCTGGGACTGTTTGATATAGAGAAAGAAGAACTTGCATCCTTTTATCAGGAATTTGAGCCTTTTGAGAAATATTGCCGTTTTGGGGGGTGTGCGCATATCAGTGAGCCCGATTGCGGAGTCAAACAGGCGTTGGAAGAAGGCAGGATCAGTCAGTTAAGATATGAGAATTATTGTCTGCTGTACGAGGAACTTAAGAACAGAAGAAAATATTGATGATAAAACGAGGACGATAAAGTGTGTTGCCCTCGTTTTATAGTTAGAGAGAGTTTACGAAACAGAAGGTTATTGCTATTCATTTCTTAAGGTTTTCTTAAGTATATTGTATAAACAGTCTATTTATGATAGACTAAAGTTGTCTATCATAAATAGACTGTAAGGAGTGTGGCAGATGGAAGACATGAAGTTAGGTTTGGTGGAATCTCATTTTGCGGATATTGTCTGGAAGAACGAACCGATACATTCCAGAGAACTAACCAAGATATGTGAGAAGGAATTAAATTGGAAGAGAACGACGACATATACCGTATTGAAGAAATTATGTAATAGGGGAATATTCCGGAATCTGGACGGAATCGTAAGTTCCCTTATATCAAAGGATGAATTCCATGCGATTCAGAGTGAAAAGTTTGTAGAAGAGACCTTTGAGGGATCCCTTCCCGCATTCTTCAATGCGTTCTCCAGTAGAAAAAAGTTGACAGCTGAAGAGATAGCACAGATCCGACAGATGATAGATTCATTTGAGACTTCGGAGGAATAGGTATGACAACAGTTTTCATTAAGCTATTGAATATGAGTATCACTGCGAGCTGGCTGATTCTGGCGGTGATCCTGCTTCGTATCATCCTGAAAAATGCACCGAAGTGGATTCGGTGTATCTTGTGGGGACTTGTGGCGTTCAGACTCATCTGTCCTATTTCTGTAGAAAGCATATTCAGTCTGCTCCCCAGTGCGGAAACCATTCCTCAGGATATTCTGTATGTAGATAAACCAACTATCCATACCGGGGTAATGGCAGTAAACAGTGTGGTGAATCCTTATTTATCAGAAAGCATGGCTCCCGGCGTAGGGGCCGGCATAAATCCTATACAGATGGTAATGAGCCTGGGTACTGTGATCTGGGTCATTGGGATGATAGGATTGCTGGTATACGCTGTTATTAGTTATTTGAGAATTAAGAGCAAAGCAGATGCTTGTCTGCCTGTGAGGGAGAATATTTTTCTTTGCGATTACATAGATACACCGTTTGTGTTTGGGATTGTACGTCCAAGAATTTATTTGCCTTCTGCATTGGCGGAAGATGATAAAACTGACTTTGTGATTGCCCATGAGAAGGCCCATATCAGGCGTCGTGATCATTGGTGGAAACCTCTTGGATTCTTGTTGCTTACAATATACTGGTTTAATCCGGTGATCTGGATCGCATATATTCTGCTATGTCGGGATATTGAGCTTGCCTGTGATGAGTATGTGATCGGCAGACTGAAAGAAAAGGAGAAAAAGTCATATTCAGATGCACTGTTAGCCTGCAGTATGAAGTCTTCAGGTTTTCATCGCAATATGATATCCGCCTGTCCCCTGTCCTTTGGGGAAGTGGGGGTGAAGGATCGTGTGAAAGCTGTGCTGCATTACAAGAGACCGGCATTCTGGCTGGTGATTCTGGGACTGCTTGCCTGTATTGTAGCTGCCATATGCTTTTTAACGGATCCGACAGACAAGGCACTTTATGCGCCGGAGCCTTTCGGACACAGTTATCGGGTGGAGGAAGTGGTTTATGACGATCTGGGATATTCCTTTGCATATACACCGGACACCGCACCAAGATATCAGTTTACTTCAGATTATGCCATGTTTGTTTCGGGAGACATTTTGGATGATACAGAAGGAGAAGAGTGGGTTCAGCTATGGGGAAAATTCGAGGAGATAAAGCTGTCCCCGTTGGTCTTCGACGATTACTTTAAGAATGGAACAGATGGTCCGACCGCTATGATGGGCCCAGATACACTGCGGAAGAATACTGAGAAAGCCTGGCGCATAGATGTAGAGAACGATGAAAATGATGTGTTCTATTATTTTATCCTGACAAAGCATGGAGAGGTATATCTGACATACGGTTATGATGTGGGTGACAGTTATGCAGCGAATGAGGAAGGTTCTCTGATCCGCTGGGTGTTGAAATTGGCCCGTACCGATATCCTGGAATGTAATTTAGAGCCGGAAGACATCTTGGAAATGTCGTATCTGGACTTTCGGAAGCTGACAGAAGTAGATGCAGAGATTTATCATGCGAATTTTTATGAGGCTGCCATTCCGTATACAGATATGACCGCGATTTTCCTTGCAGAAGGATGGGATGAAAACAGCGCTATGGCTGTATTGCAGGAGGATGATCAGGTAATTCGACTGGAAGGAAAGTTGAACTCTGTATTGGAGGAGTGTACAGAAGATATGTCACTTGAGGAATTTGTGAATACCAGCATGTGGTGTGACAGGCTTATAGATTACAAAATCGAACAAGGTGCAGGTACAGCCTATTATGTGGCAGAACGATATGTGACGTTGAGATATGATATAAATGGGGATTCCGTGGCAGACCGGATGCTGCAGATTGAGCTGACTCAATCAGGGGGTATTGCCCCGGATTCATATTGCTGGCTGCTTTCTATTTCCCCTGAGAATGCATATGTTTATCAATAACCGGGAATATCTATGCTCAAGGAACTGCCGGATAAGTGAACGAAACTCGTTAAAGGAGGAGTGATACATGAGAAAATATATCGGTTATATCCCAGCAATATTGTTTACAACGTTTTATCTCCTGGTGGGACTTACCGGAGCCAGTTTTGCAATGTCTATGGTTCTGGTATGGTTAGCTTGCTTTTGGATCTCCGCATTTTTACTTCATAAAGGATTATTTTGGGGCGGTGTTTTTGGGTTATTCCCTGCAATACATATGATGTACATGGGTACACAATATACCGGTCAAGTAATCAACATCGAAATTCCACTGGGAATTGCAATCTTGCTGTTCTATGTGATCTATGGCTTTTATCTATGGAAAAAGAAAGACACCAATATTCCAAAGGTGGAAACCAAAGAAGTTCTGATTATGCTCATAAAAGTGGTTTTAACAATCGCTGCTATCGTAGTCAGTGCTTATGCTGCAGTGGTATCCGGCATGATACTCATTTCCGAAGGAATACATCAGGTGTTGGCATATATGGGGATGCTCGTTCTTCCTTTCTTGCTTTTACCTATGATATGGCTGAAAAAGAGAAAGAAGTTTATCATAACATGGCTGATTGTTGCAGTCCTTTATTTCGCAGCATTAGGGATAAACTATGGCTATGAAAAATACGATGAAAGCATCACAATCAATACAGCACCCAACATCAATGTTCACGAATACCTTCCCTTTGAAGAAGATTCAAAGATTGTAAAGATAGACAGCAAAAATTTAAAGCTTACAGAAGATCTGCCTGTGATCGATGGAGCTGCTGCGTTTTTCCCGGTATATTCCGCATTTGTAAACGCAGTCTATCCCGAAACCACAAAGCTTTACGAAGGGGTATTAGTGTACAACAACACGCCCGGAGGCTATCAGCTTCTGGCAGAAAAGGAAACCGATATTTTCATCGGTGTATATCCTTCTGAAGAACAGAAAGCATATGCAGAAGAATGTAATACCACATTTACCTATACTCCGATTGGAACAGAGGCCTTTGTGTTCTTTGTGCATAAGGACAATCCGATTGATGATCTTACCATAGAGCAGATACAGGGAATCTATTCGGGCGAGATAACGAATTGGAAACAAGTCGGTGGTAAAAATGAAGAAATAGCGGCATTTCAACGAAACCAAGGCAGCGGCAGCCAAAGTATGCTGGAGCGTTTTATGGGCGATAAGCCGATTATGGAAGCACCGACGGAATTGGTAAATAGTATGATGTCCGGCATCATTGAGAAGGTGTCCAACTACAGAAGTAAATCCAATTCTATCGGCTTCTCCTTCCGATATTATGTGGAGGGAATCATTCAAAATCCGGATATCAAAATGTTATCTGTGAATGGTGTTGCACCTACAGCAGAAAACATCCGAAACGGACAATATCCTATCGTTACACCAATCTATGCCGTAACCTATGACGAAAACAACAACGAGAACGTTGATAAACTTCTTGACTGGATTTTATCAGAGGAAGGGCAGTACATCATCGAAGAAACAGGTTATGTGGGTATTACAACTGATTATAGTCGGTATCCATTAAAAGTTGCCGGCTGTACGAATCTTACTGAGGAAGAAGGTATGATGCTCTATCATATCTTGTATAAGCTGCTTGGCAAACAATAAGAAAAGGAGAACGATGATGTTGGAATACAGATATGACACACAGCTGCTTATTGAAGGAACAGATCTGGATGAAGATGCGATAAACAATTACTTTACTGAAAATTTTAAAGGTGATTGCTTACTTGCAGTAGGTGATGAGGAACTGATAAAGATTCATTACCATACCAATGAACCCTGGAAAGTGCTTGAATACTGTGCTTCTATCGGTGAAATTTATGACATTGTGATAGAAGATATGGACAGACAGGCGAGAGGATTGCAGGGCTAAGTCATTTGGGGACAGGAGAAATTTATGAAACAGATTACAGACCATATTATGAAAAGAAGAAGTGTCCGTACCTTTGATGGTCGCAAGCTTTCTGAAGAAGACTTGGAGAAATTACGTTCTTTTATGGAAACCATAGAAAATCCCTTTGGTATCCCTGTGGAATTTAAATTCCTGCATACAAAAGAGCATGGGCTGATCTGCCCGGTGGTCAGCGGAACAGAATTGTATGTAGGTGGAAAGATTAAAAACGTGCCCGATGCAAATGTGGCATTTGGATATTCTTTTGAAATATTGGTTCTATATGCCCAGTCTCTTGGAATCGGGACGGTTTGGCTTGGCGGTACCATGAACCGTGCAGCATATGAACAGGCAATGGAACTGGGGGCAGATGAAATCATGCCATGTGCAAGTCCCCTTGGCTATCCGGCTAAGAAGATGTCTCTACGTGAAGGAACTATGCGAAAGGCAATTAAAGCAGATGAACGGCTGCCTTTTGAGGAGTTGTTTTTTGAAGGGGATTTCGCGACACCGCTGACTAAAGAAAAAGCAGGAATTTTTTTACAGCCTTTGGAGATGGTCAGATTGGCACCTTCTGCAGTAAATAAACAACCGTGGCGTGTGGTGGTTGCAGACAACGTAGCCCATTTTTGGCTGAAACGCAGTAAAGGTTTTGGGCATGAAGCAGACCTTGATATGCAGAAGATTGATCTGGGAATCGCAATATGTCATTTTGCTCTCACAGCAAAAGAGAATGGTTTAGATGTGCGATTTACACAAAGGGATTCCATATCTGTATCAGAATCTGATGTGGAATATATTGCATCTTATGAAATTAAGTGAAAAACATTATTCGCAGAAACAAATAGAACCGGACACAGTTGGTTGGAATGGCATTCATACATTTGCTAAATAGGGAAAAGCTCAGAGAATGAAGTGATTCATTCAGCACAATAGAAGAGATAATGTGCAGAAGTATATACTGTATTTTTCTCAAAACATGTAATAAAATGAATTTAACATAGAAATTATGAGGTGAATACATATGTGGTCTATTATTTTTGTTATATTTATGCTCGTTGTCTTTGGAAAAATGTTAAAATTTGCCGTTAAGGCTACATGGAGCATTGCCAAGATTGTAGTATCTCTGGTTTTGCTGCCACTGATTTTAGTAGGATTGGCTCTGTCCGGTCTGATTGTGCTGGCGTTACCGGTCCTGATTGTTGTGGGTATTATTGCTTTTGCGGTGTTGCGTGATTAAGAGGTCCGGAGAATAACGAAATAAAAACGAATGTTGTGGAAATTGATGGGGAATTGATTGAGTATGAATTGCAGGCAGGACAGCAGATTGTAGCGGATACCGGTAATGTGGCAGGGTTTACCCCCGGTGTGCAGATGGAGATAGACAAGTCCCGGGTATAAACAACAAAAGAAGGTATGAAATCAATGCGTATGCTTTGCGGTTTCATACCTTCTTCTGTTTGGTCACTGATATTTTCTTCCTACATAGTAAACAGGAACAAATTATAATCCTCTGGACACCCAAACACAGCACAATTTTACTCCGTATAATACTGTGCCTGGGCGTTCCACAGCTCATAGTATTTGCCGTTTGTATCGGCTACGAGAGAAGCGTGAGAGCCTTGCTGGATAACCGCACCCTCATGGAATACGGCAATCTCGTCGCAGAACTTGCAAGAGGACAGGCGGTGGGAGATATAGATTGCGGTCTTATCGCCTGCGATCTCGTCGAACTTTCCGTATATCTCTGCTTCTGCGATAGGATCAAGTGCGGCAGTAGGCTCGTCGAGGATAATGAACGGAGCATCCTTGTAGAGCGCACGGGCAATAGCAATCTTTTGCGCTTCGCCGCCCGAAACATCAACGCCGTCTTTGCTGATGTCATCCTTGTAGAGATACGTTTCCGTTCCGTCTTTCATTTTAATAAACCTGTCAGCGAAGCCCGCTTTTTCAAGACAGTCAATGACAAGCTCCTTGTCGTAATCAACCTTACCGGCAACATTTTCTCCGAGTTTCAAACTGAGGAGCTTAAAGTCCTGAAATACAACGGAGAAGATGTCCATGTACTCACGATAATTGTACTTGCGAATGTCAATGCCATTGAGCAGAATTTCGCCTTCGGTAGGATCATACAGACGGCACAGCAGTTTGATGAAAGTGGTTTTACCGCTTCCGTTCATACCGACAACCGCAAGGCGTTTGCCGATTTCAAATTTCATGTTGACATTGCGGAGCGCCCAATTATCACTACCGGGATATTTGAAAGAAACATTGCGGAACTCCACTTGATATTTTCTGTCTCGGCGTTTTTCAACGGTGAGACTTCCTTGGTACATATTGTTGGGAATATCAAGATATTCAAAGGTCAGTTCAAGGAACGGTGTGTTGTTGCGCATAAGACCGATATTAGATACAAGGCTTGACATACCACCTGATACTTTCGTAATGGATGCAACGTACTGTGTTACCGAGCCGAGTCCAAACGCACCAGCTAATGCTTTCAAGCATACGAAAGCATAAACAATACCCGTAAAGATCACGGAAACCGCTGCGGAGGCAGCTCCGTACAATCCCATAGGACCCCAAGCATAATGGGCAAACAAACCGTTAGAACCGAAGGTATCTTCTTTGTTACGGTTATATCTATCGCAGATCTTATCTTGACGATACATTCTCACGTCGGTTGCAAGACTACTGTAATAACCAAGATAACCGAAAAAACTGAATAAGCGGTTTCCGAGATTGTGGTCATCGGCGTGTTTAGCATAATAACTGCCCGCCTTATTATTGAGCATAGGAGCAATAAAGGTAACTGCCAACATAACGGTGATAACTCCGAAAATGACCAAAGAATTATTGAGTATAATCAGCTCACCTGCATCAGTAGGCACTCTACTTAAAAACAATGTTACGGTAAGAGCAATGCCGCCGAGGATAGTAAGGATGGATGAACACAGTTCTTCGTAACACTCAATTACTCTGCCAAGCCCCCAACCGCCGCCGTTGAAATTCTGACGGATGGTGGAAAGCATTTCAGCGGTATGTGTATCATCAAGATTGACATAATCGGTATCAAGCATTTTTTCTGAAACGATATGCTCTATCTTTATCCAATCACCTGTGCTTTGCGTGTTCTTCCACTTATTGAGAAGTGCTGTTCCCAAAGCAATAACAGCAGCGGAAGCAAGCGTAATGATAACAAGCATTTGAAGCCGTTTTACATCTCTGTTTCCAACAAGCTCATCAATCACAAGTGCGGAGAGGAAAATGCCAATGTAGGGTGTAAGAGCGTTCCAAACAACGCTTATCAAATGGGAAAGAACCATTTGAGGATAGTGATTGTATAGGAGCTTAAATGCACGGCTATTTACCCGAAAAGCTCGGCTCAATGTCACTTTATTTTCGTTTTTCTTCATTTTCACCCTCTCCTTCCTTGTAGTATTTACTTTGAACCTCGTAAAGCTCGGCGTATTTGCCGCCCGCCTTTAAGAGTTCATCATGCGTTCCTTCTTCACCGATACCGCCGTCTGCAATCATAATGATGCGGTCGCAGAAACGAGTGGAAGCGAGACGGTGAGAAATGTAGATAGAGGATTTACCGCTTGTCATTTCATTGTACTTCTGATACATTTCCGATTCTGCAATAGGGTCAAGTGCAGCCGTAGGCTCGTCGAGAACAATAAACGGAGCATTCTTGTAAAGCGCACGGGCAAGCATAAGACGTTGCATTTCGCCACCGGAAAGGAGCATAGCTTCTTCAAAGACATCTCGGTTCAGATAGGTTTCGTATCCGTCCTTCAAGGATTCAACCTTCTTTCGGAGTCCTGCCTTATCCACACAGTCCTTAACACGCTCCATATCAAATCCTTCGCTGTCCTGTGCCACGTTGGTTGCAATCGTTCCGGCAAGGAGCGAGAACTCCTGGAACACCGCCGAGAACATCTTGTAATAATCTCTGCGGTTATAATCTCTGATGTCCTTTCCATCAAGGAGGATACGTCCCTCAGTAGGATCGAGGAAACCACAGATCAGCTTGATAAGTGTCGTTTTACCGGCACCATTAAGACCTACCACGGCTAACTTTTCACCGGGATGAAGTGTGAGATTGATGTTTGTGAGCGTATCCTTGTCTGCTCCGGGATAGCGATAGGATACGTTTTCAAGTCTGATCTCATAAAGTCTGTCTGCTTCTGCCTCAATAGGTTCGCCATCCTCAAACTTGAACGGTTCGGGATATTCAAGGCACTCACGAACAGAAGAAATATCGAGGGATTGCGTGTGAAGCGTATTAAAGCCGCCGAGAATACCCGATACCCAAGCGGTAAAGCCACCCACCGCGCTGAAGAACAGAAGGAACTCTGATACGCTGAGTCCATTACCGATTACAAGACCGATAAGGTAAGCGTATGCAATTGCATTGCGGAGGAAAGTGAGTACAAGGTCAACGATTCTCGCCCAAATGTAAACGCCCTGTGCCCTGCTATGAAATGCCGTATAAGTTGCCAATCCCTTAGTATACAGCTCGTCGATCCAAGGACGTAAGCCGAAAATACGGATATCCTTTGCAACGGTCAGATCACTTGAACGACGGTCAAGATAGAATATCTGTGTTGCATATTCGGATTCCTCCTCGCGGTGACGGTATCCCCACTCATTGAGATAATTGCTTACAAAATACGATATAACCGTTGTTACAAGGATTGCAATCAACAAAAGGGGCTGAATCGAGGACATCAAAACTACATAGAAAATGAAGCCGATGATGTTTGTTGTTAAATCGGTGAGTGTAGTCCATATAGCCTCAGTTGCCGATCGGTTAGAGTTGATGGCTTCCTGTGATTTAATTTTCAACTTTTTGAATTTCTCATCATAAACGTTGGGATAAGAAGTAGTTGCCGCTTTCTTATTAAGAAGCGTAATGATTTCGCAACGAGTGCTGATTCTTCCGTATAGGGTGTTCGTGTTCACATACGAGGATGCTGCCGAAACGAGCATCAAAG
>JAZQAT010000070.1:0-12945 GCA_045545375.1 Acetatifactor sp.
CTTGCAGATTATGTTATAATGTAAGTGCTTTCATGAGAAACTACCCGCAAACAGTGTTTGCAGAAAGAGAGGCGCAGCGTGGAACTGAGAACAGCAGTATCACCAAGAGATGTGAAGCATTACACTACTGAGCGGCTGAGAGAAGAATTCCTGATTCAGGACCTTTTCGTTCCGGGCCAGATCAAGCTGGTGTACAGTCACATCGACAGAATCATTACAGGTGCAGCAGTACCGGTAGAGCCTATTGTCCTGACCGCAGGAGAAGAGCTCCGCGCAGAGTACTTCTGCCAGAGAAGAGAACTGGGAGTTATCAACATCGGCGGAGCAGGTACCATAACCGTAGATGGCAGAGTATATCAGGTAGGATATAAGGAAGCCATGTACATTGGAATGGGATCCAGAGATATTACTTTTGCCAGTGATGATGCAGAGAATCCCGCAAAGTTCTATCTCAACTCCGCACCGGCCCACAGGACATGCCCTACCGTTCTGATCAAACCGGAAGGAACACCTGAAGAAGGCGTAGTCATCGTTAAAGATGAGAACAAAGTAGAACTTGGATGTCTCGAGGATTCCAACCACAGAGTCATCTGCAAGTACATACTTCCCGGTCAGGTAGAGAGCTGCCAGCTGGAAATGGGAATGACCAGATTAGAGCCCGGCAGTGTATGGAATACCATGCCTTGTCATACACACGACAGACGCATGGAGGTATACCTCTACTTCGATATGCCTGAAGATGCTTTTGTAATGCATTACATGGGCGAACCCACTGAGACACGTCATATCGTCATGAGAAATGAGGAGGCTGTCATCTCCGCCAGCTGGTCCATCCACTCCGGATGTGGTTCCAGAGCTTATACCTTTATCTGGGGTATGGTAGGAGAGAATCAGGACTTCGATGATATGGACGGCGTAGCAATGAAGGATCTTATGTAACAAGTTTAAAAGCAGAATGATTTTGATGAAAAGGAGAGATACTTATGTCACAATTTACAAATTTCTCATTGGAAGGTAAAATAGCACTGGTAACAGGTGCATCTTATGGAATTGGTTTTGCAATTGCGACTGCATATGCAGAAGCCGGCGCTACCATCTGCTTCAACGATATCAAGCAGGAACTGGTAGACAAAGGACTTGCTGCTTATGCTGAAAAAGGAATAAAAGCTTACGGTTACGTATGTGATGTAACCGATGAAGAAGCTGTTAACAACATGGTAGCACAGATTGAAAAGGAAGTCGGCACAATTGACATCCTGGTCAACAATGCAGGTATTATCAAGCGTATCCCCATGCACGAGATGACTGCAGAACAGTTCAGACAGGTTATTGATGTTGATCTGAATGCACCTTTCATCGTATCTAAAGCAGTTATCCCTGCTATGATCAAGAAGGGTCACGGTAAGATCATCAACATTTGTTCTATGATGTCTGAACTTGGCCGTGAAACCGTATCTGCTTATGCAGCTGCGAAGGGCGGCTTAAAGATGCTTACCAGAAATATCTGTTCTGAGTATGGTCAGTACAATATCCAGTGTAACGGCCTTGGTCCCGGTTATATTGAGACCCCTCAGACAGCTCCTCTGCGTGAGGTTCAGCCTGACGGAAGCAGACATCCTTTCGATCAGTTCATCTGTGCCAAGACCCCTGCCAACAGGTGGTTAAAGCCGGAAGAGCTGACAGGTCCTGCTATTTTCCTGGCATCCGAAGCGTCGAACGCTGTAAACGGACATATCCTGTATGTAGATGGCGGTATCCTTGCTTATATCGGCAAGCAGCCCCAGTAATACAATAGGTCAGAAAATAGGTTGACAGTATGAGTTTACGATATTTTACAGGCAGAGTCACCACTCTGCCCGTAAGTGCGTAAAAAAGTGGAGGTTAAATTCATGAAGATTGCATTAATCAATGAAAACAGCCAGGCGGCTAAAAATGAGATGATCTGTAATACCCTGAAAAAAGTGGTAGAGCCCATGGGGCATGAAGTGTTCAATTATGGTATGTGCGGTGCGGAGGATCCCAATTCTCTGACTTATGTGCAGAACGGTATTCTGGCAGCAGTGCTGATCAATTCCGGAGCAGCTGATTATGTAATTACAGGCTGCGGCACCGGAGAGGGTGCCATGCTTGCATGCAACTCTTTTCCTAAGGTGCTGTGCGGACATATCGAATCCCCTTTGGATGCGTATTTGTTCTCACAGGTAAATGACGGCAACTGTGTAGCTCTTCCCTTTGCAGAGAACTTTGGCTGGGGCGGCGAGCTGAATCTGCAGTATACCTTTGAGAAACTCTTCTGTGCTCCCGGTGGCGGTGGATATCCCCCTGAGAGAGTTGTGCCTGAGCAGCGCAATAAGAAAATTCTGGATCAGGTGAAGGAAGTGACCCATACCGATATGATCACAATCCTGAAGAATCTGGACCGTGAATTGGTGAAAGGGGCTTTATCCGGTGCAAAATTCCGAGAATACTTCTTTGATAACTGCAAATGCGACAAAATCGCTGAATGTGTAAAGGAGATTCTTGGATAATGGCAGTTTTTACATTAAAAGTAGTTGACGCAATTGGGAATACTAAGTATGAAGACAGCGCTGAAGGCATGGCTAATCTGGTAGTGACCGGTGAATACGAAGAAGGAGATCGTATCGAACTGGAAACTTCCGAACACAATATCCATGTGTGGCTGCAGGTAGATGATGCACTGGGAAAATCTCTGGTATATCTGACTGGTAATCTGCAGTACACGATACCTTTTGGGGAAAAGAGAAACAACATTTCTCCCAAGGTTTTCAGCGGCAGCAGACATTATTTGTATGTAAGAGCTGCACTGGAAGAGGAAATCAGCCAATATCGCAATCAGGCCTTGAATGTGTGCGACCGGCACAGCATGAAAAACATTTACCCGCACGCTTCCGCAAATGTGGAGACGAGAGGAGAAGCAGTGTTCTTTGCCCAGAATGCCATTGATGGTGTTTGTGAGAACCGTTCTCACGGATGCTGGCCATATCAGTCATGGGGAATCAACAGGCAGGATGACGCAGCACTTAAAATTGATTTTGGTCGCATGATTGAAGCTGACAAGGTGATAATGTTTACAAGAGCGGATTTCCCTCATGACAACTGGTGGACACAGGTGACATTAACTTTCTCTGACGGTTCTTCCATTGACTGGCCGTTGGAAAAGAGCAGATTTGCGCATGTGCTTACCTTTGAAAAGAAAAAGATTACATGGGTAGAGCTTAGTAACCTGATGAAAGCGGATGACCCGTCACCTTTCCCGGCACTGACGCAACTGGAGGTGTACGGCACCGTTGTAAAATAGGAGGACAAACAAAATGAACGCAGTTTTAGAGAAACTCAGTAAAATCGGTATTGTTCCGGTCGTAAAGATTGACAGGGTAGAGGATGCTGTTCCTCTTGCAAAGGCTCTGTGTGCAGGCGGACTTCCCTGTGCAGAAGTTACTTTCCGTACAAGTGCTGCTGCAGGAGCGATCAAGGCTATGACAGAGAACTTCCCCGAGATGTGTGTAGGTGCAGGTACTGTCCTGAACGCTGCTCAGGTTGACGCAGCAGTAGCAGCAGGTGCACAGTTTATCGTAAGCCCCGGCTTAAATCCCAGAACTGTTCAGTACTGCCAGGAGAAGCAGATTCCTATCACTCCCGGTACTTCCAGCCCCAGCGATATCGAGCAGGCTATCGAACTCGGCCTTGAAGTAGTTAAATTCTTCCCGGCAGAGCAGTCCGGTGGTCTGGCTAAGATCAAAGCGATGGCAGCTCCTTATGTAAATATGAAGTTCATGCCTACCGGCGGTATCAATGCGAAGAACCTGACCACATATCTTGATTTCAACAAGATCATTGCATGCGGCGGTTCCTGGATGGTACCCGGCGACCTGATCAATGCAGGCGAATGGGATAAGATCGAGCAGATTACAAGAGAAGCAGTTCAGACCATGCTTGGCTTCGAACTGGCTCACGTTGGTATCAACGCAGAAAGCGAAGAGGAAGCTGTGAAAGCTGCCAATAGATTTGCGTTCATTTTCGGTATGCCCGCTAAAGCAGGCAACAGTTCTATCTTTGCAGGAAAAGCAGTGGAAGTCATGAAGACACCTTACCTTGGAAAGAACGGCCACATTGCAGTAAGAACCAACTATATCGAAAGAGCAATCAATTACCTTGAGTCTGTACTTGGCGTAGAGTTTGCTGAAGAGACCGCTAAGAGAGATGATAAGGGAGCACTGAAAGCTATCTATCTGAAAGAAGAAATCGGCGGATTCGCTGTTCATCTGGTACAGAAGTAATTCATTGTAAAACGAAAGGAAGATAAGACCAATGGCAAAAGTAATTACCATGGGTGAGATCATGTTAAGACTGTCCACCCCCAACAACGAGAAGTTTATTCAGGCTGATGAATTTGACGTATGCTACGGCGGAGGAGAAGCTAACGTAGCAGTATCTCTGGCTAACTATGGCCACGATGCAGAATTCGTGACTGCAGTACCTGACAATGAGATCGGTGAATGCGCAGTTGCAGCTCTGAGAAAATACAATGTAGGAACCAAGCACATCGCAAAGTGCGGTGAGAGACTGGGAATCTATTTCCTGGAATCCGGTTCTTCCATGAGACCTTCCAAGGTTGTATACGACAGAGCACATTCCTCTATTTCTACCGCAACGGAAGCTGACTTCGATTTTGATGATATCTTCGAAGGTGCTGACTGGTTCCACTTCACCGGTATCACTCCTGCTGTATCTGATGCAGCTGCTGAACTGACCGAAAAGGCACTGATCGCTGCTAAGAAGCATGGCGTTAAAGTATCTGTAGACCTGAACTTCCGTAAGAAGCTGTGGTCTTCCGAGAAGGCTCAGAAGGTTATGACCAACCTGATGAAATATGTTGATGTATGTATCGGTAACGAAGAAGATGCAGAACTGGTTCTGGGATTCAAACCCGGCGAGACTGATGTAACCAGCGGTGAACTGGAGCTGGCAGGTTACAAGTCCATCTTCGAGCAGATGGTAGACAAGTTCAACTTTGAATACTGTGTATCTTCTCTGCGTGTCAGCCATTCCGCTTCTGATAACGGCTGGTCTGCATGCATCTACTCCAGAGATACCAAGGAGTTCTATCACTCCAAGGAGTACAGCATCCATCCTATCGTTGACCGTGTAGGCGGCGGCGACTCCTTCGCAGGCGGCGTTATCTGCGGTATGCTGGATGGTAAAGATTTCAAGGCTGCTCTGGAATTCGGTGTAGCTGCATCTGCTTTGAAACACACCATCCCCGGCGACTTCAACCTGGTATCCAGAAAAGAAGTTGAGACTCTGGCTGGCGGCGATGCTTCAGGACGTGTGCAGAGATAATCATTGCGATCATTTCAATCCGGCGTGATGACGGCCGGAAGTTGATACAAGGTACGCACAAAGGAGTCGGATAGGCTTTGGCCTATCCGACTCCTTTGCGTTGCCACAAGGTGTTTAAGCCTATAAGAAATCATCGAAAAGTTCTTGATATTATAGGTGAGATGTGGTAGAGTAGTTGTACAGTAATCAGGCGATGGACAAACGTGTTGGGAGCTGTCACTGAATAGAAGGTTGTAGTTTTAGTGCTGTATTAATATATGAGTTGCTGAAGTGGCGGAAGGCCGGCGAACGTTATGGAGGCAATCTGTAGTTTCTGAAAATCCACCCGATTCGGGAATTTTCACTTAAAGATGTAATTAAATATAGAGTAACAGTTCACATGTCAGCTACTGACAGGAAAAGTGCTTGCATGTGGCTTTTCCTGCTTGGGCTGAACCGTAACTAAAATAAGAATGAAGAAACGTAAAAAAGATAACTGTCTATTGCATGATGCTGATAAAAAGATTATAATAGTGACAGAGGCTCCTGGCAGAAGAGGAGGCTACAGGCGATTCTGTATGCGTTTGCGTGTAAGTTCCTGAACAGACAGGAATTGGAAAGCTTAAAGGAGGAAATTGGGATGACAGTATTAGGAGAATTGTTGATGCAGGATGGAATTGAGAAAGGAATTGAGAAAGGAATTGAGAAAGGGGCAATCCAAACCTTGGGGTTATTGGTGAAAGATGGAATCCTTAATGTAAAAGATGCCGCCCGGCGCGCAAATTTATCAGAAGAGATATTTGTACAAAAGATGAAGGAAGCAGGATATTGATTTATCTCCCACTCAAAAACTTAAAGTAAAGGATGCACCACATGAATGATACGCAGATAAAAGAAGCCATCATAAGATACCTGCAAGACGAAAGCTACCGCTACGCCATCCTGATAAACGGGGAATGGGGATGCGGGAAGACCCACTTCGTGTTACATGAGCTGAAGCCGGAGTTGGAGCGTCTCTCCTTCATACCTCAAAAGCCAATCAAATACATCTCCCTATACGGTTGCCGCTCTTTAGATGAGGTGCAGGAAAGAGTGTGCTTCAGCATTCTGGATGAAGTCATTTATAAGAAATATGACCTCCTTGCCCGGGTGCAAAAAGTCTTTGGGCGTAAAAGAGAAGCACGCCGTAAGAAGGGCCGGATACTATATGCCGCCAGTCAGAAGGCAATCGGCACGGTAATGCAGATATGCGGCGTGACCTATCATACCTATGAATACCTGACAGATTTTTTTACCCTGGGAGACTATCATTTCATATTTGATGATCTGGAGAGATGCGCCTGTCCCATCAATGACATCCTAGGCTATATCAATGGACTTGTGGAGCATGAGGGCGCGAAGGTGATTCTTGTAGCAAATGAAAATGAGATCGGTCGCCAGGTAGGCATTCAGAATAAAGAACTCCAGTACCTGGTGGCTTCCAGACAGGAAATTAAGGTGCCGGAAGAGTCCCTGATTCGGGCAATTCGAGGGAACACTAACGAAGAACCTCAGCTAAATGCAAAGGAGTTGGAGCGCAGACGGAACGAACTTTTTGGCAGTATAGAATATGATAACCAATATACCCGCATCAGAGAAAAATTGATAGGTCTCACGCTGCAGTATCAGGCTGATTTCGGCGAAGTGATGCGCAAGTTGATTCTGGAAAGCGGGAAAAATAAGGAGCTCCAGGCGCTTCTTTTCAGTAAAGTGAAGTATTTTATGGAAGTCATGGAAAAGGAGCATCATTGCAATTTGCGAACCTTTCAATTCTTTCTGTCCAAAATAGATTTGCTCTATGAGCAGTTTAAGCAGCTTGATATTGAGCCACGATACAGAGAGGAGATGACTTCTTTTTTGCTGGAAAATACCTTCCTGCTGTGTGTGGAATTTAAAGCTGATGTACCGGAACAGAAGGAGGAAATAATCGGTATTTTTTGTGATAACAGGAAACGCTTTAAGACTATTGAGGATTACGTCAGATACAGCGTTCTTGATAAAGAAGCGTTTGCCAAAGAAACCAGCCAGCATATTAAAGAAGAGTATGCCAATCAGCTCAGCCCGGATGATCCTTATCAACAGCTTTACTATCAGTATTATTTGCAAAGTCAGAGCTGGGTGGAGGAGAAAATTGACCGGTTGTTGGTCAGACTGAAAGAAAATCAGTACCCTGCGGCTTTATATCGTAATATTATATTCTTACTGGTGGAACTGAAAAATATCGGCTTTGCCCCTCAGATGGTGGAAGAGGCCATGGAAACCATGATTCAAAATATCCATGACAGTAATATTACAGAGACCGTTTATGCGGAGGGCATTCGGCTGCGGGGTGAAGAATCAAAGAGGGAATGCAGGGAACTGCTTGAGCGATTGAACGGAGCCATCAAGGGTACCATGGAACTGTCTCACCGCCGGACAGTGACTGAAATCGTAGAAAGTGAAGGCAACTGGGCCAAACCACTCCTGCAATATGTTGTGCAGAATCGAAGGAATCATTATGACCAACAGCCCTTGTTCTGTAAAGTGGAGACTGAGACTTGGATATGCAGGCTTCTGGAAAGCGATGCCAGGACAATCAATGATTTCAGGGAATGCGTAAATTATCTCTATCCTGAGAACGAAATCAGAAGCAACAGGATGGAAGAGGTGGCTATCATTGACGGAATCCTGAAAAAGTTGGAAGAACATGAAGAGCCTGACCTGATCAAGAGAGCACAGCTAAAATGGCTCACTCTGGAACTGAAAAGTATTCGCGCACGATGTAGTGGCGAACTGCAATAAAATACTTCGTCAAAAAAGTCCGGTTCATCCGGACTTTTTTGCGTAAAAGAATCATAGAGTAGGATACTCTGCGAACTTTTATTGTGAAAATTAGGGAATAGGAAGGTAAGATTTATATCGCATAAACAGCGGATTTATGACTGATAAATGCCAATTTATTACAAATTGATATCTTGTTATTTTAAAGACTTTACAAAATTGTCGAAAAATGCTAAGATACCTTCGATATGTAAGCGAAAAAATAGATTGATTTTTCGCAGAGTATCCTACTCTATGAAACAGGAGAGCTTCCGGGCTACAGGAACGGAGGATGGGTGTAAAAGGGAACAAAGGAATGAAGGTTGAGAGCAACCCTTTCAATTTTGGCTTTAACTTCGAAGGAGCATGTAAACGTGTTTATTTAATGCACGGGGAGGCAAAGTGTGAAAGTAAACTTTCAACTTGATCGGTGGCTCAGATGGGTATGAAAGCATGCCTGTTTGCGTCCGGAGGACAAAAATGGAACAATATGTAAGAGAGGAAGCAACCAGTGTAAGTAAGGAATCCGAGATGAAACTGGAATACGTCAATGTCGAGCATGAAAGTGTCGATGGGAATCCGGATCATGTCAAAGTATATCGAGAGCGTGTTCTGCGCGACAAGAAAGCCTATTGGGTAGGACGAAGACTGCAGGATATTGTCTTTTCCTTCATCGCATTGATGGTCTTATGGCCTGTTATGTTGATCATAGCGATCTTAATTTTCATAGACGACCCGAAAGGCAGCCCCATTTTCTCGCAGCTTCGCTGCGGTCGAAATGGCAAGGAGTTCAAGTTCTACAAATTCCGCAGCATGTGCGTGGATGCGGAGGCTAAGCTGGATGAGCTGCTGAAGCATAATGAAATGGATGGTCCTGCTTTTAAAATAAAGGAGGATCCCAGAATTACGAGAATCGGCAGATTCCTGCGTAAGACGAGCCTGGACGAATTGCCTCAGCTGTGGAATATCCTGAAGGGCGACATGTCCATCGTGGGACCTCGTCCGCCTTTGCCCAGAGAAGTGGCGCAGTATGATGAATACCAGAGACAGAGACTGTACATAACACCGGGACTTACATGCTATTGGCAGATCCAGCCGAAGAGGAATGATTTGAGCTTTGAGGAGTGGATGGAGCTGGATATTAAGTATGTGAGGGAGAGAAGCTTTTTGGTGGATTGGAAGATTATCTTTGGGACGGTGAAGGCGGTGCTGTTTGGGGAAGGAGAATAAGGGGCGTTGGTATTTCCGGCGTGTGACTGAAATGCTGATTTGTGCGGGTTAGATCACGCTGGACTTGACCACTACGTTGGACGTAAAACTCGCTTATGACAATGCAGGATTGTTGTAATGGAGGTTTGTGCAAATGTGGAGCCAACATACCTCAAAGAAGTAGGATAGTCAATCAAGGTGGAATTTAGACATAAGAAATGGTTTAAAAAAGAGATAAGCGATTTTTATTTGTCGCTTTCAAGCAACATCTTTGAGGATTGTTGAGTAGATATAGCGAAATGTCTACTCAACAAACCGTATTGATGTAGCAACGTCAATAAGTACCTGTTTTGTACACTAATTGCGCTGTTGGAACTAGTTAAATTGCACAGCTATATGAGCTATAAATGCTAGATGCTTATACAAAACGCTGAACTTTTGACCCATGTGGCACAAAATTGGCACATCTTTTTCAGAAGAATCATAGAAATGGCGGAAAACAGGAGAAAACAACAAAAATCCATGGGTTTATCATTAACGTCTGAAACTGCTGTTGAGTACACTATCTGACCCGCTAATGACACCTACATCATAACGGTTTGTTGAGTCATGAAAAATAGAGAAAAACAGATGATTTCTACTTCATAAAACAGCTGTTGAGTAGAGCATGGATGGTGATGATAATTACATGTTTTGAGTGGTTGGAGTGAATGATTTGTTCATAATGAATAATGAATGGCAGAAATGGACGGGGTGGTATATACAGTTTTAACAAAACTCATGCACCGACAGGGTTCGATTCAACAATCCAACATTTAGAAAAAACGTCATTGCAGGGTATACGGGGTTCGACTGTATAAATCAACACTTCGACTATAGAGAAATAGAGACGAGTGTACTCAACGGATGTTTTATGAAGTAGAAACATGATTGCTGGGGTAATTGGATACGACAGCATAAGAAAACACTTAGCCGAGTGTGGTTATCACACAGTGGAAATTAGAGAGAAATACTATCTGTGAAGAGCAGATGTGTACATAGATTAGGAAGTTAACAAAAATGGAGGAATACATATGAGCACAGTTACTTTAGATAATAAAACGATTTTAATCACAGGTGCAGCCGGTTTCATAGGCTTCAACCTTGTGAAACGAATTTATCAGGAGGCTCCTTCTGCTACGGTCATCGGCATCGACAATATGAATGCTTACTACGACGTGGCACTTAAAGAGTTTCGCCTGAACGAGCTGGCCAAGTATCCCACATTTACCTTTGTCAAAGGCAACATCGCCGACAAGGAGCTGATCACAGAGCTGTTCGAGAAGTACAAGCCGTCTGTGGTCGTCAACCTTGCAGCACAGGCTGGTGTGCGTTACTCCATCACCAACCCGGATGCCTATGTGGAATCTAACTTGGTCGGCTTTTTCAATATCCTCGAAGCCTGCCGCCACTGTGAGAGTCTGGAGCATCTGGTGTATGCCTCTTCCTCCAGCGTCTACGGTTCCAACAAGAAGGTTCCGTACAGCACGGATGACAAGGTTGATAATCCTGTGTCTTTGTATGCAGCCACTAAGAAATCTAATGAGCTGATGGCACATGCCTACTCGAAGCTCTATAACATTCCGTCCACTGGACTGCGCTTCTTCACCGTGTATGGTCCGGCAGGTCGTCCTGACATGGCTTACTTCGGATTCACCAACAAGCTGGTGAAGGGCGAAACCATCAAGATCTTCAATTACGGCAATTGCAAGCGTGACTTTACTTATGTGGATGACATCGTTGAGGGTGTTGTCCGTGTGATGAAGAAAGCACCTGACAAGAAGAATGGCAAGGATGGTCTGCCGATTCCGCCGTATGCAGTTTACAACATTGGTAATCAGAACCCTGAGAACCTGCTAGACTTCGTGCAGATTCTGAGTGAGGAGTTAGTAAGAGCGAAAGTTCTGCCGGAAGATTATGACTTCGAGGCACACAAGAAACTTGTTCCGATGCAGCCGGGTGATGTGCCAGTGACCTATGCAGATACCAGCGCACTGGAGCGTGACTTCGGATACAAGCCGAGCACAAGTCTGAGAGCTGGTCTGAGGAACTTTGCTGAGTGGTACGCTGAGTTTTATAAATAAAAGAATTAGAGGGATAGAGAAATGAGAGAGTTTAAGGATTTAAAGATTGCTGTGGCTGGTACTGGTTATGTTGATCTTTCTATTGCTACGTTGCTGTCTCAGCATCACAAGGTGACGGCAGTAGATATCATTCCTGAGAAAGTAGAGCTGATCAATAATAAGAAGTCTCCGATTCAGGATGAGTACATTGAAAAGTATCTGGCAGAAAAGGAACTGGATCTGACCGCAACGTTGGATGCGAAGGAAGCATACAGTGATGCTGATTTTGTAGTCATCGCCGCACCTACCAACTACGATAGCAAGAAGAACTTTTTTGACACAAGTGCTGTAGAAGTTGTCATTAAACTGGTCATCGAATACAATCCAGAAGCCGTTATGGTTATCAAGAGTACCATCCCGGTTGGTTATACAGCAAGTGTTCGTGAGAAGTTCCACTGCGACAATATCATCTTCAGCCCGGAGTTCTTGCGTGAGAGCAAGGCTCTGTATGACAATTTGTATCCTTCCCGTATCATCGTCGGAACCGACGTGGATAATGCTCGACTGGTAAAGGCAGCACACACTTTTGCAGAACTCCTGCAGGAAGGCGCAATTAAAGAGAACATTGACACTCTGTTCATGGGCTTTACTGAGGCAGAGGCAGTTAAGCTGTTCGCCAACACCTATCTGGCACTGCGTGTCAGCTACTTCAACGAACTGGATACCTATGCTGAGATGAAAGGGCTGAACACTCAGCAGATCATCAACGGTGTTTGCCTGGATCCTCGTATTGGTACTCATTATAACAATCCGTCCTTTGGCTACGGTGGATACTGCCTGCCGAAAGACACCAAGCAGCTGCTGGCGAACTACGCTGACGTGCCTGAAAATCTGATCGAAGCAATCGTTGAGAGCAATAGAACAAGAAAAGACTTCATTGCTGATCGTGTGCTTGAAATTGCTGGTGCTTATGAAGCAAACGACAGCTGGGATGAGAGCAAGGAAAAAGAAGTTGTTGTTGGTGTATACCGACTGACCATGAAGAGCAACAGTGATAACTTCCGCCAGAGTTCCATTCAGGGTGTCATGAAGCGTATCAAGGCAAAAGGCGCAACTGTCATCATTTATGAGCCGACGCTGAAAGATGGCGAGAAGTTCTTCGGTAGTGTTGTGGTCAATGATTTGGACGAGTTTAAGAAAAAGAGCCAGGCTATTATCGCGAACAGATATAACAAGTGTCTGGATGATGTAAAAGAGAAAGTATATACCAGAGATATTTTCCAGAGAGATTAAGAAACAAATAATTACACATTTAAAAGGGAGGAAACAAGTTTGAAACAGAGTGGTAGTGGCTAGAGAAAAAATGCGGGCATCACAAATAAACCATCTTTTAGGGTGGCATTAAAAACTAAATATTGACACTACGCCTAATCAGGAAGCAGGAATAACATCATCT
>JAZQAT010000071.1:0-4975 GCA_045545375.1 Acetatifactor sp.
GGCAATGCATCCGGTGAAATCAGAATGTGGGTGTGTGGAGCCCATGGCTCCAATAACAGAGAGACAGGTATCATGGAAGAAATCTGCCTGGAAAATCTCTATCGGAATCCGTATAGGACATGGCCTGTATGGGACAGTATCCTGTATGAATTTGTCAAACAGGAGGAAAATATCACATCCCTTTTAAACTGCTCCTGCTTTGACTGTGTGATGGATGGTGAAAATATCATGGAAATCGTGGGATGGCAGATGACCACCTATACCTTCCATACGGTGCGGGCGAAATTCTTTGCCGATTGTTCCGGTGACAGTATCCTTGCGCCGCTGACCGGCGCAGAATACACGGCAGGAAGAGAGGGCAGAGAACAGTATGGAGAGAGCATTGCTCCTCAAACTCCTGATAAGAAGACCATGGGGCTTTCCTGTCTGATACAGGCTCGTGAAATGAAGGAAAAACGCACCTTTATTCCGCCCAAGTGGGCCCACAAGTTTACCAAAGAAGATTTTGCGCACCGTTTTGATGGGAAAATAGACAGACCTCAAGAGAATTTCTGGTATCTTGAGCTGGGTGGAACAAGGGATACCATTGAAGATACGGAAGAGATACGGGATGAGCTCATCAAAATCGCCTACGGAATGTGGGATTATATTAAAAACAGCGGTGAATGCAATGCAGATAACTGGGAGCTTGATTTCGTGGGCTTCCTTCCCGGCAAACGCGAGAGCAGAAGGTACATCGGTGATTGCGTCATGACAGAGAATGATGTCCGTGGGGAAGGAAAGTTTGATGATCTGGTGGCCTTTGGCGGCTGGACCATGGATGACCATGATCCGGAGGGGATAGGCACCAGAGAGCGGCCCAACATTCATCATCCGGCACCCTCTCCCTTTGGCATCCCTTACAGAAGCCTGTATTCTAAAAATATCCCAAATCTGTTCTTTGCCGGAAGGAATATCAGCGTGACCCACTGTGCCATGAGCGCTACAAGAGTAATGGCGACCTGCGCCACCATAGGTCAGGCGGTAGGTACGGCGGCGTCCCTTGCAGTAAAGTACGGGCTCTCTCCCAGGGGTGTGTATAGGGAGCAAATCGGGGAACTGAAGCAGCTTCTTATGGAGGACGGATGCTATCTGCCCGGAAATACTTTGCACCTGCCTGAACTCATGAAAAATGCGCAGATTATGACAAACGGTGAGCATGCAGAGCTTCTGATTAACGGTCATGAGAGGCAGATCGGAGAGGAGACCAATTGCTGGAGAGGAAAAGCCGGCGATTACATAGAGATTCGATTCGACCAAAGCCAGTGGGTCGAACAGGTGAGAATCGTGCTGGATTCGGACCTCGACCGTAAGACGATTGGCGGCGGAAATTATCTGCCCCAAAAGGCTACCATTGCGAATGTGCCTGCGAACCTTCAACCGGTGCATGTTCCGGAAACCCTGGTGAAGGACATGAGAATTGAAGTGATGGACGAAAATGGAAAGTGCGAGACGGTTGTAGAAATCTTGGAGAACCATCAGCGCATTATAACTCCGGCAATCGGGCGAGAGTGCCGGGGCATCAGAATGATACCTCTTTCTACACATGGCAGTGATGGGGTGAATATTTTCTCGGTTATTGTGAAGTAAAACCTATTGACTAAATGTAAGGAAATGGGTCAAAGGAGTGAAAAAGTTAGCGTAAAATACCTTGAATTCAGCTTTTCCGCAGCACCTCCGTCGGAGTGCTCCCCGTTTTCCTCTTAAATAAAGCACTGAAATAATAAATATCTTCAAACCCGCTCAAGCGCGCGGCCTCCGTTACATTCACTTCTCCTGACTGTAAGAGGTCGCGTGCATTTTCAATTCTCAAATTCATAATATACTGCATCGGTGAATAGCCATATGCTTCATTGAACAGGCGTCTGAAATAGGAGACGCTCATATCAATAGAATCAGCCAGCGCTTCTACAGAAATATTCTCCCGGAAATGATCCTGAATCTCAAGTCTTGCTTTTTCAAGCTTTTTAATATGAGGCACTTTATGATAGGGCATTTCAGCCAGAACAGCTTTGTACAAAATTTGGGAAGCCAGAATGCGGCAGTTTACCTGATACAGAGAATCCTTACCGGTCCAGGCCTTCGAGGCTGCTAAAAAGAGCTTCCTCATCATGTCGTTGGCATCATGCCGGATGAAAATTGATTTATTAAAAAAAGTCTTAGCCTCTTCGTTCATATCCATGCGAAAAATAATCGAAATAAAGCTCCAGGGATTTAATGGGCTGGTCTTGCCGGAGCGCACAATCTTAGGAGAAAAGATCATAAAATCGTTTTTCCTGGCAATATATTTCCTGTCGTGAATTGTGTATTCTGTTTCTCCATTTAAGACGATAACCATCACATATTCTTCATTATAGCACATATTTTCAATGTGCCAGCCCTTGCTGTTGGGGCGTTCCACAATACGCACGATCTCTGTAATATTAAAATCTAAATTCTCCATTTATTGCACCTCTTTTTCAGCTTACACGGAGTTGCTTAAAAATGCAATGGTTTTTTAGCGATTTATATAAATAATAATCCTTTTATAAATTGTTACAAGAGGTATTTTACATTATGCTAAGACTATAGGAGGTACTTGGCAGATGATTGATTTAACAAAGCTGTGGCGATTTAAAAAAAGAGACGGTTCCTGGGCGAAAGGGCAGCTGAGATTATTAGATACTTCTGTTTATCAGAAAGAGGATATCAGGCTGACGCGTTACCGGTATGAAATCTGTGACGGCATGGGTTCTATAACACGTGTTCATATAGAAGCAGGTGAGAAGGCCGGCTTCGTATTGGATAAGATCATAACAAAAGATGAGGTCTGTGTACATACTGATTTCCGGTTGGAAAATAAAGATGCAAAAACCTGGTGTAACGTAGCTGACAAACACAGACTGGTAATACGAAATGATGTAAACGCAATGAAACATTTCAGACTGCATTCTGTAATGGATGACAAGGTCGTAATGGACACTGCAGGATTATTGATGCCGTATGTAATTGATGCTGATCTGGGAATCGGATATTCCATGTATGAAGGCTTATATAATTTCGGCAAGGAACATTTTGCATGCTTTGGCTATTGTATCAACACGCTGGATGGTATTAAACCGTGGCATTTCTACGGTGATCCCGATAAGAAAGCTTTTTGGACCTATCCTAAAGATCAGTCAGAATATTGGCAACTGGAGCTGCAATTACCGATTATTAAAATCATTGATAAAACGCAGCCTGATAAAAGTATGACATTTCACATGGTAAGCGGTGAAATATTGTAAGAATACATAAATTGATAGATGTTACAGGAGGTATCAGCGAAATGAACTTAGACAATTTGATTCAGGAAAGAACCCGAAGGAAAACGTTTGAATTCCCTATCAGTGAAAAAGAGTTGTGCGATCGCTTCGAAAAGGTTACCACTCCCATGGTAAATGATGTTTTGCGCGAAAAAGGACTGCTTTATCAGACCTTTCCGAACAATATCATGCCCCTTCGTGATGAAATGAAGGTAGTAGGTATCGCCTTTACCATCAAGGGTTCCAAGAACTTAAGTCTGGAGGACGAAATGGTAGAGCGTGCTAAGATGCTGGAGGCAATTCCGCAAAACAGCGTATGTGTGTGGGACACCTGTGAGGATGACGAGTCTGCGCAGTGGGGCGAAATTATGACCATGGCCTCCATTCGTCAGGGCTGTCGCGGTGCCATTGTAGACGGCGGTGTGCGCGATACGAACAAGGTGCTGGAACAGAATTTCCCGGTATTTTGTAAGTACAGAAGCTCTAACGGCATGTTGGGCCGTTTCCGTCTGATCGGTTACCAGATTCCTGTTGTAATGGGCAAGGTTCATGTGTATCCCGGTGATGTGGTTATGGGGGATATCGATGGCTGCATCTCAATTCCTCGTGAAATTGCATATGAAGTACTGTTAAGGGCAGAAGAAATTCGAGACAATGAAGTGGAGATCAAAGAGATGGTAGGCAGTGGCATGAAACCGACTGAAGTTGTAGAAAACGGTGGCTACTTCTAATATATTATCAGGCTTAAAAAGAAAATGGAGGAAAAAATCATGATTAATTATAGTGGTAAAAACGTAATTGTAACAGGTGCAAGCGGTGGTATGGGTATTATCTTATGTAAAAAGCTGGCTGAGCAGGGCGCAAAATTATCCCTGTGTTCCAATGATGAAAAAGCACTGGCTGCACAGGCAGAGGAACTCAGCAAGGTAACAGAGGTCTTTGCAAAGGTTGTGGATATTACCAATGAAGAAGAGGTGGCTGCTTTCTTTGCACAAGCATATGAAAAGAACGGAGAGTTCCATGCCATGGCAAATCTGGCAGGTCTGTCTATTCCCGGCAAAATTCCTGAGACCGATGTGAACGTATATGAAACGATTATGGACGTTAATGTAAAAGGAACCTTCCTTGCAGGAAAGTACTTTGCTAAGAATGCAGCAAAGCCTGCCATTATCGTAAATATCGGCAGCACTGCAGCTAAGACAGCAAATGCAAATGCGCCTCTTTACTGTACTGCAAAGGCAGCAGTTAATATGCTTTCACAGGGTATGCTGTTACAGATGGGATCTCAGGATATCCGCGTAACTACTATTAATCCCGGGGGAACCGACACACCTTTCTGGGGAACCAGAACAGTTGATAAGAGCAAGCTGATGCAGGCTGAGGATGTAGTGGAAATTATTTTATTTGCACTGACTTCCAGTCCCAGAGTTCAGATTCATGATATTTATTTTGAGAGTTCTGCAAGATTTTAACGGAATCAAGCAAGTTCCCTGCTTACTCACAAAGAAAGGAAAAGTTTGAAACAGAGTGGTAGTGGCTAGAGAAAAAATGCGGGCATCACAAATAAACCATCTTTTAGGGTGGCATTAAAAACTAAATATTGACACTACGCCTAATCAGGAAGCAGGAATAACATCATCTTTAATGGTGTA
>JAZQAT010000072.1:0-17458 GCA_045545375.1 Acetatifactor sp.
GCCCAGGGCAATACAGCCCAGGGCAATACAGCCCAGGGCAATACAGCCCAGGGCAATGCTTCTCAAGGTGCTCAGTCAGCCGGCAAAACTTCCGGTAAGACCACATCCCCTATGAAACAAGGCTTTCAGGGCAAGTCTGAATTCAAAAAAGGTGAAAACGGCAAAGGTGACTTTAAGAAGGAATTCAAGAAAGGCGAATTCACCCGTGGGGGGGATTATAACCGCGGCAGCGTAAAACGTTCCGACAATCCGGACGTGCTCTACGGAAGAGATTTTGACGAGGAAGCAATTAAAATTGAAGATATTATCGGTGAAATGGGTGAGGTGGTCATCCGTGGCAAGATTCTGAATCTGGATAAACGGGAGATTAAGAACGAGAAGACCATCATTATTTTTGATGTCACGGATTTCAGTGATACTATGACGGTAAAAATATTTGCCAGAAACGATCAGGTGGGGGAGATTCTGGAAGGAGTGAAAGCAGGTGCTTTTATTAAGATCAAGGGAATCAGTATGGTGGATAAATTCGACCATGAACTTACCATTGGTTCTGTGGCCGGTATTAAGAAGATTCCTGACTTCACTTCCAGCAGAAAGGATACGGCACCTCATAAGAGAGTGGAACTTCACTGTCATACCAAGATGAGCGATATGGACGGTGTATCTGAGGCAAAGGATATCGTAAAACGTGCCTATAAATGGGGGCACCGCGCAATTGCCATTACCGATCACGGCGTGGTACAGAGTTTTACTGATGCTAATCATGTGTGGGATGATCTGTGGAAAGAGGAAAAGAATAAACGTAAAGAAGCGGGGCAGGACAATCCTGATAAGCAGGATTTCTTTAAGATTCTTTATGGTGTAGAGGCTTACCTGGTAGATGACCTAAAGGAAGCAGTGACCAATGACGGTGGGCAGGATCTGGACGCGGATTTCGTGGTGTTTGATATTGAGACTACGGGTTTTTCACCCATAAATAACAGAATCATCGAAATCGGTGCTGTGAAGGTGTCGGGAGGGCAGATCGTGGACCGGTATTCTACCTTTGTCAATCCTGATGTGCCTATTCCTTTTGAAATTGAAAAGCTGACGGGCATCAATGATGAAATGGTCATGGGTTCGCCTATGATAGAGGTGATTCTGCCCCGGTTTCTGGCATTTTGTGAAGGCTGCGTCATGGTAGCCCATAATGCCAATTTTGATATGAGTTTTATCATTGAAAACGCCAGAAGGCAGGGGTTGAATACGGAATTTACGTACGTGGATACGCTGGCGGTTGCGCGAGTGCTTTTGCCCAATCAGGCCAAGCATACCTTGGATGCAGTGGCTAAGACCTTGAATGTGTCCCTGGAGAACCATCACCGTGCAGTAGATGATGCGGAGGCAACAGCCCATATTTTCGTAAAATTCATCCCTATGCTGAGAGAGCAGGGGTGCGAGACTTTGGCCCAGGTAAATGAACTGGGGTCATCCAGTGTGGAAGCAATCAGAAAGCTTCCTTATTATCATGCCATTATTCTGGCGAAGAATGACCTGGGAAGAATCAATCTGTATCGCCTGGTATCCATGTCGCACCTGACATATTTTAATAAGCAGCCCAAGATTCCCAAGAGCCAGATCTTGAAATACAGGGAAGGACTGATATTGGGAAGCGCCTGCGAAGCAGGAGAACTTTATCGGGCTATGCTGGATGGAAAATCAGATGCAGACATTGCGCAAATTGTAAATTTTTACGACTATCTGGAAATCCAGCCCCGTGGAAACAATAAATTCATGATTGAATCGGAGAAGATTACCGCAGTCAATTCCATGGAGGATATAGAGAATCTGAACCGCAGGATCGTGGATCTGGGAGAGCAGTTCCATAAACCTGTTGTGGGTACCTGTGATGTTCATTTCCTGGATCCAGAGGATGAAGTATACCGCCGAATTATTATGGCAGGAAAGGGATTTACGGATGCAGACGATCAGGCACCGCTTTTCTTTCATACTACAGAAGAGATGCTGGAAGAATTCTCTTATCTTGGACCGGAGAAGGCCAAAGAAATCGTCATCACCAATACGAATATGATTGCAGATATGGTGGAGACCATAGCACCGGTACGACCTGATAAATGTCCTCCTGTCATTGCGGACAGTGATAAGACACTGACGGATATCTGCTATAATAGGGCTCATGAAATCTACGGACCGGACTTGCCGGAAATTGTAGAAAAGCGATTGGAAAAAGAACTTCATTCCATTATTACCAACGGTTTCGCGGTAATGTATATCATTGCCCAGAAACTGGTATGGAAGTCTGTGGAGGACGGATATCTGGTAGGTTCCAGAGGTTCTGTGGGAAGTTCGTTTGTGGCTACCATGGCGGGGATTACGGAGGTAAATCCTTTAAGCCCCCATTATATCTGCCCTAAGTGCCATTATGTAGATTTTTATTCTGATGATGTAAAAGCTTATTCGGGCCGTGCCGGAATCGATATGCCGGATAAGGACTGCCCGGTATGCGGCGGGAAACTGAAAAAAGACGGTTTTGATATTCCTTTTGAGACCTTCCTTGGATTTAAGGGTGATAAAGAGCCTGATATCGACCTGAATTTCTCAGGAGAATATCAGTCTAAGGCCCATAAATATACGGAAGTTATTTTTGGTGCCGGACAGACCTTTCGTGCCGGGACTATCGGTACCCTGGCCGATAAAACGGCTTTCGGTTACGTGAAGAATTATTATGAGGAACGAAATGTTCACAAACGTACCTGTGAAATCAACAGAATCACGGTTGGATGTACCGGTATCCGAAGAAGTACCGGCCAGCACCCCGGTGGTATTGTTGTACTGCCTTTGGGCCAGGACATCAACTCCTTTACTCCGGTGCAGCACCCTGCCAATGATATGACTACAGATACTATAACTACACACTTTGACTACCATTCCATCGACCATAACCTGTTAAAGCTGGATATTCTGGGACACGATGATCCGACCATGATTCGAATGCTGCAGGACTTGACCGGTAAGGAACCTACTACCATTCCGCTGGATGATCCTCAGGTAATGAGTCTGTTCCAGAATACCAATGCTCTGGGAATAACACCGGAGCAGATAGGTGGATGTAAACTGGGAGCATTGGGCATCCCTGAGTTCGGTACTGATTTTGCGATGCAGATGTTGATTGATGCGAAACCGCAGTCTTTTTCAGACCTGGTTCGAATATCCGGTCTGTCTCATGGTACGGATGTATGGCTGGGCAATGCCCAGACGCTGATTCAGGAGGGAAAAGCTACCATTTCTACAGCCATCTGTACCCGAGATGATATCATGGTATATCTGATCAATATGGGAGTAGAGCCTTCCCTGGCATTCACCATCATGGAGAGCGTTCGTAAAGGGAAAGGCCTTAAGGATGACTGGATCACAGCGATGAAAGAAAAGGATGTGCCGGACTGGTATATTTGGTCCTGCAAAAAAATAAAATACATGTTCCCCAAGGCCCATGCAGCAGCGTACGTTATGATGGCATGGCGAATTGCCTGGTGTAAGATCAATTATCCGCAGGCTTATTATGCTTCCTTTTTCAGTATCCGTGCTAAGGCATTTTCCTATGAACTCATGTGCCAGGGGCAGCGCCATCTGGAAAGCATCATGGCCGATTATAAGAAACGCTCCGATACTTTATCCAATAAGGAAAAAGATTCCTATGCAGATATGAGAGTAGTGCAGGAGATGTATGCAAGAGGGTTTGAATTCCTTCCTATAGATATCTTTACTGCACAGTCCAGACTGTTCCAGGTAATTGACGGTAAAATCATGCCTTCTTTAAGCAGTATTGATGGCCTGGGAGAAAAAGCAGCAGATGCCATCGTGGAAGCTGCCAAGGACGGCACGTTCTTGTCGAAAGATGATTTCAGGGAGCGTACTAAGGTATCCAAGACAGTTGTAGATCTGATGGCAGAGCTGGGGCTTCTGGGTAAACTGCCCGAATCTAACCAGATTAGTTTGTTTGATTTTGTATAAAATATAAATTTTTCAAAAAACACTTGCAATTTTCTCCAAAATATATTATTATATGCAAGTACCACGCGTGTGGAAGCAAAAGGCTGATTGGTCAAGCGGTCAAGACGCCGCCCTCTCACGGCGGAAACAGGGGTTCGATTCCCCTATCAGCTGTTTGAAAAAAGTACTTGCTTTTTTCAAAAGGTTCATATATAATAAATTTGTTGCAGAAAGCAGCAAGATATGGCTGATTGGACAAGCGGTTAAGACGCCGCCCTCTCACGGCGGAAACAGGGGTTCGATTCCCCTATCAGCTGTTGACTATTTTTGAATAGCCCAACCCAAGGAATTCCTTAGAGCCCAAATAAATGGCTTTAGGGTTTTTTTATATCTTTAGAAAATCTTTTGAAATCTTAAGAGGAATTTAGTTGTAATACCCAGCAAAAAATAGTATAATCTGAATATAAAGTGTATTTACACCGAAAGGAGAAAACGTTATGGCTTTTTGGGACAAACTTAGTGAGACAGTTTCAAGCAAAAGTAAGGAAGTAGCCGATAAGGCAAAAGAGATCGCAGAGGTTACCAGTCTGACCAGTAAGATCAGTACACAGGAATCGCTTATTGAGAAGTATTTTAAAGAGATTGGCCGTTTTGTGTATGAACATAAAGAGGAGCAATGTGATAACGGTCTGGAAGAGAGATTTAAACTGGTTGATGCTGCTTATGAAGAAATCGAGAAGCTGAGGAAAGATATTCGCAAGATTAAAGGTATCAAACTGTGTGAAAGCTGTGGCGCTGAAGTTGCTTCTGATGTGGCATTCTGCCCTAAGTGTGGCACTGCCGTTCCTGAGGAGATTCCGGAGGAAGTTCAGGCAGAAGAAGTAAGAGAAGTTCCTGTTGAAGATGCGGCAGCTGCAGAACCTGCACAGGAGAACGCAGAAGCACCTGTTGCAGAGGCAGTAGAGGAAAAGGCCGAATAAGTCAATTGAAGGACGATTGAGAATCTTCCTATCTATAAGGCAGAGGAGTGTAAATATTTACATTCCTTTGTTTTTTATTTACTTTTTTGAATGCATAAAAACAGTGTTTAAAAATTAAATTATTCGAAAGAATAAAAATTTATCTTGCGCGAAAAAAAAATTTGGTGTATAGTGGTTCACGATTAACACCTAATGCTGCGGTTTGGCTTTGTGTCGATCTGCAGTGAATAACGACAATAAATAGAGGAAGAAAATGGCGAAGTATTTAGTTATCGTAGAGTCACCTGCCAAGGTGAAGACAATAAAGAAATTTCTGGGCGCCAATTATGAAGTGGCAGCAAGTAACGGTCATGTGCGAGATTTGCCCAAGAGCCAGTTGGGAATCGATGTAGATCATGACTACGATCCCAAGTATATTACCATCAGAGGAAAAGGCGATATTCTTGCTGCACTGCGCAAGGAAGTGAAGAAGGCTGAAAAGATTTATCTGGCAACCGACCCTGATCGTGAAGGAGAGGCGATTTCCTGGCATCTCTTTTATGCACTGAAGCTGGAGGATAAGAAAGTATATCGAATTACCTTTAATGAGATTACTAAGAATGCGGTAAAGGAATCTTTAAAGCATGCTCGGGAGATTGATATGAATCTGGTAGATGCACAACAGGCTAGGCGAGCACTTGACCGTATGGTAGGGTATCGTATCTCCCCGCTTCTCTGGGCAAAAGTCAAAAGAGGCTTGAGTGCGGGAAGAGTGCAGTCTGTTGCACTTCGAATCATCTGTGACAGAGAAGAGGAAATTGATGCTTTCATTCCGGAAGAGTACTGGTCACTGGATGTAAACCTGAAAGTGAAAGGCGAAAAGAAGTCTCTTACTGCAAAATACTATGGTACGAAAGCCGGGAAAAGGTCTATTAACAGTGAAGCTGAAACACAGGCTGTGATGAAGTCATTAGAAGGTGCTCAATACCATGTGGCAGAAGTAAAAAAGGGAGAACGTTTCAAGAAGGCTCCTTTGCCCTTTACTACATCCACTTTGCAGCAGGAAGCAAGTAAGGTATTGAATTTCTCTACACAGAAGACCATGCGTCTGGCACAGCAGTTGTATGAAGGTGTGGATATCAAGGGAGAAGGAACGGTGGGTCTGATCACATACCTGCGTACCGATTCTACTCGTGTTTCTGAAGAAGCTGAGAAAATGGCTTCTGAATATATTGAAAAGCATCACGGAGAAAATTATGCTGCCGGTACAGGCGCTGAGAAGAAGAATAGTCAGAAGATTCAAGATGCACATGAAGCTATTCGTCCTACGGATTTGGAACGTCATCCTGTTGCAATGAAAGAACAGTTGCCCAGGGATTTATTCAGGTTGTATCAGCTGATCTGGAAACGATTTGTGGCAAGTCGTATGACGCCTGCGCATTATGAAACGACTTCCGTGAAAATAGAAGCGGCAGAACAGGTATTTACCGTGTCTGCGTCCCGTTGCGTATTTGATGGCTTTATGAGCGTTTATGTTCAGGAAGATGACAAGGAGGAAGAAAACAGCCTGTCGGGAGAATTGAACAAGGCAAGTGAACTGGAATTTCTCTCCTTTGAACCAAAACAGCACTTTACGCAGCCTCCTGCCCATTATACTGAGGCTTCTCTGGTACGTGCTCTGGAAGAACTTGGCATTGGACGCCCCAGTACTTATGCGCCTACAATTACCACGATTCTTGCCCGCAGATATGTGATCAAAGAAAATAAAAATCTTTATATAACTGAACTTGGTGAAGTGGTCAATAATATGATGAAGGAAGCCTTCCCTTCCATTGTTGATGTGAATTTTACCGCCAATATGGAAGCGCTTTTGGATGCAGTGGAAGAAGGTACTGTTAAATGGAAGACTGTTGTCTCCAATTTCTATCCTGATCTGGATGAAGCGGTCAAAAATGCAGAGAAAGAACTGGAGCATGTGACCATAGCCGATGAAGAATCAGAGGAAATTTGTGAATTGTGCGGCAGAAGGATGGTCATCAAATACGGCCCGCACGGACGATTCCTGGCCTGCCCGGGATTTCCGGAGTGTCGTAATACTTTGCCTTTTTTTGAAAAAATCGGTGTACAGTGTCCTAATTGCGGTAAGGATATCGTAGTAAAGAAGACCAAAAAGGGCAGAAGATATTATGGATGTATTGATAATCCGGAATGTGATTTCATGGTATGGCAGAAACCGTCAGGAGAGAAGTGTCCACGATGCGGCAAGATGCTTTTGGAGAAAGGTAATAAACTTGTGTGTATGGACGAACAATGCGGCTATGTTGCCAATAAAGGGCAGGAAAGCTGATAGGGGAATTTGGAGCAAAGGGACGCCCGGAGAGTGAGGTGCACATATCTCACTCTCCGGGCTGGTTTGCTTCAAGTTTTCGTATCAGCTTTCCTGCCCTTTATGAATAGAAAGGTAATGAAGATTGAAAAGTGATGGGAAGGGGATAAATAACAGAAGATTTGAGATAGTGTCAGAATTTTCGCATAAATCATGAAAAAAGCAAATAAATTAGTAAAATATACATTGTAATTAGAAATTATTTGTGGTAAGATAAGGGAAGAAGTAAGTGATTTTACGAATTGGATGATAGGAGGAACGCAAATGAGCAGTGTACAGCTGTTGGATAAAACAAGGAAGATAGGTAAATTGTTGCACAATAATAATTCCAGTAAAGTGGTGTTCAATGATATCTGTAAAGTAATGCGGGAAATCCTGAACTCCAATGTGCTGGTTATCAGCCGCAAAGGTAAGGTTCTGGGCGTAGGAAAGTCTGAGGGGATTGAGTCCATTACTGAGTTGATTGATGAGAATGTTGGCGGCTTTATTGATGGAATGTTGAATGAGCGGCTTTTGGCTGTTTTGTCCACTAAGGAGAATGTAAACCTGGAGACATTAGGCTTTGAAAGTACCGATATCCGCAAGTTCCAGGCAATTATTTCTCCCATTGAAATCGCCGGTGAGAGACTGGGGACATTGTTCATCTATAAATGCGATACCCAGTATGATATCGATGACATTATTCTGTGCGAGTACGGAAGCACCGTAGTAGGTTTGGAGATGCTTCGCGCAGTTAATGAAGAGAGTGCGGAAGAGAGCAGAAAGGTAGCTGTGGTAAAATCAGCTATCAGCACGTTATCTTTTTCTGAGATGGAAGCCATTACTCATATTTTTGATGAGCTAAACGGTATGGAGGGAATCCTGGTGGCCAGCAAGATCGCTGACCGTGTAGGAATTACTCGCTCTGTCATCGTCAATGCACTTCGCAAATTTGAAAGTGCCGGTGTCATTGAATCCCGCTCCTCCGGTATGAAAGGTACTTACATCAAAGTACTTAACGATGTCGTTTTTGAAGAAATTGAAGAACTAAAACGTCAAAACCATAGATAAAATTTCAGGAACTTGCAGAAAACCCCTTGCCATAGGGGTTTTCTTGTGTTATAATCCAAACGTTGTGACTAAAAAACACGCATCCCGATTCATTGTCGGTGTCTCCGATGGTAAAATTTCCCGGAGATAGGCAGTGGAGCTAACCGGATTCTTAACGCGGATACGGCAGAAAAGGAGTGCGGAAGAAGGGCACTGTAGATGTGGCCCGAATCTAACCAAATGGAGGTAAAGACATGAGCGTTATTTCTATGAAGCAGTTATTAGAAGCAGGTGTTCATTTTGGACATCAGACCAGAAGATGGAACCCTAAGATGGCTCCTTACATCTTCACCGAGAGAAATGGTATCCATATCATCGATCTGCAGAAGTCTGTAGGTAAGGTTGACGAAGCTTACAGAGCAATCTCCGAGATCGCTGCACAGGGCGGTACAATCCTGTTCGTTGGTACCAAGAAGCAGGCTCAGGATGCAGTTAAAGTAGAAGCTGAGCGTTGCGGTATGTACTATGTTAATGAAAGATGGTTGGGTGGAATGCTGACCAACTTCAAGACCATTCAGTCCCGTATCGAGAGACTGCGTGCTATCGAGACCATGTCCGTAGACGGTACTTTCGATGTACTTCCTAAGAAAGAAGTTATTGCTCTGAAGAAAGAGTGGGAGAAGCTGGAGAAGAATCTTGGCGGTATCAAGAATATGACCAGAATTCGCGATGCTATCTTCGTAGTAGATCCTAAGAAGGAAAAGATCTGCGTACAGGAAGCTCATTCTCTGGGAATCACTCTGATCGGTATTGGTGATACTAACTGTGATCCTGAAGAACTGGATTACATCATCCCTGGTAATGATGACGCTATCAGAGCTGTTAAACTGATCGTTTCTAAGATGGCTGATGCTGTTATCGAAGCTAATCAGGGTGAAGCTGTTTATACCGAGGAAGAAGTTGCAACTGAAGCAACCGATATCGAAGAAGTAGCAGCTGACGCTGAATAATGATACTGTAACTATTAATGAAATAAGTAAAGCGAGGTTATTAATATGGCTATTACAGCAGCTATGGTAAAAGAACTGCGTGAAATGACCGGCGCAGGTATGATGGATTGTAAGAAGGCTCTGAACGAGACTAACGGAAATATGGAAGAGGCTGTGGAGTTCCTGAGAAAGAACGGACAGGCTAAGGCTGAGAAGAAGGCAAGCAGAATCGCTGCAGAAGGTATCTGTCGCATCGCTGTTAAGGATGAGAAGACTGCTGCAGTTGTAGAAGTTAATTCCGAGACCGACTTCGTAGCTAAGAACGAAGAGTTCCAGAAATTCGTTGAAGCAGTTGCAGTTCAGGCTGTTAACTCTGATGCGGCTGATATGGATGCATTCATGGCTGAGACTTGGAATGCTGACAACACCAAGACTGTAAGCGAAGCTCTGGTTGACAAGATTGCAGTGATCGGTGAAAAACTGAGCATCAGAAGATTTGAAAAGGTTGTTGCTGAAGATGGTATGGTAGCATCTTATGTACACGGCGGCGGAAGAATCGGCGTTCTTGTAGAGGCAACTACTGATGTAGTAAATGATGCTATCAAAGAAGCTCTGACCAACATTGCTATGCAGGTTGCAGCTCTGTATCCTAAGTATGTTGCTACTGCTGATGTATCTGAAGAGTACAAGGCTCATGAGAAGGAAATTATTGCAGCACAGATCGCTCAGGATCCTAAGATGGCTGGTAAACCTGAAAAGGTTATCGAGGGAGCTATCATTGGTCGTCTGAATAAAGAGCTGAAGGAAGTATGTCTGTTAGAGCAGGTATACGTTAAGGCTGAAGACGGCAAGCAGACTGTTGCTCAGTACGTAGCACAGGTTGGTAAAGAGAACGGTGCTAACTTAAGCATCAAGAAGTTCGTTCGTTTCGAGACCGGTGAAGGTCTGGAGAAGAAGAACGAGGACTTCGCTGCTGAAGTTGCTGCCCAGATGAATATGTAATTCGACCAAAAAAATAGAAAAAACTGTTGACGACTGATATTTTTGTGGTATAATATGTATTGTGCACATTGTGTGTACATATATTAACCCAATCAGTCATGTTACTAGTGGTACTGAAGGGAGGTCGGGTGTAAATCATGTCAAACGTAATCGTAAAAGAAAACGAGACTTTAGATAGCGCTTTACGTCGCTTTAAAAGAAGTTGTGCTAAGGCTGGTATTCAGCAGGAGATTCGTAAGAGAGAGCATTACGAGAAACCAAGCGTAAAACGCAAGAAGAAATCTGAAGCAGCAAGAAAACGTAAATATAACTAATGAACGTAGAGTCCTCAGCCATTAGACTGAGGACTTTGTGTTTTACAAAAGTCTTTTAACGAGAAATGTCATAATATTCGTCACATTTCCATATCATACAATATAGTAAGATATGGAGTGTGGCGTTTTTCTATGAATAAAAAGAGAGGGAAAGCAAGAAGATATGCGTTGATACTGATAATCTGTACCGTAATTGAAACCTGT
The DNA here is from genome assembly GCA_045545375.1 of Acetatifactor sp. Taxonomy (GTDB): domain Bacteria; phylum Bacillota; class Clostridia; order Lachnospirales; family Lachnospiraceae; genus Acetatifactor. The sequence continues at coordinate 10,874 of JAZQAT010000072.1, forward strand.
ATGATACCTGTGACGTCGGTAAATGCGCAGGTGAGTATCTCAGCCCCATCTGCGATACTGATGGAAGCATCTACAGGTGAGGTGATCTATGAACTCAATGCGACAGAGCAAAGATGTCCTGCCAGCATAACCAAAATTATGACGTTGCTGCTCACGTTTGAAAAGATATCAGAAGGCAAGATCGCTTTGAAGGATTTGGTGACCACCAGTGAATATGCAAGTTCTATGGGAGGGTCTCAGGTTTATCTGGCCGCAGGTGAGACACAGACCTTAGATACCATGATCAAATGTATCGCCGTAGCATCGGGAAACGATGCCAGTGTGGCGGTTGCAGAACATATTGCAGGAAGTGAAGAGGCTTTTGTGGGATTGATGAACGAGAAGGCTTCGGAACTCGGAATGGCAGATACTCATTTCGAAGACTGCTGCGGGTTGACCAACTCAGACAATCATTATACGTCTGCCAGGGATGTTGCCATCATGTCCCGTGAATTGATTACAAAGTATCCGGAAGTCTATAATTATACGCAAATCTGGATGGAAGACATTGTTCATGAGACAAGGCAGGGAAGTGTTACTTTTACTTTGAGCAGTACTAACAAGCTTTTAAAACAGTATCAGTGGACAACAGGTCTTAAGACGGGTTCAACATCGAAAGCAAAATATTGTCTGTCAGCCACTGCCCGTAAAGACGATATCGATCTGATTGCAGTGGTAATGGGGGCTCCTGACTATAAAGTAAGATTTCAGGATGCTCAGACCTTGCTGAATTATGGTTTTAGCGTCTGTGATCTGTACATAGATGAAAATAATGAGGTTCTTCCCAAAATGCAGGTGGAAGGCGGTGTGGAAGAAGAAGTTCCCATTGTTTTCAGCGGAGAGTTCCGTTACCTTGATACGAAGGGAAATGCACTGGATCAGATTGAAGAGAAACTGGAACTGCCGGAAGCAGTAGCTGCTCCTATAGAAGAAGGGAAAGAAGCCGGCGTGGCAAGATATTATCTGAATGGAAATGAAATCGGTGTGGTGCCTATCCTTTTTGGGGCAAATGTGAAAAAAGCAGTTTATTCCGATTATCTCAAGAAAATATTTGCAGATTTTCTTTTATAATACAAGATTTTGTGGTACAATCGGTTATGGTGGAATTTGTATCCGCTAAAGGAAGACTCAGGAGCTATTATGTGGAATATTCTGATAACGATAGTTGGCGTTATCGCCATTATATTGATTTGGATCATGCTGTACGACAGCAATCGTTTCGTTGTGGTACAGCATACTTTTTGTGATCCTAGAATTAAAAAGAATATACGTGCAGTTGTGTTGGCTGATTTGCATGATAAACAGTTTGGAAAAGATAATATCTGCCTGTTGGAAGCGATTAAAGCCCGGAAACCGGATATGATTCTGATAGCCGGTGATATTGTGACGGCCAAGCCGGGTAAAAAAACGGATAAAGCAGTAAAGTTCCTGAAAGAATTATCGGCTGAGTATCCCATTTATTATGCCAATGGCAACCATGAGCACAGACTGGAATTGTATCCGGAAGAATATGGAGACATGGCGCAGAGATATGAAAAGGAACTGAAAGAGATTGGAATTGACAGGCTGGTTAACAGTCATGTGAATCTTGCAGATGCTGGAATCACGATATACGGTGCTCAGATTGACAAGTTCTATTTTCGCAGGTTTCGTACTGCACATATGGAAGAAGACTATCTCAAGCAGCTGATCGGGAGCAAAGATGACAGTAAGTTTACTGTCTTGATTGCGCATAACCCGGATTATTTTCCGCAATATGCTGCCTGGGGCGCTGATTTAGTGCTTTCCGGACATGTGCATGGGGGAATGGTGAGGATACCCGGCTGGAAAGGCATAGTGTCACCGGCAGTCAGATTTTTTCCAAAGTATGACGGAGGTCTTTTTCAAATGGGAGAGAGTACCATGCTGTTAAGCAGGGGACTTGGTATGCACACTATTCCCATCAGACTGTTTAATCCGGGTGAAGTAATTGTAGTTGATTTTAAGAGTGAAAAGGATAAATAGAAATGGCAATTCCTGTTAAGCTGGAAGTGTTTGAAGGTCCCCTGGACCTGCTTCTGCATCTCATTGATAAAAATAAAGTAGATATATATGATATTCCCATTGTAGAGATCACGGAGCAGTACCTGGAATATATCAAGCAGATGGAAAGCCGGGACATGAACGTAATGAGTGAATTCCTGGTAATGGCAGCCACACTTGTAGATATTAAATGCCGTATGCTTCTTCCTAAGGAAGTAAACGAAGAGGGAGAAGAGGAAGATCCCAGAGCAGAGCTGGTTCAGAAGCTGTTAGAGTATAAGATGTACAAGTATATGTCTCTGGAACTGAAAGACAGGCAGGTAGACGCAGCAAGGAATCTATACAGGGAACAGAAGCTGCCCAAAGAAGTGGCAAGCTATCGTCAGCCTGTTAATTATGAGGAATTGCTGGGAGATATGACGCTGGGAAAGCTGCAGGCTATTTTCAATTCTATAATAAAGCGTCAGGAAGAAAAAATCGACCCTATCCGAAGTCAGTATGGTAATATAGAAAAGGATGAGGTGGATATGGATGAAAAGACGCTTTATATAGAGGCTTATGCCCGTGAGCATAAGGTGTTCAGCTTTCGAAAACTCTTGGAGAAACAGGCCAGTAAGATGGAGGTCATTGTGACTTTCCTTGTAATTCTTGAGATGATGAAGACCGGCAGTATCACAATAGCTCAGGATAACATTTTTGATGATATTATTATTACATCTAATGTAGCATAGAAAATTGGTGATTGAAGGAAGCGGCAGCTGAAATTGGAGGATTGTGAAGTGAGTGCTGCAGGGAAGGATAATTTAGAATACGAACAGGTCAGTCTTGATCTGGGAGAGCAGGGATGTATGGAACAACAGGAAGATTTGGAACAGCAGATAAATATGGAAGACCGGAAAGCAGAGAGTATTCTGGAAGCAATTTTATTTACCATGGGAGAGGCCGTGGAGGTCAGCAGACTGGCAGATGTGCTGGAGATGAAGGAGAAAAATGTGAGGAAGCTCCTCATACATATGCAGGAACGCTATCAGCAGGATGATCGGGGAATCGCACTGACCTGGCTGGAAGACAGTGTGCAGCTCTGTACCAAGGCTGAAATGTATGAATATCTGATTAAAATAGCAAAGACACCCAGGAAAATGACGCTGACGGAGACGGTGCTGGAGACTTTATCCATCATTGCCTATAAGCAGCCGGTTACCAGGGTGGAGATTGAACGTATCAGGGGCGTCAGCTGTGATCATGCAATCAATAAATTACTGGAGTACGATCTGATCTGCGAATTGGGCAGACTGGATGCACCGGGCAGACCATTGCTTTTTGGAACCACTGAGCAGTTCCTGAGATGCTTCGGTGTGACAAGTATTGATGATTTGCCGGAAATCAATCCGGTGCAGGTGGAGGAATTCAAGCAGCAGGCTGAAGCTGAAATACAGCTGCAGCTGGATGTATAAAACATCTCTTCTTTTTTCTAATGTCACAGCATATATTTTGATAACAGCAATACATGTTGGGATAGTATATGAAGAGAAGAAAAAGCATTGAAATATGGAAGAAAGTCATGGCCTGTATGCTATGGCTTTTTTTATGTGGACAGATTGTGCCGGTAAATGCAGAAGAGGCGGAAGGAGAGAGGGTTTGGGAACCGTTAGAAAATATTTCACTGTATGCAACTGCTGCAGTGCTTATGGATGCGGATTCCGGGCGGGTTCTTTATGAAAAGAACGGCTTCACTCCTATGGCTATGGCCAGTACCACTAAAATCATGACATGCATCGTGGTATTGGAAAATGCAGTTTTGGAGGAAGAAGCAGATGTGTCGTCATATGCTTCCGGTATGCCGAAAGTAAAGTTATATGTTCAAAAAGGAGAAAAGTATACGTTAAAAGATCTTTTGCATTCACTGATGCTGGAGTCCCATAACGACAGTGCTGTTGTAATTGCTGAGCATATCGGGAAACAGTATCTGCCTGAAGAATTGAAGAAAAAGAGCGTAGCAGATTTTACGATTGAAGAGAGTAAACAGGCGGTAGCGGCTTTTGCAAAGCTGATGAATCAGAAGGCTCAGGAAATTGGGTGTGAAGATAGCTGGTTCATTACACCGAATGGTCTGGACGCTACAGAGACTATACATATGCCGGACGGCAGCGATTTGGTAAAGGAGCATTCTACTACAGCAGCAGACCTGGCAAAAATTATGTCATATTGTATTAAAGGCTCGCCTGCTGCCGAACGATTTCTTGAGATAACAAGAACTCAGTCCTACAGCTTTGCTGCAAATGGAAGAAATTTTAGCTGTAATAATCACAATGCATTCCTGACTATGATGGATGGTGCCTTAAGCGGAAAAACAGGATTTACCAATAAAGCAGGATACTGTTATGTGGGATCTCTGAAACGGGACGACCGCACATTTGTAGTGGCACTTCTGGCTTGCGGCTGGCCCAATAATAAGACCTATAAGTGGAGTGATACCAGAGAGTTGATGGAATACGGACTGGACCATTATGAATATCATTCCTTTTCGGAGGTGCCGATAGAGGTGCAGCGTTTCCAACCCATTCCTGTGATTGGAGGATGCACAAAAGTGCTGGGAGATACAGCATATACGGAGCCGGAAGCCGCGGGGGATGCAGATGGCGGACTGTTGCTTCGGGAGGATGAACAGTTTACTGTAAGATATTTTGTTCAGGAGTGTCTGCAGGCACCGGTGGAGGCGGGAACAGAGGTTGGGTGTGTGGAGTATCTTCTGGGAGATAAAGTATATGTGAGAATACCCGTGACAGCAAAGAACTCTGTGGACCTGATTGATTTTAAATGGTGCGCGGAACAAATTATAAGCAGATATTTGTTTTAATTTTTTGAAAAAAATTGCAATTCGTGCTATGCGAGTTGCATTTTTTATGTTATAATTTGGTACAAACATTAATCATGGGGGCATTTGCGGATTCGTGTCGAAAAAGTGCGATTGAGCGTTTGTCCGCCTCGAATTAATTCGTTTTATTTTTATTTATTATAAATGGAGGGCTGAAAACATGAGTACTACTTCAAAAGCGAGTCAAAGAATTAATGCTTTACTCGACGACAACAGTTTCGTTGAAATCGGCGCACTTGTGACAGCAAGAGCTACAGATTTTAACATGAAACCGGGCGAACTTCCTTCTGACGGATGTATTACCGGCTATGGAGTAATCGATGGCAATCCTGTGTATGTATACAGTCAGGATGCTTCCGTTATGAACGGCAGTGTGGGCGAAATGCATGCTAAAAAGATTACCAACCTCTACAATATGGCAGAGAAGACAGGTGCACCCGTAATCGGACTTTTAGATTCCGCCGGACTGAGATTGCAGGAGGCAACAGATGCACTGAATGCTTTCGGTGAGATCTATATGAAACAGACACTTGCTTCAGGTGTCATTCCTCAGATTACCGCTATCTTCGGTACCTGCGGAGGTGGCTTGGGCCTGTTCCCTACCATGACTGACTTTACTTTCATGGCAGAGAAGAATGCAAAATTATTTGTAAACGCACCTAATGCGCTGGATGGAAATGAAATCTCCAAGTGTGATTCCTCTTCCGCTGAGTTCCAGGCAAAGGAGAGCGGAATTGTTGATGTGGTAGCTGATGAGGATACCATCCTGGCACAGATCAGAGAACTGGTAAGCATGCTTCCTTCCTGCAATGAGGAGGATGCAGCTTATGTTGAATGTACCGATGATCTGAACAGAGCAAATCCTGAACTGGCCGGTTGTGTGGGAGATACCTCTATCGCACTGTCTATCATCGCTGATGACAACGATTTCTTCGAACTGAAGAAGGATTATGCTCCTGAGATGGTAACAGGTTTTATTAAGCTGGATGGCATCACTGTTGGTGCAGTTGCTAACCGCAGCGAGGTATGCGATGAAGAAGGCAAAGTGGATAAGAAGCTTGGCGAAGTACTGACCGTTAAGGGTTGTGAGAAAGCAGCAGATTTTGTGAATTTCTGTGATGCTTTCAATATCCCTGTCCTGACCCTCACCAACGTTAAGGGTTACGAGGCTACTGTATGTGCAGAAAAGCACATTGCTAAAGCAGCAGCTAAGCTTACATATGCATTTGCAAATGCAACTGTTCCTAAGATCAACGTAGTGATCGGTAAGGCTTACGGCACTGCTTATACCGCTATGAACTCCAAGGCCCTTGGTGCTGATGTTGTTATGGCATGGCCTAATGCAGAAATCGGTACTATGGATGCTAAGCTGGCAGCCAAGATTATGTATGAAGGCAAGGGTGCTGACGTAATCAATGAAAAAGCAGCAGAATATGCAGCACTGCAGAATAATGTAGTAAGCGCTGCTAAGAGAGGATATGTGGACATGGTTGTAGAAGCAGCCGATACCAGAAAGTATGTAATCGGCGCTTTGGAGATGTTACTCACAAAGAGGGAAGACCGTCCTGCTAAAAAACACGGAACAGTCTAGAAAGGGTGATTATAAGATGAAGAAATTTTTGGCTTTAATAAGCATGATTACCTGTATC
>JAZQAT010000073.1:0-12508 GCA_045545375.1 Acetatifactor sp.
CACCATATGCGAGACTCCGGGGACATTTCCCCTTATCTCAAATGTGCTCGAAGGGATTCGAACCCCCGACCCACGGCTTAGAAGGCCGTTGCTCTATCCAGCTGAGCTACGAACACATAGTCGCTTGCTTGTTTTGTTTCACAACCGCGCTGACGAATGATATTTTATCTCATATATTTCTATTTGTCAACACCTTTTTTGCAAGTTTTTAATTTTTTTTACTGGACGCTATTCCTGGCAATGACCTTTCACTGGAATCTGCCCAGACTCAATCAGTAATTCGTTCAGGGGAATTCAGATGCATAACAAAAAAAGAGATGCTGCAACTTATTCATAGCAGCATCTCTTTGGGCATACAAAAAGCGGGTGATGGGAATCGGACCCACGTATCCAGCTTGGAAGGCTGGTGTTCTACCATTGAACTACACCCGCTTAATATCAACTCAATCAATTATCTTTGACATTCGACAAAGCCGATACCAAAATCGGGGTGACAGGATTCGAACCTGCGACCTCCTGGTCCCAAACCAGGCGCTCTAGCCAAGCTGAGCCACACCCCGATGTATAAAATTATGTATAACGTTTCACAACGCATGAATAATTATATACTAAAACCTATTCATCTGTCAAGCACTTTTTAAAAATAAGCAATCGTAAAATGCACCTCGTCAAACCTGTCAACCTCCATAATGATATAGGAAGGTCTATGATTTTCCTGGCGCGGATAAGAGATACTCCCCGGATTGATTGCAATAACATCGTCCTCCAAATCAATCTCCGGCCGGTGCGTATGTCCGTAAATCACGATGTCTGCCCCTCTGGATCGGGCTTCTTCCTTGATCATCTTATTTCCCATGGAAACATAGTAGTTGTGGCCGTGAGTCACCCACACAGTATATTTTCCCACTTTAAATTCCAGTTCTCTCGGCAGACTGGAGAAGAAATCGTTGTTGCCCAGAACCATCTGCACCGGACAGTCAGCTGCCTGAGAAAGCGCATATTCACTGCCTTCCGTATCTCCGCAGTGAATCACCATGTCTAACGGCTGCAGCCTCTGCAGAAGTTCAAAATAATTATCATTCTTTCTGTGGGTATCACTAACAACCAGTATTTTCATAATGTTTAAGCTCCTCTTTCATCAGACGCAGGGCTTTTCCACGATGACTGACCCGGTTTTTCTCTTCTTCTGTCAGCTCTGCAGTAGTCTTCCCGAACTCCGGGACATAAAATATAGGATCATAGCCAAAACCATGGCTCCCCTTTTCTTCATAACCTATCCTTCCCTCAATAGTAGCCCTGGTGGTCAATTCTTTTCCATCAGGCAGCACAGCTGCTATGGCACAAACGAACCGGGCGGTACGCTTTTCGTCCGATACTCCTTGCAGACGATCTATGAGGTTCTGATTTTTGATTCGATAGGAAGTATCTTCGCCCAGATATCTGGCAGAAAGAATACCAGGCTCCTTATTCAGATAATCCACTTCCAGACCGGAATCATCTGCCATAACGATGGCATCCGTATATTTTGCTACTTCTCTTGCCTTTATCAGCGCATTTTCTTCATAGGTAGTTCCATTTTCCTCGATATCAACAGAGATTCCGGCTTCTTTCATAGATAGAACTTCCATGCCGGTATCTTCCATTATCATCTGAATCTCTTTCACCTTGCCTGTATTGCCGGTGGCAAATACGATTCTTCTTTTCATTTCTATGTTCCTCCCTCAATTTCTTTTGGGCGGTTTCTGCCCCAGAAACTGATAATAATATGTCTTCATCATTCCATTGTAAATCTTGCGGTTCTTGTCAGCTTTCCTGCCAATATCTTTCTCGGCATGCTCATAGGCAGTGATCAGAAACATGCTCCAGCTATCCAGACTTTTGAAACGTTCCCCAATGGTGCGGTACAGAGCAGGCATGGAAGATTTATCCTCAAGACGTTCTCCGTAAGGCGGGTTGGTAATTAAGAAGCCGTATTTTCTGGGAGAACTTAGCTGATCCACCCCTCGTCTCTGGAAATGGATCATATGATCCACCCCGGCCAGCTTCGCATTTTCTCTTGCAATTGACACCATCTTATCATCAATATCATAGCCTTGGATATCAGCCTCCGCCGAAAGGTCTACCAGCTCGTTGGCTTCATCCAACGCATCATACCAGTTGCGTTTTCCAATGATATGCCCCCAGCTTTCCGCTGTAAAAGAACGGTTCATACCGGGGGCCATATTAGCTGCCATCATAGCCGCCTCAATGGGAATTGTACCACTGCCACAGAACGGATCCACAAGGATGCGGTCTGTGTTCCAGGGAGTCAGCATGATCAGTGCTGCTGCCAGATTCTCTGCAATGGGAGCTTTGGCCGTAAGTTTACGATAACCGCGCTTATGCAGAGACTCACCGGTACTGTCCAATCCAACCGTAACCTCATCCTTCATCAAAAATACTCTCACAGGAAAGCTGTCTCCGTCCTCCGCAAACCAATTAACATTGTACACACTCTTCAGCCTGTCCACCATTGCTTTCTTCATAATGGATTGAATATCCGAAGGGCTGAACAGCTTACTTTTTACACTGGCTGCCTTAGCCACCCAGAACTTTCCGTCAACCGGAATATACGCTTCCCAGGGCAGGCTCTTCGTTCCCTGAAATAATTCTTCAAACGTTTCCGCATGGAAGCTTCCGATTTTAATCAGAATTCTCTCAGCCGTCCTCAGGAAAATATTAGCACGGCAAAGAGCCTCTTCATCACCAAAAAAAGTGACTCTTCCATCCGCCACTTCCGTAATATCATATCCCAGGTCAATAATTTCTCTTTTCAATACTGCCTCCATGCCAAAGTGGCAGGGCGCAATCAATTCAAATTTTCTCATAACGTTACCTGTTCATTTTTTGGTTATTGTATCAAATATCCCGGAAAATGTAAATAGGGACGTCAAAAGACGTCCCTATCCGGCCTGAAAAATCGTTACAGTTCAGCCATTAATAATTCTTATCCTTGCTGTTGCTGTTCTTATTCTGGCTATTCTTGCTATCCTGAGCGTTGCGCGCATTCTGGCTGTTCTGTGCGTTCTGGCTATTCTGTGCGTTCTGGCTGTTCTGTGCGTTCTGTGCATTCTGGCTGTTTCTGCAGTTCTCTGAATTCTTAGTGTAATTCTGACTATTGTTTGACATTTTCTATTTCCTCCTGTCTATTGATAAGTTACGGGAATAGTATGTCAAAAAGAAGTTCTGATTATGCACAATCCTCTTAGTACCTTAGTACCATAATATATTGCAATTTTGTAAAAAATATCATATAATTATTTCTGTAAGTAGAACCCCCTTTAATTCTATTTACGAACCCTTATATATTAATTATTTTATACTCCCCTCATGATGAGCCGCCGGTCCCCCCTGGCGGTTCATTACTTTATATATCGCTCATCTGCTCAGGCAGCATTCCTAATTCAGCCAGTCCCCGAAAAGCTTTACCAGAAACAGTACAAGCAAAATCGGAATCAGTATCGGTGCAAGGAAAGACAATACAGACATAACAATTCCGATAATCACTATGATAATCAGCACAGTCACCAATATCCAAACCCATCCCGGAACATGATACATCCTTCTGAGCTCTCCGTTTCCTCTGGTTGTAGTCTGCTGAAAACCTCCATAGCCATATCCGTTATTGTTGTACTCCTCTTCGTAGCTCCCGGACTGATTGGTTCCGTTATTCTCATCCGAAGTATTTGTCTCTATAATCGTTCTGGCTATCAGTCTGGGGTCTCCAAGAGATGCCAGAATCTCCTGTTCCGCTTTTCCTTTATTGATTTCTGTCCGAATATACTCTTCATAATATCTTACATGTTCTTCCACCATAGATGGTGCAAGCCCACTTTTCAAAGATATTCTCAGTCTGTCTATAAATTCCTCTCTGCTCATATTTTCCTTTCTAAAACAGCTGATCCATACCTCTTCCCTCCGTCAGCCGCTTTACATACGTATCGGGATCCTTCTTCATCTCAACCATTGCCCAAAATGCATTCAATACCATTGCTTCTTTATTACAGCAACTGGTATTCTTCCCAATATCCCGGATAAGATTATAGCGATCCATCTGCCACACATAGAGATCCGTCAAGGCGTATCCTCTGCATTTTACCTGATCAAGCAGCGTATGATGATCAAGATAATACATAAATTCTTTCATCAACTCTTCATCCAGCACCAGTGCTTCCCAAAGTTCGCTGACCCAGCGTTCTTCCTTGCCTGCATATTCTCCCAAGGCAAGCATTCCTTCAAATGCCTTGATTTTTCTTCCATCATAAACGATTCCGTTCATAACTACCAGCTTTCTGCGGCTCCGTAGGCCGCCTTTTCATCATGCTGAACTTATCTGTATTGTAGCATGTCTGATTCTATACGTAAATATAAGGAAAACTAAGGATTTATAAACTTTTTATAAAACGTTACGCGTAATAACGCGTGTGTACCGAACTATAAAGGAAAGGGAAAGCATAGTGCCTTCCCTTCTTTATCATACTCACTAATTATCACTTGGCCTCTCTTTATCTGTGCCTTAGTAATTTTCAGCTTTCACCTCAAAATAGGACTGCGGATGTGCGCATACAGGACATACTTCAGGTGCCTTGGGACCTACATGGATATGGCCGCAGTTCTTGCATTTCCAGATAGTGTCACCATCTCTTGAGAATACAATGCCGGTCTCAATATTAGCCAAAAGCTTGCGGTATCTCTCTTCGTGCTCCTTCTCAATAGCGGCTACCCCTTCGAATAAGTACGCAATTTTGTCAAATCCCTCTTCTCTTGCTTCTTCTGCAAATTTAGCATACATATCTGTCCACTCATAGTTCTCACCCTGAGCCGCATCAAGCAGGTTCTCCTCTGTGGAACCAATGCCCTGTAACAGCTTGAACCAGATTTTGGCATGTTCCTTCTCATTGGCAGCCGTCTCTTCGAACAACTCTGCAATCTGTACATAACCGTCTTTTTTTGCCTTAGAAGCATAATAAGAATACTTGTTGCGTGCCATGGACTCCCCCGCAAACGCTTCCATTAAGTTCTTCTCTGTCTTACTACCCTTTAATTCTTTCATATTCTTCCTCCTTAGTCCAAAGACCATATCTCATGAATAAAAACAACCAGACGCTGCAATGCACGTGATTGTAATGACAGATATATCATAACAAATTTGTCGTAAATATGCAACCATAACCGTTTTGATACAGAAAAAAATAGTCATCACTCGCGATTCATCATAAAAAATGCACATGCCAGTGGCTGACGCGTGAACTGTATCCCTTATTTCGTATATTGCGTAATATTTTGAGATTTCATATTGACATTTTGGTAAAATATTCTAAAATCAGAAGTACAACTAATTAAAATAAGAATATAGCAAATTTGTAAGCAAATAAGTACACGGAATAATGATATAAACGTCAAAACAAGGGAATATATAACATATAGAAGGAGGTACAGAGCATGCCATTACCAAAATCAGACAAATACACAACCGATTACATTTACTCACTGCCGGAAGGCCAGCGTGCAGAGCTGATTAACGGAGTCGTTTATGATATGGTTCCACCAAATTATATGCATCAGAAACTGTTGCAACGTCTCTGCCAGAAAATAGCGAACCACATTGATTCTAAAAAAGGAAATTGTGAGGTGTTGCCAGCCCCATTTGCAGTCTTTCTGAATGAAGATGATAAAACTTACGTTGAACCCGATATCAGCGTCATATGCGACAAATCCAAGCTCACAGAAGCAGGCTGCAACGGTGCACCGGATTTTATCATTGAAGTAGTCTCTCCCAGTAGCCGCAAAATGGACTATAGTACAAAAATGACATTATACTCGAATGCCGGCGTACGTGAATACTGGATTGTCGACCCCTCAAGAGAGCGGACTACCGTATATCACTTTGAAGAAGATGCAGCGCCAATTATCTTCACATTCGGTCAGGCAATATCTGTTGGCATCTATGGTGATCTGCAGATTAACATTTCTGAACTATTAGACTAATAAAAACCGCCCCAGTGTTACCAGCACTTCCGGCACACCTGAACGAATAAAAAGCACCCCGTCATGGAGTGCTTTCTTTTCTGGAACCCTTGATTTTACTGGGCCTTCCGACTGTGCGTTAGAGGATTCGAACCCCCGACCTTTTGGTCCGTAGCCAAACGCTCTATCCAGCTGAGCTAAACGCACATTTCTTATTTGTTGTGGCTCATCACCTGCAACATGGACTATTTTAACCTCTTATAGTATTTTTGTCAATACCTTTTTTCAATTTAATTTAAAAAATAGTTGGGCTTTTTTCCAATTTGTGTTATACTATTGAGATGTCAGGTGCAAAAAGCTCATATCATTGCCCTGGTTTGAGAAACACAGGAGGAAGAAATATGCTGGAACTACAGAATATATCTTTTCAGGTGTCGGATGAAAAGTCTGCCCAGAAAGAAATCATAAAAGATATCAGCCTGACGCTGGAAGACCATCAGTTTATAGCCATCACCGGTCCTAATGGTGGCGGAAAGTCTACACTGGCCAAGCTGATTATGGGAATTGAGCAGCCCACGTCCGGGAAACTGCTTTTTAACGGAACAGACATCACACATATGAGTATCACAGAACGAGCCCGTCTTGGCATCAGTTTTGCCTTTCAGCAGCCGGTGCGCTTCAAAGGTATCAAGGTCAAGGATCTGATTACTCTGGCAGCGGGTAACAAATTGTCTACTGCCGGAGCATGCGAATATCTGTCCAAGGTAGGACTGTGTGCCAGAGATTATATCAACAGAGACGTGGACGGCAGTTTGTCAGGCGGTGAATTAAAACGTATCGAGATTGCCACAATCATTGCCAGGAACACGCCGCTGTCTGTTTTCGATGAACCGGAAGCGGGCATCGATTTGTGGAGCTTTAATAATTTGATCAAAGTCTTTGAAGAACTTCACGATACCAGCAACAACTCACTGATCATCATTTCCCATCAGGAGCGAATTCTGAATATTGCAGATGAGATTGTAGTGATCGCAGGCGGTACGGTTCAGTCCAGGGGACGCAGGGAAGAGATTCTGCCCGGTCTGTTAAACGGCACCAACACCTGTCGTTTCTATCAATAAAGAAGGAGGACTTTCACAATGGATGAAATTCAGAAGAATCTGTTAGAGCAGGTTGCAGGACTCCATGAGATGCCCTCCGGTGCTTTCAACATCCGCGCCAACGGTCAAAGCGTAGGACGTTCTACTACTGCTCATATTGATATCGTAACGAAAGAAGATAAACAGGGCATAGATATCCTCATCAAACCCGGAACCAAAAAAGAAAGTGTCCATATCCCCGTAGTCTTAAGCCAAAGTGGTCTGACTGAAATGGTTTACAATGACTTCCATGTAGGTGAGGACTGCGATGTGACCATTGTAGCGGGCTGCGGCATTCACAATAGCGGTGACAAAGACAGCCGTCATGACGGCATCCATACTTTTTACATTGGAAAGAATTCTCATGTAAAATATGTAGAGAAGCATTACGGAAGCGGTAACGGTTCCGGAGAACGTATCATGAATCCGGAGACGATTGTTCATCTTGCTGAGAACAGTTTCTTGGAAATGGAAACTGTGCAGATTAAAGGTGTAGATTCCACCAAGCGTTCCACCAGTGCTACTCTGGCAGACGGTGCCAAGCTGGTAGTGACTGAGAAGCTCATGACCCACGGTAAACAGTATGCTGAGACTTCCTTCAATGTAGACTTGAACGGAGAAGGATCCAGCGCAAATGTAATCTCCAGAGCAGTGGCCAGAGATGATTCACGCCAGCTGTTTCTGGCTAAGATTAATGGGAATAATAAATGTGCCGGGCATTCTGAGTGTGATGCGATTATCATGGATAATGCCAAAATCAGTGCTATTCCTGAGATTACCGCCAATAGTCTGGATGCAGAGCTGATTCACGAAGCAGCAATCGGCAAGATTGCCGGGGAACAGATTATCAAGTTGATGACCTTAGGACTGACCGAAGCCGAAGCGGAAGCACAGATAGTCAATGGATTCCTGAAATAAATTTTATTAATAGACCGTTTATAAAGGCAGCAGAACTTATTCCTCTGCTGCTTTTTTATTGGCACAGCCGTTACCTGAAACGTTCCCCTGATTCTACCATTTTTTCTGTTTCTTATAAACTTACTTCTTTGAAAACTAATAATTCTTAAGATTCGCGGCAAAACTACCCTTGAACATAAACTCACCAAACAAGGAGGCATTCATGAAACGAGTGAAAAAAACAATGGATGGGAATCAGGCGGCTGCTCACGTAGCTTACGCCTACACGGAAGTTTCAGCCATCTATCCCATCACCCCCTCTTCCCCTATGGCAGAATATACAGATGAATGGTCTGCCCGGGGCAGGGAAAACATTCTGGGCAAACCGGTGAAAGTAGTCCAGATGCAGTCAGAAGCCGGTGCTGCCCGTACAGTACACGGGGCTCTGACTGCAGGCGCACTGGCCACTACCTTTACAGCATCTCAGGGACTGCTCTTGATGATACCCAATCTGTACAAAATAGCCGGTGAACAGCTGCCCGGTGTCTTCCACGTGGCAGCCCGTACCATAGCTACCCACGCACTTTCCATTTTCCGCGACCACTCCGACATCTACGCCTGCCGCCAGACGGGAGCCTGTATGCTGGCAAGCAACAGTGTCCAGGAGGTTATGGACCTGGCCCCCGTAGCACACCTGGCAGCCATATCCGGTCGTCTGCCCTTTATCCATTTCTTTGATGGCTTCCGTACCTCCCATGAGATGCAGAAAATTGAGATTTGGGATTATGCTGACTTAAAAGAGATGGCCGATATGGATGCTATTGAGGCCTTTCACAAGCGTGGACTGACACCTGACCATGCCAGGATGATGGGTTCCGCTCAGAATCCTGATATTTATTTCCAGGCAAGGGAAGCCTGCAATCCAATCTACGCACGGATGCCTTCTGTAGTAGAAACCTGCATGGCCAGGGTCAACGAAAAACTAGGAACCAACTATGGCCTCTTCAACTATTACGGCGACCCCCAGGCTACTCACGTCATCATCGCCATGGGCAGTGTCTGTGAGACCATTGAAGAGACCATCGATTGCCTGAAAAAACTGGAACCCTCCGGTCGATATGGTCTCATCAAGGTACATCTTTACAGGCCTTTCAGTACCGGTCATTTTCTGAAAGCCATTCCGGCTTCTGTGCGGCAGATCACGGTTCTGGACCGTACCAAAGAGCCGGGAAGCGTAGGTGAGCCGCTCTATCTGGACGTCATTGCATCACTGAAGGGTACTGTTTTCTCACAGATCCCCGTATACAGCGGCCGTTACGGCTTAAGTTCCAAAAATACCACCCCAAACCAGATCGTGGCAGCGTACCACAATCGTGAGAAACGGCATTTCACCATTGGCATAAAGGATGATGTGACCCACCTCTCCCTGCTTCTGCCCCCAAATATCAACAGCGTCCCAAACGGCACTTTCAGCTGTAAATTCTGGGGACTTGGCGGTGACGGTACCGTCAGTGCGAATAAGAATTCTGTTAAAATCATCGGCGATCACAGCGATCTTTACGTGCAGGCCTATTTTGATTATGATTCCAAAAAATCAAGAGGACTTACCGTATCTCACCTGAGGTTCGGCCCCTCTCCCATCCGCTCCGCTTATCTGGTGGAGCAGGCAGACCTGGTAGCTTGTCACAACCCGGTATATCTGCACAAATATCAGATGGCCCAGGATTTGAAAGACGGCGGCAGCTTTTTGCTGAACTGTTATTGGAAAGAAAAGGAACTGGAGGACTATATTCCCGGTTCGGTAAAGCGATATCTCGCCAATCACCGTATCCACCTTTATCTCATTGATGCCATCCGAATCGGCAAAGAGATTGGACTGAACAATAAAATAAGCACCATCCTTCAGGCAGCCTTTTTCCGACTTTCCAACGTCCTCCCTCCCGAAAAGGCCATTGAACTGATGAAATCCGCAGCCAAAACAAGCTATGGTGCGAAAGGGGAAGAAATCCTGCGGATGAACTACGATGCCATTGACAGGGGCTTTGCGGAAGTCTTCGAGTATCCCATACCGGAACACTGGAAAGATGCAGAAGAAGAGCCATTTGACAGCAAGTTATTGCCGGACAGACGAGAAGTACTGGAATATGTAGAAAATATCCAGAAGAAAGTCAATGCCCAGAAAGGGAATGACCTTCCCGTATCCGCTTTTCTGCCCTATGCAGACGGTTCCGTTCCCTCCGGCTCCACTGCCCACGAACGCCGCAATGTGAATACGGAAGCTCCTGTCTGGATACCCGAAAACTGTATCCAGTGCAACCGCTGCTCTTATGTGTGCCCTCATGCCGTCATCCGTCCTGCTGTCATGGACAAAAAGGAGCAGTCTGCTGCTCCAGAAGGAATGAAAACACTTCCCATGATGGGCATGGAGGGATATGCTTTCTCTATTGCGGTCTCTGAAGTAGACTGTACCGGCTGTGGCTCCTGCGCAGGAGTCTGTCCCGGTAAGGCCGGTAAAAAGGCGCTGGAAATGTGTCCGGTGAATGAACATGAAGAGCATCAGGAATATTTTGACTATATCAAGCAATTACCTGTGAAAAAGGAAGTCGCTGAAAAGTTCAAACCCACCACAGTCAAAGGCTCCCAATTCCTGAAACCTTTCCTGGAATTCCACGGGGCCTGTGCCGGGTGCGGAGAGACACCATATGCTGTTTTGGTGACCCAGCTTTTCGGAGAACACATGTATATTGCCAATGCTACCGGCTGCTCTTCCATCTGGGCCAATTCTGCACCTTCCACAGCCTACACCTGCAATGCCCGGGGACAGGGGCCGGCCTGGTCTAATTCCCTTTTTGAGGATGCGGCAGAATTTGGATACGGAATGCTTTTAGCTGATGAGGTCAGAAATGTTTCCTCCGAGAAATCCGTATGGGTCTTCGGTGGAGACGGCTGGGCTTACGATATCGGCTTCAGCGGCCTGGACCACGTCCTTTCCTGCGGTCGCAACATCAACATGCTGGTATTAGACACAGAGATTTATTCCAACACGGGCGGACAGGCCTCCAAATCTACTCCACTTGGCTCTACCGCCAAATTCAGCGCCGGCGGCAAAAAGCGTCCTAAGAAAGATCTGGCAGCCATCGCCATGAGCTACGGCTATATCTATGTGGCTCAGATTTCTATGGGTGCAGACTATAACCAGACCTTGAAGGCACTGCAGGAAGCTGCCGATTATGACGGTCCCTCTCTGGTCATCGCCTACGCGCCCTGTATCGAACATGGTATTCAGGCAGGTATGGGCAGCTCCATGCACGAAGAAGCAAAGGCAGTACAATCCGGCTACTTTCATCTGTTCCGCTTCAACCCCGCCTTAAAAGCAGAAGGGAAAAATCCTTTCAGTCTGGACAGCAAGGAGCCAACGCTTTCTTATGAGGAATTCCTGGAGGGTGAAAACCGGTATCAAGTTTTAATGCGCACACATCCTGAAGAAGCGAAAAAGCTTTTTGAAGAGGCAGCACAACGCTCCAGGGACAAATATGAGCATTTGAAAAAGCTGGAAACGTTATATGAAGTGTCATATGCCTAGTAAGACAATCTTTAACACAGAAAGTATGGAGGTAAAAAATGGAATACGAAAAATATGTATGTGAACCCTGCGGCTATATCTATGACCCTATGCTTGGAGACACTGACAGTGGCATCGCTCCCGGCACCCCTTTCGATGAAATCCCGGATGACTGGGTATGCCCCATCTGCGGTCTTGGAAAAGAAGTGTTTGTGAAAATGTAACCGTCCTACAGCCAACAATGGTATGTTGATGGTTACAGCCAGCGGAACGGCTGTTGTGGTTCAGTAATGTTGGAAGAGGTAAATTGTATCCTTTACAGAGGACAATTTACCTCTTTCCTTTTTAATCATGAAACAATCAAGCGGATATTCGCAATCCGCTTCGCTACTTGCTCATAACCTCATAACCGCTTCGCGTTTTGTCAGGTGGAGTTTGTACTCCATCTGACAAAAGTAAGTCCCCTACCCACCGCTTAGCGCTCCACGCGCTTGAAGCGGGGGACTTACTTGATTCGGTTAAAATATCAAAGTCTGCTGCTCATACTCCATACTCTTTTTCAGCTGTCGCGGTTCTTTTCGTAAAAACTGTTCCAGCTTTGCATCCTTCCGCAGCCACGCTTCCATTTCCTGCGGTTCCAGAATCAGCGGCATCCTGTCATGGGTGCCGGCCATAGACGCATTGGCAGCTGTCGTCAGAATGACAAAACGGTCTTCGCCCTCATATCGGTTATAGAATCCTGCAAGATAAAGAATTCCGGAATTATTGCCATTCTCATCCAAGGATGTAAAAGTCACCTTTTCTTTCCGCGCATTCCACTCATAGAAGCCGGTGGCAGGAATGATCAGCCTTCTCTGCAGAATACTGTCCCGAAACGTCTTCTTCTCCAAAACAGACTCTGCCC
>JAZQAT010000074.1:0-9830 GCA_045545375.1 Acetatifactor sp.
GTTCTTTTTCAGTTCACGGCAGAACATCCAGTAGTTAGTGGGAAAGTTAGGTGAGATAAAAACAAAGTTCTTCAATAATATTTCCTCCTCATATGGTTTTAAATCTTTCATCACATGCAAAACGATAGATATCAATGATCCAGCAGATGGGGTACGAAATAACTTACCTGCTTATACCACCACGGCCAGTCATGTGCACAGTCATAGCCCCAATAATCCACCCAGGCATTAATTCCTTTAGACTGCAAAATATTATGCAGATGTCTGGTAGAGTCAACAAGTTCCCATGGGCCCTGGCCTACACAAATAACAGCTTTCTTTTGATTATAAAGTTCTATGTAAGGATGGTCAAAGGACATATTAGCAAGGTAATGAACCGGGGAATTATTGTATACCAGATCGTCCATGTAAGAGCCGAAGCCGTATTCTGCTGTATAGATACCGCTAAGAGCCAATAATCTGTCAAATAGATCCGGACGACGGAAGTACAGATTTGCTGCATGAGTGGCACCAAGACTGCAGCCGAATACCATAATACCCGGATAACCGTCCCAACCGTTCCTCTCGTTGACCATACTTCTCATTAAAGGTACCATCTCATCGGTGATATAACGAATCCACTGTTCGTAACGCTCGATTCTCCATCTGGAATCACCGTATGGATTGGACCAGGTTTCCGAATCAATGGTATCAATTGAGAAAACCATGACTTCACCTGATTCTATCCAAGGATACCAGACATCAGTCATATGATAATTTTCAAAGTCAAAAAAACGACCGTCCTGGCAGGGAATGAAAAGAACAGGTCTGCCTTTATGCCCGTATACCTTACATTCCATATCACGATTCAGTGAAGGACTGTAGTTCTTAAAATATTGTATTTCCATAAGTATCTCCATTATTTTATCTAACAATCTACCTGAAAGAGCAGTGTGCCTATAAAGAAAGGTATCTGTCTTTCCCAGCTTGCTTCGCAGTGATCACCATTTGGCACGATGCGGCTGGTTAAGTGTACTTTTTTCTCTATGAGCAGATTCATGGTCTTATTATAACGTTTTTCCATATCTGCATGATGCTTCATTTCCCTGGAACCGTAGTCCATATAGATGACAGTGTCAGAACCTATAGAAGCATTGCAAATCATCTGATCCAGCTTCCGTGGACTGGTCCAGATGGAAGGAGAGAGTGCGGCAGCCCTGGAAAATACATGGTTGTATTCCATAACTGCGTACAGACTCATCAGACCGCCCATGGAACTTCCTGCAATAAAAGTATGTTCTCTGTCAGGAATTGTCCGAAAGCTTTCATCGATACCCTTCTTGAAGGTATTTACCATCCACTCCATGGTAATTTTACCTTTGCCGGTAATGGAACCCACTCGCGGATCACGGAAGGAAAAAGGGGAATATTCTCTCAAACGGCCATTGTCGGGACTGTGGTTGCATTCAACCGCTGCCACAATGAGCTGCGTCTCAGTTTCATCAAGATATTCTTTCATTCCCCAACACTTACCGTAAGTTGCATCAGAATCAAAAAACACATTATGACCATCAAACATATAAAGAACCGGATAGCGCTTTTCACACTCTGTATCATATGATTCGGGAAGGTAGATATAGGCACGTCTTACCTCATCACCCGTCAGCTCCGGTATCGTAATATCCCATGTTTCAACCATAAAAGCCTCCATTCAGTACGGGATTATTCTCGTACATAACAAGATATTATCACTTTAAAGTGAAAGATTTACTGGAAATACTATAGCACAACAGAAGATAAATAGCAAGAAAGAAGAGGAAATCATGAAAAAAACAGGTAAAATCTCTTCAAAATATATAATTTGCTCTGGTAAATTGTAAGCAAATGCTGTATAATCTGAATTGTACAAAAAGTCACATTAGATGACGGGAAAGGTCTTGGCGCCTGCACCTGACATCTACATAAAGTACAAATAAATTACGGAGGGTGCGGAAATGGAAGATCAGAACCTAAACAATGGAAGTGACAACTACCAGGATTATACTTCTAATGCACAGTACCAGAATTCCTATCAGCCTCAACAGGAGCCGCCGAAACAGACTAATGTATTGGCGATTGTAGGTATGATCTTAGGAATTATCTCAATTCTTGCCGGATGCTGCGGATGGTATAGCCTGTTCCTTGGGATTCCCGGCATCATCTGCTCTATACTGGCGAGAAAACAGGGTAAGAGTGGAATGGCTACAGCAGGAATTGTATGCTCTGTTATCGGTATTATTCTTGGTATTCTGATGACTGTCCTGGCAGTAGGTCTGCTTGCAGTGTTAGGCTCAGTTCCTGAATATCAGGAATTGCTGCAGTATTATGGCATGTAAGGAAAAAAGAAAAGCTGCATGTCTGGAGGAACAGTTGTTTCGTCTTGGACTGATTGTTCCTGTTATTGCTGTACCATTATATTTTCTGTATGTGGAATATCTGCTGCCGTTATCACCTTTTAAGGCATGTATCTGGGACAAGGTATTTGGCATCTATTGTCCCGGATGCGGTGGAACCAGGGCAGTGGGAGAACTGCTTCATGGAAGGTTTCTTCTGGCGGCATGGTATCATCCCTTTGTGTTTTATGGGGTATGTATTTATTGTATTTTTATGATAAGTCATATTTTGGAGAGAGTATCCAAAGGGTGTATCAGAGGTATCAGATTCCACAATTGGTATTTATATGGTGCTGTAGTAATTATCGTTGCAAATTGCCTGATCAAGAATTATTTTAGATTACGGCATGGAATTTATCTTTAATGAGAACAATTACATAATGTAAAGGAGAACACAAATGGATAAGAAAGTTACAGGAATTATTGCGTATCTTACTCTGATTGGATGGCTGATTGCTTATCTTGCAGGAGACAAGGAAGGTGCTAAGTTCCACCTCAATCAGGCACTTGTACTCGCTATCTGCAACATAGCAAATGTTATTATTGGAATGATTCCCATTATCGGAGGATTCCTTTCTTCAATCATCAGTATTATCATTCTGATTTTCGCAATCCTGGGTATCGTTTATGCCGCACAGGATCAGGAAAAAGAACTTCCTCTTATCGGAACCATTAAGATTCTGAAATAAGAATCTTATACGAATAATTAAGTTCAAAAAAGGATGTAACACCAACTAAAATCTTGGGGGTTACATCCTTTTTTATAATCATCATTTATTCAACGATAAGATCTTCGTCTTGTGGTTCTTCTCCATGCAGATAAATAAGAATAATTTGTATACGTTTATATGCTCTTTTGTAATTCTTATAAGCATATTCGCTCATGCCGGCGTCGTAAGTATCATCGGCATAAGCCTTCTGATATGCAGTTGAGGCTTCTGACATATATTCACTGGCCTGATCGGTCAATTCTTCCAAATACTCGAATTCTTCAGGAAAATCCAGATTAGCCAGAGATTTGAACTGGTCATCAAGCAGACCGATGTATTTGAGCAAATCATCAGTTGCAGTATCAGATGTCGCATCAATATTATTGATGGAATTATCTAATGTGGAAACATTGATACAAAAATTTTCAAAGTTGGTTTTAAATCTTGTTAATTCAGGGTCTTCTCCGCAGCCGCATAAAATTAAGCTCATTATCAGGATGATTAGTGCTGCCGTTCCTTTCGTTTTCAATTGTAATTCCTCCCGTACATTGTATTACATCTATTAAATTTATCATATTTTGTTGCTTTTTTCAACTTATTTAGTAAAACAGTTTACTTTTTTATAAAATTTTATTGATTTTTTGAGAAAAAAGTGTTTTCATTGTATTTAACAATTATGAAATCTGGATGAGGAGTACTTGTTAAATGAATAAATATGAATTTCAGCAATTTTTGAATCAATCAATCAGATATCTGGACGGAGCTACCGGCTCTAATCTAATGAAAGCCGGTATGCCTTCAGGCGTATGTCCCGAGAAGTGGATACTTGAACATCGTGAGGTATGTCTTGCACTTCAGATGCAATATGTTGCATCAGGTACCGATATTTTATATTGCCCAACTTTTTCTGCCAATAGAATCAAAATGGAAGAATTTCACTTGACAGACAAGATGGAGGAAATGATTACTCAGCTGGTGGAAATTTCCAGAGAAGCAGCTCAGTCTGCGGATCATAAAGTTCTGATTGCAGGAGATCTGACTATGACCGGCAGGCAGCTTGTACCCTTAGGCACCATGGAATTCGAAGAACTGGTAGAAATTTATAAAGAACAGATTCTTTATTTGGAAAAAGCCGGTGTGGATCTTCTGGTGGTGGAGACGATGATGAGCTTACAGGAAGCCAGGGCTGCGCTGATTGCAGCTAAAGAAGTAACTGACCTTGCTGTAATGGTCACAATGACTTTTGAAAAGGACGGCAGAGCCTTGTTCGGAACGGACGCTAAGACTGCTGCTGTTGTACTGGAAAAGCTCGGAGCAGCAGCTGTTGGTGCAAATTGTTCTACAGGACCTGCCCTTATGCAGGATGTCATTCGTGAAATGTCTAATGCAGTGTCTATCCCTGTGATTGCCAAGCCAAATGCAGGTCTTCCTGTAACAGATGCCCAGGGCAATACCGGCTATGATATGGATGCTGATCAATTTTCCGAAGAAATGAAGCTGCTGGTAGAAGCGGGTGCAACGATACTTGGCGGATGCTGCGGCACCACGCCTGAGTATATCAGGCTGTTAAAAAAGAAGACGACTGGTATGCTGCCAGTAAAAATGGAAAAGAAAGGCTTAAGATATCTTACTTCAGAGCGAATGACGGTATCTTTTGGTTTGAATCAGAACTTTTTAATCGTAGGTGAGAGAATCAATCCTACCGGAAAAAAAGCTCTGCAAGGGCAGCTTAGAGAAGGTAATCTGGAAATGGTGACCCGTTTTGCAGAAGAGCAGGAAGCCTGTGGTGCTCAGATTCTTGATATCAACATGGGTATGAGCGGCATTGATGAGAAGAAAATGATGCTGTCTGCAATTATGGAAGTATCTGCTGTGACTAATCTGCCTCTATCTCTGGATTCCAGCCATGTAGAAGTGCTCGAGGAGGCGCTGCGGCAGTATCCGGGAAGAGCGCTGATCAATTCTGTGTCTCTGGAAAGTGAAAAGTTCGAGAAACTGCTGCCGCTTGCCAAGAAGTACGGAGCCATGTTCATCCTGCTTCCTTTATCCGATAAGGGGCTTCCTGAAAATCTGGAAGAGAAGAAACAGATCATACATACTATTCTTGACAAAGCACTTTCTCTTGGGCTTACAAAAGAGGATATTATCGTGGATGGTCTTGTCACAACTGTAGGAGCCAATCCTAAAGCGGCTCTTGAAACACTGGAAACCATTCGATATTGTAAAGAACTTGGTCTGGCCACTATTTGCGGTCTGTCTAATATCTCTTTTGGTATGCCGGAGAGAAGTTATGTCAATACTGCATTCCTGACCTTAGCTATTCAGGCAGGGCTGACCATGGCAATTGCTAACCCTTCTCAGGAGCTTCTGGTAAGCTGCGCACTGGCTGCAGATTTGCTGCTGGCAAAGGAAGGAGCAGATTTGAAATACATCGAATATACTTCTTCGTTAAAAGAGAAGAAAGAAATGCAGGCTGCTCAGGCAATACAGACCCAGGCTGCTCAGATGACGATTACAGCGGCGAATCAGACTCCTCAGGAACAGAAGACGTCAATTGTTTCTGATACTGCAGGACAAATTGAAGAAAAGAAATCGGCTGCTTCTGAACGAACTCCTATTTATGAAGAACTTCATAAGGCTGTTCTAAAAGGCAACAGAAAGGGTATTACATCAATTGTGAACAAAGCTCTGGAACAGGGCGAGAATCCATCTGATCTGCTGAATCAGTGTTTACTGCCTGCAATTAATGAAGTGGGTGAGTATTTCGACAAAGGGAAATATTTCCTGCCTCAGCTCATAGGAAGCGCAGAAGCCATGAAGAATGCAATCGAAGTGCTGGAGCCCCTTTTGTTAAAGGATGTGGATTCCTCGCAGATGACAACCGTCGTACTTGCTACAGTAGAAGGAGATATTCATGATATCGGTAAGAATCTGGTGGCTTTGATGCTGAAAAATTATGGTTTCCGCGTTATTGACCTCGGAAAAGATGTTCCGGCATCAAATATTATTAAGGCTGCCAAAGAGCATCAGGCTCGAATTATCGGTCTGTCTGCTTTGATGACCACCACCATGCAGAAGATGAGAGAGGTTGTTGCGCTGGTCAGAGAGGAACAGTTGGATATTAAAGTTATGATAGGCGGTGCTGTCATTACTCAGGAATATGCAGATGAAATCGGTGCAGACGGTTATTCTAATGATGCGGCGGATGCAGTCAAATTGGCAAAACGTTTAATTGGTCAGGAAAGTTAAGTGCCGTAGAGTAGTAGAGTAACAGTTCAGACGCGCCATTCGCAAAGAACCTCTGGTTCTTTAGGCGCCTAACTAATAGAATTCTGTTTTACAGCTATATTCAAAAAACAGTTGCACTCTTATGCTTTAGTGTGTTAAAATGATATAACTATACTTACAGGAAAAGGGAGGTTTTTATATGATAGGTGCAGATGCCATAATAAAATGCCTGGAGGCCGAAGGAGTGGAAGTCGTATTCGGATATCCCGGCGTTGCAATCTGTCCATTTTATAATAGTATCCTGGAGTCTGATATCCGTACCATACTGATCCGTACGGAGCAGAATGCAGCCCATGCAGCAAGCGGGCTTGCCAGAGTTACGGGAAAGCCCGGTGTTTGTGCGGTCACATCCGGCCCCGGTGCCACTAATGTAATTACCGGTATCGCTACGGCTTTTGCAGACAGCATTCCTATGATCTGCATAACGGGACAGGTAAACAGCGAACTCTTGGGAAGCGATGTTTTTCAGGAGGCAGACATTACAGGAGCAGTGGAGTCCTTTGTAAAATACAGCTATCTTGTTAAAAATGTAAATGACATTCCAAGGGTATTTAAGGAAGCATTCCATATTGCCAATACAGGGCGTAAAGGTCCGGTTTTGATAGATGTACCAATTGATATCCAGAATGCAGTGATAAATAAATTTAAATATCCCGAAGAAATCAATATGCGTACCTATAAGCCTACGGTAAAAGGTCATGCGGTTCAGATTAAAAAAGTCATCCGTGAACTGGAGAAATCACAGCGACCGATTATCTGTGTCGGCGGCGGTGTCCTTTTAAGTGAGGCTCAGGAAAATCTGCGTACTTTTGCAGAAAAATACCAAATACCCGTAGTATCTACCATGATGGGAATCGGTGTCATGCCTTCTGAACATCCCATGTATTTTGGCATGGTGGGAAATAACGGAAGGCCTTGTGCTAATCGCGCTATGAACGAGTCTGATCTGCTTATCATGGTAGGAGCCAGAGTGGCCGACCGTGCTGTAAGCCAGCCGGATCTGATTACTCAGAATAAAGTTTTGGTACATATTGATGTTGACCCTGCAGAAATCGGCAAGAATGCCGGTCCGACTATTCCTTTGGTAGGCGATGCCCGTCATATTTTTGAGGACTTTGCCAAAGAAGAAATCGAGTGCAATTATGATGCCTGGGTAGAGACGCTGAAAGAATACCGTGTTACCATGGAACGTAAGCGCAAGCCGGATCCTGCTTTTGTAGATCCTGCCAAATTTATTGACGAGCTTTCCCGTAAGATGCAGGATGATGCTATATACGTTGCAGACGTTGGTCAGAATCAGATTTGGTCCTGTACCTATCACATTGTAAAACAGGGTAAATTCTTTACCTCCGGCGGTATGGGAACCATGGGCTATTCCATTCCGGCAGCCATGGGCGCCAAGGTAGCTGCCCCTGATCGACAGGTTGTGGCTGTCTGCGGTGATGGTTCTTTCCAGATGTCCATGATGGAGCTGGCTACCATGCGTCAGCATAATATACCTGCGAAGATCATCGTTCTTAAGAACAATTACCTGGGAATGGTTCGTGAATACCAGCATTATACTTATAAGGACAATTATTCTGTAGTTGATCTGTCCGGCAGCCCTGATCTTGAGATGATTGCTGCAGCATACGGCATGAAATTCCAGAGAGTTCTTAACATGGAGCATGCATCAGAGGAGATCGATGCTTTCCTGGCTAATGACGAATCGATCCTGATGGAGTGCATCATTGATCCTATGGATCTGGTAAAGTAGGAGGAAGCGGATATGGTTAGAAAAAGAATATATTCTGTACTGGTAGAAAACCGTTCCGGTGTTCTCTGTAAGGTTGCCGGACTGTTTTCCAGAAGATGCTTTAATATCGACAGCCTTGCAGTGGGAGAGACAGACGATCCGGAAGTATCCTGCATGACGATAGTCAGCAGTGGTGATGAACGTACCATCGAGCAAATCGAAAAGCAGTTGAATAAGAAGCTGGATGTCATTAAAGTCAAGACCTTTAATGAATCACAGAGTATCAGCAGAGAACTGATGCTGGTAAAAATCAAGTACAACAAGAACAATCGCCGTGAGATCATGGAAATTTGTGAAATTATGAATGCTCAGATCGTAGATATGTCAAAGCATTTTATGATGATTCAGATTTGCGATACACCGGAGAGAACCAAGCTTCTTCTTAACATGTTCCAGTCTATCAGTATCGTAGAAGTAGCACGTACAGGAACTCTGGCTTTGATGAAATGTATGGAAAATGACGATTAAGGTTGACATCAGAACTTTATCTTGCTAAAATGTACAAAGCTGGAAGAAAATCAAGCGCGGCATAGCCGCATCTGATTTTCCCCAGCTTTGTAACGAGAAAGGAAAGTATTATGCAGAAGAAAGTATTTCAGTTGTTAGTAGATAATACGTCTGGTGTTTTGAGTCGTATATCAGGGCTTTTCTCAAGACGTGGTTATAATATTGAAAGTATTACGGCAGGTGTAACTGCCGATCCAAGATTTTCTCGGATCACCATTGTAACATCAGGTGATGATGTAATCCTGGAGCAGATTGAGAAGCAGGTAGGTAAGCTTGTGGATGTTCGCGATATCAAAGAACTGAAGCCGGACGAGAGTGTTTACCGTGAACTCATTCTGATTAAGGTAAAGGCAACTGCTGAACAGAGGCAGGGTGTGATTGCGGTAGCCGATATTTTCCGTGCCAAAATCGTTGATGTGGCAAAGGAAAGTCTGATTATCGAACTTACCGGTAACCAGAACAAGATTGAGGCTTTCATCGGTCTTCTGGATGGCTACGAGATTCTGGAACTTGCCAGAACAGGTATCGCAGGTTTGAGCCGTGGTATTGAGAATGTTACATATATTGAAGAATAGTTGGAGCAGACGATCAAGCGATAAAGTCTGCAGTCAAGTGTTATGTTAGCTCTAGGGATAATAACCTATCAGTTATAAATATTAATTTACCATATGGAGGATAAAAAAATGGCAAAGATTTTTTATCAGGAAGATTGTAATCTTTCTATGTTAGATGGCAAGACCATCGCCATTATCGGCTATGGCAGACAGGGACATGCTCATGCACTGAACCTGAAGGATTCAGGCTGTCACGTAATCATCGGTCTGTACGAAGGATCCAAATCCTGGGCAAAGGCTGAAGCACAGGGATTTGAAGTATATACAGCTGCTGAAGCTGCAAAGAAGGCTGACATCATCATGATTCTGATCAACGATGAGAAACAGGCTGCACTGTACAAGAACGACATCGAGCCCAATCTGGAAGAGGGCAACATGCTGATGTTTGCTCATGGTTTCAACATTCATTTCGGATGTATCGTACCTCCTAAGAACGTTGATGTTACCATGATCGCACCTAAGGGACCCGGACATACCGTTCGCAGCGAGTATCAGGTAGGTAAGG
>JAZQAT010000075.1:0-14734 GCA_045545375.1 Acetatifactor sp.
TTGTCTTCCTAAGACCGCTTGGCCTCCGACTTCCGTTACTTCCCAGCCCATTCCTTGCACCGCCTTGTGCATCTCCAAATTCTCCGACTCTGTCCTGACTGCCGGAAGTTCCCGCATCCTGATTCGAGCCGACCGAAGCTACTTTTTTACGAATCTCAGCCACCTGCATCTGAATCTTCAGTTCGTCTTCATCGTCAAACTTTCCGGTAACTGCTTCCCGATACTCTACCTGCACCGTCACAGGAAAACCACAGCGCTCCACAAGAATTTTCTCCAGCACCCGCACCAGTTCTTCTTCCCTCAGCTTAGTAAGCACATTATCCTCTACCGACAAAACTACCTTATTCTCTTCCGGGTAAGTAATCTCTGCATTGCGGAACGCATTGTATTCCACATGGCTGTATTCCTTCAGTTCTGCCAGAATACTGTCACGATAAATGTCCATCAGTTTCTGAGGCGTATACTGTGCCGAAAGCTCAAATTTTTCATATATTTTCACTGTCATCTCCGCAGTAGGGAATAACTGCTTCTTAATCTGCTCTTCAGCAGACCAGATATCATCCTTGATAATCAACCTGGTGCTGAACAGATAAATCCTCAAAAAATCCCTGCTCTTCGTGGCAGATATCTTCTCCACGCTGGTCTGCTCCATAATATCATGAATACCGCCATCCAGCTTCAGCGAAGGAAACACCTCAAAAAACGGTTTGCCCATACTCTAACTTCTTCCTATTCCTGCCAGTGGTCAAGTTCGTCCTTCAGTACAGCTAACAGCTGGTCTTCCGGCACTTTCCTGATAATCCGGCCTTTCTTGATTAACAGTCCCTCTCCGATACCTCCTGCAATTCCGATATCAGCTTCTTTGGCTTCTCCCGGGCCGTTTACTGCACAGCCCATGACAGCCACTTTAATATCAAGAGGATAATCCTCTACCATTTTTTCAACTTTTCCTGCCAGCCCGATCAAATCAATCTGTGTACGACCGCAGGTAGGACAGGACACCACTTCGATGCCGCCCTTTCTGAGTCCCAAAGTCCGCAGGATCAGTTTGGCGGATTTGATTTCCTCCACAGGATTGCCGGTCAGGGATACACGGATTGTATCACCGATTCCCTGATTCAGGATAATTCCCAAACCGATGGCGGATTTGATATTGCCGCTCTGCACGGTACCGGATTCCGTGATGCCTACATGAAGGGGATAAACTGTCTTTCCGGCTAGCAGTTCATGGGCTTTCACACACATCATAACATCAGACGATTTGATACTGATCACCAGATTGTCATAACCCAGATCCTCGATAATGTGTACTTTATCCAAGGCACTCTCAACGATCCCCTCTGCCGTTACACCGCCGTATTTCTCTACCAGCTGTTTTTCCAGAGAGCCGCTGTTGACGCCCACACGAATGGGAATATTGCGTTCCCTGGCAACATCTACCACAGCTTTTACCTTTTCCGTACTGCCGATATTTCCGGGATTAATACGGATTTTATCTGCACCATTCTCCATGGCTGCAATGGCCATTTTGTAATCAAAATGAATATCCGCAACCAATGGGATATGAATCTGTTTTTTGATTTCCTTAAGGGCCTTAGCAGCCTCAAGAGTAGGAACCGTACAACGGATAATTTCACAGCCCGCTGCTTCCAGCGCGAGAATCTGCGCCACTGTTGCATCAACATCCTCTGTTTTCGTGTTGGTCATGGACTGAATTAAAATCGGATTGCCGGCTCCGATCACTTTGTCGCCTATGGTGATTGCTTTGGTTTGGTCTCTATACATAAATAAACTCCTTTCATCGAAAGAGGGGAATCAACTTCGTAAATTTCTTTTTACATTATACCAACAAAGCCGACTAAAAACAAGATATACGATTGTTGCAATTTATAGACGGTGTACCACGGCATAAAATCCCGGTACCGGCTGTTTGGCAGCTCCGGTTAGGCAGAACCTCATTAAAACTTGCTGTACTTGCTGATATGATAGTTTGGCGTGGGAATCTGTGCAAATCTGATTGACTGATTTAGGTGTCAGATCCAGGCTGTCATATATTCTGCGTTCTTCTTTACTCATTGAGAACGGTTCAATATTTGTTTTCTCTGAACTTTTTTTACCGCAGAGTACGAACTTATCCGGGAAATTGTCGGACATCTCTGCAAGAAAATCTTCCGGGGAAAGTAAGATTGCGGCCCCTTGTTTAATGAGGCGGTTACAGCCGTCACTTAGCCGGTCGGTCAGACGCCCGGGAACCACGTAGACTTCCCTTCCTTGCTCCAAAGCCATGTCCACAGTAATCAACGTCCCGCTTTTTTGTCTGGCTTCCACTACAATGAGTGCGTCTGCCAGGCCGCTGACAATGCGATTGCGCGGCGGAAAAAGAGGGGCTTTTGGCATAGTGCCCGGTACATAGGGGGAAAGAATCCCGCCTTGCGTTAACAGCCTCTCATACAGTCGTTTGTTCTGGGAAGGGTAGCAGATATCTACACCACAGCCCAAGACTCCGTAAGAGATGCCTCCTGCTTCCAAAGCAGCAGCCTGGCTGATGCCATCGATCCCTCTGGCCATGCCGCTGATGACCTGTACACCCTTTTCTCCCAGTGCCTTCCCAAGCTCCTGCCCTACAAATCGCCCGTATTCAGAGCATTCTCTGGCTCCGATGACCGCCACCGACAGCACATTCTCTTTGGGTAAATTACCACGCACATAGAGGCCAAAAGGTGGATCCGGAATCTCTTTCAATCTTTGCGGATATATCGGGTCCTGAAAAGTCAGGAATTGAATGCCCATTTCCGCAAGTTTCTCATATTCTTCCTCCAGCTTCCACGTCTTAGTGCAGGCTGACAGAGTTTCTTTTTGCTTCCCGGTCAGAATCCCCTCAAACTCCTGCTGCCGCTCAGACTTAACCGCCCCATGTGAGACCAGTCTTTCATAAATCTCTTCAGGCTTGCGGTATACATTCAGTAACTTTCGGATGGTGCGTTCTCCCACACCGGGCAGATGATGCAGCCAATAATCGTACTTGTCACTCATATTCTGTCACCTCCGCCCCAATAAATGCGGTCTCCTGCACGATAACAGATAGCTTCCAAAAGATGTTCCTCCCGGATTTGCTCTTCCCCTGCCAAATCAGCTATGGTTCGTGCCACCCGCAGAATCCGGTGATACGCTCTGGCGCTGAAACGCATGGTTTCGTAAGCTTTTTCCATGACTTTCTGTTCCGCGGTTCCCAGCAAACAATATTTTTCGATCTCTGATGTTTTCATATCTCCGTTAAAATGGCAGGCTGTTGCGTGAAACCGTTCTTCCTGTCTGTGCCTTGCTGTCATGACTCTTTCTCTGATGACAGCGCTGCTCTCTCCACTCGGCTGGCGCAGTTTCGTGATATTGACCGGTAGAATCTCCACGCACAGATCAATTCGATCCAGAACAGGTCCTGATACCCTCCCCAGATATTTTCTTATCGAACCTTCTGTGCATCTGCATCGATTCCTGTCAGGATAAAAACCACAGACACAAGGATTCATTGCGCAGACAAGCATGAAATCTGCCGGATAGGTCACATTTCCGTAAGCTTTTGCCAGATGTACCTCACGATCCTCCAAAGGCTGCCGCATACAATCCAACGTTGCCCTGGAAAATTCCGGCAACTCGTCTAAAAACAGCACACCTCTGTGGGCCAGTGACATGATGCCCGGTCTGGGAACACCGCTCCCGCCGGTCAGCGCTGCCATCGTCACCGTATGGTGAGGACTCTGAAAAGGCCGTTTTGTCACCAGTGGCTGGGAGTCCTTTAAAAGGCCTGCCACGCTGTACACTGCCGACACCTCCATGCTTTCTTTTCTTGTTAGTGGCGGCATAATGCCCGGTATTCGCTTGGCAATCATACTTTTCCCGGCCCCGGGCTGCCCTACCATGAGCAGATTATGAAAACCCGCAGCCGCAATTTCCGCGGCCCGCTTCGCTCCCTCCTGACCGCATACATCAGCAAAATCAAGTTCCTCTTCCTGCAGCTGTCCCCCGGTTGCCCCCACCGTTTCCACAACACGGGACAGAATCCTATCCCTTTTCTCATCGGATTCCTGTAGAAAATCCACTACTTGATTGATGCTTTCGGCACCTCTTACATCCATATCACCGGCCAGAGCACCTTCCCTGGCATTCTGTTTTGACACAATACAACATTTCATGCCCGATTTGCCCGCTTCCTGAACGATAGGGAAAATTCCTCTCACCGGCTTAATTTCCCCGTCCAATCCCAGTTCTCCGGCAAAAAGAATATTTTCCAAAGCATTCTTATCAAAATACCCCATAGCAGCCAGCATCCCTATGGCAATTGGTAAATCATAAGCCGTTCCTTCCTTTCTGATATGTGCCGGTGCCAGATTTACCGTAATTTTCATTGGCGGCAGGTCAAAACCCGCATTTCTTAAGGCCACCTGCACCCTTTCCCTGGCCTCCCTGACTTCTCCGCTGAGAGACCCAACCATGCCAAAACCGGGCAGACCCGTAGAAATGTCCACCTCCACCTGAACCAGATAAGCGCCAATGCCATCCAGTCCTCCCGAATAAATTGTACAGAACATAAATCCTCCTCTCGTTTTTTATAAAAAGGGAAAATGTTGAATAAATCGGAATTCTTGAAAAATAGAATTCATGAATCAATAGAATTAAAATATGTTCCCGAAGGCGGCTCTACCGCCTCCGGACTGTCTAACGACGTTTCCTCAGTCCTGTGTAAAGAAAGGCCTTAATTTTGATATAGCTTTCTTCTCAATCCTCGAAACGTAACTGCGGGAAATTCCGAGGCGTTCGCCAATTTCACTCTGCGTAATCTCCTGCTGTCCTCCCAAGCCGTATCTTAAAGTCAGGACTTCCTTCTCACGGGGTGTCAGACACTGTTCTAACAGAGTAAGAAGCTTGCGGATGTTGCCTGCAAGTTCCATATTTTCCACAATGTCTGCCTGTTCCTGCTCGATCACATCCACCAGATGGATCTCATTACCTTCTTTATCCTGCCCGATCGGTTCAAATAGCGACACCTCACGGGAGGTCTTCTTTTTGCTTCTCAGCAACATCAAAAGCTCATTATCGATGCATCTGCAGGCATAGGTGGCAAGCCGCCCCTTCCCTGCATCGAAGGTATCTACTGCTTTGATCAGACCGATACATCCAATGGAGATCAGATCCTCCATATCTTCCTCCACGTTCTGGTACTTTTTCACCACATAGGCTACCAGACGCAGATTCCGCTCTATCAGGATTTCTTTGGCCTTCCTTGCCTCTGCCTCGCTTCCTTCCTTTAACAGGTGGATATACCGGGCTTCTTCTCCCGAGGTTAAGGGTTTTTGAAAGGTTTTCAAAAATAACCTCCGTAGGATTTCTCTTAACAATAGTTTATGATGAAATCCTGCAACAAGTGCCTTTCCCATCCCAAAGATTCAATAGACAGTTTAAAATAAAAATTGTGACATGACGTAATTACTCAAGTCAATACCTCTGTGCGTAAGACGATAAAAAACAGGGCTGCCTTCCGTAGTCTCCAGCAGTCCATCCTGCACATTCTTACGAATCACAGAACCATACACTTCCATAAGTTCCCGCCCAAAAGCTTCCCGGAATGTCTTCTCAGACACGCCTTCCATCATGCGAAGTCCCAGGAACATGAATTCTTCCATCTGTTCCTCTACCGTAAGTTCCTGTACCTCACCGCGCATTTTAAGGGGATTCTTTAGATACTCCTCCATACCGGTCCCATTGGTAAAACGGCATTCTTTCATCAAAGAAGCAGCACCCGTTCCCAGTCCCAGGTACTCTCTTCTGCGCCAATAACCGCAATTATGACGGCACTCATAACCCTCCCCGGCGTAATTGGATATCTCATACCGCCGAAAGCCATACTGTCCAAGAAGTTCCTCCGTCAAAGCATACATCTGCCGCTCACTGTCCTCATCCGGCAGAATCAGCGTCCCCTGCTCCTGCATGTCATACAGTGGGGTACCCTCTTCCACAATCAGACTGTAAGCCGAAATATGCTGTGGTATAGGTTCTAAAGCCAGCACCGCCTCTAAAGTCCTTCTCCAGCTTTCCACAGTCTGTTCAGGAAGCGCACTCATGACATCTACATTGATATTCGTAAAGCCCGCTTGTACTGCTTCCCGGTAAGTCTTCTGAAACTGTGCAAAGGTATGAATCCGTCCAATCCTGAACAGTTCATCTTCATTAGCAGACTGCAATCCTATGCTGAGACGGTTAATTCCCGCCTTCCGATACACTTTCAAACCATCGCTGCTCACAGTACCCGGATTCATTTCCATGGTAATCTCAGCCTCCGGAGAAAGCCGGTAATACTCGCGAATTGTATCCATAACTTTCTGAATCCATTCAGGCTTCACCACAGACGGTGTACCTCCGCCGATAAATACGGTATCTACTTCATATTCCGCACATTCCGCGCTTCGGCCTCTCATCTCTGTAAGCAGAGCTTCCATATACCCATCCTGCGTACAAACATCTGCCGGACCTGACAGAAAATCGCAGTAACGGCACTTTCTAACGCAAAAAGGAATGTGCAGATATAATTCCAGCGGCTTCCAAACCAAATCCTTCTGATAATTATCCTGCTTACTTCTTATCATCTAATTTCAGCACACTCATAAATGCTTTCTGAGGGATCTCTACGTTACCGATCTGGCGCATACGCTTCTTACCCTCTTTCTGCTTCTCCAAAAGTTTCTTCTTACGGGTGATGTCACCGCCGTAACACTTGGCAAGCACATCCTTGCGCATGGCTTTGACCGTTTCTCTGGCGATAATCTTACCGCCTACCGCTGCCTGAATAGGAATCTCAAACAAGTGTCTGGGTATCTCATCCTTCAGCTTCTCACACATCTTACGGCCTCTCTCGTATGCAGAGTCTGCATGTACAATAAAGGACAGTGCATCCACTTCCTCCCTGTTGATCAGGATATCCAGCTTCACCAGACTGGACTGCTCGTACCCTTTCAGATCATAGTCAAAGGAAGCATATCCTCTGGAGCGGGACTTCAATGCATCAAAGAAATCATAAATGATTTCATTTAAAGGAAGTTCATACTTCAAAAGTGCTCTGGTGCCTTCGATATATTCCATACCAAGATAACGACCACGTCTTTCCTGACACAGTTCCATAATGGAACCGATGAACTCGCAAGTAACCATGATTTCCGCACTGACAATAGGCTCCTCCATATACTCGATTTCGGAAGGATCCGGCATATTAGAAGGATTGGTCAGTTCGATCACTTCCCCGTTGGTCTTGTAAATCTTATAGATAACACCGGGCGCAGTTGTCACCAGATCCAGATTGTACTCTCTTTCCAGTCTCTCCTGAATGATTTCCAGGTGAAGCAATCCCAGGAAACCACAGCGGAAACCAAAACCCAGAGCGATTGATGTCTCAGGCTCATAGTTTAAAGAAGCATCATTGAGCTGCAATTTTTCCAAAGCATCCCGCAAATCAGGATATTTTGCACCATCCGCAGGGTACATACCGCAGTAAACCATGGACTGCACCTTCTTATAGCCGGGCAGGGGATTCGCGCAGGGCCGATTGGCATCTGTCACGGTATCACCTACAGCAGTATCTTTCACATTCTTAATGGAAGCTGTAATATAACCTACCATACCGGCAGAGAGTTCCTCACAGGGAATGAACTGTCCCGCACCGAAATATCCCACTTCAACCACTTCTTCTTTGGCTCCGGTAGCCATCATACGGATCACGGTACCTTTCTTAACAGTACCTTCCATGATACGGCAGAAGATGATAACACCTTTATAAGAATCGTATACCGAGTCAAAAATCAGAGCCTGCAAAGGGTTGTCCGGATTGCCCTTAGGTGCCGGAATCTTCTCCACGATCTGCTCCAGGACTTCTTCGATACCGATGCCGTTCTTAGCTGAAATCAGCGGTGCATCATGGGCTTCCAGTCCAATCACATCCTCAATCTCTTCCATGACACGCTCCGGCTCTGCGCTGGGAAGGTCAATCTTATTGATTACAGGGAAAACATCCAGGTTGTGATCCAGTGCCAAATATACGTTAGCCAGTGTCTGCGCCTCAATACCCTGAGCGGCGTCTACTACAAGAATGGCTCCGTCACAGGCTGCCAGAGATCTGCTTACTTCATAGTTAAAGTCTACATGCCCCGGTGTGTCAATCAGGTTGAAAATATATTCTTCCCCATCCTTAGCCTTGTATACCGTTCTTACCGACTGGGCTTTAATGGTAATGCCGCGTTCTCTCTCCAGGTCCATATTATCAAGGACCTGAGCCTGCATCTCACGGCTTGTTAAGAGCCCTGTCTTCTCAATAATTCTGTCCGCAAGTGTCGATTTACCATGATCTATATGTGCAACGATACAAAAATTTCGAATTTTGCTTTGGTCAATTGCTGCCATCTGTCTGTTCCTTTCCTACTTACATCAATCTGAAATGATTGTAGCAGAAAAACAGACATATCGCAAGACTTTCTTCCGGGATGGATTTATTCTTCCTGTATATGTTTAATCCTGACCGGACAGTACCATATCCAGAATATGTGCCAGAGGATCACAGGCATTCATGGCTTCTTCCACTGTATTATTCTGAGCACCCAGTTCAACCAAAAGGTTCCTGGGACGCAGATGCATATTGTAGCGGTAAGCTTTCAGATAAATTTTTCTGGTAAGACCGGGATAATATTCCAAGGCTTTCTTTTGCAATTGAAAAGAGAATGCCAGGTTGGAATCCAGGTTTTCATTGTATAAATAAGAAATATTTCCGGTCTTTTTGGTACGGCTGAGGCCATTAAAAAACATGAAGCGCGCCGTTGGTCTGCCATCTATCTCTGTTACCAGCCTGGTATTTTCATCCACGGCATCTCTATGTAAGTCGATGACTACCTGGATCTGTGGATTTTCTTCCAGTACTTTTTCAATGTTGGGAAGTGCTACCGAATAAGCATCATCTCTGGATGGAACATCGTATGAAGCATCGTGATGAAGTACCTGGTAACCATACTCCTCTGACAATATCTGAGCCAGCCTGTCACCTACTCCCACAATAGAAGTTGCTCTGTCGCCCGGAATCGAATCTGCAAAAGCCTCCTGCGAATGGGTATGATAAATCAATATTTGCGGCCCCTGCGCTTCTTTCGATATAGTCATGTCCGCTTTCGAAAGCTTCTCCACATCTAATTGATCACTGCCTATCATGGTAGAATTGTCAATGGTATAAAAGTTCGTAACCAATGCCTCATAATCTGCAAGTGCAGCCATGTCCACCTGAGCGAGCTTCTGCACATGAGGTGTAAAAGTACTCCGAACCGCCGCTGCATTTTGAGGTAATTCGCTGCTTACCTGATCCGCAGCTACATTATTTTGTATCACCTGCTCGCCCGATTCAGCCTCCCTGACAGCACGATTCTCTTCATCCAGCATCGCCTGAAGCATCTCACCGTCCGCCTTTGAAGCTTCATCGTCATCATGAAACTCTTCTGCCTCTGCCTTCAAAATCATCTCCATAGTCATCTGTTCTTCCTGACCGTCTTCCATCTCATATTTCTCCACAAACCGATACAACGGCATGACTTCATTCATCTGACTGCTTACAAGAAACGTTATGCCTCCTGTCTCCAGGTTATCTGCAAAAGAGAAGACCGGCAGGAATCCTTTGATGACTTCCTCATTTATAATAGTATATATGTATTTCCGCAAAGCCGTTTTCATAGAAGCAGCTTCTTGATTTTTACTTCCTGCTCTTCCATTTCCTATCACAAGCAGCAAAAGAAAAGCCAGTCCTGCCGCACCAATAGCAGGACCGACATAATGTTTTCCTGTTTTTATTCTCATAGGCTCCTCATAATCAGGGGTTGTTCTAATATATGCTTTTTTCATGAAGTCTATGCCTTAGCTGCACCTTTCTTCTTTAAGTTCCAAAGCCATATTGATGCCTTCCGAAACCGTAAAGCTGACTCTCTTGACTACTGCATCGATATCCTTTCCCGTCATATACATATTATTAAGCTCCGAAAAGGCTGCTCTGTGCTGCCCCATATACTTCATTCGGTCAAATTCGTTGTCACCTCTCAGAAGTTTTTCCAATGCATCCCCTACTATTGTTGCTGCATCCACCACTGTAGGTACTCCGATAGCAATAACAGGAACACCAAGGCTTTCCATCGTCAGAGCATTCCGGTGGTTTCCCACACCGGAACCGGGCTGAATACCGGTATTCGTAATCTGCACAGTTCGGTTCAACCGCTTTGTACTCCTGGCTGCCAGCGCATCGATTACTACAATCACGTCCGGTTTTGTTTCATCCACCACACCTTTTATGATTTCCGCCGTCTCCATTCCGGTCTTGGCCATAACACCAGGTTCAATACTGCTGATCTGGTTCATAACCTGCTTATTGTAAGCAGCTTTCCCATAAGTTTTTACCACATGTCTTGTAATAAACAGATTATCTACAACCTGCGGTCCCAAAGCATCTGCTGTCACTTCTCTGTTGCCAAGTCCTACCACGAGAACAGACTGCTCTCTATCACTGTTTGGAATCATTTCCTTAAGTTCATCCGCCAGACATTGTGAAATTTCCCGATGGTATCCATCATCCGGTTCCACCATAGCAGGTGCTTCCATGGTAACATAAACTCCCATAGGCTTACCCATTGCTTTCGCTGCATTCTTGGTGTCAATCATAACTTTTGTGACGCGGATATCATCTTCCTCGTGATAATACTCCTCTACGCGAACCCCCCTCAGTTCACTATCCGCTTCGCTGATACTCTCCCTTGCTTCCAGCGCTAAGTCCGTTCTTACCTGATAATTCGACATTTGTATCTCCCTCCGGATGCTTTTATTTCCATTACTGTCAAGTCGCCATACCATGTTACATCGATCACGCTTCAATTATAACTGCTTTAGTTATTATTCAAGGCCGAATATTAACATTTTTCTCAAAAAATCCTAAAATATGTATTGACAAGAAGAAGATTTTTTTATACAATACAACCGTATGTTTACGTTAGTCCCCCGTGTCTGGCTAAAGCGAAACATTTTCTAATTAATAAAAAACAGAATGCATATGAAAATGGAGGTGTAGATCTTGGCTAACATCAAATCTGCTAAAAAGAGAATTTTAGTAAACCGCACAAAGGCTGAAAGAAATAAAGCTATCAGATCCGGCGTTAAGACAGCTATGAAGAAGGTATTCGCTGCTATCGAATCCGGTAACAAGGAAGCTGCTGTTGCTGAGCTGGCTGCTGCTACTAAGACCATCGAGATGGCTGCAACCAAAGGTGTTTATCACAAAAACAATGCTGCCAGAAAAGTTTCCCGTCTTAGCAAAGCTGTAAACGAGATGGCTTAATTTTTGCAACATAGAGAATAACAAAAAGCACCCATACCGTCATGTGGGTGCTTTTCTTATGCGCACAGGCAGGTTTCCGTGAACCTGTCTGTACGCCTCCCTCTGTGTATAACTTCGCTCTTAACCTTCCCCGATATCACCTTCTACGTCCGCCACCACCATGGCTGACGCCTCCGCTGCTTCTGTGTCCGCCGCCTCCGCCGCTTCGGCCACCACCACTTCTTCCGCCTCCTCCCCCATTATTTCTGGGAATATGGCGTCTGGTCACCATCTTATTGACTAATTGATCTCTTCTGACTCGTACTTCCGGTCTGCCTCCTACGACATATTCATTCACAGACACTGTCTCTTTTCCCAGCGGCGACCTGAGTTTCATGGCAACAAATACAAACATTACGATAATGGGAATCATGAACAATCCTGCCGGAAACTCAATTTCCTCTCCCATTTCCTGACCAATCATCCGCACATATGTAGAATACGCTTCGTAAGGATTCTCGTCCACTCTATAATACACTGCATCCAATATACGATCGATTTCGTATGTACCAAATTGCTGATATACCTTGCCACAGGTAGACAACCAGCTTCCAGCCTGCCCTTCATACCAGTTATCCAGCAAAAGCACACCATCACCGTGTACTTTATCATAACCATAATTATTTTCATCGTAAAAATCGTCAGCCAGATTGCGCATGGTGGTTTCCCACCCGGAAGAAGCACTTTCTACCTGCTGATTGATTGTCACAAGAACTATATCACAAGCTGTCTTCTTTTCCGTTTCAGCAATGAGTGTCCGCAATTTTTCCTCCTGGGCATCTGTCAGCACATCTGCCTTGTCATATACGCGCTCTTTCGGTGCCTCATTATTACTTCTGCCTACAGATGTCCTTATCAGCCGAGACACACCACCCACTACAAACAAAGCCAAAGCAATTCCCGCTGCAATGAACCAGAATTTGAAATATTGAAGATATTGCTTCATAGCCTCTCTCTTAGTTTCACTATCCATTATAATCCCTTTCTCCCTTTCGGACTTTTTAAATTCTAAAACATCATGATTCCATAATATCCGCATATCAGAATCACAGTGAGTACTGCCCAGAGTGTGGCTCCATATGCCCACACCTTTTTTGCAGATATCGGCACTTTGCCCACGATCTTAGCAGTCTGCCCGTTTATATAAAAAGGATAATCCTGATCATTATAGCGATATTCATACTTCCACACAGGCAAAAGGCCCAGATTTTCCTTTTTTTCATTGACACTAAGATGACGATTTCGTTCTGACAGACTTCCATAACCTGTCACCGTCTGTCTTACCAGCGAAGAAGTGTCTTCCTCCATCTTCTTCCTGGTACGTACCTCTGCTTCCTTTGCTGCAATGCTGAATTTCTCTCCCATGAAACCCGACATATATTCGGGTTTAAATGACTCCATCTGCTCGTAATTGTACGGCTCCATCAAATCCATAACATCATCCGGCATCTTCACCGAAGCATCTGCCGGTATCCTTGAGAACTTTACGTCCACATCCCGATAAACATCGTAAATGCTGGTCTCCCTATACTCAGTATCACCGGAAACCCACACTCTTACCTTGCGTCCCTCCGCACTATAGGTATAATTTACATCATAATCGTACAACCAGAAAGGTACATAGTCACCTTCCATGGTATTGAGCCTCGCTTCTGAAAGAAAATCTGTAGGGGCAAAAGTACACTTTTTAAACTTTTCCCGCATCAGCTTTTTTACCATCTCCCTGCTGTGCTGAAAAGGAATAATCATTTGAGGCGCATTGACGCCTTCAATTCTTTCGTTAAAAATAATATAATTGTCGCAAAAGGGGCATCTTGTAGCGCTGGTATGCTCACCTACCGGCATTTCTCCTCCACAGTTGGGACAAATATGAATATCCCCATCGGAATCCTTGCGCTGCTCGCTCTTTTCACTTTCACAATAAGGGCAATACATACCCTTTTTCTCCGGGCTGTAAATTACATTTCCACCACAATTTTTACATTGAAATATCATCGTTACCCTCCTGTCAATAATTACATTAGCGTATGAACATCATCTTTTAAGGATTATAACACATTTTGCTAAAATCGTATACGGCAATATTGAAATTACCGGCTTCCGTAGACAGTACCTTTGCGCCTCGATCATTAGTTTCCAGAAATTACATGTTCATCTTGCTTGATTTTGTATTATTATATTCATGTAACAATTTTGTAACATTTTCAAGAAAGAAAGGAGATTTCATGAAAAAAATCACTTTAATGGCAGCTACTGTAATTTCAACAGCCACTCTGGCAGGTACATCTATGACGGCAAGTGCTTCCGGCAAGCAGAATGCAAACATAAATTCTAACAGAATTAAAGTTATCCAGGTTGGACAGTCCTGTGACTTGGACTCCCTGCTTTCTCAGTTAAAGAATTGTTTCCCCGGTATACAGATTCAGAAGCCTTGTCAGCCGGGAACAGACACACCGGGTACAAGCACTCCGGACACAAATACACCCACCCCGGAACTTCCCGATGCAGAGATGCCTTCACCTGGGCTGCCTGAACAGGAAAGTCCTTCTCCTGAACAGAACGTTTCCTACGTACAGCAGGTAGTCAATCTGGTAAATGAAGAGCGTGCTAAAGAAGGTCTTGCACCTCTCACACTGGATACCAAGGTTTCTGCAGCAGCACAGGTACGTGCCAGGGAAATTGTTACTTCCTTCTCTCACACCAGACCCGACGGTACCTCCTTTGCTACTGCATTAAAGGAGCAGAATATCAGCTACCGCAGAGCCGGTGAGAACATTGCCTGGGGACAGAAGTCTCCCGAAGCGGTAATGGATGCCTGGATGAACAGTTCCGGCCACAGAGCTAATATTATGAATCCTAATTTCACTACCATTGGTATCGGTTATTACCAGGTAAATGGCGTGAACTACTGGTGTCAGTTATTTACTGCATAATTTAAGAAATTCAACAGACCAAATAAAACAAGCTTCTTTCCTTGGCATTTTGCCCAAAGAAGAAGCTTGTTTTTCTTATTTCGTTTTATTGGTTGTCTTATTACTTATTGTAGTTAACAATGGCACCAAAATCCGGCTTCAAAGAAGCGCCGCCTACCAGACCACCGTCGATGTCCGGCTGTGCGAACAGTTCAGGAGCGCTGGAAGCAGATACAGAACCACCGTACTGGATACGGATAGCTGCTGCAGTTGCATCATCATAAATCTCAGCGATGCAGTCACGGATTGCTTTACATACTTCCTGAGCCTGCTCAGTAGTAGCTACTTTACCGGTTCCGATAGCCCAGATAGGCTCGTAAGCGATAAC
>JAZQAT010000076.1:0-1647 GCA_045545375.1 Acetatifactor sp.
GGTGTCATAAGTGCCTTTGAAAAAGATTAAATCTCCTGGCTTTGCTTCC
Organism: Acetatifactor sp.; assembly: GCA_045545375.1. Taxonomy (GTDB): domain Bacteria; phylum Bacillota; class Clostridia; order Lachnospirales; family Lachnospiraceae; genus Acetatifactor. The sequence goes on from JAZQAT010000076.1 coordinate 50, forward strand.
TCAGGCGAAATCACTGTACAAGTGTGTTTCAACTGATCAGCCGTTTGTCTGCCGAGATTCCATCCACTATGATTAATAACCCAGCTGACAAAACCACTACAGTCAAATCCGGTAGATGGACTAGAGCCACCCCATACATAGGCACGTCCCAAGTACTTTTCCCCTTCTGCAATCATGGCTGCAAAGGTTTGATCTGACAGGGCATCCGGTGGAATCTGATATTCCTCTGGATCCTCATAATCCACGTATGCATCATCAAATAGATAGGCTTTATTTCCCTGGGTTTCTAAAAGAAGTGCATATCTGGCCTGCTCATCCTCATTCATGCCTTTTCCGGAAATAACACTACCTAAGCTCTTATTCTTCAGCGTTACCGTGAGAATCTTCACTGTGTAGTATTCGATTTCGGTATAGGTGTAAGGAACCTTTGTTATGCCGCCATTCTCCGATTCCACTTCGTAATATCCGGTCTTCGTGACAGTACGGGATCTAGTCTCTGTCCTTTCCTTATAGCTCAGGTCATACTGCTCATTGAAAAGGTCTTTCACCACCTGCTTCATATTCCGGCGCTTATAATCCTCGTACTTTACCGTCAGATAGCTGGCCAGCTCATATGGGTTATGACCAATTTCCTCCAGGTTGTACTCATACTCGTCATAATCTGGAAAATCAGTCTCCGTATTTTCGATAGTCTTCTGCAGTTCCTGTTCTAGCTTCACATAATCTGCATCTACACCGGTGATATCCTCGTCATAGGCAGTATAAGTGGACACCAGAACTGTATCTCCCATACTGGAAATCACAGCCTGAAAGACTGTCAGCACATTGCTGGAAAGCCAGATAAAAAGAATGACCAGAATCGTCACCACAAGCACCACTGGATGCTCTTTTAAAAACTCGGCAATCTTTCTGATCGAATCCTTTACTCCATCTTTAATTCCTTCTGCCCTATCCTTCATCTTATCCGCGAAGCTTTTTACATAAGGGCTGTCCCTGTCCTTTCGGTAGTAGTTCTTCTTGATTTGGTGACGCTGATAGGCCCGGTGCATTTCCCTTGTGGCCTCTTCCCCAGCCGCAACACCTTCATCAAGTGCCTCTCCACCGATGTTTTCATCCTGATTGTAATTACTCACTTATACTCCTTTCTGCCAGGCGGCTACTTCCTTTGGCTTTGTAGTCATGATGCGGTAGAGCTCTAAGTCATGAGGGAACTGATCCTTAAATGGCAAAATCAGATTTCCAAAGACCAGTAAGCCTTCGCCCTGCTCTGCCTTCTCCACATAAGAAAGCTGATACTTACTGATACCAAGCTTTCTTGCCAGAATCTCTCTGTCTCCCGGCGCTTGATTCAATAGATAAATAAACTCACAGTTATCAAAGATGTTCTGCACCTCCGGCGACTCCAATAAGTCCTTCACGTTCTGTGTGATGGCCGTGGGGATGCCGCCCCACTTACGGAATCGCTTATAAATCTCTGCACTGTAATTGGCAGTCTGCTTATCTTTTAGAAGCAAATGGAACTCGTCCATGTAGTATCTGGTAGCTTTTCCCATGCTTCTATTGGCTGTAACTCGTCCCCACACCTGATCCTGAACGAT